>CAJNCS010000005.1 GCA_905221325.1 bacterium
TAGTCCGTACGGGATTCGAACCCGTGTTACTGCCGTGAAAAGGCGGTGTCTTAACCCCTTGACCAACGGACCTTGAGTTTTTCAACTCTTTCTATTATACCTACTTTTCAAACTTTGTCAAGGACTTTTTTGCCTATTTTCAGTTTATCTAAAATCACTCAATACCACTCTTAATTCTCCTAGAAGTGCCTTGCGTCCTTTAAAACATTCTCCTCCCATTAGACGGTCAAGTTGTTCTTGTTTTTCTTTCCCCTGACTTGCCTTGTAATTCCTTAGAAGTTCGTGAAAGAGATAGTAATCATCTAGTCTCAGGCCTTTTTCTCCCAGGCGATGGCTGATTTCGCTCACCTCCTCATAAGGCTCTTTGTCGAAACGGCGCTTGTGACTTTCTTGTTTGCGGATGTAGTCCAAGATACGATTGCGGAATTTGGTTTTAAAGCAGACATATAGTCGATGACGCTCACCCTCTAGTAACTCTGGATACTGGTTCACTAGTTCATACAGGCACATCATTCCCTCCTGGTCCCAGTCCTCTTTCTCCCACAGATGTAAATGGTATTCTTTGCGGCACTTGTTTACAATCCCTTTACTTTCTTCATACAACTCTTTTAGATTCATAGACCTCTCCTTTCTGCATTTAGTTTAGCAAAATGCGCGAGCCCCTGAGTCTACTTTCTCTATTCTATACTTCTTCCTCCCTCAACGGCACATAAAAAGAGAGGCTTGGCCTCTCTGGGGTTATTTTTCTTCACTCATTTTTGATTTTACTTCATCATAAGATAGGGCATGGGATTCCTCTTCTACGGTCTCAGGCATTTTACCTGTTTCGTAAAGAGATTTAATCTGTGTACTATCTAATGTTTCGTATTTCAACAATGCTTCCGCAATCAGTTTATGAGTTTCACGATTTGACTGAATAATCTCAGCAGCTTTGTTTCGTGCCTCATTCAATAATGAACGTACTTCCTCATCAATCTCATAGGCTGTTTGCTCTGAAATTGATTTTTGAGGACTTTGTGCACCAAACATAGCATGATTACCTTCATATTGAACTGGGCCAAGTTTTTCACTCATACCGTATTCAGTGACCATTGCACGCGCCATCTGAGTAGCTTGTTCAAAGTCATTTGAAGCTCCTGTCGTTTGGACATTAAAGATAATCTCTTCAGCTACACGACCACCCATCAAACCTGCCAATTGCTCTTTCATATCTTCTTTAGAAAGAAGCATTTGGTCTTCTTTAGGAAGTGCAATCATGTATCCACCTGCACGTCCACGTGGCACGATGGTCACTTTATGAACAACACGGGCATTTGACAAGACTAAACCAACAATGGTATGTCCAGCCTCGTGATATGCAACCAATTCACGTTCTCTTTGTGATACTGTTTTATCTTTCTTAGATGGTCCCGCAATCACTCTGTCCTCTGCCTCATCAATATCTGAAGCATCAATGACTGACTTGTTGCGACGGGCAGCAACTAAGGCCGCTTCGTTTAGAACATTTTCTAAGTCAGCTCCCACAAATCCTGGGGTTTGTTGGGCAACTAGTTTCAAATCAACATCGTCTGCCAGAGGTTTATTTTTAGCATGAACTTTCAAGATTGCTTCACGACCTTTAACATCAGGACGGCCAACTAAGACTTTTCTATCAAAACGTCCTGGACGCAGAAGAGCTGGATCTAGAACATCTGAACGGTTCGTCGCAGCGATAACGATGATTCCTTCATTTCCCTCAAAACCATCCATCTCAATCAAGAGTTGGTTCAAGGTTTGTTCACGTTCATCATTTCCTCCACCGAGGCCGACACCACGTTGGCGACCAACAGCATCAATTTCATCGATAAAGATAATGGCTGGTGCTGCTTTTTTTGCATCCTCAAAAAGAGAACGAACACGGCTTGCACCAACTCCGACAAACATTTCTACAAAGTCAGATCCTGAGATGCTAAAGAATGGAACTCCTGCTTCTCCAGCAACTGCCTTAGCAAGTAAGGTTTTACCTGTCCCGGGAGGCCCCTCCAAAAGAACACCCGCAGGAATACGCGCACCAAGCTTTGTAAATCGTTTTGGATCTTTTAGGAATTCAACAACTTCGACTAATTCTTGTTTTTCTTCCTCGGCACCTGCAACATCTGAGAATCGTACCTTGATATCTTCTTTGTTAGCAGCTTTGGCCTTGCTACGTCCAAAACTCATTGGATTTCTACTATTATTTCCTCCCATATTTCCCATCATAGAGAATAGGAAGAAGAAGAGAATAGCAAATGGCACAACAGAAACAAGGATATTGATCCACATACCACTTGAACTCTCATGTTTGACTGTAACCTCAGCCTGATGTTCAGAAGCAAGTTTTTGCAATTCTGAAACTGTTGAATCAGACGGAAGAATAGTACTTGAGAATCTTTCTACTGTTGTAGCTGTAGGAGTGAAAAATTGAATTCCTGTTTCTTCTTTACTAGTCTTAGGATTTTTATAAACACCAGACACCTCAATGATGCTACCATTTGGCTGATAGGTCAATTCTTTTACATTGTCTGCTGTAATTTCTTTTACCAATTCTGTATAGTTAATTTTTTCGCTTCGTCCAGCAGTATTTCCAGAGTAAAAATACTGGAATCCTGTCACAAGGAAGAAGATAATTAACAAGTATAGAAATGGATTTCTAACTAAACCATTATTTTGTTTTTTCATTAAAGATAGATCTTTCTAATTTGAATAAACTTCCTCTTTCAATACTCCAACATAAGGAAGGTTACGATAATTTTCTTTATAGTCCAGACCATAACCTACTACAAACTCATTTGGAATAGTAAAGCAGGTATAATCCGCTTCAATTTCAACAATGCGTCCTTCTGGTTTGTCTAACAAAGTCGCGATTTTAACAGAAGCTGCTTCTCTTGCAATAAACATATCTTTCAAATTCTTCAAAGTTTGACCTGTATCGATGATATCCTCTACAAATAAAACATGTCTTCCTTTGATATCTTGAGTCACGTCTTGCTTGATATTGATGACACCACTACTTGCTGTTCCACCATGGTAACTAGATACCATCATGAAGTCCATCTCAATATGCGTATCAATATGTTTGACCAATTCAGCCATAAAAGGAATCGATCCTTTCAAAATTCCAACAAGAATTGGATTTTTCCCCTCATATTCTTTTGTTAGTTGCGCACCTAGCTTTTTAGCTGCTTCTGTAATTTCATCATGTGAAACGAGGATTTTTTTAATATCGTGTTCTAACATCTTTTTACCTATCTATTTTTTTTATATAAAGTACAGTGTTCATTATATCATTTTTCGTGTTTTTACTCAAATCACTGATAGCAATTCCTAAAATTGAGACAATTTCTCCAAATTGCTCAATAATAGGGGTTGTTTTTCGTTTTTCAATAGGGATTTTCAAATCTATAAATAAACGTCTCAGTTTCTTTCGATGCCCATTCAGAATAAGAACATCGCCAGATTTTCGACATCTAATATATACAGGTGTTTCCCGTGAAACTATTATTTTTTGAACAGCGTCCCCTTCAATAGGAATGCCAAAGGAAAATAAATGACCCATATATCGAACTTGATTTTGATAGTGTAACACAAGTTCATCTTCCTTTTCATCAGCCTGTGGACTGATTTTGCAAACTCGAAAATTCTGATACTCTTTGATCAATTCATAACCATTTTTCAGTGAGTGACGATACTGACTTTTAGTTGCTAAAATCTGTCGAACTTCAGTAAACTGAGCCTTTGTCAGATTTAAGTCTGGGAATTGATTAAGATAGTTCTGGAGTAAAATCCCTTGAGTTTGTTGAGAGTATGAAAAGAGCTCATTCAAATTTTCCACATCAATTTGTTTAGAAAGCTCCGTTATTGCTGCTTGGTAATCTGAAATTTCCCTTCCTAAATCTAAAAGGACGGATTTAAGACGAGGATTTTCTTTTTCAAGTTCTGGTAAATACTTATTTCGAATGCGATTTCGAAAATAAGCATTTTCCTGATTTGTTTGATCTTCGAAATGAACAATTGGTGGAAAGTCCTTTTTATGAAAATGCAATAAGGGACGGATGATTTCAATATCATCAACTACTTGACTTTCTTTTATTCCTGTTAAATGACGTAGCCGACTTCCTCGAATCAAGCGCATCAAAATCGTTTCAACCTGATCATCTGCATGGTGGGCAGTGACCAAGGCAGTCGCTTCAACCTCTTTCATGATTTTTCTAAAAAAATCATAACGAAACTCTCGAGCACGCGCTTCTGAAAAGTCTCCTGAAAAGCTTGTGATGTAAATAGGAAGTCCAGCTGCATCAGCTAACTTCCTTAGTTCATTTTCCTCCCAGTCAGACTCGCTTCTCTGCTTGTGATTGACATGTGCTACAATCAGCTTAATTTCTAACTCATTTTGATAAGTAGATAATAGATGGAATAAAAACATCGAATCCAGTCCACCAGATAGAGCTAACATAACTTTAGAATGTTTTTTGAAATACTCTTTTTGGAGAAAATGATTTAAAAAATCCTGCTCTCTCATTTTAGAACCTCATAGACATCCTTGGCTATCTTAGCAATGGTGTCATAATCAGAATTTTTGGTGAAAATAGAGAGAACGAAAGGAGAGTCCGTATAGACAATCGCAGTGTCATGTTTAAATTCGTCGGCATCTCCAATTTTATGAGCTACCTTAACCGAAACACCTTTCGCAATTCGTTGGTTATCAAAATTCGTCTTGCTTAGAGACTCTAGTACAAAGCCATTCTGATTATAAATAGCTTCCATGACCTTTCCAGCCATTTTTGAAGAAGTCAATTTATCATTCACATCCCAATCTTCACCCATAATGGTGGACATTTTTTCTTTAAAAGCCCCGTCAGATTGATTGGTCACATAATAACCTAAAATATTATGAGCAACATTGTCAGACTCCTTTGTTACCTTGGTAATTAATTGTTGGAGGCTGTAGTCTTTGTTGTCTCCTGTTTTAGGTAAACTACCGCTACCTTCTGGTTTATAGGATCCGGGAAAGCTATTTACCTCTGGGATATACTTGAAGTTACTGTTCAGCGTATATTCCCCTTGATTTATCTTATCTTGAGCATAATAAAGGTAAGTCAGTTTCAAGATGCTGGCCGCATAGAGTTTGCTGTCTTCATTCACCCCAGCCTCTTTTCCTGTACTCAGCTGTTTAACATAAATAGAATAATTTTCATTCTGATAGTTGTTTGACAAGACTTCTTGAACCTTCTGGATACGATTATCTTCTTCTGAGACGAACTCTTTTGATACCCACCCAACTTGATCAATATGAAGAAATTCTTGTCCCTCAGCAAAGAGGGTTCTATCTACTGTTACGCGTTGATAGGGAGAGAGGGATGAAGAAATTTCTTTAGCACCATAAGGACTGTTATAAATAACAAACCCCGGTTCCAACCATACTTGTCTATTTTGAGTTTGAACTTGACTTTGATCATAGACCAAGCGCTTATCTGCAAGGATAAACTGGTGATTATCTAATTTAAAAACAGGAATACCTTGTCTATTCAAACGCCATTCTACGATTTTAAAGGTGGTTCCAGGAGTCAATTTTCCAGACTCCTTTACAAGATCTTCATTAGCATAGACAGCTGTTTCTCCATAAACCATTGGCGATTCAAGGGGTTCTTTATAGTAGAATCCATGATCAGACTCAGTTAGATAATAAATTTCTTGTGAAGAGTAAGGAAGCTGTTTTTCTGTGCTAACTACTCTTGAAGTTATGATAAAAACAGATAGTAGCGATAACACTACTAAGAACTTACGCATTCTTCCCTTCCCTTTCTTCTTGTAATCGTAATAAATGATTTTTAGTTGCTAATTCCTCTAATTTTTCATCTGATAAACTTAAAAACTGCTCAACAACTTCTAATAAATTTTCCATGACATTACCTCGGAAGCAAATCAGGAATGGTGTAAATTGCTTCTCGTTTCTTTGAGTAATAGTACTTGGCGCGTGCATATTTTGCTACATAGTCTTCATCTTTCAACTTCGCAGCAAAAGCAGATTCCTTATCCTTTTCATCACTAAGAGTTTGGTATTGTTCTTTCAACTCTGTCAATTGCTGACGACGTTGTAATAACTGATTATAGCTTTGGGCCAAGTTATAAGTTGGTAAAATAAACAACAAAATCATCAAAATAAGAACCCAACCCATGAAACGATTTCGTTTTTGTCTCTCCTTCATCAGGTAACGACGACGTTGGTGCTCATTTTGAATAAAAGGATTGTTCATCTGTACAATATTTTTAGACATTTTCTTCTACCCGTGTTTCACTGATAATTTCATACATTCCTGCTGCATCCTCTTTTTTTGTACTATCTTTCATCTCCAGTACTTTAACAAGCAACAACTTATTTCCAAAGCGAATTTCCACTTGGTCATCAACTTTCAAATCCGTTGAACTTTTTGCCAAGATTCCATTCACCTTGATTCTACCTTTATCTGCTACTTCTTTTGCGACTGTACGGCGCTTAATAATTCGTGATACTTTTAAATATTTGTCTAATCTCATTTTTATTACCTCAAATTATTATTGTACCATTTTTATCTTTTTTATAGAAGAAAAATGTCAGATGAGATTTGCTTCCTTTGATTCTTTTATCTCTAATAAACTTTCTCCAAAAATCAGCAAACCTTCTAAAATTTCATAATCCTTCTTGTTTCGGACATCGAATACGACTTCCATTAATCCCTTATTCTCAGCTATAGCTGCCTTTAAGTTCGTTGCGGATAAGGCTTTAAAATAATCTTGAGCCAAGAACAGTCGTTGAGTAACTTTTTCAAATTGAACTGTAATCTTATTTTCTTTTCTCTCCACACGTTCTACAAAGACCTTATCCAAGTATGATTTGACCAAACCAATCTCTAAAAGATAGGCTACTACGTCTGGATATTCTCCAAAGCGATCCATCAATTCTTCTTGTAATTCTTCATAGTTGACACGGTTGTCAATTTGACGAATTTTCTTGTAAATTTCAATCTTATGTCGTTGGTCAGAAATATAAGTGTCAGGAAGATAGGCATCAATTTGTAAAATCAACTCAGCATTCCCTTTGGTTCTTTTATTCCCATTGCCGTTACGTTTAGCAATAGCTTCCTCTAATAACTGCGAATACAATTCAAAACCAACAGAATCAATGAAACCAGACTGGGACTTTCCTAGGAGATTTCCTGCTCCACGAATCGAAAGATCTCGCATCGCAATCTTAAATCCTGAGCCTAATTCTGTAAATCCCTTAATCGCTTCTAATCTCTTCTCAGAGACTTCACTGATTGATTTTTCTGGACGATACATGAGATAGGCATAGGCAATGCGATTACTACGACCAACTCTTCCTCTTAATTGATACAAGGTTGACAAGCCCATATGATCTGCATTTTCAATAAATAAGGTATTGGCATTTGGAATGTCTACCCCTGTCTCAATAATAGTAGTCGTCACCAAAATATCATATTGTCCTTCAATAAAGTCCAATAAAGTGTTTTCCAACTGAATTTCACTCATTTGTCCATGAACATATCCAATCGAAGCCTCTGGAATCAACTCCTGTAGCTCTGAAACCTTCTGATCAATCGTGTCAACTTTATTGTAAAGATAGTAAACTTGACCTCCACGCTCCATTTCACGCAAGACAGCATCACGAATCACACTATCATTCTTTTCCAAAACATAGGTTTGAACAGGATAGCGATTGGTTGGAGGAGTTTCAATAACAGACAAATCTCGGATTCCCAGCATAGACATATGAAGGGTACGAGGGATTGGCGTAGCTGTCAAGGTTAGGACATCCACTTGTTTCTTTAACTCTTTCAAAGTTTCCTTATGCTTGACACCAAATCGTTGTTCTTCATCAATAATCATCAATCCCAAATCTGAAAACACAACATCTTTTGACAAAACACGATGCGTTCCAATCAAAATATCGACTTGACCATTCTTTAGTTTTTCAAGTGTTTCTGCCTGCTCTTTTTTACTTCTAAAGCGACTCAACACATCAATATTAACAGCAAAATTTTGGAATCGTTCCTTAAAATTCGTATAGTGTTGTTGTGCTAAAACCGTCGTCGGAACTAGAACGACAACCTGTTTGTGATCATTGACCGCCTTAAAGGCTGCACGCATTGCAACTTCAGTCTTTCCAAAACCAACATCCCCAACTAAAAGTCGATCCATGGGATGAGAATCCTGCATATCTCTCTTGATTTCCTCAATACTACGAAGTTGATCATCCGTTTCAACATAAGGGAAGGCATCATCAAAAGCATGTTGATCTTCATCATCAGCTGAGAAAGCAAAACCCTTCAACTGACTACGCTCAGAATACAGTTTGATTAAATCGTCAGCTATATCCTCTACCTGGTTCTTAACTTTTTGCTTGGCTTTTTTAAAATGCCCGTCATTTAATTTATTTAGTTTAGGAGGTTTCCCATCACTTGAAACATATTTGGAAAGTAACTGAATCTGTTCTACTGGGATAGAAATTTGATCACCATTTTGATATTGAACACTGACATAATCACGGTGAATACCTTTGATTTCAATTGTTTCAATTCCTAGATATTGACCAATTCCATGGATATGGTGAACAACGTAATCCCCTTTTTCAAGTTCATTATAATCTTTTAATCGCTCTGCATTTGACGCATGTTGTCTTCTAAAACGACGTTTTAATTTCTTTTGAAAAATCTCATGTTCAGTAATCAAGAGAATTTTTTCATCTACAAAATGAAAACCATGTCTTAGATTACCCTCAATCAAGTTTACAGATTCTTTACAGATACTTGACTTATCTTTGGAATCCAATTTGATCTGGTATTCCTCTAAAACATCCTCCAATGTTTTACTTCCCATTGAATTGCTAGACTGCAAAACAATGGTGTAGTCCATTTTTTTGTATCGCTCAATTTCTTTTTTAAGAAAAGAAAACTGATTGAAAAACTCTTGCATGGGGTATTGATTAAATTGATAAATGTGATCAAACTTGAGGTTTCCTAAGCCCTTTTGCAGATTAGAGAAAAAGGTAACTGGACTTTGTTTTTTATAGGTTTGCTCTGTATCTGCAAAATACTGCATCTCAGAAAATGCTTTACTATTCTGTAACTCTTCTGTAAAGTATTGCGCTAATTCTCTTTCAAAGGCTTCATACTGATTCATCAATTTTTGATAGTCATCAAAGAATACTGGTGTATCTTTTTCAATATAATCAAATATAGTCCATGTTTTATCGTAACATAAAGACAAAAACTTGCGACTATCTGAATGTGTTTGTCTTTGATGAAAACTTGACAAAATTTCTTCCAAGTATGATTTTAAAATTGGTGATAAGGTCTTCGAAATTTGCTTTTCTAAAGCTGACTGACCTCGTAAATAGTCACTTTCTTTTAAAAGCATATCACTAGCTGGAAAGATTGTGAGTTCTGTCTGATTTTCTTTTGATAATTGTGTTTCTACTTCAAAAGTTCGGATTCCATCTACTTCATCACCAAAAAACTCAATGCGGAAAGGTTCTAACTGAGACATCTCAAAAATATCTAAAATATCTCCTCGAATACTAAACTCACCTTGGGTCTGTACTTGAGTAACTTTGCGATAGCCTATTTCCTTTAACCGGTGAAGTAGCTCGTGTTGGTCATATTCTTCGCCAACTGCAATTTTTATAATACTTTCTTTAAATCTAGTCGGAGAGGGTAAAATCAATCGACTTGCTGCGATATTACAAACTAAAATCCCTTTCTTAGATGGATCAGTCAAAAAACGCAAGGCCTCAACTCGTGAAATGATTTTTTCTTGTGAAGACATCAAAAACTCTACCATAGGAGAGTCATCTACCAAAAATGGATAGATAAGTTCCTCTCCTAAGATAGAAAGAAGGTCACTGATAATTCGTTCTGTCTCTCCATAAGTTGAAGTCAGTAACACAATCTTATTTTCTTTTTCTAGACTGCTTGCAATTGCAAGAGCCTTGGTAGACGTTGATAAACCTAGTATTAGTTGTCTTTTCTTATCTGTCAGATTTTGATGCCATTTTTTTATCTGATCATTTTCTGAGAATAAATCTAATAAAGTCACCATTTATCCATTATACCTCTGCATCGTTTTCTCAAAGTTTTTTTCTTGTAAATAGTAATTTACAGCATCGTCAACCTTGTCAATTGACTGTAAAATACCTACATAGTCATCTTGATCAAACTTACTTAAAACATGGTGAACAACTGACATGCCTTTTTTGGGTCTTCCAATTCCTATTTTAACACGTTTAAATACTTGGGTTCCAATATGTTGAATAATAGACTTGATACCATTATGGCCACCTGCTGATCCCTTTGCTCTTAAACGAATTTTCCCAACTTCCATGTCAAGATCGTCGTAAATAACGAGTAAATCTTCAATATCCAAACCATAGTAAGTCAATAGAGCATGAATAGCTTTCCCGCTTTCATTCATAAACGTCGTTGGTTTGACAAGATAAATTTTTTCGCCATTGAGGAAAAAAGAGGCTAGGTCAGCTTGAAATATCTTGTCGTGTGTAAAGGTGACGTTTTGTTTTTTAGCTAGTTGGTCAATCAACATAAAGCCAACATTGTGCTTGGTTTCAAAATATTTATCCCCTGGATTTCCTAATCCAACAAGTAATTTAGTCATTTATTTTCCTTTCAAAAGCCAAAAGGGTTGGAATTTTTTTCCAACCTAATTGACACTATTTATTAAATGTTATTAAACATTAAAGCGGAATTCCATGATATCGCCATCTTGAACGATATATTCTTTTCCTTCTTCACGCAAGCGCCCAGCTTCTTTTACTGCCTTTTCAGATCCGTATTTCACTAAATCCTCATATGACATAGTTACTGCACGAATAAAACCTTTTTCAAAGTCTGAGTGGATAATACCAGCTGCTTGAGGAGCTTTCATACCACGCTTAAAGGTCCAAGCGCGAACTTCTTTTTCACCAGCTGTGAAGTAAGTTCCAAGTCCAAGTAAGTGGTAAGCAGCTCGAGTCAACTTATCAACACCTGATTCTGTCAAGCCAAGTGCTTCAAGAAACTCTTGCTTATCTTCATCATCTAACTCAGAAATTTCTTCCTCAGCACGCGCAGAAATAACTACTACTTCTGCATTTTCTGTCGCTGCAAATTCTCGAATTTTTTTAACATAATCGATAGAATCTGGATCTGAAACCACATCCTCATCTACATTAGCAACATAAAGAACTGGTTTAGTGGTCAAAAGGAAGAGTCCTTTGACTACTTTTTGTTCCTCATCTGTGAATTCAATGGTACGTGCTGATTTTCCATCTTCAAGGACTGGTTTAATTTTTTGAAGGACGTTAAACTCTGCCACAGATTCCTTATCTTTTTGCGTACGTGCCATCTTTTCTACACGCGCATAGCGTTTATTTACTGACTCTAGGTCAGCAAGAATCAACTCCAAGTTAATGGTATCAATATCTGCAAGTGGATCCACAAAAGCGTCTTCACGTCCTTGCTCACGCATAACATTTTCATCATCAAAAGCACGAACTACGTGAACGATCGCATCTACTTCACGAATATTGGCCAAGAATTTATTCCCTAGCCCTTCTCCTTTTGAAGCTCCTTTTACAATCCCTGCAATATCTGTAAATTCAAAGGTTGTTGGGACTGTCTTTTTAGGTGTAATCATTTCCGTTAGTTTTTGTAGGCGTTCATCTGGAACTTCCACCATCCCAACGTTTGGATCAATAGTCGCAAATGGGTAGTTTGCCGCCTCTGCTCCTGCTTTTGTAATTGCATTAAAAAGGGTTGATTTACCAACGTTTGGCAAACCAACGATACCTGCTGTTAAAGCCATAGTTTCTCATTCTCCGTTCTCATTTCAATCCCTAACATTATAACACAAAAAGGGAAAACTTGCTAACCCTCTAACTAAGGGTTCTTAGTCAATAATCTTATTCATTTTTCGTTCAAAATCATAGCGACTCATCATGACAAGGTGGTCACAATTGCTACATTTGATTTTGATATCTGCCCCTACGCGTGTAATTTCCCAACGATTAGCTTTTTTTCCTGTTGATTTAATTGTGCAAGCATGTGGTTTTTTCATCTCAACAAAATTTCCAACTTGATACATACTACTCTCCTTTTCTTTTTTGATTATATCATAAAAGAGGCGAGCCAGGCTCAACCTCTTTCACTTAATTTGTACGAACTGGTGTGATGAGCTGCATGAAGTCTTCGTCAGTATCTGCTGGCACAAGAGTAAATGGACGAACAGCTGAGATAAAGCTAATAGTTACCTTTTCGCTATTTAAAGCCTTGAGAGAATCAATCAAGTAAGTTGGGTTGAAACTGATAGTTAAATCATCACCAGTCACCTGCTCCGTATCGATTTCTTCGTTTACTTTACCAACTTCTGGAGAGTGAACATGGGCGCTAACAACTCCACCTTTAATTTCAAGCTTCACAGTACCATTTTGAGTCGCACTTGATAAGAGACGTGCACGCTCCATAGATTGACGCAAATTAACCACATCAAAAGTAATTGTAGTGTTAAAGTCTGTTGGAATCAAACGATCCGTATCAGGATAGTTTCCTTCTAGGAGACGAGTATAGAAGCTAATATTTTCGCTTCTAAAGAGGATTTGATTATTTGCAAAGAAAATCTCCACTGTTTCGATATCATCTGTAAAAACAGCTGAAAATTCGCGTAGAGAACGACTAGGAATCACCACATCGAAATCATCTCCATTTTTTTCAAGAGTCAATTTTTTCTGGCTAAGGCGATGAGAGTCTGTTGCAACTGTTTTTAGTTCCTTGTGTTGGCTCAATACAAAATGAACACCTGTTAAGATGGGACGACTTTCTTGCGTACTTGCAGCAAAAGCTGTTTCATTGATAATTTTCTTGAGTAGTTTTGTTTCAAGAACCAAAGGTGTGCTTGCTGAAATTTCTTGAATACGAGGATATTGTTCGCTATCTTTTCCTTTTAGGGTAATTTCTGATTTACCACTTGTTAAAACAATTTGTTTTTGTTCAATCTCTTTGAAATCAAGCGTTACATCTGGAAGACTAGATACAACATTGATAAAGAAAGAAGCTTCAAGAAGAATCGAACCTAAGGAAGTAATCAAAAGACCTGCATCTTCATTCTTTTGAGAAATGAAATTTTCAATGGAAATTTGACCATTTGATCCAATTAAAGTAATGCCTTCATTGGTAACATCAATTTTGATGGTTGATAAAATTGGAATAGCATTTTTGGAGCTAATTGCTCGTTTTGTGGTATTTAAGGCTTGTAGAAATAAATTTTTATTAATTGAAAAATGAATCATGGATTCTCCTTTATTTATTTTTAGTATTAGAAGGATAATAGAAATAATAGAGTGTGTGAATTCTGTGGAAAACTGATTTCTATTTAGTAAATTCAAGCTTCCTAGCTTGTTTAAAAAATGTGGATAAAAAAGATAGAAAAGGAAAAGTTATCCACATGCTACTTAATTTTCTTTTTGATTGCTTCGATTTCTAAGCGTAAATTATCGTCTTCGTCAATCAAGGATTTGATTTTAGCATGGGCATGAATAACGGTGGTGTGATCCTTTCCTCCGAATTCTTTTCCGATTTTTGGAAGACTATTATCTGTCAGTTCTCTAGCTAGATACATGGCCACTTGACGCGCCAAAACGATATTTTGAACTCGTCTCGTCCCCTTCATTTCTTTGACACTCACTCCATAAAAATTACCAACTTCAGTTTGGATTTTGTCAATTGGAATGACTAGCAGTTGGCTAACATCTTGTTTGCGAGCTCTGATAGCTTCAGCAGCGATATCAATAGTGATGTCTTTAATCTTCTTTACTCTGGCAATTAAAGTGATATCGTTGATTGCTCCTTCAAGTTCTCGAACATTTGAATCGAATTGACCAGCCAGATATTCTAGGGTATCACTCTGGAAATGGTAGTTTAAATGTTCCGTTTTACTTTGAAGAATGGCGATACGTGTCTCAAAGTCAGGAGGGGTGATATTTTGAGTCAATCCCCAGCTAAAGCGCGTGACAAGTCTTTCTTCAAGTCCTTCTAAATGTTTAGGACTTCGGTCACTAGTCAGAACGATTTGTTTTTGATTGCTATGAAGAGCGTTGAAAGTATTGAAAAACTCTTCTTGAGTTGCAACCTTTTTGCCACTGAGAGATTGGATATCATCAATCAGTAAGAGATCAAGGCTTCGGTAAGTTTTTTTAAATTTTTCCATTTCCCCGAGCCTCAGATGCTCAAGAAAGTCGTTGATAAAACTTTCAGCAGGAATATACTTAACCCGAGCTTCAGGAATATTTTTTAGAATTTCATTTCCGATAGCATTCAGTAAGTGGGTTTTCCCTAGTCCAGGACCACCATAAATGAAAAGGGGATTATAAGTCAATGCGAGGTCTTCGGAAACAGCCAGAGCAGCAGACTTAGCCCAGATATTCCCATCTCCTTGAATAAAGTTATCAAAGGTATATTTTTCCTTTAATCCTGTTTCAGAATATGGAATAGCAAGATTGGCCTGTGAAGCAACATAATGATTGCTATTTTCAGAATCCATGACATAGGTTGAAGATTCTTCCTCAGGCTTTGTTAAGACAAATTGAGTTTTTATTTCAGTATCGTAAACTTCAAAACCAGCAGCCACAATGATATCCTTGAGCTGTTTTTTCCAAACCATTTCCATTTCAGGTCTAGGTAAAAAGATAGTAGCTATATTTCCCTCCACTTTTATGAGTTCAGCAGGTGTGGCATAGAAATCGTACATAGAACGTGTCAATCTTTCTTGAGCTAATTCCAAGATTTGATTCCAAAATTGTTTTTCTTTCACCGATTATCCCCTCCTTTGCTATATTTGATGTAAAAAGGTTTACTGTTAGATTTATTTTACCATAGATGCTAGTATTTTTCCACAATCTGTGGAAAAGAATCCACAATGTTTACATTTTTTATCCACAGGTTGGGGATAAGTGAGGGATTCCCTTGAATTCTTTGATTCTTTGCTATAAAAAATAGTGGATAAATTTGTGGGTTGAAAAAATAAAAGAACAGCCTTATTTCAGGCTGTTGATAATTCTGTCATATTCTTCTCGGCTTGAAAAAGAAATAATAACCTTTCCAGTATCTTTTTTAGAAAGTTTAATTTCTACATTTAATCCAAGTAGTTTTTTTAATTTGTCTTCCTCATCTTTGATGAAAAAATCACTTTTTTTCTGCTTCTTTTGTTTTTTCTCTGTCAGCAGTGTTTCTAACTTTCTCACAGAGATGTCTTCATTTTTAATTAGTTGAAAAAAATAGTCTTGCTGCTCTTTATTCAAACCAACTAGTGAGCGTGCATGAGCTTGAGAAATTTTTCCATTTTCTACTTCAGATAAGATGTGCTCTGGTAGGGAAAGCAAACGAATAAAATTAGTGATATAAGGACGAGATTTTCCCATTTTATCCGCTATCTCAGTGTGAGTAAATCCTTTTTCTACCAAAGATTCGTAGGCGCGTGCCTCTTCAACTGGATTCAAGTTTTCTCTCTGTAAATTCTCAATGATAGACTGAATCATCATTTCCTGATCTGAGAGGTGTTTCACAACGGCTGGAATAGAAGTCAGACCAGCCAAGAGAGAAGCCCGATATCGTCTCTCTCCTGCAAGGATTTCATAACCAATTACAGGAGATTGACGAACGATGATGGGTTGGATGAGCCCATTTTCTTTGATTGACTGGGCTAATTCTTGTAATTTCTCTGTATCAAACTCTTTCCGAGGTTGGTAAGGATTTTTTTGTATGTCCGCGATAGAAATCAGTTTAAATTTTTCCATGATTCTACACTAACATATCTTTTACTTTCTGTAAAGTTTTCTTTACAATGATGTCAATTAAGACTCTAAATCACTTGTACTTTTATCTAGTTTTACAGTTGTGGTCTCTTCTTTTCCATTTCGATAGTAGGTGATTTTAATGGTGTCTCCGATAGAATGATTGTAAAGAGCACTCTGTAAATCTGTTGACGAAGAAATCTCCTTGTCGTCAACTTTGGTAATAACGTCGTATTTTTCAAGGTGACCAGATGCAGGCATATTACTTTGAACAGATTTTACCACTACACCAGAAGTTACGCTACTTGGAATATTGAGTTTTCTAAGATCATTAGCTCCGATATTAGCCAAATTAACCATTTGAATTCCAAGAGCAGGGCGAGTCACTTTACCGTCACTTTCAAGCTGTTTAATAATATTTTGAGCATCATTTGATGGGATTGCAAAACCAAGACCTTCGACAGAGGTTCCACCATTACTTGCAATTTTACTTGATGTAATTCCGATAACTTGGCCTTGAATGTTTATAAGTGGACCACCAGAGTTACCAGGGTTAATGGCAGTATCTGTCTGAATAGCTTTTGTAGAAATGGCTTGACCATCTTGAGATTTTAGAGAGACATTTCGATTGAGACTTGAAATGATTCCTTGGGTAACTGTATTGGCATATTCGGATCCTAGAGGACTACCAATTGCGATTGCAGTTTCACCAACATTTAGTTTGCTAGAATCTCCAAATTCTGCTACGGTTGTGACTTTTTCTGAAGAAATTTTCACGACAGCAATGTCAGAGAAGGTATCAGATCCGACAATTTCACCAGGAACTTTTGTACCGTCTGCTAAACGGATATCAACTTTTGAAGCTCCTTGAATAACGTGGGTATTTGTCACAAGATAGGCATCTTTCCCATTCTTTTTGTAAATAACACCAGAACCTTCACTTGCTACCTGTTGAGAGTCGGTATCCGTATCTGTCTCGTCATTTCCAAAAACGCTATTTTGCCGATTTGCTGAGTAAGTGATAACCGACACAACGGCATCTTTTACCTTATTAACGGCTTGAGTTGTTGAATTTTCATTCTTATAGGATGTTTGAGTGACAGTGCCAGAATTATTATTCGTAGCTTGATTTCCTTGTTTTTGATAAAGTTGTAATGTTACGAAACTTCCTAAGGCACCACTTAAAAATCCGATTAGAATGATTGCTAGAACTTTAACTACTTTTTTGTAAAATTTTTGTAAGTGTTTCATAAACGCCTCCGTTTGTTATTTATTTACTCAGATTATAAACCTATTAACTTAATCCAAACTTAAAAGCTTAAAGTTTTACACAAGTTGTGGATAACTCGCTTTATTCTGTGAATTTGCTTGTTTTTCTAGTGTTTTTTTTGTGAATAAGATGTGAAATGAAGTGTGGATATGTTAGAATAGAAGAATGAAAATAAAAATTATAACAGTTGGAAAACTGAAGGAAAAATATCTTAAAGATGGCATTGCTGAATACACTAAACGAATTTCTCGTTTTGCTACTGTAGAAATTATTGAATTAGCCGATGAAAAAACTCCAGATAAGGCAAGTGAGTCAGAAAATCACAAAATATTAGAAATAGAGGGAAATCGAATTCTTTCTAAAGTTGGAGAAAGAGATTTTGTTGTTGTGTTGGCAATTGAAGGAAAAACTCTCTCTTCAGAAGAATTCAGTAGACAGCTGGAACAGGCTTCTATAAAGGGATTTTCTACCCTTACATTTATTATTGGTGGAAGTCTGGGACTATCCCCTGCTGTGAAGTATCGAGCGAATCTTTCTGTTAGTTTTGGATGTTTGACCTTGCCACATCAGTTAATGAGATTAGTTCTTGTTGAACAAATTTATCGTGCTTTTACCATTCAGCAGGGATCCCCTTATCATAAATAGAAGATTGACTTAGCTCTTATTTTTTGATAGAATGGTCATGTTAGGTCTCATAGCTCAGCTGGATAGAGCATTCGCCTTCTAAGCGAACGGTCGCAGGTTCGAATCCTGCTGGGATCAGTACATTAGAGAAGAAGCTGGGATTACTCCCAGCTTTTTTCTTAAAAAAAGTGCGTTTCAGGCGCAAAAATGTACAGTTGGGAAAAATTTTTTCTTATATGGTCTTCATTTTGTATAATAGGTTTGTAAGTTAACTTACAAGAAAAACAATACAGGAGATTTCATTATGAAAAATACAGTAAAGTTGGAACAATTTAAAGAAGTAACAGAAACAGAATTGCAGGAGATTCGGGGTGGGGAATGGAGAATTCCAGAATTAATACGTAATCTTATTTTTCCAAAAAGAAAATAACTAAAATAAAGGTAAAAAGTAATGAATTTATTTGGATTAGTAATAGCTTTTTTTTATGTTTTTATCATTAGTAAAATTTATGAATGGACTTGTAATGCAACTAAAAAAGAAAAATATATTTATAGTCTTTATGTCTTTTTACTACAATTAATATTAGAAGAAATAATGTATTTGCTAGCCTTAGATGGTTACGGTTTGTCTAAATTTTTATTTCCTTTACTCATATTCGGTTACTTTGTTGGATTTCAGAAGTATGATAAGTCTAAGGGAGTTTTTATAAGCCTATTATTTTCTCTCTTATATCATAGTAGTAATAACTTTATATCGGTAACTTTATCATCTATAACAGGAGATGATATTGCATTAGAATATAATAATTATTTTATTATATTTGTACTTATTTTAACCTATTTGGTTATTAAAATTGTCATATCTTATTTCCATTTGGAGTTTAAATATTTTGACAAAGAATATCTCTATTCTTTTTTGAAAAAAGTGCTATATGTATTTATCTTTCTGCATATCGTCTCTTTTATTTCAGATATCGTGAGTACTATTTCTCATTTAAATAGTTTTGGAAGTATTTTATCATCCGTAGTTTTTGTTGGGCTCCTTTTAACCTTCTTTGCAATGAACTCTTACAAGGTTCAAGTTGAAAAAGAGATTGCTCTAAAACAAAAGAAATTTGAACAAAAATATTTACAGAATTATACAGATGAAATTGTGGGCTTGTATAATGAAATTCGAGGTTTTCGTCATGACTATGCAGGGATGCTTGTTAGCATGCAAATGGCGATTGACAGTGGAGATTTACATGAAATTGACAGGATTTACAACGAAGTCCTAGTCAAAGCAAATCAGAAATTGAGATCAGAAAAATATACTTACTTTGATTTAAATAACATAGAAGATTCAGCTTTACGTAGTTTGATTGCTCAATCCATTGTCTATGCACGAAATAATGATGTAGAGTTTACATTGGAAGTAAAAGATATCATTACTAGATTGTCAATGGATTTACTTGATCTTGTTCGTATTATGAGTATTTTATTAAACAATGCTGTTGAAGGTGCTGCAGATAGTTACTTGAAACAAATGGAAGTTGCAGTCATTAAAATGGATTTTGAAACAGTTATAGTCATCCAGAATTCATGTAAAATCACTATGACACCTTCAGAGGACTTATTTGCCTTAGGTTTCTCTACCAAGGGAAGAAATAGAGGTTTAGGGCTTAATAATGTCAAAGAGATTCTAGATAAATATGACAACATTATGTTAGAAACAGAGATGGAAGACAACACATTTAGACAAATTATTAGATTTAAGAGGGAGTTCGAATGAAAGTATTAATTTTAGAAGATGTTATTGAGCATCAAGTGAGACTAGAGAGAATATTGAATGAAATCTCGGAGGAATCAAATATTCCTATTTCTTACAAGACAACAGGAAAAGTTCGTGAGTTTAAGGAATATATCGAAAATGATGAAGTAAACCAGCTTTATTTCTTAGATATCGATATTCACGGGATTGAGAAAAAGGGATTTGAAGTGGCACAGTTTATCCGCCATCACAATCCTTATGCTATTATTGTATTTATTACCAGTCGATCTGAATTTGCTACTTTAACTTATAAATACCAGGTATCAGCTCTAGATTTTGTAGACAAAGACATCAATGATGAATTGTTCAAAAAACGTATCGAGCAGAGTATTTTTTACACTAAGAGCATGCTGCTTGAAAACGAAGATGTTGTAGACTATTTTGATTACAACTATAAGGGAAATGATTTGAAAATCCCTTACCATGATATTTTGTATATCGAAACAACAGGTGTTTCTCATAAACTGCGAATTATTGGTAAGAATTTTGCCAAAGAGTTCTATGGAACAATGACGGATATTCAGGAAAAGGACAAACATACCCAGCGATTTTATTCTCCTCATAAATCTTTCCTAATCAATATTGGAAATGTTAGAGAAATTGATCGAAAGAATCTAGAAGTTGTCTTTTATGAAGATCATCGCTGCCCCATCACTCGTTTGAAAGTTCGTAAACTAAAAGATATTCTAGAGAAAAAATCTAAAAAGTGATTGACAATCAGTAAGAAATTGATATAATGGTTATATCTGCTACAGATAGATGGTCCGTTGGTCAAGGGGTTAAGACACCGCCTTTTCACGGCGGTAACACGGGTTCGAATCCCGTACGGACTATTTTATCCGCCATAGCTCAGTTGGTAGTAGCGCATGACTGTTAATCATGATGTCGTAGGTTCGAGTCCTACTGGCGGAGTTAGATAGAAAAGAACACCATCTAGTGTTCTTTTTCTTTTAGTTTGTATCACCTAACATTTTCATAAGGAAGTCGGTCATTTCTCGCGGACTTTCTTTTTTTCCGTGAGCAATCCAAGTCTGGCAAACACCAAATAGGGCATTTGTTAGATAAATACTGCTGTATTCTAATTCTATTGGAGTGAGTTGTAGTTTCATAAAGCGTTTCTGAAGATCAGTGCTAAGCATAATATGCAGTTTATTTCTCAAGAAATTTTGAATTTCTTTTGTCCCATTTTCAGATAAAAGAGCAGCTAATAGTGGTTCAGACTCTAAATATTCAAATACTTCTAAAATAGCATCTCTTTTATGATGGGCATGTTTTTGGAAAATATACTCAAAGGTATGAAAGAGCTTACTTTGGTAATGCTCAATCATATCATACTTATCCTTGTAGTGAGTGTAAAAGCTGGAACGACTGATTCCGGCTTTTTCTGCTAACTTAACTGTAGAAATTTGATCAAAGGGTTGGTCCATCAATAATTGAACCATGGCATTTTCGATAATTCGCTTTGTTTTTAAACGTTTATTACTTTCTTTCATAATTCCTCCTTGTATACAAAAATAGACGATATGTCTAAAAAATGATTTTTCACCTTGTAATTTTGATTTTTTGATGTATAATCTATTATATCAAATTTTTAGACAATATGTGTAAAAAAGGAGAAAACATGTTTAAAGAATGGAAAGCAATATTTAAAAAACCGACCTTTATCATTGTAATGATAGGGATTTCTCTCATTCCAGCTTTATATAATATCATTTTTTTATCATCCATGTGGGATCCATATGGGCAATTATCAGAGTTACCTGTGGCAGTTGTCAATAAAGATAAGGAAACTTCTTATAATGGACAGACGATGACAATAGGTGAAGACATGGTGTCTAATTTGAAAGAAAATAAGGCTTTAGATTTTTATTTTGTTAATGAAGAGGAAGGGGAAAAAGGCCTAGAAGATGGTGACTACTACATGGTAGTGACTTTACCAAGTGACTTGTCTGAAAAAGCTGCTTCTATCCTAACGAATCATCCTGAACAGATGCAGATTGATTATCAGACTTCAAGTGGGCATAGTTTTATTGCTAGCAAGATGAGCGATTCTGCGATGACACAATTGAAGCAGAATGTTTCTACCAATGTAACCGAGACCTATACTAAAGCTTTATTTGATAAGATGGTCGAATTAAAGGATGGTATGAGTCAAGCGGCTTCTGGTAGTGAAAAATTAACTGATGGAGCGAATCAGTTAGTGACAGGAAGTCAAACATTGACTACTAACCTACACTCTTTAGCAGATTCAAGTTTAACATTTTCAAATGGAACGGAGCAGTTTACTAAAGGATTATCCTCTTATGTCTCTGGTGTTGAACAACTTCATCTTGGCTTAGGGAATTTTAATAGTGGTTTAGTTACATATACTGGTGCAGTGAGTCAATTAGATAGGGGATTAGGTCAATTATCTTCTAAAAGTCCTGAATTAGTAAGAGGAATCAATCAGTTATATACTGGTGTAGAATCCTATACTGGCGGTGTTTCTCAGCTTAATGCTGGTCTTAATCAATTTTCATCTGGTGTTAGTGCCTACACCAATGGAGTGGGAAGTCTTGCAACAGGTGCTAATCAGTTATCTAATCAATCAGCTACACTTCGAATGGGGGTGGAGCAATTAAGTGAAGGGATTCAACAACTTTCTAGCAAGTTAGATGCTTCGTCTGGGAAAAAAGATCAAATTAATCAATTATCTTCTGGTCTGAATCAGTTAAATCAAGCTATTCAAAATATTGATGTTGGAGATACAAAACAATTAGATTCTGTTTTATCAAGTATAGTATCTCTTTCTAATCAAATGTTAGCAAGTGCTCAGTCTGATAAAGCAGCTACATTAGCAAATATTCAATCGACAGCAGCTTATCAATCCTTGACAAGTGAGCAACAAGCTGAGATAAGTGCTTCTGTATCTCAAAATTCGACTGATAGTATTCAATCGGCTCAGTCAATTATAGCTTTAGTACAAGGTTTACAGGGAAGTTTAGAAAACTTACAAAATCAATCTTCAAATCTTTCGACGTTAAAAAATCAAGCTAATCAAGTATTACCTATTGCTTCTACTTCTTTGACAGGATTGTCAAGTGGATTAACAGAAATACAGGGAGCAGTGACGAGTAAATTAGTTCCTGCTAGTCAGTCGATTGCATCAGGTGTAAATGCATATACTGCAGGTGTTGATAAAGTTTCTCAGGGCGCAAGTCAACTAAGTGAAAAGAATTCCACCTTGACAGGTAGTTTGGATCAACTAGTTTCAGGCTCAAACACCTTGACACAAAAATCTTCTAGCTTGACAGCAGGAGTTGGTCAATTAGTTGAAAAAACTCCAGAATTAGTATCTGGTATTGAAAAATTATCAACTGGCTCTAACCAATTGAATCAAAAGAGTCAAGAATTAATGGCAGGAGTTGATAAATTACAATCAGGATCTGGTCAATTAGCAGACAAATCCAGTCAGTTACTTTCAGGTACTTCTCAATTAGAGAATGGAGCTAATAAATTGGCAGATGGATCTGGGAAACTTGCAGAAGGTGGAACAAAGTTAACTTCTGGATTGGAAGATTTACAGGCAGGAGTTGCTTCTTTAGGACAAGGACTAGGTAATGCTAGTGATCAACTCAAATCAGCATCAACAGAATCTAAAAATGCAGAGATTTTGTCAAATCCACTCAATCTTTCAAAAATAGACAATGATCAAGTTCCTGTAAATGGGATTGCTATGGCTCCTTATATGATATCAGTCGCTCTCTTTGTCGCTGCATTATCAACAAATATGATTTTTGCTAAATTACCTTCAGGTCGTCATCCTGAAACTCGCTGGGCTTGGTTCAAATCTCGCTTTGAGATAAATGGAGTTATAGCTGTTTTAGCCGCTGTCTTAGTCTATGGTGGCGTTCATCTTATTGGTCTAACAGCAAATCATGAAATGAGAACCTTGTTCTTAATTATTATCGCAAGCTTAACATTTATGTCTATGGTAACTGCATTAACAACATGGAATAGCCGTTTAGGAGCTTTCTTCTCTCTTATTTTACTATTATTACAGTTAGCATCAAGTGCAGGGACTTATCCCCTTGCCTTGACAAATGATTTCTTCAAAGGTGTCAATCCTTGGTTACCAATGAGTTACTCGGTATCAGGCTTACGACAAACAATCTCTATGACAGGAAATATTCATCACCAAGTGATTTTCCTTATTATAACTCTAGCTTTATTTACTGCTTTAGGTATGCTAGCTTATCAACCTAAGAAGATGCAAGAAGATTAAAAAATCGACCAGTTACTTGGTCGATTTTTTATGTCATAGATGAATTTCGTTTGTAATTATAGATTCCAAAAAGTAGAAGGGCAGTTATGGAGCAGACTGCTCCAATAACAAAACCATTGGGAATAAAAGAAAGTGTAATGGTTCCCTTTCCTTTTGGAACATCGACCTTCATAAAACCAGTCTGAGCCTGCTTGATTTCAAGTTTTTCTCCATCTTGATAAGCAGACCAACCTTTGTCATAAGGAATAGTGAAGAAAATAGAGGTATCTTGTTTTGCTTCATATGTAGCAAAGACTTTATTTTTAGAGGTGGATACTTCTACAGGTTGTTCTTTAATTTTTTGGATTGCTTCAGTAAGAGCCTGAGTATCTAAACGATAGAAGGTTGGAGATTCAAATGACACCTGAGAATTTCCAGGGAAACTAACACTGATATCGAAAGTTTTTTGTTCTTCAGTATAACCTAAATTAAAGAAATTAAAAGCATTGTCAGTTGTAAAAGTCTTTTTTTCACCGTTGACAAAGATGTCAACTTTCTTTTGCTTATCGTTTGTAAAATGAAGATTTGAAAAAGAGAGATAGACTTGGCTATTTTGAGGAACCTCAATTTGATAATCAATCTTTGCATCTTCATTCGCAGAACCTGTGATGCTCGTTAAACCATCTGAAGCATCTGTTTTATCATATGCTATTGGGGAGAAGTAATCTAAGTTGAGATTAGCAAGTTGGTTTATAAATAGAGCCTGATTATCCAGAGTGTGATTGTTAAAGTTTACATCTGTGTAAATAGATTGAGTGGCAAAAGCAATGGGTAAAGAGAGTTGATTTTTATATAAGGTTAAATGATCCTTTTGATAAATCTCTTGAAAGCCATACTTATCAAGTGAATTTTCAGAAATATTGTACTGGATTCCAAATAAACTGTCTGCTAAAAGACTGTTATTAGCATAACGGAGATTGAGGTTGGTTCCAGAGGATTTGAATCCAAGTTTGTCCAAACTAGTGCTAGCTGAACGATTTCGTACAGACGAAAATTGAGAGATTCCATTGTAATTAAATTTCATACTGTCATTTCCTGTCTGAATTTGCAGTTTTTCAGTACGTGTAAATGGATCGTCAATTTGGTTTAGAATGGATTCCATAGCGGTGATATCTCTATTATAGGCGCTACGAGAAGCAAAGGCCCATTCTTTAGCTATTCCTTCCATTTGAGATGAAGCGTTTAGGCTTATCTCAGCAGTTATAAATAAAGACATAAGAATTGCAAATAGATTTATAGAGATAAACTTTCTAATGACTGCAAGAAGTAAAAGAGCATAAACTAGAAGAAATTCAAGAGTGAGTAGGATATTCAAATCAGTTAAAAAAGAGTAGTGTGATTTAAAATAGACAGTAGCCAAAAATCCTGTTAGTACAAGAAAAAGTGAGACAAATAGATTCCATAGCTTCAGTTCTTTCAAGCGATTTAGTACTTCTGCTGCGGTATAAATTAACAGAGTGGAAAAAATCCAAGCATAGCGATGCAAAAACATATTTGGGGTATGCATCCCTTGCCAAAACAAATCAAGTGCTTCTATGTAAAAACTTGTTATTAAAAAAGTAAAGAAAATTGCATAGGTAAGTTTCACATGAAACCTTATGGATTTTATTGTGAAAAATAGAATTGTTAAAATAAAGGGAAGCAATCCAACAAAAATCATTGGTATAGATCCATACTTAGTTGTATCAAAAGATCCAATGAATTGTTTTGCGAAAATATCCAGATACCAGCTACTGTCTGTCTTTAATTTTGTGATGGCAGTCAACTTCTCACCATGAGTTTGTAAATCAAACAGTGTAGGAAGAGTCATAATCAAACTAGCCATTCCTGCTAAAAAGGAGGTAACAACAAAATCAAGAAAAGATGATTTTCGAGTTTTAAAGTCCCAAGAAATTTGGCAGAGATACCAGAAAATTAGGAACAATGCCGTCATATATCCAAAATAATAATTTTGAATAAATAAGATTGACAAGCTTGTAAAGTATAGTAGGCGCTTGTTTTGTGTTACAAGTATGTGTAAACCAGTAATAATTAAAGGAATCAAGATAAAAACATCTAGCCAGGTTTTTATCTCTAACTGACTAACAGTAAAGCTCATCAGAGCATAAGAAGTAGATAGGGCCAGTTTTAAAGATTTCGGAATATCTTTAAATAATCTATTTAGACTAAAGAAGGTTGACAGACCAATCAATCCAAATTTTAATAGAGTGGTCAGATAAACAGCATCTGGCATATTCGACAGATTAAAAAAGTAAACCAGAGGTGAGAGAAAACTACCCAAGTAATAACTAGATAGAGCATAGAAATTCAGTCCGAGGCCACTTGTAAAGGTGTAAAACAAACTACCATTTCCATGTAAAATATTTCGTAAAGCTACATCAAAAATAACGTATTGATGGAAACCATCTCCTAATAGTGGAGATGTATCGCTATTCCAGTAGATACCTTGAGTTAGGTATACTCCGGTCATAATTACTAAAGGAATGATGAAAGAAACAAAATAGGTCCAATATGTTTTAAAAAATGATTTCATGTTACCTCGTAGAATGATAGAAAACTCAGTTGGCTACCCCAACTGAGTTTTGAAGTCTTATTTAGTCTTTCCAAAGTTCTTTGACTTTTGCTTGTACTTCTGCATTTTCTAGGAATTCATCGTAGGTTTCATCGATACGATCGATGACGCCATTCTTAGACAAAACAATAATATGGTTTGCCAAAGTTTGAATGAACTCGTGGTCATGGCTGGCAAAGATGATTGATTCTTTAAAGTTTTTCAATCCATCGTTCAAGCTTGAAATAGATTCCAAATCCAAGTGATTTGTTGGATCATCAAGTACAAGGACATTTGATTTCAAGAGCATGAGTTTTGAAAGCATGACACGCACTTTTTCTCCTCCTGACAAGACGTTTACAGGTTTGTTAACCTCATCACCAGAGAAGAGCATACGACCAAGGAAACCACGTAGAAAGGTATTGTCATCTTCTTCTTTACTTGCAAATTGACGCAACCAGTCAAGGATTGACTCTCCACCTGCAAAATCAGCCGAGTTGTCTTTTGGCAAGTAAGAACGGCTAGTAGTAACTCCCCACTTGACAGTTCCTTCATAGTCGATGTCACCCATAATTGCACGAATTAATGCAGTCGTTTGGATGTCATTTTGTCCAATAAGAGCTGTCTTATCACCTGGACGCAAGATGAAACTAATATTGTCTAGGATAGTTTCACCATCAATCTTTACAGTTAGATTTTCTACTGTCAAGAGATCATTACCAATCTCACGTTCTGCTTTAAAGTTGATAAATGGATATTTACGACTAGATGGCACAATCTCTTCTAATTCAATCTTGTCAAGCATTTTTTTACGAGACGTTGCTTGTCTTGACTTAGAAGCGTTGGCAGAGAAGCGAGCAACGAATTCTTGCAATTGCTTAATTTTTTCTTCTGCCTTGGCATTACGGTCTGCTAGCAATTTAGCAGCAAGCTCAGAAGATTCCTTCCAGAAGTCATAGTTTCCGACATAGAGTTTGATTTTTCCAAAGTCAAGGTCAGCCATGTGGGTACATACTTTGTTTAAGAAGTGGCGGTCATGGGATACAACGATAACGGTGTTATCAAAGTCAATCAAGAAATCTTCTAACCAAGTAATAGACTGGATATCAAGACCGTTGGTCGGCTCGTCCAAAAGAAGAACATCAGGTTTACCAAATAATGCTTTAGCAAGGAGAACCTTCACTTTTTCACCATTGGCCAATTCGCTCATGTTTTGGTAGTGTAATTCTTCTGGAATATTTAGGTTTTGAAGTAGTTGAGATGCTTCGCTCTCTGCCTCCCAACCTCCAAGTTCGGCAAATTCACCTTCAAGTTCAGCTGCACGGACTCCATCTTCATCGGAAAAATCTTCCTTCATGTAGATGGCATCTTTTTCTTTCATGATGTTGTAAAGTTTTTCATTTCCCATGATAACGACATCAATTGCACGTTCATCTTCATAGTCAAAGTGATTTTGACGGAGGACAGAAAGACGTTCATCTGGACCAAGAGAGATGTGACCAGTTGTAGGTTCGATATCACCAGCTAAAATTTTTAAGAATGTAGACTTCCCAGCACCATTAGCACCAATTAATCCGTATGTATTTCCTTCTGTAAATTTGATGTTGACATCATCAAAAAGTTTGCGATCACTAAAACGTAGTGAAACATCAGATACTGTAAGCAATGTTTTTCTCCTATATTATGTAATATATTTATTCTACTAGAAAAGAGTGAAATATTCAAATTTTTATTTGTCAATTTTATGTCAACTAAGTTTACAGTTATATTTACAGCGAATCGGCTCTTTGATTTAAATAATTTTCTGTTATTTTAACAAAAAAATGCTATAATTGAAGAGACTATTTCGAAGGAGAAAAAAATGACGAAACCCATTATTTTAACAGGAGACCGTCCAACAGGTAAACTGCATATTGGACATTATGTTGGTAGTCTAAAAAATAGAGTATTACTACAGGAAGAAGATAAGTATGACATGTTTGTTTTTTTAGCGGACCAACAAGCACTGACAGATCACGCTAAGGATCCTCAAACGATTGTAGAATCTATTGGGAATGTTGCCTTGGACTATCTTGCAGTTGGATTGGATCCAAGTAAATCCACTATCTTTATTCAAAGTCAGATTCCAGAGTTGGCTGAGCTATCTATGTACTATATGAATTTGGTGTCACTAGCTCGTTTGGAGCGTAATCCGACGGTAAAAACAGAGATTGCTCAAAAAGGATTTGGGGAAAGTATTCCGACAGGTTTTTTGGTTTATCCAATCGCTCAGGCAGCTGATATCACAGCCTTTAAGGCTAATTATGTTCCTGTAGGAACAGACCAAAAACCAATGATTGAGCAGACTCGTGAAATTGTTCGTTCCTTCAATAATGCTTATAATTGTGATGTATTGGTTGAGCCAGAAGGTATTTATCCAGAAAATGAGAGGGCAGGGCGTTTGCCAGGTTTAGATGGAAATTCTAAAATGTCTAAATCCCTTAATAATGGTATTTATCTAGCTGATGATGTGGATACCTTGCGTAAAAAAGTCATGAGCATGTATACTGATCCGGACCATATTCGAGTGGAGGATCCAGGTAAGATTGAAGGAAACATGGTTTTCCATTATCTAGATGTTTTTGGTCGTCCTGAAGATGCTCAAGACATTGCAGAGATGAAAGAACACTATCAACGTGGTGGTCTTGGCGATGTGAAGACGAAGCGTTATCTACTTGAAATACTCGAACGCGAACTTGGTCCTATTCGTGAGCGCCGTATCGAATTTGCTAAGGATATGGGGGAAGTGTACAATATGCTTCAAAAGGGTAGTGAAAAAGCTCGTGAGGTTGCAGGGCAAACTCTATCTGAAGTTAAGGGAGCAATGGGACTAAATTATTTTAAATAATAGATAAAATATGAATCGTAAAACTATCTCTTCCATAGAATCACAGGGATAGTTTTTTTAAGTTTTCTGTTATAAATATAATTGACAAATTTTCATAGAATGGTATGATAGATACAATACAAAAAGAGTCAAGCTCAAAAAGAAAGAAAAGAGGAAACTTCAATGTCTAATTGGGATACTAAATTTTTAAAAAAAGGTTTTACCTTTGATGATGTATTGCTCATTCCAGCAGAAAGTCATGTGTTGCCTAATGATGCAGATTTAACAACAAAATTGGCAGATAATCTGACTTTAAATATCCCAATTATAACAGCCGCCATGGACACAGTCACAGAAAGTCAAATGGCTATTGCCATTGCTCGTGCGGGTGGTCTTGGAGTAATCCATAAAAATATGTCTATTGCACAACAGGCAGATGAAGTTCGCAAGGTAAAACGTTCTGAAAATGGTGTCATTATTGATCCATTCTTCTTGACTCCAGAACACACGATTGCTGAAGCAGATGAACTGATGGGACGTTACCGTATCAGTGGTGTTCCAGTTGTGGAAACACTTGAAAATCGTAAATTGGTTGGTATTCTAACAAATCGAGATCTTCGCTTTATTTCAGATTACAATCAGCCAATCTCAAACCATATGACTAGTGAAAATCTTGTTACTGCTCCTGTGGGTACAGATCTTGCAACAGCTGAGAGTATTCTTCAAGAACACCGTATTGAAAAACTTCCTTTAGTTGATGAAGAAGGTCGTCTTTCTGGCTTGATTACTATTAAAGATATTGAAAAAGTGATTGAATTTCCAAATGCAGCAAAGGATGAATTTGGCCGTCTTCTAGTTGCTGGTGCGGTAGGTGTCACTTCAGATACATTTGAACGTGCCGAAGCCCTTTTTGAAGCAGGTGCTGATGCAATTGTTATTGATACTGCGCATGGTCATTCTGCAGGTGTCTTGCGTAAAATTGCTGAGATTCGTGCTCATTTCCCAGATCGCACTTTGATTGCTGGTAATATTGCCACTGCAGAAGGTGCGCGTGCTCTTTATGATGCAGGTGTAGATGTTGTTAAAGTCGGTATCGGACCAGGTTCTATCTGTACCACTCGTGTGATTGCAGGAGTGGGTGTCCCACAAGTGACAGCAATCTATGATGCGGCAGCTGTTGCGCGTGAATATGGGAAAACAATCATTGCTGATGGTGGAATCAAGTACTCAGGAGATATTGTAAAAGCCCTTGCTGCAGGTGGAAATGCAGTTATGCTTGGATCAATGTTTGCTGGAACAGACGAAGCACCAGGTGAAACGGAAATCTTCCAAGGACGTAAGTTCAAGACTTATCGTGGTATGGGATCAATTGCTGCAATGAAGAAAGGTTCAAGTGACCGTTACTTCCAAGGTTCTGTCAATGAAGCGAACAAACTTGTTCCAGAAGGAATTGAAGGCCGTGTTGCTTATAAAGGCGCAGCAGCTGATATCATCTTCCAAATGATTGGTGGTATCCGTTCTGGTATGGGTTATTGTGGTGTAGCTAACCTTAAAGAATTGCACGACAACGCTCAATTTATTGAAATGTCTGGGGCTGGTCTAAAAGAAAGCCATCCTCATGATGTACAAATCACTAATGAAGCACCAAACTACTCTATGTAAGAAGTAGAAAAGAACTCCTGAAAATCAGGAGTTCTTTTTTTTACAGTGTTGTCAATTTTGATTTACAGAAATTTTACCGTTTTGAATATTGAAAATACTAAGGTTTTCTGGCAAGTTTTGTAAGTGGTCTAAACTTGTTGTTGTAATAAAGGTTTGGATAGATTGAGAAATGGTTTCTAGTAATTTTAGTTGCCGTGTATTGTCAAGTTCGCTCATAACATCATCAAGCAGTAGTATCGGAGACTCGTTTGTAATACTTTCCATTAGCTCAATCTCTGCTAGTTTGATAGAAAGTACTAGACTACGATGTTGACCTTGGCTTCCAAAACTAGCATCCATACCATTGATATAAAAAGAAATATCATCTCGATGAGGGCCAACACCAGTATTCTTTTTAAATAAGTCTCTTGATCTACTTTTTTCTAAAGCCATTTTAAAAGAATCCATTAACAGTTCTTCATCAGTAAAGTTGACAGATGATTGATAAGATATTGACAGTTCTTCTAATTGATTTGAAATTTCTAAGTGTTTTTTTTGACCAAATTTTTCTAAATCTTTAATGAATTTTATCCGATGCTTTATGACGCGACAACCGTATTCTACCAACTGATCATCTAAGACTGACAGAAATGTTTCGTCAATCTTTTGATTGGATTTTAGGTAAGTATTTCTTTGCTTGAGTATATGGTTATAGTTTGACAAGTCTGACAAGTAGATTGGTTTAATTTGTCCCAGTTCTATATCTATAAACTTTCGACGAACGGAGGGCGCTCCTTTAATTAACTGGAGATCTTCAGGTGCGAAGAGAACCACATTCATATGTCCGATATAGTCTGAGAGGCGAGCTTGTTTTAAGTGATTGACTTTAGTCACACGCCCTTTTGGTGTTAAATCAATTTCTAGAGGTATAGAGCCTGTTTTTTTCTGTAGCAAGCCAGAAAGATGAAGTTGCTCTTCATCAAAATGAATGAGATTTTTATCTGTCCGAGTACGATGACTACGTGTCAAAGCTAAGAAATAGATTGCTTCTAGAATATTGGTCTTTCCTTGCGCATTTTGACCCAAAAAGACGTTTAATTTTGGATTAAAATCAATTTTTGCCTCTTTGTAATTTCGAAAGGTCTTAATTGTTAAATGTTGGAGCCACATGATTATCTTCCTGGAAAACGTGGAGCTTGTTTGGTTTTAGGTGATAAAGTGGTTTTTTGTTTTTCTTTCTTTACACCCTTGTTCATCTCTTTGACAAGTTTAGCAATTCGCTCTTTTTCAATCTTATCTGTTTGGTATTCTTCTTGCTCTTTTAAACTTGGTTGTGTCAAGGTGATGTCAATTTTTAAATCAGGGATGTCAATCGTATCTCCAATACGGATTTTTTTCCCACGTCTACTTTCTAATTCACCATTAAAGTAAACTTGATGCTCCATTAAAAAGGATTTGATAGCACCGCCGCTTTGTATAATTCCAAGCTCTTTTAGGAGGGCTTGGAGCGTAATAAATTCTTCAAATAATTTGTATTCCATAATTCACCTCAATCTAAGGTATTATACCATATTTCTTAGAATTAAGTGAGCGAAATTACTGAAAATGAAAACGATTTTTATTTTAAAAGCGGTAAAGAGAATAAGAAATATTTTCCTTTTCGTGATATAATAGAACTCTATATGTAAGGAGGTAAGGTATGGAGTTAGTGTCTGGAATTTCAGCACATTTTGTTCAATCCAAAAAGTTTAAAACAAATAAAATCACTATTCATTTTACTGCTCCCTTATCTCTTGAGACGATAGCAGGACGTATGTTAAGTGCAAGTATGTTGGAGACGGCAAATCAAGTTTACCCAACATCTCAAGCTTTTCGCAGATACTTGGCAAGTTTATATGGGACAGATATTTCTACGAGTGCTTATCGTAGAGGACAGGTACATATTCTTGACTTAACATTTACCTACGTGCGGGATGAGTTTTTGAGTAAAAAAAATGTCTTGACTTCTCAAATTTTGGAATTGGTGAAACAGACTTTATTTGCTCCCTTAGCTCAAGATGGAGCCTTTGAGCCAGCCTTATTTGAAATTGAAAAAAAACAATTATTGGCTAGTTTAGCTACTGATATGGATGATTCATTTTATTTTGCTCATAAGGAATTGGATAACTTGTTCTTCCGTGATGAGCGTCTTCAATTGAGATACAGTGATTTACGAAATCGCATTTCAAATGAGTCTCCGGAAAGTAGCTACACTTGCTTGCAAGATGCTCTAAAAAATGATCGAATTGATTTCTTTTTCTTGGGTGATTTCAATGAAGTTGAAGTGAAGGAGTGGTTGAGGTCATTTTCCTTTACTGGGCGTCAAATCGATGTCAAGCCTCAGTACCAACAACCATATTCAAATGTCCTTCGGGAAGGAATGGTTCGTAAGAATGTGGGCCAATCCGTTTTGGAATTGGCTTATCATTGTTCTACGAGCTATGGAGACAAGCATCATTTGGCCATGGTAGTAATGAATGGTCTGTTAGGTGGTTTTGCTCACTCTAAGCTTTTTACAAATGTTCGGGAAAATGCTGGTCTAGCCTACACTATCTCCAGTGAATTGGATTTGTTTAGTGGCCAATTGAGAATGTATGCTGGTATTGATCGGGAAAATCGCAATCAAGCCAGAAAATTGATGAATCATCAATTACTTGAACTAAAAAAAGGTAATTTTACAGATTTGGAGATTGAACAGACTAAGGAGATGATTCGCAGAACCTTGTTGCTTGCGCAAGATACTCAGAGCTCACTAATCGAGCGAGTTTACTTGAAAAGTTTGTTAGGGAAATCTACATCAGATTTTGACAATTGGATTGAAAAATTAAATCAAGTTGATAAAGAAGCTATCTGCAAAGCAGCAAATAGTTTTCGGTTACAAGCGATATACTTTATGGAAGGAATAGAATGATACCAGTTGCCTTTGAAGAAAAATACTATCCTGCCGTAAAGGAGACGGTTTATCAGACTCGTCTATCAAATGGATTGACAGTGTCTCTCCTTCCTAAGAAACAATTTAATGAAGTTTACGGAGTTGTAATAGTTCGATTTGGATCAATAGACACAAGCTTTACACTATCTGAAAAAGGTTTACAGTATTATCCAGCTGGAATTGCACATTTTCTTGAACACAAACTGTTTGAGAGAGAAAATGCTGAAGATATTATGGAGTCTTTTACACGCTTGGGAGCCGATAGCAATGCTTTTACAAGTTTTACAAAGACGAGTTATTTGTTTTCAACAATAGATTATTTATCAGAAAATTTGGATTTGCTTGAAGAGTTGGTCACAGTTGCTCATTTTACAGAAGAGTCAGTTGAGCGAGAGAGGGAAATTATCCAACAGGAACGTGAGATGTACCAAGATGATCCAGATTCGCGTCTGTTTTTTGCAACATTAGCAAATCTTTATCCCAATACTCCTCTGGCAGCAGATATTGTTGGAAGTGAAAAATCAATTGACAATATTCAACTGAGTGACTTAAAAGATAACTTTACAGCCTTTTACAAACCTGTCAACATGTCTTTGTTTTTGGTTGGGAATTTTGATGTAGATGCGATTGGAAAGTATTTTTCACAAAAGAAACTTAGAAAATTGGAAGAAATGGTAGTAAGGAAGGAGAAGCTTACTTTACAAGCTGTCAAAGAAACAGATAGCCTTCGGATGGAAGTCTCTTCACCAAAACTTGCTGTTGGAATTAGGGGAGCAGGTGAGGTGGCAGCAGAAGATTGCTACCGTTATAATATTTTGCTAAAATTATTGTTTACGATGATGTTTGGTTGGACTTCTGAGCGATTTCAAAAGTTATATGAGACAGGGAAGTTGGATGCCTCGCTGTCCTTAGAGGTGGAAGTGAATAGCCGCTTTCATTTTGTAATGTTGACGATGGAAACAAAAGAACCTGTTTCTTTGTCGCATCAATTTCGAAAGGCTATTCTCAACTTTACGAAAGATTCAGATCTTACAGAGGAACATCTCGATCTTGTTAAGAGTGAGATGTTTGGGGAATTTTTCAGTAGTATGAACTCCTTGGAGTTTATTGCGACACAGTATGAACCAGTCGACAGAGGAGAAACTATTTTTGATTTACCAAAAATTTTACAAGAAATTACTTTAGACGATGTTCTTGAAGCAGGCCATCGTTTGATAGATGGTGGTGATCTAGTTGATTTTACAATCTTTCCAGCTTAAAAGATTAAGTAACCCTAGAAAGAAGGAATGCTAAGTATGAGAAAAAAAACAATTGGTGAGGTGCTGCGTTTAGCTAGAATAAACCAAGGATTGAGTATAGAAGAACTGCAGGCAAAAACGGATATTCAGATGAATTTATTAGAGGCTATGGAGGCTGATGATTTTGACCAACTTCCTAGTCCATTTTATGCTCGTTCTTTTTTAAGAAAATATGCCTGGGCGGTTGAATTGGACGAGAGAATCATTTTGGATGCCTATGATTCAGGTAGTATGATCACTTATGAAGAGGTAGATGTCGATGAAGAAGACTTGTCTGGTCGCAGACGATCAAATAAGAAAAAAACGTCTTATCTCCCCCTGTTTTATTTCGTTCTATTTGCTTTGTCAATTTTAATTTTTGTGACTTATTATGTTTGGAATTATATCCAGACTCAACCAATGCGTCCTTCTTCGCCTAATTATAGTGTTGTGAGCTCAACCAGTTCAACAACCTCAACTAGTTCATCTTCTAGTAGTCAGACATCAAGCTCATCTTCTACTGCGGAATCAACTATTACCGTCTCAGGCGAAGGAAACCGCATTGAAGCTCGCTATAAAACGAGTAAGGAAACAGCTACGGTTCAGCTGACAGTTTCAGATGCAACTAGCTGGGTTAGTGTTTCAGGAAGTGAACTTGAAGGTGGTGTGACTTTGTCATCAGACAATAAAAACGCAAAAACAACAGTTTCGACAAAAGAACCTGTGACTATTACTTTGGGTGTAGTGAAGGGAGTTGCTTTAACTGTTGATAATCAAACAATCGATACCTCGAAGCTGACAACTCAGACTGGAACTGTAACACTTACATTCACTACAGATTAAGGAAAAACCAATGAAGAAAGAACAAATTCCTAATATATTAACTATTGGTAGAATTCTCTTTATACCTCTCTTTATTCTTATTTTAACTTTGGACCATTCACAAGGCAGTCACCTACTGGCAGCAATCATCTTTGCAGTTGCTAGTATAACGGATTATCTCGATGGCTATCTTGCTCGAAAATGGAATGTGGTCAGCAACTTTGGAAAGTTTGCAGATCCAATGGCGGATAAGTTGCTGGTCATGTCAGCTTTTATCATGTTGATTGAGTTAGGCATGGCTCCAGCTTGGGTTGTTGCTATTATCATCTGTCGTGAACTCGCTGTGACAGGCCTCCGTCTGTTGCTCGTTGAGACGGGAGGAACGGTTCTGGCGGCAGCGATGCCAGGGAAAATCAAGACCTTTAGTCAGATGTTTGCCATTATCTTTTTGCTCTTACATTGGAATTTAATTGGTCAACTGTTGCTTTATATAGCTTTGTTTTTCACTATCTACTCTGGATATGATTATTTCAAGGGTAGCGCTCATGTATTTAAAGGGACATTTGGTTCGAAATGAAATCGATTATTGAAGTAAAAGATCTGTCTTTTCGATATAAAGAAGATCAAGAGTATTATGATGTTAATAGAGTTACGTTTCACGTGAAACGTGGGGAGTGGCTCTCAATCGTAGGTCATAATGGGAGTGGGAAGTCAACAACTATTCGTTTGATAGATGGCTTGCTTGAAGCAGAGTCTGGGGAAATCTGGATAGATGGGCAATTGCTGTCCTCTGAGAATGTTTGGGACTTACGCCGTCAAATTGGTATGGTTTTTCAAAATCCAGATAACCAATTTGTGGGGGCAACTGTTGAAGATGATGTCGCCTTTGGCTTAGAAAATCAGGGACTCCCTCGCAAAGAAATGAAGAAAAGAGTGGCTGAATCTTTGGAGTTGGTGGGTATGCTGGACTTTAAGAAGAGAGAACCAGCACGCTTATCTGGTGGTCAAAAACAACGGGTTGCCATCGCAGGAGTTGTTGCCTTGAGACCTGCTATTTTAATTCTGGACGAGGCTACAAGTATGTTGGATCCCGAGGGGCGCAGAGAACTGATTCAGACTGTTCAAGGGATTCGAAAAGACTACCAGATGACAGTCGTCTCCATTACGCACGACTTGGAAGAAGTTGCGATGAGTGACCGTGTCTTGGTCATGAAAAAAGGCCAAGTGGAGTCAACCAGCAGCCCAAGAGAGCTTTTTTCTCGGGATGACCTTGACCAGATAGGGTTAGATGATCCTTTTACTAATCAATTGAGAGAATCATTGAGAGAGACTGGTTATCAGTTGCCGGATGGCTATTTGACAGAAGGAGAGCTAGAGGACAAGTTATGGGAATTACTCTAGAAAATGTGAGCTTTACCTATCAAGAGGGGACTCCCCTATCTTCATCAGCCTTGACTGATGTTTCCTTGACGATTGAGGACAGCTCCTATACAGCTTTGATAGGACATACAGGTAGTGGGAAATCGACGATCTTACAGCTTTTAAATGGCCTATTGGTTCCAAGTAAGGGTTCTGTTCGAGTTTTCGATACCGTCATTACCCCTACATCAACAAATAAAGAAATTCGCCAGATTCGAAAGCAAGTCGGTCTAGTGTTTCAATTTGCCGAAAATCAAATTTTCGAAGAGACCGTTTTGAAAGATGTTGCGTTTGGACCACAAAATTTTGGAGTCTCTGAGGAAGAAGCCAAGAAAATTGCGCGTGAAAAGTTAGCCTTGGTGGGCATCGATGAGTCACTCTTTGAGCGCAGTCCTTTTGAACTTTCGGGTGGGCAGATGAGACGTGTGGCCATAGCAGGGATACTCGCCATGGAGCCAACTGTCTTGGTTTTGGATGAGCCAACAGCTGGACTAGATCCTTTGGGCAGAAAAGAATTGATGACCCTCTTTAAAAAACTTCACCTTGCTGGAATGACAATCGTTCTGGTAACGCATTTGATGGATGATGTAGCTGCATATGCTGATCAGGTTTATGTTATGGAAAAGGGACGTTTGGTCAAAAGTGGCAAACCAAGTGATGTCTTCCAAGATGTAGCCTCTATGGAAAATGTACAGTTAGGTGTGCCTAAAATCACAGCCTTTTGTAAACGTTTGGCAGATAGGGGTGTAGATTTTAAAAAACTGCCAATCAAAATAGAGGAGTTTAAGGAGTCGCTAAATGGATAGTATGATTTTAGGACGTTATATACCAGGGGATTCCATCATTCATCGCTTGGATCCACGTAGTAAATTGCTTGCCATGATCCTGCTGATTTTGATTGTATTTTGGGCCAATAATCCCCTCGCTAATCTCATTCTTTTTGTAGCGACAGGTATATTTATCGCTTTGTCGGGTGTCTCTCTCTCATTTTTCGTTCAGGGATTAAAGTCCATGTTCTTCTTGATTGCCTTTACGACTCTATTTCAACTCTTTTTCATTTCAAGTGGAAATGTCTTATTTGAGTTTTCTTTTATAAGAATAACGGATTATGCTTTGCAACAAGCAGGAATCATTTTCTGTCGTTTTGTGTTGATTATTTTCTTTTCAACCTTGCTGACATTAACGACCATGCCTTTGAGTCTGGCAGCTGCAGTTGAAGCTCTTTTAGCACCGCTGAAACGCGTGAAAGTTCCCGTTCATGAAATTGGTCTCATGTTATCAATGAGTTTGCGTTTTGTTCCAACCTTGATGGATGACACAACGAGAATTATGAATGCTCAGAAAGCTCGTGGAGTTGACTTTGGCGAAGGTAGCATCGTTCAAAAAGTAAAGTCTATGATTCCAATTTTAATTCCTCTTTTTGCTACGAGCTTAAAGCGTGCAGATTCATTGGCAATAGCCATGGAAGCACGTGGTTATCAGGGAGGAAAGGGTAGAAGTCAGTATAGACAGTTGAGATGGAGTCAAAAGGATACACTAGCAATTCTTGTGATTTTGGTGCTGGGATGTCTCTTATTTTTCTTAAAATCTTAGTGGATTTGTAAGATTGATAAAAAATCACAGTAGTAGATCTTTAGTAAAAAGGTAGGAATATGAACCGTTTTAAAAAATCAAAATATCTAATCATCGTTTTTGTCGCAGTTCTCGCAGTTTCTGTACTATTAGTGACAACCTATTCAAGTGCTATTGTGACAAAACTAGGAGATGGGATTTCTTTAGTAGATAGAATTGTTCAAAAACCTTTTCAGTGGTTTGACGGTTTCAAATCAGATTTGGGCCATTTGACGCAGACTTACAATGAAAACGAGAGTCTAAAAAAACAACTCTATCAATTAGAGGTGGAGTCTAATCAATCAGAAAGTTTAAAAAATGAAAATGAACAACTACGTCAGTTGCTAGAGATGAAATCAAAATTACAAGCTACAAAAACCCTAGCAGCAGATGTGATTATGCGTGCTCCAGTATCTTGGAAGCAAGAGTTAACAATTGATGTAGGAAGTGCAAAAGGAGCTTCTGAAAATATGTTAGTCATTGCAAACGGTGGCTTGGTTGGTAGTGTTTCAAAGGTGGAGGATCATTCAACAACTGTCAATCTTTTAACCAACGCTGAAAACACGGATAAGATCTCTGTTAAAATCCAACATGGTTCTACTGAAATTTACGGAATTATCGTTGGTTATGACAAGGAATCTGAACTGCTTAAAATCAGTCAATTAAATAGTAATAGTGACATCAGTGCTGGAGACAAGGTGACTACAGGTGGGCTAGGAAACTTTAATGTCAAAGATATTCCTGTTGGAGAGATTGTTGGTACAACGCACAGCAGTGACTATCTAACACGAGAGGTAACTGTAAAGTTAAGTGCTGATATCAAAGATCTTCATGTGGTAGAGTTAGTGGGGAATTAGCAATGAGATTGTTAAAACAAATTGGTATTTTCTTTTTACTCCCTTTTGTTGTGCTAATTGATGCTCATATTGGACAACTGGTGGGATCCTTTTTCCCCCACTTTCATTTAGCCAGTCATTTTCTATTTTTGTTTCTCTTATTTGAGACAATCGAAGTATCGGAATATCTCTACCTAGCCTATTGTTTTATAGTGGGTTTGGTTTACGATATCTATTTTTTCCACTTGATTGGAATTGCCACGCTTTTGTTTATCTTGATAGGTGCTTCGCTCCACAAGTTTAACAGCGTGATTTTGACAAATCGTTGGACAAGGATGTTGACCATTATTGTGATCAGTTTTCTGTTTGATATGGGGAGCTATCTTTTGGCTCTTGCCGTAGGACTGACTGTAGATTCCATGCCGGTATTCATCGTCTATAGCCTTGTCCCATCAATGATTCTGAACTTCTTATGGATTGTCATTTTTCAATTTATTTTTGAAAAAATTTATCTATAAGAAAGAAATATAAATGTAACAAAGGCGTAATATTTATTATGTCTTTTTTTGGTATACTAGTAATGTCTCAAATAGAAGGAGTATCGACAGAATATGAAGAAAAAAATCTTAGCATCACTTTTGTTAAGTACAGTATTGGTCTCACAAACGGCAGTGTTGACAACTGTTCGTGCAGAAACAACTGATGAAAAAATTGCTGCTCAAGATAATAAAATTAGCAGTTTAACAGCGCAACAACAAGAAGCTCAAAAGCAAGTGGATCAAATCCAAGGTCAAGTTTCAACAATTCAAGCAGAGCAAGCAAGCTTGCAAGCCGAAAACGAAAAATTACAAGCTGAATCTAAAAAACTTGAAGGAGAAATTACAGAGCTTTCTAAAAATATCGTGGCTCGTAATGCTTCTTTAGAAAAACAAGCACGTAGCGCACAGACAAATGGAGCTGCGACTAGCTACATTAATACAATTGTAAACTCAAAATCAATCACAGAAGCCATTTCGCGTGTTGCTGCAATGAGCGAGATTGTATCGGCTAACAACAAAATGTTGGAGCAACAAAAGGCTGATAAAAAAGCAATTTCTGATAAACAAGTAGCCAATAATGAAGCAATCAATACAGTTATTGCTAACCAACAAAAACTGGCTGATGATGCGCAGGCATTGACAACTAAGCAAGCTGAGTTGAAGGTTGCAGAGTTGAATCTTGCTGCTGAAAAAGCTACTGCAGAAGGTGAAAAAGCTAGTTTGCTAGAGAAGAAAGCAGCAGCAGAGGCAGAAGCACGTGCTGCGGCAGAAGCAGAAGCAGCTTACAGAGCACGTCAAACAAGCCAACAGCAGTCAGTTGTTGCTTCTGGAAACACAAGTTTCTCAGCTCAAGTACAAGCAACATCAACAACTGACGAGGAAGATTCAAGCTACACTCCGGCACCTGCGCCAGCGCCTGCTAGACAACGTCCAACGTACAGCTCAAATGCTTCAAGTTATCCAACTGGTGAATGTACTTGGGGAGCTAAAACATTAGCCCCTTGGGCAGGAGACTACTGGGGTAACGGAGCTCAGTGGGCAACAAGTGCAGCCGCAGCAGGATTCCGTACAGGTTCAACTCCACAAGTTGGTGCGATTGCATGTTGGAATGATGGTGGTTATGGACACGTAGCGGTTGTTACAGCAGTTTCATCATCAACTCGTATTCAAGTATCAGAATCAAACTACGGTGGAGATCGTACAATCGGAAACAAACGTGGATGGTTCAACCCAACTACAACTTCTGAAGGGTACGTAACATACATCTATCCAAACTAATGTATAAAACGAAGAGACTCAATCGAGTCTCTTTTAATGTTTTTATCCGAAAGTCCTACTAAAATTCTACTAAATAGCTTGAAAATACTGTTGAAATATGATAGAATAAAACCTGTCGTGTAAACGATAATACTCATTCTTGATGAATTGTGAAACTGTTGCCCTTGGGTCGTTTTGCAAGTTGAAATCGAGAAGAGGAAAAAACAAAAAGGAGAAATACTCATGGCAGTAATTTCAATGAAACAACTTCTTGAGGCTGGTGTACACTTTGGTCACCAAACTCGTCGCTGGAACCCTAAGATGGCTAAGTACATCTTCACTGAGCGTAACGGAATCCATGTTATCGACTTGCAACAAACTGTAAAATACGCTGACCAAGCATACGACTTTATGCGTGACGCAGCAGCTAACGATGCAGTTGTATTGTTTGTTGGTACTAAGAAACAAGCTGCTGACGCTGTTGCTGAAGAAGCTGTACGTTCAGGTCAATACTTCATCAACCACCGTTGGTTGGGTGGAACTCTTACTAACTGGGGAACTATCCAAAAACGTATTGCTCGTTTGAAAGAAATCAAACGTATGGAAGAAGAAGGAATCTTCGACGTTCTTCCTAAGAAAGAAGTTGCAGTTCTTAACAAACAACGTGCACGTCTTGAAAAATTCTTGGGTGGTATTGAAGACATGCCTCGTATCCCAGATGTAATGTATGTAGTTGACCCACATAAAGAGCAAATCGCTGTTAAAGAAGCTAAAAAATTGGGTATCCCAGTTGTAGCGATGGTTGACACAAATACTGATCCAGACGATATTGATGTAATCATCCCAGCTAACGATGACGCTATCCGTGCGGTTAAATTGATCACAGCTAAATTGGCTGACGCTATCATCGAAGGACGTCAAGGTGAAGATGCAGCAGCAGTTGAAGCAGAATTTGCAGCTTCAGAAGCTCAAGCAGACTCAATCGAAGAAATCGTTGAAGTTGTAGAAGGCGACAACGCTTAATTCATATAAATAGTAATTACCTAGGAGGGCGGGGCGTAGCCCGGCTCTCCTATTTTTAAAAAATATAGGAGAATCAAAATGGCAGAAATTACAGCTAAACTTGTAAAAGAGTTGCGTGAAAAATCTGGTGCCGGTGTTATGGACGCTAAAAAAGCGCTTGTAGAAACAGACGGCGATATCGAAAAAGCGATTGAATTGCTTCGCGAAAAAGGTATGGCGAAAGCAGCTAAGAAAGCTGACCGCGTTGCTGCAGAAGGTTTGACTGGTGTTTATGTTAACGGTAACGTTGCAGCAGTAATTGAAGTAAACGCTGAAACTGACTTCGTTGCGAAAAACGCTCAATTCGTTGAATTGGTAAATGCAACTGCTAAAGTAATCGCTGAAGGAAAACCAGCTAACAACGAAGAAGCACTTGCTTTGACAATGCCTTCAGGTGAAACTCTTGAAGCAGCTTATGTGTCTGCAACTGCAACTATCGGGGAAAAAATCTCATTCCGTCGCTTTGCTTTGATCGAAAAAACAGATGCACAACACTTTGGAGCTTACCAACACAATGGTGGTCGTATCGGTGTTATCTCAGTTATCGAAGGTGGAGACGAAGCTCTTGCTAAACAATTGTCAATGCACATCGCAGCGATGAAACCAACAGTTCTTTCATACAAAGAATTGGACGCTCAATTCGTTAAAGATGAGTTAGCACAATTGAACCACGTAATTGACCAAGACAACGAAAGCCGTGCAATGGTTAACAAACCAGCCCTTCCACACTTGAAGTATGGATCAAAAGCACAATTGACTGACGAAGTGATTGCTCAAGCTGAAGCTGACATCAAAGCTGAGTTGGCTGCAGAAGGCAAACCTGAAAAAATCTGGGACAAAATCATCCCAGGTAAAATGGATCGCTTCATGCTTGACAACACCAAAGTTGACCAAGCATACACACTTCTTGCCCAAGTCTACATCATGGACGATAGCAAGACAGTTGAAGCATACCTTGATTCAGTTAACGCTTCAGTAGTTGAGTTCGCTCGCTTTGAAGTTGGTGAAGGTATCGAGAAAGCTGCAAATGACTTCGAAGCTGAAGTTGCAGCTACAATGGCAGCAGCCTTGAATAACTAATGATAAAAGAGGAAGCAATTTGCTTCCTTTTTCTTTTGCTGTAGGGAACTTAGATTTTTCTTTAAATTGAACAAAGAAAAAGCCCTATAATAAGGGCTAAGTGCATTTAGGAGACTACACTACAAATTCATAGAGTGCTGTAGACAGATAACGTTCGCCGTTATCTGGTGCTAAAGCAAGGACTTTCTTACCTGTACCTAATTTCTTAGCAACTTCAATTGCACCGTAAATCGCTGCAGCGGAAGAAATCCCAACAAGGAAGCCTTCTTTTCCGCCAATCTCACGACCAAGTGCAAGAGCATCATCTGATGTTACACGGACGATACCGTCATAGGCTTCTGTATCAAGTGTTTGAGGAATAAATCCAGCTGAGATACCTTGAATTTTGTGAGGTCCTGGTTTTTCGCCAGACAGAATAGCAGATTCATCAGCTTCAACTGCAAAAACTTGAATATTAGAATTTGCTGCTTTAAGAGCGTGAGAAACACCTGAGATCGTTCCACCAGTACCAACACCACCCACAAAAGCATCTAGTCCATCAGAACCGAAAGCAGCCAGTATTTCAGCTCCTGTTGTTCTTTCGTGTACTTCAGGATTAGCTGGATTATTAAATTGGAGTGGAAGGAAGCCGTCACGTTCAGCGGCGATTTCCTGAGCTTTGGCAATAGCCCCTTTCATTCCTTCGCTACCAGGAGTAAGGACGAGTTCAGCACCATAGGCTTGGATAATCTTACGTCGTTCCACACTCATCGTTTCAGGCATGACGATAACAACTTTATATCCTTTAGCAGCACCGACCCATGAAAGACCGATACCAGTGTTTCCACTCGTTGCTTCAACAATGGTAGCACCCGGTTTTAGAATACCATCTTGTTCCGCTTTTTCAATCATACTAAGGGCAATACGGTCTTTTACTGACGATCCAGGGTTAAAAGCTTCTAGTTTAACATAGACGTCTGCAGCACCCTCTGGAACAATGTTGTTGAGTTTAACAATCGGTGTCTGTCCAATTAGTTCAGTGATATTATTATAAATAGTCATAGATATACCTCTTTGTATAAGATGATACTAGTATAACGCGCTCAAGGGTATTTGTAAAATATAGAAATCCTATCAAAGTGATAGGATTTTTTTATATCAAGCATCTAAGCTGTAAATTTGCGAATAAATTTAGTAGGTGCTGTCTATATTTTTGTTTACACTAAGTTTACAGGAACCTCAACTTCACGTAAACCTTGATCTGTTAAAGTAACCTTTCCATTAAAAAACTCAACAAGAGCAGCTTTGATATTTTCTTTCTCTTCCTTGTTAACATAAATCATCGTATCAACTTGATCTGTGAAATTTGTTTCTAGTTCCATGAGATCATATTCTCTAAGAAAATTACCATATTCTTGGTACTGAGCATAGGACATTTGAATGGCTATACCAGCTTGCTCTTTGATTTCAATAATGCCAATTTCTTTGACAGCCAAGGCCACACTACCTGCATAAGCGCGAATCAAACCGCCAGCGCCTAACTTAATTCCCCCAAAGTAGCGAGTAACCACTACGCAGACATTGGTAAGATTGTGATTTTCTAAGACACCGAGCATAGGGACTCCAGCAGTACCACTAGGCTCACCATCATCACTCGTACGCTTGATTTCACTTCGTTCCCCTACAATAAAAGCTGAGCAGTTATGGGTAGCTTTGTAGTGTTCTTTTTTGATGGTCGTGATGAAATCACGAGCCTCTTCTTCACTATAGACACGCTTTACATGACAGATAAATCGGGATTTTCTGATTTCTTCTTGGACCTGCCCGTCCTCTTTAATTGTTCTAAATTCCATGATTTTATTGTACTAAAAAAAGCTTCAAAGTGCTAGATTTTTACGAATAAAGAAGTATGAAAGTAAATCCAAATTATCTCGGTCGCTTGTTTACTGAGAAAGAATTAACTAAAGAAGAACGTCAGATGGCCGTGAAACTGCCAGCAATGAGAAAAGAGAAGGGAAAACTTTTCTGTCAACGTTGTAATAGTACGATTCTAGAAGAATGGTATTTGCCTATCGGTGCTTACTACTGCAGGGAGTGCTTGCTGATGAAGCGAGTCAGGAGTGATCAAGCTTTATACTATTTTCCGCAGGAAGATTTTCCTAAGCAAGATGTTCTCAAATGGCGTGGTCAGCTAACCCCTTTTCAGGAGAAGGTATCGAAGGGATTGATTCGAGCAGTCGAAAAGAAAGAACCGACCTTAGTTCATGCTGTCACGGGAGCTGGAAAGACAGAGATGATTTATCAAGTTGTAGCCAAAGTGATTGACGATGGTGGTTCGGTGTGTTTGGCTAGTCCTCGAATTGATGTATGTTTGGAATTGTATAAGCGACTGCAGAATGACTTTGCTTGTGAGATAGTACTGCTTCATGGCGAATCAGAGCCCTATTTTCGAACTCCACTAGTTGTTGCAACGACTCACCAGCTGTTAAAATTTCATCATGCTTTTGATTTGCTGATAGTAGATGAAGTAGATGCCTTTCCTTATGTTGACAATTCTATGCTTTACTATGCTGTAAACCAATGTGTAAAGGAGGAGGGGTTAAGGATATTCCTTACAGCGACTTCTACAGATGAGTTAGATAAGAAGGTTCGCACTGGAGAATTAAAAAGGTTGAGCTTGCCAAGACGATTTCATGGAAATCCTTTAATTATTCCAAAAACAGTTTGGTTATCGGATTTTAATCGTTGTTTAGAGAAAAGTCAGTTGTCATCTAAGTTAAAGGCCTATATTGAGAAGCAGAGAAAGACTGGCTATCCATTACTAATTTTTACATCAGAGATTCAGAAAGGCGAGAAACTAAAAGAAATCTTGCAGGAGTATTTTCCAGATGAGAAAATTGGTTTTGTGTCTTCTGTTACAGAAGATCGATTAGAGCAGGTGCAAGCTTTTCGAGATGGAAAGCTAACAATACTGATCAGTACGACAATCTTGGAACGTGGAGTTACCTTCCCTTGTGTGGATGTTTTCGTAGTAGAAGCTAATCATTGTCTCTTTACCAAGTCTAGCTTGATTCAGATTGGTGGGCGAGTTGGGCGTAGTATGGACAGACCAACTGGTGAGTTGCTCTTCTTTCATGATGGATTAAATACTTCCATCAAAAAGGCAATCAAGGAAATCAAGCAGATGAACAAGGAGGCGGGATTATGAATTGTTTATTATGTGGCCAGTCAATAAAGAGTGACTTGACATTTAGTCACCTCTTACTGTTTAAGAATGAGCGCAACTATCTTTGTTCAGCTTGTGATTCTACTTTTGAGAAGATAAGTGAGGATCATTGTCCGAGCTGCATGAAAAGAGGGTTGTCAACAACGTGTAAAGATTGTAAACTTTGGTGTGAAGATGGGATTCAAGTTGATCATAAAGCAATCTTCACCTATAATCAAGCTATGAAAGACTTTTTCAGTCGATATAAGTTTGATGGGGATTTTCTGCTTAGAAAGGTTTTTACTCCTGTACTTGCAGATGAGTTGAAAAAGTATGGAGACTATGAATTTGTGCTAATTCCTCTAAGTCCTGAAAGATTGCTTGAGAGGGGATTTAATCAGGTTGAAGGTTTGGTTGAGGCGGCAGGATTTTCCTTTCAAGACTTACTAGGGAAAAGAGAAGAGAAAGCTAGTTATTCTAAGAATCGCTCGGAAAGATTAGCTACTGAAATTCCATTTTATATCAAAATGGAAGGCACTCTTCCTAAGAAGATTTTGCTCATTGATGACATCTATACGACAGGAGCGACTATCAATCGTGTGAAAAGGCTTTTTGAAGAGGCAGGTGTTTTGGATGTCAAAACTTTTTCCCTTGTAAGATGAGGAAAAATTTGCAAAATGAAAATGAAAGCGCTATAATATAGTTAGAAAAACAAAAATGTTTAGAAAGAAGGTACTTATATGATTAAATATAGTATCCGTGGTGAAAACCTAGAAGTAACAGAAGCGATTCGTGATTATGTAGTTTCTAAACTCGAAAAGATCGAAAAGTATTTTCAACCTGAGCAAGAGTTGGATGCACGTGTCAACTTGAAAGTTTACCGTGAAAAAACAGCAAAAGTTGAAGTAACGATTCCACTTGGGTCAATTACTCTTCGTGCAGAAGATATTTCTCAAGATATGTATGGTTCTATCGATCTTGTAACAGATAAAATTGAACGCCAGATTCGAAAAAATAAAACAAAAATCGAACGCAAGAATAAAAATAAGGTTGCAACAAGCCAACTCTTTACAGATGCTCTAGTTGAAGATGCAAATGTTGTGCAGCCAAAAGTGGTTCGTTCAAAACAAATTGATTTAAAACCAATGGATTTGGAAGAAGCTCTTCTTCAAATGGACTTGTTGGGACATGATTTCTTTATCTATGTAGATGTAGAAGATCAAACAACAAATGTTTTGTATCGCCGTGAGGATGGTGAAGTTGGTTTGCTAGAAGTTAAGGAATCATAAAATTGAAATAGCTAATAAAAGTGGTTTACTGATTTGTAAACCACTTTTTCTTATGTGGAAATAAGTAAGAAAAACTAGGAAATCCTTGACTAAGCAGTCAGAATCAATCCCTATAATCTGAACTTATAAGGATGTTTATATTTATTAAGTAGACAAAATAATACCCTAAGGGATAGAATAGGGTTGTCAACAAATATTGGGCGTAAAAAATGTAAGCGCTCTAAAAAATAATTTATTACAAAGGAGTCCACAGATGGCTACTAAAGAAGAAATCTTGCGTGAATTATATCCAGAGGATCTATTCCACTATGCAGATGGTTTAACATTGGGAGAAGCAGAAGTTTTACAAGAAACTCGTCGTTTGATTGAAAAACACCTTCGTCCAGTTATTAATGAATACTGGGAAGCACCTGATTTCCCATTTGAGCAATTCTACGCAGTTGCAAAAGGTGCACAAATCATGAACAACCCTAAATTGTTCGAAGGAAGAGAAGGAAGCTACAAGCCATCAGAACTTTATATTGCATTCTTGTACCTCGAATTAGGTCGTTTCGATGCTTCTATGGCAACATTCTACACCGTTCATGGCGGACTTTGCTACAACACAATTCTCTTGGGTGGTGATGAGCGTCAACAAAAAGAATTTCTTCCAAAACTAGCTGCATTTGATTGGCAAGGTTGCTTCGCTTTGACTGAACCTCTTTCAGGTTCTGATATTGCTGGAGGACTTGCAACTACTGCAGAACGTGTTGGAGACAAGTGGATTCTAAATGGTGAAAAACGCTGGATTGGTGGTTCAGATACTGCGGATGTCGTTCCTGTATTTGCTCGTGATGTTGCGGATGGCAAGGTGAAATGCTTTATCGTTCGTAAGGGAGCTCCTGGATATCATGCGGAACCAATCCCACATAAGATTGCTCTTCGTTGTGTCCGCAATGGCCATATTACTATGAAGAATGTAGAGGTTCCAGATTCAGACCGTTTGGTAAATATCAATGGTTTTGGTGATGTAGCCCGTATCTTGACCTTCACTCGTGCGGACGTTGCTCACATTGCTATGGGAGTAACTTGTGGATCTTATGTAGCAGCTCTTAAATATGCTAAAGATCGTGAACAGTTCAAACGTCCAATTGCCAAATTCCAAATTGTTCAAGAAAAATTGGCTCGTATGCAAGCAAATGCTGTAGCAGTTATTGCTTATTCAACTCGTATTGCTGAGATGCAAGAGAAAGGTAATGAATTGATGCTTAACTCGGCTCTTGCTAAGATGCACAATTCCTTGGTGATGCGCGAAACAGTTGCCCTTGCTCGTGAAACTTGCGGAGGTAATGGTATTACACTTGAGACAGACGTTGCTCGTTTCTTTGCAGATGCTGAATCAATCTATACCTATGAAGGTTCACACGAAGTGAATGCCTTGATTGTTGGTCGTGAGATTACTGGACTAGGTGCATTCGTATAATTCGTATAATAATGAATTTGGAACGGTTGCTTAGCATTTGCTGAAAGACCGTTCCGATTCTTTCTTTATAAACTTTATATATTAAAATGAATAGGAGAAAATAATGAGTATTTCTAAAGTGATGATCGTTGGTTCTGGTCAAATGGGTGGCGGAATCGCGCAAGTATTCGCTCAATCTGGTTTTACAGTATACCTTAATGACATTAAAGAAGAATTTGTACAAAGAGGGATTGATAACATCTCTAAACAATTAGCTCGTTCAGTAGAAAAAGGACGTATGTCAGAAGAAGAAAAAGGAAAAATCTTGGGTAACTTGATTCCTTCTACTTCTTATGAAGATGCTAAACATGCTCAATTGGTTATTGAAGCGGCTACTGAAAATCGCGACATCAAATTGAGTATCTTTAAACAGTTGGATGAGTTGACTGATCCTCAAACTATTCTGGCTTCAAACACTTCATCTCTATCTATTACTGATATTGCAGCTGCGACAGTTCATCAAGAACGTGTTATTGGTATGCACTTCTTCAACCCAGCACCAGTTATGAAATTGGTTGAAGTTATCCGTGCGCTTCAAACATCAGATCAAGTTGTAAAAACTGTCCGTGAATTGACTGAAAAAATTGGTAAAACAGCTGTAGATGTGAAAGATTCTTATGGTTTTGTTGTGAACCGCGTCTTGATTCCAATGATCAATGAGGCTATTTTCATCTTAGGTGAAGGTGTTGCTTCAGCTGAAGAAATTGACGAAGCAATGAAACTAGGTGCTAATCACCCAATTGGCCCATTGGCATTGGCTGACTTGATCGGTCTTGATGTCTGCTTGGCTATCATGGGAGTGTTAAACAATGGATTTGGAGATCCTAAGTATCGTCCTGCTCCACTTCTGAAGAAGATGGTTGAAGCTGGTAAGCTTGGTCGCAAGACTAAAGAAGGATTCTTTAAATATTAAGATATAAGGAGCAAGAAATGAAAGAAGCAGTTATTGTAGCAGCAGTCCGCACACCTTTAGGTTCTTTTGGTGGAACTTTAAAAAATGTTTCGGCTGTTGATCTAGGTAGTTTAGTTATTAAAAGTGCTATTGAACGAGCAAATTTGAAACCAGAACAAGTTGATGAAGTTATCATGGGGAATGTTCTGGGTGCAGGTCTTGGTCAAAACGTAGCTCGTCAAATGAGTGTCAACGCAGGCGTCCCAGTAACTTCTCCAGCTTTCACTATTAACAAAGTTTGTGGCTCTGGTTTGAAAGCAGTTCAATTGGCGGCTCAAGCTGTATTGTGTGGAGATGCTGATATCGTTGTAGCCGGTGGAGCTGAAAACATGAGCCAGGCTCCATATGTTTTGCCAAGCTTCCGTTGGGGTGGCCGTATGGGAGATTCGAAAGTGGTAGATACCATGATTAAGGACGGTTTGTCTGATGCCTTTAACGAATACCATATGGGGATTACAGCTGAGAATGTGGCAGAAGAATATGGTATTAGCCGGGATGATCAAGATGCGCTTGCTTTGGAATCACAAAAACGTGCAGTTGCAGCTATCGAAGCTGGTCGTTTCAAAGAAGAAATTGTTCCTGTTGAAATTCCGCAACGTAAAGGCGATCCTATCGTATTTGATACAGATGAATTCCCAAGAAAAGATGCTTCTCTTGAAGGATTGGGAAAATTGCGTCCAGTGTTCAAGAAAGATGGTACTGTGACTGCTGGTAATGCCTCAGGTATTAACGACGGTGCGGCAGCAGTAGTTGTTATGAGTGCTGATAAGGCTAAAGAATTGGGCGTTCCAGTTTTGGCAACGATCAAATCTTACGCAAGCGCTGGACTAGATCCAAAAATTATGGGTTGTGGCCCAATCTATGCATCTCGTAAAGCACTTGAAAAAGGTGGATTTACAGTTGCAGACCTTGACTTAGTGGAATCAAACGAAGCATTTGCGGCTCAAGCATGTGCAGTTGGTAAAGAACTAGGTCTTGACCCAGAAAAGGTTAACGTTAACGGTGGAGCTATTGCCCTTGGTCACCCAATCGGTGCTTCTGGATGCCGTATCTTGGTTACACTTCTTCACGAAATGCAAAAACGTGATGCAAAACGTGGTCTTGCAACACTATGTATCGGTGGAGGAATGGGCACTGCCCTTATCGTTGAACGTTAGTTATTAGAAAACTGAACGTCATTTCCTCTTTTTCGATATTACGATTACAAAATGAGATATTGATCCGATCTCATAGTTTCATACCTTATCAAGTGTCTTTCTCCGAAAGAGCTTGATAAGGTATTTTTGCTTTTCCTAAGACTTTGGGGATGGATTGAATGGGCTACAATCTATAAGCTTAGCTTATATATCTATAAATAAAAATTAAGTAGACGGATAGAGCAAAAAGGGTTATGATAAAAATGTAAGCTCTTACATTTTGTGTTGGTATTTGTTGACGCAGTACTCTATACTCAAAATAACTTAAAGTAGGAGGAGAATAATGAGTAATACAGTTTTATTAGAGGTTAAAGGTGGTATCGGTTATATCACTATTAACCGCCCAGCAGCTTTGAACGCTTTAAGTTCAGAAGTCTTAAAGGATTTGAATCTCGTTTTAGACCAAATTGAAGCTAGCGAGGACATTCGTGTTGTCATCGTGACTGGTCAAGGGGAAAAAGCATTTGTCGCTGGAGCAGACATTAAAGAGATGGACCAAATGTCTCCAATTCAAGCCTTCGAATATATGACATATGCCAATGATACATTTACCCGTCTGTCTGATCTTACTCAACCGACTATTGCAGTTCTTAATGGATATGCTTTGGGAGGCGGTTTGGAGCTTGCACTCTCAACGGATATTAGAATTGGCTTTGAAAAGACAATGGTAGGATTCCCTGAAGTTGGCTTGGGTATCATTCCTGGTTTCGCAGGAACACAAAGAATGTCTCGTTTGATTGGTACTAGCAAAACAAAAGAATTGATCTACACTGCTAGAATGGTTAAAGGACAAGAAGCATATGATCTTGGAATTCTTAACAAGTTGGTAGCAGCAGAAGAACTATTGCCTGCGGCAGAAGAGCTGGCAGGAGCGATTATGAAAAATGCACCGCTAGCTGTTGAAAAAGCTAAGCATGTCATTCAAGTTGGTTCAGAACTTCCTCTTAAGAATGCAATTCGTTTAGAGACAGAAGCTGAAGCTCTTCTCTTCTCCACTGAAGACAAAGTAGAAGGAATGCGTGCTTTTGTTGAAAAACGCAAAGCCGTGTTCAACCGTAAATAAAAATTGAGGTGTTAGTATGAAAGCTGTTTTATCATTACAAGAAGCTATTTCTAAAGTAAAACCAGGTAATGTCGTAGGGATTTCAGGATTCCTTGCTGTTGGTGAGCCTTTGGAGTTAATCGAAGAGTTGGTTAGACAAAATCAACAAGATTTGACTTTGGTTTCAGTTGTTACTTCGCATCCAGGTAAAGAAGTGGGTGTTGGACGCCTTTGTGAAAACCACCAAGTTAAAAAATATGTTGCTGCCCACATTGGTACATCTCCTGCTGCTCAAAAAGCTTACTTTAGTGGAGAAATGGAAGTAGAATTCACTCCAATGGGTACTGTTGTTGAACGTCTTCACGCTGCTGGAGCAGGTCTTGGAGGAGTTTTGACACCGACAGGAGTTGGTACTATTTTAGAAAATAACCATGAAAAAGTAGTTCGCAATGGTCGTGAGTACCTCATTTATGACCCGCTAAAACTTGACGTAGCATTGATTAAAGCTACAAAAGCTGATAAGTACGGAAACTTGTACATTGATGGTACAACTAAGAACATTTCATTGCAACTAGCTCTTGCAGCAGATACAGTTATCGTTGAAACAAATGAAATTGTTGAAGTTGGTGAAATTAAACCGGATGACATCTATATTCCAGGTATCCTTGTTGACTATGTAGTCCAAGGCTTAACTCCAGAAGAACACCACAAGATGATGGGTGACCTCTGGACAGAGACTAATAAATTAGCGGGGGTAAAATAATATGAAACCAAAAGAAATTATTGCAAGACGTGTTGCTCTTGAATTTAAAGATGGTGATGTTGTAAACCTTGGATTTGGTATTCCAAATGCTTCTGCAGACTTCATCCCAGAAGGTGTTAACGTAATCCTTCAAGCAGAAAATGGTGCCCTTCGCTTTGGTGAAACACCAACTAAAGATAATTACAATCCAAACCTAGCAAACTCAGGTGGTGCGCCAATCACTCTTCTTCCAGGAGCTGCTTTGTTTGATTTGCAAACATCATTTGCAATTATTCGTGGTGGTCACGTTGATGCGACTGTTCTTGGAGCTCTTGAAGTAAGCCAAGACGGAAGCATTGCAAACTGGATTATCCCAGGAAAATTTGCACCAGGTATGGGTGGAGCGATGGACCTTTTGGTAGGTGCTAAACGCGTTATTGGAGCAATCCAACATACTACAGGTGGCGAATCTAAACTTTTGAAAGAGTGCACATTGCCTCTATCAGCTAAAGGAGTTTTAGATCTTGTCATTACAGAACTAGCTGTTTTTGGATTCAAAGATGGTAAATTCTTGTTGAAAGAAGTTGCACCAGGTGTAACTGTAGAAGAAGTTCTTGAAAAAACAGCAGGTGACGTTATCGTTGCCGATGATTTGAAGACAATGCCTATCTAATAGTGGCTATTTTCTATTTAGTGTGTTATGATATAAACTAGATAGTATTGTAAGCACTTTATATACAACGTTGAAATGAAGTATTCGAAATGTTATCTCGATTAGAAAGTCAGTTGGCAACTATCGAACACTAGAATAGTTGTCTGAGTGACTTGCCAAAATAGTGAAGGAAAGCTAGGTGATGGGTAAGTGGATATTATCCAAATGAATTATTTCATCAATATCATAGAATGCGGATGCAATCTTTCCATTGCTGCAAAGAAGATTCACATTAGTCAATCAGCCTTGAGTCAATTCGTGACCAATTTTGAAGCAGCTGAAGGGGTTCAATTATTCAATCGCAAGAATGGAAGATTAGAAAGTTTAACAGAGGCGGGACGCAAGATTTATCGTTATGCGACTGAGATTGTGAATCGACATGAAGAAATGCTTTCCATGATCCATACAGAAGCTCAAAAGCAAAAAGGCACTATTAATCTTGGTATTCCGTCCTTGATTTTACGAGTTTATTTTGCCAGTGCCTTGCCTCATTTTCTGAAAAAAAATCCTCATATCCATATCCAGGTGACGGAAGGTGGAGGGAAGGAAATTCGTCAAAAAATGGTTGATGGAGATTTGAATCTCTCTATTCTGATAGAGCCTACGAGTCTGGATGCTAAAAAATATGAACAACATATCATTCAAATGGATGAATACGTTGCTTATATGGATAAAGATCATCCGCTGGCTCAGAAAAGCTTGCTGGAATGGTCTGATATTGCTAGTTACGAATTGGCAACCTTCAACAAAACATTTACGACTTATGATTTAGTGACAGAAAAACTTCGTTCGCAAGGAATTGAGGCTAAATTTGCTTATCTTTCCTCTACTTGGGATTTCCTAGTTGAATCAACTCATCAGACGGATTTGATTGCCCTTTTGCCAAGACCAGTTGAGTATTTTATAGACAAGAGTCGGTTTAAGGCAGTTAGATTCAAGGATCCGATTCCATTTAATATTTGGTTTTGTAGACCCTATAAAAACTCTTACAACGAAGTAGAGTCTTATGTGTATGAAGAATTGTTGAAAGATTATTACCAACCGTTTTCTGACAACTAAGCTGAGGTGAATGCGATGACCTATAATGACGTGCTGGCGCGAGAATTGAAGGCAGACGTGAAAGTGTTGATTCGGAACTATTTTAAGTCTCGTGAGGATGAACAACAGTTCCCTAGAGAATTGCTTTATCAGTTTATTGAGCAATTTGATATCTTTTCCTTGCTTTTAGATAGTCAAGATTCTGTATTGAGAACTGAGTTTTTGACCTTTATTCGCTTGATTTCAAAAGATTTTCCTGCATTTTCTGCTGTTTTACTAACTCAGGCATGTTATGGTATCTATCCTATTTTACAATATGGGAGTCAGGAACAAAAATCGCGTTATGTAGAATCGTTAGTAAGGGGAGAAATCTTAGCTGGTTTGGGATTTTCCGAAGGGAAATTGATGGACAGCTTGGAGGTTATTGCAACGACTGCGAGGAAAACAGAAGCAGGTTGGTCTTTAACTGGGAAGAAGTCAATTGTATCAAATTGCCGCTATACAGATATTTTATTAATCTTAGCCAAGGTTCAGGAAACTGAGGGAGAAGATGGATATGGCTTTTTCATTGTTGATACCACTCGGCCAGGGGTTACTTTTGGAGATGATATTGCAAAACCTGGTTTACAGGGGTTACCTGTGAATTCAGTGACTTTTGATCAGGTCCTTTTGCCAGAAGATAGTTTGCTGGGATTGACATTAAATGGGGAAACTCAGCTAAATGATATTATCAAAAAATTACAGCTAGGACTAAGTGCAATCTCAATCGGCATCTCTGAGGGAGCTTTTGAAAAAGGTCTTGCTTTTGTAAAGGTTAAAAGAGGATTTGGGAAACGATTAATCGATGCGACAGTTTATCAACATCAATTTGCAGACTTGTATACGAAGCTGTGTGCGGCTGAATCTTACTTTGCTTCCTACAAGGACAGGATGAAGGCGGATTCTCTCTTTGTATCACAGATAAAACTTTATACGACGAAAGTAGCAATTGAGATTTCCGAGGAGATTATTAGATTAATCGGACCTCTTCAAACCTTGGATGACATTCCTATAGACCGTTATCTAAAGGATGCCAAAACGATTGAAATCTATGGAAAATCTGGGGATTCGATTCGCAAAAGAATAGCAGCCCAATGGATAAAGGAGTAAAGCATGGCAGAACTCACCTTACAGGAATATCAATTTCATGATATGAAATTGATATGGCTACGTGGAGCCGATAAATTGACGGATGCAGGGACTCTTTTTGGTCCGGTTCCGAAAGTTGTGTGGTCTCGTTACTACCCAACAAATGACGCTAATATGATGGCGGAATTAACGGATCCTATTTTGATCCAGTACAAGGGTAAAAATTACTTGATAGATGCAAGTTTTGATACAGTAAAATTATCTGATAAACAAAGGCGCAATTTAGGAATCTTGTCAGAAAGTCGGGTAGAAGAAAGTTTAGCTATTTTAGGGCTATCGCCTGAAGACATTGACATCGTACTGATGACACATATGCACCACGATCATTCTGGTGGCTTGACGCATGTGAATGATCAAGGAAAGCTGGTTTCCAAGTATCCAAACGCTAAGATTATTGTGAATGATGTCGAATGGTATGAGATGAGAAACCCTAATAATCGAACGCGGGGAACTTATCTGAGAGAAAATTGGGAACCGATTCAAGATCAGGTAACGACTTTCTCAGAGTATATCAATGTCATTCCTGAAATCCAAATGATCCATACGAGTGGTCACAGCAATGGTCACAGTATTATCTTACTCAAACAGGGAAAAGATACGATGATCCATATGGGGGACTTGATGTTATCACATGTTCATCGAAATCCTCTCTGGGTTCCAGCAGTAGATGATTATCCTATGAAATCCATTTTAGCCAAAGAGAAATGGTTGCGTCAGGCTTTTGAGAATCATTACAAGTTTTTCTTTTACCATGATCAATTTTTCGCGGTGGTAGAGTTTGATAAGGAAGGGAAGGAGTTTGTAGATTACGTTCTACGTTCTCGCCCCCCACTTATTCCTTTTACAGATGAGCAGGATCGTAAGCCTGATTTTCTAGGATAGCAGAATATGAGGAGACAAATGTAACATTTTCTTGTTGACGGGAATATGGGTGCAGGATGTACCTATTTGCCAACAAGAATCAACAGAAAATAGAAGGAGGACTCATATGTCAATTACAAAACTTTTACAGATTCAGTACCCAATTTTCCAAGGGGCTATGGCTCAAATCTCGCACTACCAACTAGCCGCAGCTGTTTCAGAGGCTGGAGGACTGGGAATTATCGCTTCAGGTGGTATGACTGGAGAGCAGTTACGAGAAGAAATTCGTGAATTGAGAAAGTTGACAGATAAACCTTTTGGTGTCAACATCATGTTGATGATGAAAAACATCAAGGATATTGTGACTGTTATCATCGAAGAAAAGGTTCCAGTTGTAACTACTGGTGCAGGGACTCCTAAGCATATCATGCCTTACTTGAAAGAAGCGGGAGTTAAAGTTATTCCTGTTATTGCTAGTGTCAAACATGCTCAAAAAATGGAAGAATTGGGAGTTGATGCAGTAATTGCTGAGGGTTCAGAAGCTGGTGGCCATATCGGAGAGACTAATACAATGGCCCTTATCCCGCAAATCGTTGATGCGGTATCAATCCCGGTCATTGCTGCCGGAGGTGTGGCAGATGGCCGAGGGCTGGCTGCTGCGATTGCCCTAGGTGCCCAAGGAGTTCAAATGGGAACAGTTTTTCTTGCTTCAGAAGAATGTCCGATTTCTCAAGCCTATAAAGAAGCTGTTTTGGCGGCAAATGATACAGCGACTGCGGTTACAGGTCGCATCTTGGGAGCGCCAGTTCGTTGTATTCGCAATGAAATGACGGATCACTACATTGAATTAGAGCAGAAAGGTACAAATCGAGAGGAACTGGAAGAAATCACGATTGGTTCTCTGTCTAAGGCTGTGTATGAAGGTGATACAGTTCATGGCTCAATGATGAGTGGACAAATTGCAGGTTTGGTGAAAGACATCAAACCATGTAAGGTTATCTTAGAATCAATTGTGAAACAGGCGCAAGATCGCCTACAAGAAATTCGACTAGAATTAGGTGAATAATTTAGTCTAGGCGGAAGATTCTGTAATACTGAGGAAAAAGGAGAGCGAGGTATTTGCTCTCCTTTTTATATAGGGTTTCTTTAAGAGAATCTTGCTATAATAAAAGCTGTACTTTCTCTTTAAAGGTCGCTTTTTAAGGGCATTTGTGATATAATAATGCGCAAGAGGTTTAGAATGAAAAAAAATAATTTAACCCCGATTTCTGCGGTTCTACTAGGGATTGCAACTTTCGGAACCTTAACAATGCTGATTATTTTTTCACAAAATAATGTTGTAACAATCAGTGCCTTGTTTTTATTTGTACTTCTTTATCTGCTTTTATTCATCTGGCAAAAAAAACGGTATGAAAAGAGCGAAATTGAACAAATCCAATACGTAAACCATCAAGCGGAAGATAGCTTGAACACGCTGCTCGATCAAATGCCAGTTGGTGTTCTGAAGTTAGATTTATCCAGTGGCGAAGTCGAATGGTTTAATCCTTATGCTGAGTTGATTTTGACGACTGAAGAAGGCGAAATTGATGTTGACTTGATTCAAACCATTATCAAAGCTTCTGTTGGGAATCCTGGTTCGTATGCTACTTTAGGCGAAACACGCTATGCTGTTCATATGGACAAGGCTTCGGGTGTTTTGTATTTCTTTGATGTTTCTGGGGAGTACGAAGCAACTGTCGAATTGGTAACTAGTCGACCAGTGATTGGGGTTATCTCGGTAGACAACTACGATGATTTAGAAGATGCAACCTCCGACTCCGATATCAGTCATATCAATAGTTTTGTGGCAAATTTTGTTTCAGAATTTGCTAGTAAATACGCTATGTTTTCTCGGCGTGTGGGGATGGACCGCTTTTATTTATTTACTGATTACACGGTTCTTGAAGGCTTGATGAATGATAAATTCTCTGTGATTGATGCCTTTCGTGAGGAGGCAAAACAGAGACAGCTGCCATTGACCTTGAGCATGGGCTTTTCTTATGGTGATGGAAATCATGATGAGATAGGGAAAGTTGCTCTAAGAAACTTGAACTTAGCTGAGGTTCGTGGTGGGGACCAGGTGGTTGTCAAGGAAAATGATGAAACCAAGAATCCAGTCTACTTTGGTGGTGGTTCCGCAGCCTCTGTTAAGAGAACAAGAACACGTACGAGAGCGATGATGACAGCTATTTCAGATAAGATTCGCAGTGTGGATCAGGTATTTGTAGTTGGTCATAAGAATCTGGATATGGATGCCTTGGGGTCTGCGGTTGGCATGCAGTTGTTTGCGAGCAATATCACTGAAAATAGCTATGCGGTCTACGATGCAGATCAAATGTCACCAGATATCGAGCGTGCCGTCAAATTCTTGGAAAAAGAGGGTGTCACCAAGCTCTTGCCTTTGGCTAATGCGATGAACTCAGTTACAAATCGTTCGTTGTTGATTTTAGTGGATCATTCGAAGACGGCTTTGACCTTGTCCAAAGGTTTTTATGATTTGTTTACTCAAACCATCATCATTGACCACCATCGACGTGATCAGGATTTTCCAGAGAATGCAGTAATCACCTATATCGAAAGTGGAGCAAGTAGTGCGAGTGAGTTGGTCACAGAATTGATTCAGTTCCAAAATTCTAAGAAGAATCGTTTGAGTCGTATGCAGGCCAGTGTACTGATGGCTGGTATGATGCTGGATACCAAAAACTTTACATCTCGAGTAACGAGTCGAACCTTTGATGTTGCTAGCTACCTTCGGACACGTGGAAGCGATAGTATTGCTATCCAGGAGATTGCTGCGACAGATTTTGAGGAATACCGAGAGGTAAATGAACTCATTTTACAAGGTCGTAAGTTGGGTTCAGATGTCTTAATTGCTCAAGCTAAGGACTCAACCACTTATGACACCGTTGTTATCAGTAAGGCTGCCGATGCTATGCTGGCTATGTCCGGTATTGAGGCTAGTTTCGTTCTGGCAAAAAATACACAAGGATTTATCTCAATCTCGGCTCGAAGCCGTAGTAAAATCAATGTGCAACGGATTATGGAAGAACTGGGCGGTGGTGGTCACTTTAACCTAGCTGCTGCACAGATTAAGGATATGAGTCTATCAGAAGTTGGAGAAAAATTGACTCAATTAATCTTGGATGAACTAAAGGAAAAGGAGAAAGAAGAATGAAAGTAATCTTTTTAGCAGATGTTAAAGGAAAAGGAAAAAAAGGCGAAATCAAGGAAGTGCCAACTGGCTACGCCCAAAACTTCCTGATTAAAAAGAATTTGGCCAAAGAAGCGACTGCTCAAGCAGTGGGTGAATTGCGTGGAAAACAAAAATCAGAAGAAAAGGCTCATGCTGAAATGATTGCTGAAGCAAAAGCCATCAAGGCCAAGCTTGAAGCTGAAGAGACTGTTGTAGAGTTCGTTGAAAAGGTTGGGCCAGATGGCCGTACCTTTGGCTCTATCACCAACAAGAAAATTGCAGAAGAACTGCAAAAGCAATTTGGTATCAATATTGATAAGCGTCACATTCAAGTAAAGGCACCAATTCGAGCAGTAGGTTTGATTGATGTACCAGTGAAAATCTACCAAGATGTTACAAGTGTCATCAATCTTCGTGTAAAAGAAGGTTAAGTTTACAACTTCTTTACAAGATTGTAAAAGGAAGGAAAGTCGGATGGCAGAAGTAGAGGAACTGCGAGTTCAACCTCAGGATATTTTGGCCGAACAATCTGTTCTGGGGGCTATTTTTATAGATGAGAGCAAACTCGTTTTTGTCCGAGAATATATTGATTCTCGAGACTTCTTTAAGTATGCTCATCGGTTGATTTTCCAAGCGATGGTAGATTTGTCAGATCGTGGGGAAGCGATTGATGCGACGACGGTTCGGACGATTTTGGATAACCAAGGGGATCTCCAAAATATTGGTGGCTTGTCTTACCTTGTCGAAATTGTCAATTCTGTACCAACTTCAGCTAATGCGGAGTATTATGCTAAAATTGTTGCAGAAAAGGCTATGCTACGTCGCTTGATTTCCAAGTTGACAGAGTCTGTCAACCAAGCCTATGAGGCTTCTAAGCCTGCAGATGAAATCATTGCCCAAGCTGAAAAGGGACTCATTGATGTTAGTGAAAATGCCAATCGTAGTGGTTTCAAGAACATCCGTGATATTCTAAATATCAACTTTGGGAACTTAGAAGTTCGGTCACAACAAACAACTGATATTACAGGTATTGCGACAGGTTATCGTGATTTGGACCATATGACGACAGGTCTCCACGAGGAGGAGTTGATTATCCTGGCCGCGCGACCAGCGGTTGGTAAGACGGCCTTTGCCTTGAATATTGCTCAGAACATTGGGACTAAGTTGGACAAGACGGTAGCTATCTTTTCACTGGAAATGGGTGCGGAAAGCCTAGTAGACCGTATGTTGGCAGCAGAAGGTTTGGTGGAATCCCATTCTATCCGTACTGGTCAATTGACTGATGAGGAGTGGCAAAAGTATACCATTGCCCAAGGGAATCTAGCTAACGCGAGTATCTATATCGATGATACACCAGGGATTCGAATCACGGAAATTCGTTCGCGCTCACGCAAACTGGCTCAAGAAACAGGCAATCTAGGATTGATTTTGATAGACTACCTACAGCTTATTACAGGGACTGGTCGTGAGAACCGCCAACAAGAAGTTTCTGAAATTTCTCGTCAGTTGAAAATTCTTGCTAAGGAATTGAAAGTTCCAGTCATTGCTCTTAGTCAGTTATCTCGTGGAGTGGAACAGCGGCAGGATAAGAGACCAGTCTTGTCTGATATTCGTGAATCGGGTTCTATCGAGCAGGATGCAGATATCGTAGCCTTTCTATATCGTGACGACTACTATGATCGTGCGGGTGAAGAAGAGGAAGGAATTCCAAATAATAAGGTTGAGGTTATCATCGAGAAAAACCGTAGTGGGGCTCGTGGAACGGTGGAATTGATTTTCCAAAAAGAATACAATAAATTTTCAAGTATCTCAAAGAGGGAGGCATAAGATGTCAGATGCATTTACAGATGTAGCCAAGATGAAAAAAATCAAAGAAGAGATTAAGGCGCATGAGGGACAAGTCGTTGAAATGACTTTGGAAAATGGCCGTAAGCGCCAAAAAAACAGACTGGGTAAGTTAATTGAGGTTTATCCATCTTTATTTATCGTTGAATTTGGGGATGTTGAGGGAGACAAACAAGCCAATGTCTATGTTGAATCCTTCACCTACTCAGATATCTTAACAGAAAAGAATTTGATTCGCTATCTAGACTAAGAATCCTAAAATGAAGTGAGCTTTGCTCACTTTTTTCTTTTTCTTTCGAATAGTATAAACGAGGGTAACCTCGGAAATTTATATTATTAAGGAGAATGAATGACGTTTTTAAAATCAGGAGTTAAGAAGAGTAGATGTACTCAGTTGAGTGTAGGGCTGGCTACTTTGTTTGTTACAAGTACCTTTTTGTTTGGTGGAGAATCGGTTCAGGCTGACAGTGTAGCGCGTGGAGATGACTACCCGCTTCACTATAAAAATGGTAGTGTGGAAATCGACCAGTGGCGTATGTATTCTCGCCAGTGTACGTCTTTTGCTGCCTTTCGTTTGAGTAGTGTAAATGGCTTTGAGATTCCGCCTGCTTATGGAAATGCAAATGAATGGGGGCACCGCGCAAGGCGAGAAGGCTACCGTGTTGACAGCAAGCCAGAAATTGGCTCTATCGCTTGGTCGACAGAAGGTTATTATGGGCATGTGGCCTGGGTATCAAATGTATCAGGGGATACGATTGAGATTGAAGAGTATAACTATGGTGTTAGGGAGAAATACAATCGTCGCAGCGTAAAAGCTAGTTCTATGACAGGCTTTATCCATTTTAAGGACTTGGTAGGGAATGGTGGTAGAACTGGAAATCCTATCAGGTCAGGGCTGGCATCTAGTGGAACTCACACGTTTACTCAAAAGTCTGCCATTCGAAACCAGCCGTCAAGCACAGCGCAAGTTATCGACTACTACTATCCTGGTGAAAATGTTAGCTACGATCAAATCGTAGAAAAGGACGGTTATAAGTGGCTTAGTTACCTGTCCTATAGTGGAATGAGGAGATACGTCCAGTATATGGAAACAGAATCGGTGGAGAATGGTTGGAAGAAGCAAAACGGTATTTGGAATTACCGTGAGAATGGGAAACTCGCAACTGGTTGGAAGAAAATAAATGGCAGTTGGTATCACTTCAAAGAAAATGGAACCATGTCAACAGGTTGGGTAAAGGATGGCTCGCATTGGTACTATCTAAAGGCATCAGGGGAGATGCAGACAGGTTGGCTCAAGGAAAATGGGACATGGTATTATTTGGAAAGTTCAGGGGCTATGAAGTCTAGTCAGTGGTTCCAAGCAGGAGGAAAGTATTACTACGTCAATGCTTCAGGGGCTTTAGCAGTGAATACCACTGTGGATGGCTATCGAGTAGATAGTAATGGAGCGAGAATCTAGAAAGAATATAAAAAAGAGAACTTCACTACCATTTGCCTATTCTTTCCGATGGTATTTTTCCCCTCTTTCCTTTATAATGGGTGTATGGACAAGAAAAAATTATTATTAATTGATGGATCCTCTGTTGCCTTTCGAGCTTTTTTTGCGCTCTATCAGCAGCTGGATCGGTTTAAAAATGCTAATGGCCTTCATACCAATGCAATCTACGGTTTTCAACTCATGTTGAATCATGTCTTAGAGCGGGTTAAGCCCAGTCATGTTTTGGTAGCTTTTGATGCAGGTAAGACGACTTTCCGAACAGAGATGTATGCAGACTACAAGGGTGGTCGCGCTAAAACTCCAGATGAGTTTCGTGAGCAATTTCCCTTCATTCGTGAGTTGTTAGACCATCTTGGGATTCGACACTATGAGCTGCCCCAGTATGAGGCGGATGATATCATTGGAACCCTAGGTCGTTTGGCTGAGAAGAATTCTTTTGATGTGACAATCGTTAGCGGAGATAAGGATTTGATCCAGTTGACGGATGAACATACAGTAGTTGAGATTTCCAAGAAAGGTGTGGCTGAGTTTGAGGCCTTTACGCCAGACTATCTCATGGAAAAGATGGGCCTCACGCCAGCTCAGTTCATTGATCTTAAGGCCCTCATGGGGGATAAGTCTGATAATATCCCTGGTGTCACGAAAATCGGTGAAAAGACGGGCATCAAGCTCTTGCTGGAACATGGTTCGCTTGAGGGTATTTATGAAAATATTGATGGGATGAAGGCTTCTAAGATGAAGGAAAATCTCATCAATGACAAGGAACAAGCCTTTTTATCTAAAACGTTGGCGACCATTGAGACTCAGGCACCGATTGAGATTGGCCTTGATGATTTGGTCTATAATGGCCCAGATGTGGAAAATCTCGGGAAATTCTACGATGAGATGGGTTTCAAACAGCTCAAACAAGCTCTAAATGTTTCGTCGAAGGATGCGCCTGAGAGCTTGGATTTCACTATCGTTGACCACGTCAGTCAAGACATGCTGAGTGCCGACTCTATCTTCCACTTTGAACTCTTTGGTGAGAACTACCATACAGATGACTTGGTTGGTTTTGCCTGGTCCTGCGGGGATAAACTTTACGCCACAGACAAACTTGAGCTCTTGCAGGAGCCGATTCTCAAGAATTATCTAGAAAAAACACCTCTAAAAGTGTATGACTTTAAGAAAGCGAAGGTTCTTTTAAATCGCTTGGGCTTGAACCTGCAGGCCCCCGCTTTTGACAGTCGTCTGGCAAAATACTTACTCTCAACAGTCGAGAACAATGAAATCTCAACTATTGCGAATCTCTATGGCCAGACTTATCTGGCTGATGATGAGACTTTTTACGGTAAGGGGGTCAAGAAAGCTATCCCTGAGAGAGAGAAATTCTTGGAGCATTTGGCTCGCAAGGTTGCTGTATTGGTTGAGACCGAACCGATTTTACTTGAGAAACTCAGTGAACATGGGCAGTTAGATCTCCTCTATGACATGGAGCAGCCTCTGGCCTTTGTCCTTGCTAAGATGGAAATTGCTGGGATCAAGGTCAAAAAAGAAACCCTGCTTGAGATGCAGGCTGAAAATGAGGTCGTCATTGAGCAACTCACTCAAGAGATTTATGAGCTAGCTGGTGAAGAGTTTAATATCAACTCGCCTAAGCAGTTGGGCGTGCTTCTCTTTGAAAAGCTCGGTCTTCCTCTGGAATATACCAAGAAAACCAAGACAGGTTACTCGACAGCGGTGGATGTGCTAGAGCGACTGGCTCCTATTGCGCCGATTGTTAAGAAAATCCTCGATTATCGTCAGATTGCTAAGATTCAATCTACCTATGTGATTGGTTTGCAGGACTGGATTTTGGATGATGGCAAGATCCACACGCGCTATGTGCAGGATTTGACTCAGACTGGGCGTCTGTCTAGTGTGGATCCAAACTTGCAAAATATCCCTGTTCGTTTGGAACAAGGCCGTCTCATTCGTAAGGCTTTTGTACCTGAGTGGGAGGATAGTGTCCTTCTCAGCTCGGATTATTCACAGATTGAATTGCGCGTTTTGGCTCATATTTCTAAGGATGAGCACTTAATTAAGGCCTTTCAAGAGGGAGCAGATATCCATACCTCGACGGCCATGCGGGTCTTTGGAATTGAACGTCCTGAGGATGTGACTCCAAACGACCGTCGTAATGCCAAGGCGGTTAACTTCGGAGTGGTTTACGGGATTTCAGACTTTGGCTTGTCTAATAATCTGGGCATCAGCCGTAAGGAAGCAAAAGCCTACATTGACACTTACTTTGAACGCTTCCCAGGTATTAAAAACTACATGGATGAAGTGGTACGTGAAGCGCGTGATAAGGGATATGTAGAGACCCTCTTCAAGCGTCGTCGCGAGTTGCCAGATATTAATTCGCGCAACTTTAACATTCGTGGTTTTGCAGAGCGGACGGCCATCAACTCTCCTATCCAGGGCTCAGCAGCAGATATTCTCAAGATTGCTATGATCCAGCTAGACAAAGCTTTGGTAGAAGGCGGCTATCAGACCAAGATGCTGTTGCAAGTGCATGATGAAATTGTCCTTGAGGTTCCGAAATCAGAGCTAGCAGCGGTCAAAGTGCTGGTGAAACAAACCATGGAAGAAGCCATCCAGCTCAGTGTTCCCCTCATCGCTGATGAGAATGAAGGAGCAACCTGGTACGAGGCTAAATAAGAAAGATATGATAGAGTTTGAAGTACTTGCCTTCAAACTCTTTTTCATGATTTTCTGTAAGCAGCTTCCTTGACATCTTACTTGTTTTGCGTTATCATATGTCCATATAAGATACGGGAGTCTGTGTACAGTCTGAGAGGAAGTGTTAAACTTCGACCGCACCTGATCTGGGTAATGCCAGCGTAGGGAAGGATACTTAGCCGAATTCTTCACCTTTTCCGTATATGGAAGGGGTTTTCTTTTTGTCAAAAGGAAGCCTAGAAGAGGAGGTTTTTATGAAAGCAAGCATTGCCTTGCAAGTCTTGCCCCTATCACAGGGGATTGACCGGATTGCTATTATCGATCAGGTTATTGCTTATCTGCAAGCTCAGTCCGTAACCATGGTGGTGACACCCTTTGAAACGGTCTTGGAAGGAGAGTTTGATGAGCTCATGCGTATTCTCAAAGAAGCGCTAGAAGTGGCAGGGCAGGAGGCAGATAATGTCTTTGCCAATGTCAAAATAAATGTAGGAGAGATTTTAAGCATCGATGAGAAACTTGAAAAGTATGATGAGACGACACATTAGTCTTTTGGGCTTTATAGGAGTCTTGTCGGTCTGGCAGTTAGCGGGAATATTCAAACTTTTACCCAAGTTTATCCTACCAACTCCCTTTGAAATTCTCCAGGCCTTTGTTCGTGACAGAGAATTTCTCTGGCACCATAGCTGGGCGACCTTGAGAGTGGCTTTACTCGGACTAGTCTTAGGAGTCTTGATTGCCTGTCTCATGGCGGTGCTTATGGACAGTCTGGCTTGGCTCAATGACTTGATTTACCCTATGATGGTGGTTGTTCAGACCATTCCGACCATTGCTATAGCTCCTATCCTGGTCTTGTGGCTAGGCTATGGAATTTTGCCCAAGATTGTCTTGATAATCTTGACGACAACCTTCCCTATTATCGTCAGTATTTTGGATGGATTTAGGCATTGTGACAAGGATATGCTGACCTTGTTTAGCCTGATGCGAGCCAAGCCTTGGCAAATCCTGTGGCATTTTAAAATCCCTGTCAGTCTGCCCTACTTTTATGCAGGTCTGAGGGTCAGTGTCTCCTACGCCTTTATCACAACAGTGGTATCTGAGTGGTTGGGAGGCTTTGAAGGACTAGGTGTTTACATGATTCAGTCCAAGAAACTGTTTCAGTATGATACCATGTTTGCCATTATTATTCTGGTGTCACTCATCAGCCTTCTAGGAATGAAGCTGGTCGATATTAGTGAAAAATATGTGATTAAATGGAAACGTCCATAGAAGACGTTTGAGAAAAAGAAAAGAGGAAATAAAAATGAAGAAAACATGGAAAGTGTTTTTAACGATTGTAACAGCTCTTCTAGCTGTCGTGCTTGTGGCTTGTGGTCAAGGGACTGCTTCTAAGGACAACAAAGAATCAGAACTCAAGAAGATTGACTTTATCCTAGACTGGACGCCAAATACTAACCACACAGGGCTGTATGTTGCCAAGGAAAAAGGTTATTTCAAAGAAGCTGGAGTGGATGTTGATTTGAAATTGCCACCAGAAGAAAGCTCATCTGACTTGGTAATCAATGGCAAAGCGCCATTTGCTATCTATTTCCAAGACTACATGGCTAAGAAATTGGAAAAAGGAGCAGGCATTACTGCCGTTGCCGCTATCGTTGAGCACAATACATCAGGAATCATTTCTCGTAAATCTGACAATGTCAGCAGCCCAAAAGACTTGGTTGGCAAGAAGTACGGTACTTGGAATGACCCAACTGAACTTGCTATGTTGAAAACCTTGGTAGAATCACAAGGCGGAGACTTTGAGAAGGTCGAAAAAGTACCAAACAACGACTCAAACTCCATCACACCGATTGCCAATGGCGTCTTTGATACTGCTTGGATTTACTACGGTTGGGATGGTATCCTTGCTAAATCTCAAGGCGTAGACGCTAACTTCATGTACTTGAAAGACTATGTCAAGGAGTTTGACTACTACTCACCCGTTATCATCGCTAACAACGACTATCTCAAAGACAACAAAGAAGAAGCTCGTAAAGTCATCCAAGCTATCAAAAAAGGCTACCAATATGCCATGGAGCATCCAGAGGAAGCAGCAGATATCCTCATCAAGAATGCACCTGAACTCAAGGAAAAACGTGACTTTGTCATCGAATCTCAAAAATACTTGTCAAAAGAATACGCAAGTGACAAGGAAAAATGGGGACAATTTGATGCTGCTCGCTGGAATGCCTTCTACAAATGGGATAAAGAAAATGGCATCCTTAAAGAAGACTTGACAGACAAGGGCTTCACTAACGAATTTGTAAAATAATGACAGAAATTAGACTAGAACACGTAAGTTATGCCTATGGCGATGAAAAGATTTTAGAGGATATCAACTTGCAGGTGAAGTCAGGTGAAGTAGTTTCTATCCTAGGTCCAAGTGGTGTTGGAAAGACCACCCTCTTTAATCTAATCGCTGGGATTTTAGAAGTCCAGTCGGGGCGAATTGTCCTTGATGGCGAGGAGAATCCTAAGGGGCGCGTGAGTTATATGTTGCAAAAGGATCTCCTCTTGGAGCACAAGACGGTGCTTGGCAATATCATCCTGCCTCTCTTGATTCAAAAGGTGGATAAGGCAGAGGCTATTGCCCGAGCGGATGAGATCCTTGCGACCTTCCAGTTGACAGCTGTACGGGACAAGTATCCTCACGAACTCAGTGGAGGGATGCGTCAGCGTGTAGCCTTGCTCCGGACCTATCTTTTCGGGCACAAGCTCTTTCTCTTGGATGAGGCCTTTAGTGCCTTGGATGAGATGACCAAGATGGAACTCCACGCTTGGTATCTGGAGATTCACAAACAGTTGCAAATGACGACCCTCATCATCACGCATAGTATTGAGGAGGCACTCAATCTCAGCGATCGCATCTATATCTTGAAAAATCGCCCCGGGCAAATTGTTTCAGAAATTAAACTAGATTGGTCTGAAGACGAGGACAAGGAAGTCCAAAAAATTGCCTACAAACGTCAAATCTTAGCGGAATTGGGATTAGATAAGTAGAAAAATAGGGAGTTGGTGAAGATTATCCTTTACCAGCGCCCTTTTTGTAAAGCAATAGAAAGAGTGTACGACATGTTAAGCAGACTGAAGAAATTACGGAGAGAAAATGGAACATCAGTTGTTTCCTTTGCATTTATTTCAATTGCTATAGTATCAGGATTTATAATTTACTTTAGTCCTGATATTGCAAAGTCATTAGGATTAGATGAAAAAAGATTTGAAAACGTAGTGGGAACAGTTTTAACTCCGACATTATTATTTATAGGTTATTTAATTTTTGAAAAATCTGTAGATAAATATCGAGAAGAAATTAAAGAGGAACAGAAAATACTAAAAGAAAAACAGAATGAGTTGGGAGACAATTTTAAAAGTTAAGAGAAAATTAGAGTTGTTGGTGGAATAGGTTTCCTTTACTAAGGAAAATGGAGACATAGTAAAAAGCACGTTTGACCGTGCTAGCGGAAGTAGAAAGGCTAAAAATGAAAGGCGATTATTATGAGTAAAAAAAGTAGAACAGAAAAAGCCAAAGTAACAGAAAATGCAGATTTGGGAGCGTATTTTTTAATTTTAGCAGTTGTAGCCGTTGGGGCACTTGCTTATTTTTCAGAAGATTTTGGGACAAGGTGGGCAAAAGTTATAGAAATAGTCGGAGCGCCGTTTTCTTTAGGTTTAGGTTTTTTCGCTTTTGATAAAGGTTTTGAAATGTTAGGCAAGTATAACGAAAAAAACAAAGGCGACGAATGAAAAGTCAAGAAACTAAAACAGAATTTATTAAACTAAGAGCGTCTGGGAAATCATTTGACTATATAGCTAAAGAACTAAGTATCAGTAAGTCAACTTGTAGCAGTTGGGAAAAAGAACTAAAAGATGCTATAGCAGAATTAAAACAGGAACAGCTTAACGAATTATAGTTTCTTGCCTGCTGAACTCGTCAATATTTCGCCCTTTTTAGGGCTCTTTTTTATGGACTTTTTTAGGAACTTTCAAGAAAAACTAAGGCGATTTAATGCCTAAATGTTTTTAAAGAAAGTCAGTATTTTCAAGGATTGAGCCCTAAAAATTTGACTTGTAGAGTGTTAAATGATAGTATAGTCAAAGATAGTCAAGGTTCAAAGAAGGAGTTTGATTTACTATGAGATTTAAAAATACATCAGATCATATCGAAGCCTATATCAAGGCGATTTTAGACCAAGCTGGTATCGTGGAATTGCAACGGAGCCAGTTAGCAGATACCTTTCAGGTTGTGCCTAGTCAGATCAACTATGTAATCAAGACACGTTTTACTGAAAGCAGAGGATACTTGGTTGAGAGCAAGCGTGGTGGCGGAGGCTACATTCGCATAGGCCGGATTGAGTTTTCCAATCATCATGAGATGCTCCGCGATTTGCTTTACTCGATTGGTGAGCGAGTTAGTCAGGAGATTTATGAGGATATTCTCCAGCTTTTGGTGGAGCAGGACTTGATGACCAAGCAGGAGATGACCTTACTGGTATCTGTGGCAATGGATCGTGTCCTAGGGGAAGAATCCTCAGTTGTCCGTGCCAATATGCTCCGACAGCTATTGCAAGAGGTAGATAGAAAAGAGAAGTAAGATGAACTATTCAAAAGCATTGAATGAATGTATTGAAAGTGCCTACATGGTTGCGAGCCATTTTGGAGCTCGTTATCTAGAGTCTTGGCATTTATTGATTGCCATGTCCAATCACAGTTACAGTGTGGCAGGTGCGACTTTAAACGATTATCCTTATGAAATGGACCGTTTAGAAGAGGTTGCGTTGGAACTGACTGAAACAGACTATAGCCAAGACGAAACCTTTACGGAATTACCTTTTTCCCATCGTTTGGAGGTTCTCTTTGCAGAAGCAGAGTATGTGGCCTCAGTGGTCCATGCAAAGGTGCTAGGGACAGAGCATGTATTATATGCAATCTTGCATGATGGCAATGCCTTGGCGACACGCATCTTGGAGAGAGCAGGCTTCTCTTACGAAGACCAGAAAGATCAGGTCAGAATTGCCGCTCTTCGTCGCAATCTAGAAGAACGTGCTGGCTGGACTAGAGAAGATCTCAAGGCTTTGCATCAACGCCATCGCACAGTTGCTGACAAGCAAAATTCCATGGCAAATATGATGGGTATGCCTCAAGCTCAAAGTGGCGGTCTAGAGGACTACACGCATGACCTGACGGAGCAAGCGCGCTCTGGCAAGTTAGAGCCAGTTATCGGTCGAGACAAGGAAATCTCACGTATGATTCAAATCTTGAGTCGAAAGACCAAGAACAATCCTGTCTTGGTTGGAGATGCGGGTGTCGGGAAAACAGCTCTGGCACTTGGGCTTGCCCAGCGTATTGCTAGTGGGGACGTACCAGCTGAAATGGCAAAGATGCGTGTTCTAGAGCTTGATTTGATGAATGTCGTTGCGGGAACACGTTTTCGTGGAGATTTTGAAGAGCGCATGAACAATATCATCAAGGACATTGAGGAAGATGGCAAAGTGATCCTCTTTATCGATGAACTCCACACCATCATGGGTTCTGGTAGTGGTATTGATTCGACTCTGGATGCGGCTAATATCTTGAAACCAGCCTTGGCTCGTGGAACTTTGAGAACGGTTGGTGCCACCACTCAGGAAGAATACCAAAAACACATCGAAAAAGATGCTGCCCTTTCTCGTCGTTTTGCCAAAGTTACGATTGAAGAGCCAAGTTTAGCTGACAGCATGACTATTTTGCAAGGTTTGAAGGCCACCTATGAGAAACACCACCGTGTGCAAATCACAGATGAAGCCGTTGAAACAGCTGTCAAGATGGCGCATCGTTACTTGACCAGTCGTCACTTGCCAGACTCTGCTATCGACCTCTTGGATGAAGCAGCGGCAACCGTTCAAAACAAATCCAAGCATGTGAAAGCAGACGAATCCGGCTTGAGTCCAGCTGACAAGGCCTTGATGGATGGCAAGTGGAAACAAGCGGCCCAGCTAATCGCAAAAGAACAAGAAGTGCCTGTCTATAAAGACTTAGTGACAGAATCTGATATCTTGACTACCTTGAGTCGCTTGTCAGGGATCCCAGTCCAAAAACTGACACAAACAGATGCCAAGAAATATCTAAATCTTGAAGCGGAACTGCACAAACGTGTCATCGGCCAAGATCAAGCTGTTTCAAGTATTAGCCGTGCGATTCGTCGTAATCAGTCAGGGATTCGCAGTCACAAGCGTCCGATTGGTTCCTTTATGTTCCTAGGGCCGACGGGAGTCGGTAAGACCGAATTGGCAAAGGCTCTGGCAGAAGTCCTCTTTGACGACGAATCAGCCCTTATCCGCTTTGATATGAGTGAGTATATGGAGAAATTTGCGGCCAGCCGTCTTAATGGAGCTCCTCCGGGCTATGTGGGCTACGAAGAAGGTGGGGAGTTGACCGAGAAGGTTCGCAACAAACCATACTCCGTTCTCCTCTTTGATGAGGTAGAGAAGGCTCACCCAGATATCTTTAATGTTCTCTTGCAGGTTCTGGACGACGGTGTCTTGACAGATAGCAAGGGACGCAAGGTTGATTTTTCAAATACTATTATCATCATGACGTCAAACCTTGGTGCGACGGCTCTTCGTGATGACAAGACTGTCGGCTTTGGCGCGAAAGACATTCGTTTTGACCAGGAAAATATGGAAAAACGAATCTTTGAAGAGTTGAAAAAAACTTATCGACCAGAGTTTATCAACCGTATTGATGAAAAGGTGGTCTTCCACAGCTTAGATAGTAAACACATGCAGGAAATCGTTAAGATCATGGTTAAACCATTGATTGCTAGCCTAGCAGAGAAAGGCATCGACTTGAAACTGCAAGCTTCAGCGTTGAAGTTACTAGCAAGCCAAGGATATGATCCGGAAATGGGAGCTCGCCCACTTCGCAGAACCCTGCAAACAGAAGTGGAGGACAAGTTGGCAGAACTTCTTCTCAAGGGAGAGCTGGTGGCAGGCAAGACTCTCAAGATTGGTGTCAAAGAAGGCCAGTTAAAATTTGATATTGCTTAAAAATGGAGAATCAGGAGAAGTCCTGATTCTTTTTTTGGAACCTTTTTATATAAAATGATAAAAAACTATTGACAAAATAAAAATATAGTATATAATAAAAACATAGAAAACAAAAATATCAAAAATTATAAAAAGGAAAACGAGTATGAAAAAGAAAACAGCAGTGGTATTTGGGACCTATGCCCCTCTCCATCAGGGGCATATCGATCTGATCCAGCGAGCTAAGCGTCAGTGTGATCAGGTCTGGGTAGTCGTTTCAGGCTACGAGGGAGACCGAGGTGATCAGGTAGGTTTAAGTCTTCAAAAACGATTTCGCTATATTCGAGAGGCTTTTCGTGATGACGAATTGACCTCTGTCTGCAAGCTGGATGAGACCAACCTTCCCCGTTACCCTATGGGCTGGCAGGAGTGGTTGGACCAGATGTTAGCGGAGATTTCCTATGATGAAAACCAGCAAGAACTGACTTTCTTTGTGGGAGAAGAAGAATACCAGCAAGAACTAGCTAAACGTGGATTTGGCACTGTCTTGCAAGAAAGAAAGTTTGGTATCTCAGCGACTATGATTCGAGAAAATCCAAGCAAATATTGGAAATACATCGCTCAGCCCTTCCGTCGTCAGTTTACCAAGAAAGTCTTGATCATGGGAAGTGCCAGTAATGGGAAGACCACTCTAGCCAAGGATTTGGCAAGGTATTACGATGCGCCCGTTAGTCTGGAATACGCGCGTGAGTACCAGATCAAAAACAATGTCCGCGACGATGAATTGACTCCAAAGGATTACTACTATCTCCTTTTAGGGCAGTATGACCAGACCTCCAAGTTAATCGACAGCAATGCCAATCGAGGCCTAGTGATAGCTGATACCAATTCATTGGTAACCAAGGGCTACTATGACTATTACATGGAGACTGAGGACCAAAGGGACTTATCAGGAGAAACCTTTGACAATCTCTTTGCCTCTATCTTGGCCAAGGAAAAATGGGATTTGATTCTCTTTGTGCAGCCTGTGGGTTCCTATGTCAATGATGGATTTAGAGATATGACCATGGCAGAAGACCACATTCGCTACAGTTTTTCCCAGCATTTGGACCAGATGAGAGAGAGATACTTAACCACCATTCCACTAGTTTATCTAGCGGAGGATTATCTAGGCAATTATGAAGCAGCCAAAGTGGCTATTGATGCCATTTACCAAGCAGATTAGGAGAAAAATATGAAAAAACTAACTGAAAAAATCACACAATTTATCGAAAACTTTAAAAATGTCCATGCAGAAGCCCGCAAGATTGGTTTTGCAGGAATCATGCGTTTGCTATGGAAAGATCTCTTTGTCGGCCGTAGCCTTTTCCAGTGGTTGTATCTTATCGCCCTGTCAAGTGTTCCCTTAATCCTAGAGTTCACGCAAAATACAGAAAGTCATGACTGGCTCAGCTTGTTTGCATCTTGGACTGGGATTGTCTGTGTTATCCTAGTAGCAGAAGGGCGTGCAAGCAATTATCTCTTTGGGGCTATTAACTCGGCTATCTACTTGATCTTGGCCATGAATGCGACTTTTTATGGAGAAGTCTTGACGACTGTTTACTTCTTTGTCATGCAGCCGATTGGTCTCTATGCTTGGCTGTCCAATCGTATCAATGACCAAGGAAAACCAGAAGAATCCCACTTTGAAGCTAAGAAATTATCTGTTCTTGACTGGCTCAAGTACTTGGCCTTGACTGCCATTATCTGGATTGGTATGGGCTTGGCTTACCAAAGTATCAATAGCGCTCGCCCTTTCCGTGATAGTGTTACCGATGCGACCAATGGTGTTGGTCAGCTCTTGATGACACGTCTCTACCGCGAGCAATGGATTTTCTGGATTGCCACCAATCTCTTTAGTATTTATCTCTGGTGGGGTGAAAATATCCACATCCAAGGGATGTACTGGGTTTACACACTTAACAGTCTAGTGGGGTGGTACCAATGGACCAAGGCAGTTCGAAAGGAGGCATAAGATGGCAGACATAAAGATTCCAGCCGGGATGACGGAAAAAGAATATTATGAAATCCATGCCAGTCAGGAGGAGTTTTTAGACTGGTACTACAAGCAGGAACTCCCTCAATATGAAAAACCAAGTGTGACAGTAGATATGGTAGCCTACTGCTTTGTCGAAGGAAAGATCAAGCTCTTGCTAATCCGTCGCAAGGCTCACCCTTATCAGAACTGTTTAGCCTTAGTTGGAGGCTTTATGGACAAGGGAGAAGATGCTGCACATGCCTGTCAACGCGAGGTGAGAGAAGAAGTAAATCTCGATCTACCTTTGGAAAAAATTGAGCAATTAATGACCGTATCGACCCCTGGGCGTGATCCGCGGGGATGGACAGTGACCATTGCCCACTTAGTGTACCTACCTAGTCGTGCATTAGAACTGGTTCAGGCAGGTGACGATGCCAAGGATGTGGTTTTTGTAGATGTCGATTTCCAGACAGGTAAATGCTACCTTGAGGGAGTCGAGCTGGACGAGCAATCTTTCGCTTTTGACCATTATGCCATTATCCAAGAATCCATCAAACGAATTCAAGGCCGTCTCGACTGGAATCCGACTTTCCTTTATCTGCTGGAGGAGGAGTTCACTGTCTACGAAGGAACCGAACTAGTCAATCTCATCAACCCAGGACGCCCAATCGTCAGCAATAACTTTCTCGTAAAATACGGCGAATATGTAGAAGAAGTTGGACTCAAACGAGTACCCAAAAAGAAACCAAGAAAAACCTATCGATTGAAATAAAAAGCGAGGTCGGAAACTTTTCCCGACCTCTTTATTTATCATCATTTTTATGAATGGCTATCTTTCTTAGAATTGCTCAACAGGTGAGTAAAAAAGTCTTTGTATCGATACTTGAGATATTTTTCGTGTAGGAATAACAAAGCGATATAGAAAATCATAAAGACTGTAGTCAGATAGAAGACATCAAATGCAGTTCGCGCATAGTGAGTTGCGTGTTGAAAAGAGCCAATAGCTGCCAAAATCAACCAAGGAAGATACTTGTAATACTTATTTAGCATAAGAGCATACCTCCTATATTCTATTTCAATGTTATTATATTCCTTTGTCTAACACAATGCAAGCGATTACACAAAGGTGATGTAAAAAATAGGACTCTAATTTTAAAAATTTTCTATTTTTTTCGTTTCAATTACGAATAGAAATAGTAGAGAGAAATTTTTTAAAATAGTTTCTCTAAATAGTTGACAGATTCAAGGCCTAATGTTACAATAATATTACAAAAAGATTTCTTAACATTTCAAAAATGTTACAAAGGAGTAGAAAAATGAAAAAGAAAACCTATATCAAATTGATGGCAGCGACTGTATTGGCTTCTACCTTGCTACTGGGAGCTTGTGGAAATAAAAACGAAACCACTCAAACCAGCAGCTCTGCCAAGACAAGTCAATCATCAAGTTCTAAAGCAGCTTCTTCTAGCAAAGAAAGCAAGACACAAAAATCTTCAAGCTCAGCTTCATCTGAAAAGGCTCAGGCATCTTCTGGTCAGTCTTCTACAACGGCAGATCAGTCACAAGCGAAACCGGCACCTGAATCAAGACAAGAACAAGCAGCTCCTAGTCAACAAGCCCCTTTTCAGGCTCCATCAACTCAGCAAGACTCTCAAGCCCAGTCTAACCAGTCAGGCTATGATCCAACAACTGACCGCAAACTTCAAGACAAGCAAGCAGAACACAACAAACGCTACAAGGGTGTTTTAACCATGGTCGATGGTGACTTCTCAGCAGCTGCAGGCAACTGGAAGGGAGCAAATGGCGAAACTATTACGGTTTCATCAGGGGGTCAATTTACAGTAGAAACTACAGATGGAAAGAAAGAAAACTATTCTATCAGAGGTTACTCTTACACTCTTGATGATGGCAAGTATAATGCCAAAATCGGTGGAGGAAAAATCATCCAAATTACAACAGGTGCGGATGGTAAAGTTTCGAGCGTTGCTTTGATTCAATAACAATATCTAGGTTTTTCTAGGAGCTAAAAAACCGTAAACTCCAAGTGAGTTACGGTTTTTTGTGTATTATACTTTGTCTAATTGCAAGAGGGCTTCAATCTCTGCTAGGGTGCTAGCTTGGGAAATGGCTCCACGAAGTTTGGCAGCGCCAGATGTTCCACGGAGATAGTGAGGAGCGAGGCCACGGAATTCACGAACGGCTATGTTTTCCCCTTTGAGGTTAATCAAGCGTTTCAAGTGCTCGTAGGCGATTTTCATCTTGTCTTCAAAGGTCAAATCAGGGAGGATTTCTCCTGTTTCAAAGTAATGGTTGATTTGATTGAAGAGGTACGGATTCCCCATGGCAGCTCGGCCAATCATGACTGCGTCAGCACCGACTTCTTCGATACGCTGTTTGGCCTCTTGAACTGTACGGATGTCACCGTTGGCGATAAATGGAATCTTGGTCAAAGCTTGGGCTACATCGTGCAAGGTCTCAAGGTCTGCGTGGCCTGTATACATTTGTTCGCGGGTACGGCCATGCATCGCAAGAGCAGAGACACCTGCAGCCTCAGCTGCGAGGGCATTTTCCACGGCCAGGGATGGGTCAGACCAACCCGTACGCATTTTGACAGTGAGGGGGATATCAAGGACAGATTGGACCTTGTTGATAATAGAGTAGATCTTGTCTGGGTCCTTGAGCCACATAGCGCCAGCTTCATTCTTCACGATTTTGTTAACTGGGCAACCCATGTTGATATCGACGATATCAGTCTTGGTGTTTTTTTGGATGAATTCTGCTGCGCGTGCGAGGCTATCTTCATCGCTACCAAAGAGTTGGATAGAAACAGGGTTCTCTCCTTCATCGATATGAAGCATATGTAGGGTTTTTTCGTTGTTGTATTGGATTCCCTTGTCAGAAACCATTTCCATTACAACGAGTCCAGCTCCGAGCTCTTTTGCGATGGTACGAAAGGCTGAGTTGGTGACACCAGCCATGGGCGCTAAAACGGTACGATTGGGAATCTCAACATTGCCAATCATAAAGGGTGTATTAAGATTTGTCACGAATGAGTTCCTCCAGGTCGTTTTCATCAAAGTTATAAGTTGTTTGGCAGAATTGACAAGTGATTTCTGCCCCGTGATCTTCCTCTTTCATTTCTTCAAGGTCTGAATTTGGAAGGCTGGCAAGAGCGTTTAAAAAGCGATCTTTGCTGCAGTCACATTGGAAACGAATTTCTTCTTCAGATAGACGTTTGTATGATTCGTCACCATAGATGGCCTTGAGAAGGGCTTCGATATGGTCATCGCTTTCCAGAAGGGTTGAGATAGCTGGCATTTCTTGGATGCGTTTCTCAAAGCGAGCAATCTCTTCTTCCTTGGCCCCTGGTAATACTTGGAGAAGAAAACCTCCAGCAACTTCGACCTTGTCGTCTTTATCCAAAAGAACATTGAGCCCGACTGCTGAAGGGGTTTGTTGGCTTTCAGTAAGGTAATAGGCAAAGTCTTCACCGATTTCCCCAGAGATGAGGGGAGTCATGGAGTTGTAAGGATTTCCAGTACCGTAGTCTGTGATAACGAGAAATTGGCCATTGCCGACAAAAGGTCCGACAAGGACTTCACCAGTTGCAGTCTTTTTGATGTCCACACCTGGATTTTGAACGTAGCCTTTGACGTTTCCCTTGGTATCTGCAACCGTGATGATGGCACCAAGAGAGCTGGTTCCAAGAACTTTAACTGTTAGTTTGGTATTTCCTTTTTCATTGGCTGCGAGAATTTGGCTAGCGATAAGGGTGCGACCAAGTGCAACAGTTGAACTGGCTTGAGTTTGATGTTTTTCTTGAGCAGTGCGGACGGTTTCAGTGCTATCAAGGACAAAAGCACGAAAAGCTCCGCTTTCTGATATAGTTTTAATAATTTTATCCATAGCTACTATTTTAGCATAAAAATGCTCAAAGGGGGAGCCGTGTGTTTGCTGTCATTTTTTAATCGTTTAATGTGTGATAATAGGTGTTAGGATTTTGAAGAAATAGAATTGTTGGTAACAATTTTTATTAATATCTTAACTTGTCTTAAAATAAGCTAAAACGAACTTTTAAGTTATGGTAAACAGTTGAAAAAAAGGTTGATAAAATGGTAAAATGTTAGGAAGATAAGATAGTAAATGCATAGTTGCATAGCTTTTTTGAAAAATCATAGAAAATTGAACACACTAACTATGGGAAAACACAGAAAATTGTATATGTTTTTGGGACAGACCGTCCTATATTTTGTAATCTTACTTGGTTTGCTTTATTTTTTTAGTTACCTTGGTCAGAGTCAAGGAACCTTTATTTATAATGAGTTCTAGTTTGAAGGAGAAGAAAAACCGTGTCTAATAAACCGATAAAAGATATGATTGAAACGATTGAGCACTTTACTCAAACACAGCCAACATATCCTGTCTACAATGTTTTAGGTCAAGAGCACACTTATGGTGATCTGAAGGCTGATTCAGATAGTTTGGCTGCAGCTATCGATCGACTTGGCTTGCCTGAGAAATCTCCAGTCGTTGTTTTTGGTGGTCAGGAATATGAGATGTTGGCTACCTTTGTAGCGCTGACTAAGTCGGGTCATGCCTACATTCCAATTGACAGCCATTCGGCCTTGGAACGAGTTTCTGCTATCGTAGAAGTTGCAGAGCCAAGCTTGATTATTGCTATCTCAGATTTTCCATTGGAGCAAGTCTCTACGCCAATGATGACTTTAGCTCAGGTTCAAGAAGCCTTTGCTCAGAGGGATAGCTATGAGATGACGCATCCAGTCAAGGGAGATGATAATTACTACATTATCTTTACTTCTGGTACGACTGGTAAGCCTAAGGGAGTGCAGATTTCCCATGATAATCTCCTCAGCTTTACCAACTGGATGATTACAGATAAGGAATTTGCGACGCCAAGTCGTCCGCAAATGCTGGCTCAGCCTCCTTATTCTTTTGACCTATCTGTTATGTACTGGGCGCCAACCTTGGCACTGGGTGGTACACTTTTCGCTCTTCCATCTGCCATTACTCAGGACTTCAAAAAACTCTTTGCGACGATTTTTTCATTGCCAATCGCTATCTGGACATCAACGCCTTCCTTTGCAGATATGGCCATGTTGTCAGAAGACTTCAATAGCGAGAAAATGCCAGGCATCACGCATTTCTACTTTGATGGCGAAGAATTGACGGTCAAAACAGCTCAAAAACTGCGCGAGCGTTTCCCAAATGCCCAAATTATCAATGCCTACGGACCAACAGAAGCGACAGTAGCCCTATCAGCTGTTGCTGTAACAGACGAGATGTTGACGACTCTCAAACGCCTTCCAATCGGCTATACCAAGGCGGATTCTCCAACCTTTATCATTGATGAGGAAGGTAAGAAAGTTCCAAATGGTGAGCAGGGAGAAATCATTGTTTCTGGGCCAGCTGTTTCAAAAGGCTATATGAATAATCCTGAAAAAACGGCAGAAGCTTTCTTTGAGTTCGAAGGTCTTCCGGCCTACCATACAGGGGATGTAGGAACTATGACAGATGAGGGCTTGCTTCTCTACGGTGGACGTATGGATTTCCAGATTAAGTTCAATGGTTATCGCATTGAGCTTGAAGATGTCTCTCAAAACCTCAACAAATCTCGCTATATCGAGTCGGCCGTTGCTGTCCCACGTTATAACAAGGACCACAAGGTACAAAATCTACTGGCCTATGTCATCCTAAAGGACGGTGTCCGCGAGCAGTTTGAGCGTGATATCGATATTACCAAGGCTATCAAGGAAGACCTAGCAGATATCATGATGTCTTATATGATGCCATCCAAGTTTCTCTATCGAGACAGTTTGCCACTAACGCCTAATGGTAAAATTGATATCAAGGGCTTGATCAACGAGGTAAACAGTAGATGATGGAGCTTTACAAACAGCTACCTCATTTGGAACCTTATGGCAATCTTTATTATTTTTTGTATGTGATTGCTGCGACCCTACCGATATTTATCGGGCTCTTTTTCAAGAAACGTTTTTCCTGGTATGAGGTGCTGGTTAGTCTCTTCTTTATCGTCACCATGTTGGTCGGTGGAAAGACGAATCAAATAAGCGCTCTTATCCTTTATGTTATCTGGCAAGTACTTCTTGTATCTTTCTACAAAAGGTATAGGAAACAACGGGATAGTAAATGGATATTTTACCTGGTTAGTTTTCTATCCCTATTGCCTATCGTCTTTGTGAAAGTATCTCCTGCTATTCATGGACCTCAATCTTTGTTTGGCTTTTTAGGGATTTCTTACTTAACCTTTCGTGCAGTTGGGGTTATCGTTGAGTTGAGAGACGGTGTCATCAAGGATTTAACGATTTGGCAATTCTTACGTTTTCTTCTCTTTATGCCGACCTTCTCAAGTGGTCCCATTGATCGTTTTAAACGTTTCAATGAAAATTATGAGACCATTCCTGGGCGGGATGAGCTGATGGACATGCTAGAAGAGGCTGTCAAATATATCATGCTTGGGTTTCTCTACAAGTTTATCTTGGCACATATTCTAGGAGAGATTTTGTTGCCTCCTTTAAAGAACTTAGCCTTGCAGACAGGTGGTTTCTTTAATCTCTACGCTTTAGCGGTCATGTACACCTTTGGTCTGGAGCTCTTCTTTGACTTTGCGGGCTACTCTATGTTTGCCTTAGCCATTTCAAACTTGATGGGTATTCATAGTCCTATCAACTTTAACAAGCCCTTTCTGTCTAGGGATTTAAAAGAGTTTTGGAATCGCTGGCACATGAGTCTGTCTTTCTGGTTCCGTGACTTTGTCTTTATGCGGATGGTCATGGTGTTGACCAGAAAGAAGGTCTTTAAAAATCGCAATGTGACCTCAAGTGTCGCCTATATTGTAAATATGCTGATTATGGGCTTTTGGCATGGTGTAACCTGGTACTACATCGCCTATGGACTTTTTCATGGAATTGGGCTGGTCATCAATGATGCCTGGCTTCGTAAGAAAAAAGCGATCAACAAAGAACGGAAAAAAGCTGGGAAGGGCTCCTTACCTGAGAATCGCTGGATTCAGTTGCTTGGCATGGTTGTCACCTTCCATGTCGTGATGGTTTCATTCTTAATCTTTTCTGGATTTTTGAATGATTTGTGGTTTAAAAAATAAAAGGAAATAAAAAATGGATATCAAATCAGAAGTTATTGAAATTATTGATGAGTTGTTTATGGAAGATGTTTCTGACATGATGGATGAAGATCTTTTTGATGCCGGTGTCTTGGATAGCATGGGAACGGTTGAATTGATTGTTGAGATTGAAAACCGTTTTGACATTCGTGTTCCAGTGACGGAGTTCGGTCGTGATGACTGGAATACAGCTAATAAAATCGTAGAAGGTATTACGGAGTTAAAGAATGCTTAAACGCTTGTGGCTGATCTTCGGGCCCATCTTCATTGCTGGATTTTTGGTTCTTCTACTTATCTTTTTTTATCCAAGTACAACAAGCCATAATCTGACGGAGGAGAAATACTCTGCGGCTTCTGTTAGTACAGAGAGCTTTAAGGAGAGAAGTCAAAAAGTGAGGGCTCTAACGGATCCAAATATGCGTTTTGTTCCTTTTCTAGGGTCCAGTGAATGGATTCGATTTGATAGTGTCCATCCAGCTGTTTTAGCAGAAAAATATCATCGTCCCTATCGTCCTTACTTTCTAGGTCAAGCAGGAGCAACCTCTCTCATCCAATATTTTGGATTACAACAAATCTTGCCAGAAATCGAGGCAAAGCAGGCAGTATTTGTGATTTCACCCCAGTGGTTTACGCAGTCAGACGTTGATTCTTCAGCTTTTCAGAGCTATTTTAATAGCGACCAGTTGACAGCTTTTTTGGAAAATCAATCTGGGGACATTTCGGCTAAGCATGCTGCGACGCGTTTGTTGAAGCAGAATCCGAGTGTGGCATTGAAAGGCATCCTTCAAAAGCTATCTAAAGGCGAAGAATTGTCAGACGCTGATCGACTTATCATCAACCTCTTTGCACGATTCAATGAAAAGCAGTCCTCTCTTTTTGGTCAATTTTCCATTCGGGGAAAACTCAGGTACAAGGAACATGTGGAAAATTATTTAAAAGATCTTCCAGATCAGTTTTCCTATGACGCTTTAGAAGAAATTGCTCGTAAGGATGCAAAAGCAAATACGACCAATAACGATTTGGGGATAGAGGATCAATTTTATACTACTCGGATTAAAAAGGATTTTAAAAAATTGGAGGGATCTCAAAAAAATTACAGTTTCCTCAAGTCAACGGAATACAATGATTTGCAGTTAGTGCTCAATCAATTTGCCAAATCAAAAGTCAATGTACTCTTTGTTATCCAGCCTGTTAACAAGAAATGGATGGAATACACAGGACTCAGCGAAGAGATGTACCAACATACAGTGGAGAAAATTCGTTATCAGTTGGAAAGTCAAGGTTTTACCAATATTGCCGACTTTTCAAAAAACGGAGGAGATCCTTATTTTGTCAAGGATACCATTCACATTGGATGGTTGGGCTGGTTGGCTTTTGATAAGGTTGTGAATCCCTTCTTGACGGATCCAAAACCAGCTCCAGACTATAAGATGAATGACCGCTTCTTTAGCAAGGACTGGGCGACCTATGATGGAAATATCAAAGATTTTCGATAAATTGATTAAAAAAACTTGAACTTTTTGGTTCAGGTTTTTTGGTTAAATGACGAATATTTTAGATGAAAAAAAGTCAAAAGTTTCATTTTTTTCAGAAATATCGTATAATATAAAGGAAAAAAGAAAAGAAAAGGATTTCAAAATGAATAAACGTTCTTTGTTACCTGTCTTGTCGACAGCTCTATTAGCCCCAGCCTTTTTAGCTGGACAAGTCTATGCTGAAGAAGCAACAACTCCTGCAGAAAGTTCAACTGTTGTAGCGACTCCAGCTTCGTCATCGACTCCAGCTCCTGTTGAGAGCTCTACAGTACCGGAAACTTCGGCAACTTCAGAAGTAGTTGCCCCTGCAGAAGCTCCGTCAGCCCCTGCTGAATCTACTAAAAACGAAGAAAAGGACACCGTTATCTTACACACCAATGATGTCCATGGTCGTATTGTAGAGGAAAAGGGAGTAATTGGAGACGCCAAGTTAGCGACTGTCATTGAACAGGAGCGTGCGAAATCAAATCAAAATACTCTGGTTGTTGATGCGGGAGACGCTTTCCAAGGTTTACCGATTTCCAACTCTACCAAGGGTGAAGCGCGTGCTGAAATTCTCAATCAGATGCAGTATGATGCCATGGCAGTAGGAAACCATGAGTTTGACTTTGGTCTTGATGAAGTTAAAAAATACAAGGAAATCTTGAAATTCCCATTACTTAGCTCAAATACCTATGTCAATGGAGCTCGTCTTTTTGAAGCTTCTACAATCGTGGATAAAGATAAGACTGTGGAAGGTGATGAGTTTGTTGTAATCGGTGTGACAACACCTGAAACTGCTACAAAAACCCACCCTAAAAACATTAAAGGGGTAACTTTTACAGATCCAATCTCTGAAGTCAATAAGGTCATCGAAGAAGTTCAAGCCAAGGCGCGTGCAGAGGGTAAGGACTACAAACACTATGTTGTGCTCGCTCACTTGGGTGTAGATACCACAACTCCAGTCGAGTGGCGTGGTTCAACCTTGGCAGAAGCTCTATCTAAAAATCCTCGTCTCAAAGGCAAACGTGTGACAGTTATTGATGGGCATTCTCATACAGTAGCTTCCACAACTTATGGCGACAATGTTACCTATAACCAAACAGGAAGTTACCTTCATAATGTTGGGAAAGTTATCTACAAATCACGTCAGCTTTTGGGTAATCCTACGTTGATTGCGGCTGCAGATGCTAAAAAATTACCAGCTAATCCTACAGTTGAAAAACTAGTCAAAGACATTAAACAAAAATACGATGCTGAAAATGCGGTTGAGATTGTCTCAAACAGCCCTGTAGAACTAAACGGTGATCGTGAAAATGTTCGAGTTCGAGAAACTAACCTCGGAAACGTCGTAGCAGACTCCCTCTATCAGTATGGTCAAACAGGATTTAGCCATCCGACAGACATCGCTGTGACAAATGGTGGTGGCTTGCGTGAAACCATTGCAAAAGGCAAACCGATTACGAAAGGAAATGTCATTGCTGTTCTTCCATTTGGGAATACCATCTCACAAATCCAAGTGACTGGGCAACAAGTTTTGGATATGTTTGAAAAATCACTCGGATCTATCTTGCAGGTCGATAAGGATGGCAAGAAGGTCTTGGATGAGAACGGGCAACCATTGTTAGAGCCAAGTGGTGGTTTCTTGCAAGTTTCAGGTGTGAAGGTCTACTATGATACCAACCTACCATCAGGCAAACGTGTCTTGGCCATCCAGGTAAAAAACCGTTCAACTGGTCGTTATGAACTCTTGGACCTCGCCAAAACTTACTATCTTGCAACCAATGATTTCTTAGCTGCGGGTGGTGATGGCTACACTATGTTAGGTGGCGCGCGTGAAGAAGGTCCGTCTATGGATGCAGCCTTTGAAGAGTATCTGAAAACCGCTGATTTGACTCAGTATGAAAAGATCAATCCGAACTCACGGACGATTTCTGTGGACTCTACAACTTTTAGTCTGCCGGTAGAAACACCTCAAACGAATGCAGCTGCTAACGATGCGACTACGAATGTGCCGCTTACTTATGAAGTGGCAGGTCAATTTAGCAAGAAGGCAGTTGTCTCAGAAAAAGCTCTCCCAAATACAGGAAGTGAACAGTCCATCTTCTTGCTCTTGATGGGAATGGTAGCTGGTTTGGCAGGTATCTTATCGAGCCGAAAACCAAAGCTAAAATAGGTTAAATTTCACATCTAGAAGAGTCTAGGGAAACGTTTTTACGCCTTTTTCCCTTGACTCTTTTTTGGTTTATGATATAATTAACCAGTAAAGAATCGGTGGCTATCTCTATTTTTTACGAAAAGATAGCTAGGGAAGGAGTAACACATGAGACAGCTTGCACAGGAAATCGATAACTTTTTAAACGAGGTGATCTTGAGATCTGAGAACCAGCATGAAATTCTGATTGGGCATTGCACGAGTGACGTATCCTTGACCAATACTCAGGAACACATCCTCATGCTCTTATCAGAAGAATCCCTAACCAATTCAGAGTTGGCCCGTCGCCTTAATGTCAGTCAGGCAGCAGTGACCAAGGCTATCAAGTCTTTGGTCAAAGAGGGCATGTTAGAGACATCCAGAGATCCAAAGGATGCGCGTGTGATCTTTTATCAACTGACAGAGCTAGCTCGACCAGTGGCAGAGGAGCACCACCATCATCATGAACACACGCTCTTTGCCTATGAACAAGTGGCAAGTCAGTTTACTCCAAATGAACAAGAAGTCATCCAGCGGTTTTTAACTGCTTTAGTAGGAGAAATCAAATAATGCGGTATATTACAGTAGAGGACTTGTCTTTCTATTATGACAAGGAACCTGTCCTCGAACATATCAACTACAGTGTTGATAGTGGGGAGTTTGTCACCCTGACTGGTGAAAATGGGGCTGCCAAGACAACGCTTATCAAGGCGAGCCTAGGCATCTTGCAACCAAGATTTGGTAAGGTAACCATCTCAAAGACAAATACTCATGGGAAAAAGCTTAGGATAGCCTATCTTCCCCAGCAGATAGCCAGTTTTAATGCTGGTTTTCCAAGTACGGTTTATGAATTTGTCAAGTCGGGCCGCTATCCGCGAAAGGGCTGGTTCCGTCGGTTGAATGCTCACGATGAGGAGCATATCAAGGCCAGTCTAGACTCAGTTGGTATGTGGGAACACCGTGACAAACGAATTGGCTCCCTTTCGGGAGGGCAAAAGCAACGAGCAGTGATTGCCCGGATGTTTGCTTCTGACCCAGATATCTTTGTCTTGGATGAGCCGACAACAGGGATGGATGCTGGAAGTAAAAATGAATTTTACGAACTCATGCACCATAGTGCTCACCATCATGGCAAGGCTGTTTTGATGATTACCCATGACCCTGAGGAGGTCAAGGACTATGCGGATCGCAATATCCATCTAGTGCGCAATCAAGACTCGCCGTGGCGTTGTTTCAACGTTCACGAAAGCGACCAGGAGGTGGACCATGCTTAGTTTGTTATCCTATGACTTTATGCAGCGTGCCTTCTTGGCGGTCATTGCCATGAGTCTCTTTTCTCCGGTTCTTGGGACTTTCCTTATCTTACGTCGTCAGAGCCTCATGAGCGATACCCTCAGTCACGTTTCTCTATCAGGAGTAGCCTTTGGTCTGGTTTTGGGGATTTCTCCAACTATTTCAACCATCGCTATTGTCTTAATCGCTGCGGTCTTTCTAGAGTATCTCCGGACAGTCTATAAGAACTTTATGGAAATCGGGACAGCCATCCTCATGTCAACAGGCCTTGCAGTGTCTCTGATAGTGATGAGTAAGGGGAAAAGTTCGAGCTCCATGAGTTTGGACCAATATCTCTTTGGTTCGATTGTGACCATTAGCCAGGAGCAGGTGATATTCCTCTTTGCCATTGCTGCGGTCGTTTTGCTCTTGACTTTCTTATTCTTGCGACCAATGTATATCCTAACTTTTGATGAGGACACGGCCTTTGTGGATGGCTTGCCCGTTCGTACTATGTCCATCCTCTTTAACATGGTGACAGGGGTAGCTATTTCCCTTATGATTCCAGCAGCAGGAGCTCTTTTGGTGTCGACCATTATGGTCTTGCCAGCTAGTATTGCCCTTCGTCTGGGGAAAAACTTTAAATCCGTTATGTTACTAGCCAGCGCTATTGGCTTTTTGGGAATGGTGGCAGGACTTTATATTTCCTACTATGCGGAAACACCTGCCAGCGCTAGTATCACCATTATCTTTGTAGCTGTCTTTTTGTTAGTCAGTCTACTGAAACGTTTTATCAAATAGGAGAATGAAATGAAAAAAATTAGCTTACTACTAGCTAGTCTATGTGCCCTGTTTTTAGTGGCTTGTTCCAATCAAAAACAGGCAGATGGGAAACTCAATATCGTGACAACCTTTTACCCTGTCTACGAATTTACCAAGCAAGTCGCAGGAGATACTGCTAATGTAGAACTTCTAATCGGTGCTGGTACAGAACCCCATGAGTATGAACCGTCTGCCAAGGCAGTTGCCAAAATCCAAGACGCAGATACCTTTGTCTATGAAAATGAAAATATGGAAACTTGGGTTCCAAAATTGCTAGAATCCTTGGATAAGAAAAAAGTGAAAACCATCAAGGCAACAGGTGATATGCTCCTCTTGCCAGGTGGTGAGGAAGAAGAGGAAGGGCATGATCATGGCGGTGAGGGTCACCATCACGACTACGATCCCCACGTTTGGTTATCACCAGTTCGTGCTATTAAACTAGTAGAACACATCCGTGATAGCTTGTCAGCAGATTATCCTGATAAAAAAGAGACTTTTGAAAAGAATGCGGCTGCCTATATTGAAAAATTGCAAGCATTGGACAAGGCCTACACAGATGGCTTGTCTCAAGCCAAACAAAAGAGCTTTGTGACCCAGCACGCTGCCTTTAACTACCTTGCCTTGGACTATGGTCTCAAGCAAGTATCCATCTCAGGTCTCTCTCCAGATGCAGAGCCATCGGCAGCACGTTTGGCAGAATTGACCGAGTATATCAAGAAAAACAAGATTTCTTATATCTACTTTGAAGAAAATGCCTCACAAGCCCTCGCCAATACACTCTCAAAAGAAACAGGTGTCAAACTAGACGTGCTCAATCCGCTAGAAAGTCTGACAGAAGAAGCAACCAAGGCTGGTGAGAACTATATCTCCGTGATGGAGAAAAACCTCAAGGCTTTGAAACAAACAACAGACCAAGAAGGACCAGAAATCGAGCCAGAGAAGGAAGAAAACACCAAGACAGTTCACAATGGTTACTTTGAGGATGCAGATATCAAGGACCGCACCTTGAGTGACTATACTGGTAACTGGCAGTCGGTCTATCCTTTCCTTGAAAATGGTACGTTTGATCAAGTCTTTGACTACAAGGCTAAGTTGACTGGTAAGATGACCAAGGATGAGTACAAGGCCTACTATAGAAAAGGCTATCAGACAGATGTGACTAAGATCAACATCACGGACAACACTATGGAATTTGTTCAAGGTGGCCAAAGCAAGAAATTCACCTACAAGTATGTCGGCAAGAAAATCTTAACCTATAAGAAAGGCAATCGTGGCGTGCGCTTCCTCTTTGAAGCGACGGATGCGGACGCTGGACAGTTCAAGTACGTTCAGTTTAGTGACCACAATATCGCCCCAGTTAAGGCAGAACATTTCCATATCTTCTTTGGAGGCACCAGCCAAGAAGCTCTCTTTGAGGAGATGGACAATTGGCCAACCTATTACCCAGATAAGCTATCTGGTCAAGAAATCGCCCAAGAAATGTTGGCGCATTGATGCAAGAGAAAATCCCGCAAATCTGCGGGATTTTTTGGGTAGAAATGATTAGGTTGTTGGTATTATAGTACCACAGCTGTGCTGTTCACAATGTGATAAAGAAGTCATTTCCTACTGACAGATTCTAACTAGCTGGCGAATGCAAAAGCTACGATTGTACAAATTATAGAATCTTTTCAGGGGATTTAGGAAGAAATCTTAGTCATATTGACGCTGCTATCGCTTTTTGTTATAGTCAAGGAGAGAGCAGCCTGGAACAATAGTTTATTCACAGTCTGTGGATAATTCTAGGAGGAAATGACATACAACTCAGGGTGTTGAAGTATCCTAATAATAGTTCCGTATATTAGTGACTTTCTAGAAAGCTAGTAGAAACCCTAGTACAGAGCTATTTGACAAAGGTCTGTTTAGAGTGAAAGGTGAGCTGGAGTCTAGAAAAACTAGTTTTTAGGCATGTTTTCTTATCCACAATCTGTGGGTAACTTTGTGAACAAGAGAAATAATCAGAGAAAGAGATTTGAGATGATGACGAAAATAAAACCGCATGGGCCATTACCAAGTCAGGCCCAGCTGGATTATTTAGAGGATGAACTAGCTGCCTTTATCCATTTTGGCCCCAATACCTTTTATGACCAGGAATGGGGAACAGGTCAGGAGGAGCCTAAACGCTTTAACCCGACCAAGTTGGATGCGCGTGAATGGGTTCGAGTGCTCAAAGAAACAGGTTTAAAAAAACTGATTTTGGTGGTCAAGCACCACGATGGATTTGTGCTCTACCCGACCGCATACACAGACTATTCGGTCAAGGCTAGTCCTTGGAGGGATGGAAAGGGGGACTTGCTCTTTGAAGTTTCCCAAGCTGCAACTGAGTTTGACATGGATATGGGAGTGTATTTGTCTCCTTGGGATGCTCACAGTCCCCTCTATCACGTGGACCAAGAAGCGGTCTACAATGCCTACTATCTGGCTCAATTGAAGGAAATTTTATCAAACCCTGCCTATGGAAATGCCGGTAAGTTCACTGAGGTGTGGATGGATGGTGCTCGAGGCGAAGGGGCCCAGAAAGTCAACTATGAGTTTGAGACTTGGTTTGAAACCATTCGTGACTTGCAGGGCGATTGTTTGATTTTCTCAACTGAGGGAACTAGTATTCGCTGGATTGGAAATGAACGAGGCTATGCAGGAGATCCACTATGGCAAAAAGTCAAGCCATACCAGTTAGGAACAGAGGCGGAATTAGATTATCTACAGCACGGAGACCCCTCAGGTACGCTATTTTCAATCGGGGAGGCAGATGTTTCCCTTCGGGCAGGCTGGTTTCACCATGAGGATCAGGATCCTAAGTCTCTCGAGGAGTTGGTCGAAATCTACTTTCACTCGGTAGGGCGGGGAACTCCACTCTTGCTTAATATCCCACCGAACCAAGATGGACTTTTTGACGAAAAGGATATCCAGCGTCTCTATGAATTTGCTGCCTACCGTGACGAACTCTATAAAGAAGATTTGGCTTTGGGAGCCAAGGTATCTGGCCCTGCTCTATCACCAGACTATGCCGGTCATCATCTGACAGATGGACTGGAGACCAGTTCTTGGGCAAGTGATGCAGAGTTGCCAATCCAATTAGAGCTTGATTTAGGGGCACCTAAAACTTTTGATGTGATTGAGTTAAGAGAAGATTTGAAGATGGGGCAACGCATCGCTGCTTTCCATGTTCAGGTAGAGTTGGATGGCATTTGGCAGGAGTTTGGATCTGGTTATACTGTTGGCTATAAACGTCTCTTACGAGGATCAGTCGTTGAGGCGCAGAAGATACGTGTGACCATTACAGAGGCCCAGAATTTGCCTTTGTTGACCAAGATTTCACTCTATAAAACACCTACCTTATCGAAAAAAGAAGCTGTTCAGCAGCTAGAGTTTTCAGAAAAAAGTCTAGCTGTGACCAAGGGAGAAAATGTTCACTTTACAGTTAAGCGCAGAGAATCTAGCAGTCCTTTAGAAGCTAAGATTTCAATTCAACCAGGGACGGGTGTGCATGGTGTCGCCTATCGGGACGAGATTCAAGTCCTTGCGTTTCAAGTTGGCGAGACTGAAAAAAAGCTAACGATACCAACCTTGTATTTTGCAGGAGATAAAAGCTTAGATTTTTATCTGAATTTGACGGTAGAGGGTCAGCTTGTTGATCAGCTTCAAGTTCAAGTTTCATAAAAGAAGAACCTTTGCATGATGCAAAGGTTCTTTTGGTTATGAGTGATTTGGTAGCCAGCTGAGAGTGAAGGTCAGTTGCTCAGTTTTCAATAGGTCTTGGTGTTGAATGCTAGATACTGGGGTCTTGTCCAATCGGCATTCTTTGACAAAGTTGAAATGACTGTGGTTTTGCTCGGCATGGATATCCAGCCATTTACCTTCTTTAGCCAGGTAGATACGGAGGTGGTCAAAGAGAGGAATTCCGAGATCGTAGCTGGGCTTGCCCGAACAGGTCGGATAAAAACCAAGAGCTGACCAAATGTACCAAGCCGAGAGACTGCCATTATCCTCATCGCCAGGATAGGCTTGCCAGCTTGGGTGAAAGGCTTTCTGACGCAAGGTTTTGATGAGAAGGGCAGTGTAGTCTGGGTAGTTGCTGTAGCGGAAGAGATAAGGAATGTGGAAGCTAGGCTGGTTGGAGATGGCGATTTGCCCAAAAGGAGTGGTAGCCATCTCGCTCATCTCATGAATCTCGTAACCATAACCAGTCGTCTCAAAGAGGGGAGCATCCTGACAGGCTTTCAAAAGATAGTTGCTAAAGGCTTCTTTTCCGCCCATAAGCTGGATTAAGCCTGGGATGTCGTGGAGGACGCCTAAAGTCGCTTGAATGGCAGAGCATTCGGCGTAGTCGAGTCCCCAACCATAAGGAGAGAAGTCAGGGCGGAAGTTTCCTTGGCTATCTCGCGCTCGCATGTAACCTGTCTCAGCGTCAAATAGATGCTGGTAATTTTGTGAAGAAGTTCTATAAGTTTCCGCGATGTCATTCTGACCAAGCTTTTCGGCACAGCTGGCGATACAAAAGTCACTATAGGCGTAGTCTAGGGTATGACTGACGCTTTCGTGGTGGTCGGTAGAGAGGTATCCCAGTTCTTGGTATTGGGTTAGTCCATGGCGGCCATTGATGCCGAGAGGGTCGGACTTGCTGGCTGTTTCAAGCATGGCTTGGAGGAGTTCTTTTTCTAGGTCGGGGGCCATGTCCTTGCAGGCGCTATCTGCGATAATACCATCTAGCAGAGTACCTGGCATCATGCCACGTTCATCTGGAGCTAGCCACTTTGGAAGGAATCCAGTATCGCGGTAGCTATTGAGGAAACCCTCTAAAAAGCGGTGATAGTGTTCTGGTATGATAAGGGCAAAGAGGGGAAATGTAGTTCGGAAGGTATCCCAGAAACCATTGTTGCTAAAGAGGACGCCGGGCTTGACGGTACCAGTAGTCAGGTCCATGTGGATGGCTTGTCCTGATTCATCAAGCTCGTAAAAAGTCTGAGGAAATAGGAAGAGTCTGTAGAGGCAGTGGTCAAAGAAGGTTCGGTCAGCCTCTCCTGTTTCCAGCACATCAAAACGATGGAGGAGATTTTCCCAGTCCGCTTGGGCATTTTCTTTACAGCTATCAAAATCTTCTTGAGGTAGATTGACTAGAGCTTGAGAAGGGGAGATGAAAGAAGTGCCTAGTTGAATCTCGACTTGACTACTTGCTAAGCCAATTCGCCAGTCTCCACTTTCTTGGCTGACAGCAAGAATATCCGTATTCATTTGCAGGGCAGTGAATAGTATCAGCGGACTTTTATTGGTCTCTGTTTTACCTTCTTGTCTTAGGACTAGAGTCCGCTTATCTACTTGCTTGACTGTCAGCTCATCTGCTGCGTGAAGATAGAGGGAGAGGTTTTTGCCTTGCTTTTGCTCCAAACGAATAGTAGCACCGTAGCAAGTCGGTGTGAGCTGGCTTTCAATCTGATAGCGTAGGGAGAAAATCTTCAGATAATGGGGGTGGAAGGAGGCCTCATCCATATCATAGGAGGATTGACGGTGGAAGAGGCTATCTCCGCCCAGTTGGCCTGTAACAGGTGTCAGGAGTAGCCAAGAGTAGTCGCCAATCCAAGGACTGGGCTGGTGGGTTAATCGAATCCCCTGAAAGATGGGCAGATGCGGATCAAAAAACCAAGCTCCCTTCTGGTCACTGGTCTGGGGAACAAAGTAATTCATCCCAAAAGGAACGCCTGTGTAAGGCAGGGTATTTCCCCGAGAGAAGGCATGCTTGCTAGCAGTGCCAAAGCGGGTATCAATGGTTTCAAGTAGTGGTTTCATAGTATTTCCTTCAGCTGTTTTTCTACATTATATCAGAAAAATGAGGTCTTTAGATATGGGGGGCGAAAGTAAGCAATTTTGTAGAAAAATGACTATCATTTGTGTATGTATTTTCTTTCTCAAAAACTATATACTGAACATGAAACTTGTTTGAAAGAGGAAATTGCACGATGATTTATTCGAAAGAAATTGTTAGAGAGTGGCTGGACGAAGTAGCGGAGCGGGCTAAGGACCATCCGGAGTGGGTGGATGTCTTCGAGCGTTGCTATACAGACACCTTGGACAATACGGTTGAAATCTTAGAAGATGGCTCAACTTTTGTCTTGACTGGGGATATTCCTGCCATGTGGCTTCGGGATTCGACAGCCCAACTCAGACCCTACCTGCATGTGGCTAAAAGAGATCCTCTCTTGCGTCAGACCATTGCAGGTTTGGTCAAGCGTCAGATGACCTTGATTCTCAAGGATCCTTATGCCAATTCCTTTAACATTGAGGAAAACTGGAAGGGCCACCACGAGACTGACCACACCGACCTTAATGGCTGGATTTGGGAACGCAAGTATGAGGTGGACTCGCTTTGCTATCCTTTGCAACTGGCTTATCTCCTTTGGAAAGAGACTGGAGAGACTAGTCAGTTTGATGAGACTTTTGTCGCAGCGACTAAGGAAATTCTTCACCTCTGGACTGTGGAGCAAGACCACAATAACTCTCCTTATCGTTTTGTCCGTGATACAGACCGCAAGGAAGATACTCTGGTAAATGATGGCTTTGGACCTGACTTTGCAGTAACAGGTATGACCTGGTCAGCTTTCCGACCGAGTGATGACTGCTGCCAGTATAGCTATTTGATTCCGTCCAATATGTTTGCTGTAGTAGTCTTGGGGTACGTGCAAGAAATCTTTACAGAACTAGACCTAGCTGATAGTGAGAGTATTATTGCTGATGCTAAACGTCTCCAGGCTGAAATCCAAGAAGGCATCGAAAATTACGCCTACACCACTAACAGCAAGGGTGAAAAGATTTACGCCTTTGAAGTGGATGGCCTAGGAAATGCTAGCATCATGGATGATCCAAACGTACCAAGTTTGTTGGCGGCGCCTTATCTAGGCTACTGCGATATTGACGATGAAGTGTATCAAGCAACTCGTCGGACCATTCTGAGTCCAGAAAATCCATATTTCTATCAAGGGAAATACGCTAGTGGTCTCGGAAGTTCTCATACCTTCTATCGCTATATCTGGCCCATTGCCCTTTCTATCCAAGGCTTGACAACAAGTGATAAGGCAGAGAAAAAATTCTTGCTGGATCAGCTGGTTGCCTGCGATGGTGGAACAGGTGTTATGCACGAAAGCTTCCACGTTGACGATCCAACTCTCTACTCACGTGAATGGTTCTCCTGGGCCAACATGATGTTCTGTGAATTGGTCTTGGATTATCTAGATATTCGCTAGTCAGTTCTTTAGTTAGATAGAAATAAAAATTTAAATTTAGAATGAGGTTTTACTTCATGGAAAATGTTGTTGTACATATTATCTCACATAGTCACTGGGACCGTGAGTGGTACTTACCTTTTGAAAGCCACCGTATGCAGTTGGTGGAATTATTTGACAATCTTTTTGATCTTTTTGAAAATGATCCTGAGTTCAAGAGCTTCCACTTGGATGGACAAACCATTGTCCTAGATGACTACTTGGAAATTCGCCCTGAAAATCGCGACAAAGTCCAAGGTTACATCGACGAAGGCAAACTCAAAATTGGTCCCTTTTACATCTTGCAGGATGACTACTTGATTTCCAGCGAAGCCAATGTTCGCAACACCTTGATTGGTCAGCAAGAAGCTGCAAAATGGGGCAAATCAACCCAGGTTGGTTACTTCCCAGATACCTTTGGAAATATGGGACAGGCTCCTCAAATCCTTCAAAAATCAGGCATTCACGTGGCAGCTTTTGGGCGTGGTGTGAAGCCGATTGGATTTGACAACCAAGTCCTCGAAGATGAGCAGTTCACTTCCCAGTTTTCAGAAATGTACTGGCAGGGTGCGGACGGAAGTCGTGTCCTCGGTATCCTCTTTGCCAACTGGTACAGTAACGGGAATGAAATCCCAGTTGATAAGGACGAAGCCCTGGCCTTCTGGAAACAAAAATTGTCAGACGTGCGTGACTATGCTTCGACCAACCAATGGTTGATGATGAACGGCTGTGACCACCAGCCTGTACAGCGAAATCTGAGCGAAGCCATTCGTGTGGCCAATGAACTCTTCCCAGATGTGACCTTTGTTCATAGTTCATTTGACGACTATGTCCATGCAGTAGAAAGTGCTCTACCAGAGCAGTTATCAACGGTTACAGGTGAGTTGACAAGTCAGGAAACAGATGGCTGGTACACACTTGCCAACACCTCTTCATCACGCATTTACCTCAAACAAGCCTTTCAAGCAAATAGCAACCTCCTAGAACAAGTGGTGGAGCCATTGACCGTCATCACTGGTGGGCACAACCATAAGGACCAGTTGACCTATGCTTGGAAAACACTTTTGCAGAATGCACCCCATGATAGCATCTGTGGCTGTAGCGTGGACGAAGTTCACCGTGAGATGGAAACACGTTTTGCCAAGGTCAACCAAGTTGGAAACTTCGTTAAGACCAACCTTCTCAACGAGTGGAAGGGCAAAATCGCAACTCATGAAGCGCAAAGCGACCATCTCTTTACTGTCATTAACACAGGTTTGCATGATAAGGTTGATACGGTCAGCACCGTGATTGATGTAGCGACTTGTGATTTCAAGGAATTGCACCCAACAGAAGGCTATAAGAAGATGGCAGCCTTGACCTTGCCAAGCTACCGTGTCGAAGACTTGGAAGGGCATGCTGTAGAAGCGAAAATCGAAGATCTGGGAGCTAATTTTGAGTATGATTTGCCAAAAGACAAGTTCCGTCAGGCTCGTATCGCTCGACAAGTGCGCGTGACAGTGCCTGTTCATCTGGCACCACTTTCTTGGACAACCTTCCAATTGCTTGAAGGAGAACAAGAACACCGTGACGGTATTTACCAAAACGGAGTGATTGATACGCCATTTGTAACGGTCAGTGTGGATGATACTATCACAGTCTACGACAAGACAACTCATGAAGCGTATGAGGATGTTCTTCGTTTTGAAGACCGTGGTGACATCGGAAATGAGTACATCTATTTCCAACCAAAAGGAACAGAGCCTATCTACGCAGAACTCAAAGGCTGTGAAGTCTTGGAAAATACAGCACGTTTTGCCAAGATCTTGCTCAAGCATGAATTGACAATTCCAGTAAGTGCAGATGAAAAACTGGATGCGGAACAAAGAGGTATCATCGAGTTTATGACGCGTGAAGCTGGACGCTCAGATGAATTGACAACCCTTCCTCTGGAAACAGAGATGACCGTCTTTGTTGACAATCCACAAATTCGCTTTAAGACTCGCTTTACTAACACTGCCAAGGACCACCGTATCCGTCTCTTGGTTAAGACTCATAACACGCGTCCAAGCAATGACTCTGAAAGCATCTATGAGGTGGTGACACGACCAAACAAACCAGCTGCTTCTTGGGAAAATCCTGAAAATCCTCAACACCAACAAGCCTTTGTCAGTCTATATGATGATGAAAAAGGGGTGACGGTGGCAAATAAAGGATTGCACGAGTATGAAATCCTTGGAGACGACACCATTGCCGTGACCGTTTTGCGTGCCTCAGGTGAGCTAGGTGACTGGGGTTACTTCCCAACACCAGAAGCTCAGTGCTTGCGCGAGTTTGAAGTCGAGTATACACTTGAGTGCCACCAAGCCCAAGAACGCTTCTCAGCCTTCCGTCGTGCCAAAGCCTTCCAAACACCATTCACTAGTCTTCAAGTTGCTAAACAAGAAGGAAGTGTTGCTGCGACTGGTAGACTCTTGAGTCATGCGGCACTCAGCTTACCACAAGTTTGCCCAACAGCCTTTAAAGTGGCTGAAAATGAAGAAGGATATGTACTTCGTTACTACAACATGAGTCAAGAAAATGTGCGTATATCAGAACACCAACAAACCATTTTGGACTTGCTTGAGCGGCCATATCCCGTTCATTCAGGACTATTAGCGCCACAAGAAATTCGCACAGAATTGATCAAAAAAGAAGACATTTAATAGTTTTAAAGTGTTTGATAACTAATACTATGAGATAGAAAGGAGGGGCGAAAGAGTAAGGGCTAACTGCTGATTCGCCCCTTTTTACGGTAAAGAACAATGATCATTGCAACCATTGATATCGGAGGGACTGGGATTAAGTTTGCCAGTCTGACTCCTGATGGAAAAATACTAGATAAGACAAGTACTCCAACGCCAGAAAGTTTGGAGGATTTACTGACTTGGTTAGACCAACGCTTGGCAGAACAAGATTATAAGGGCATTGCTATGAGCGTTCCAGGCGCGGTCAATCAAGAAACAGGTGTGATTGAGGGAATCAGTGCCGTGCCTTATATTCACGGTTTTTCTTGGTATGAAGCTCTTGCTCATCATCAGCTACCTGTCCATCTAGAAAATGATGCCAACTGTGTTGGACTTAGTGAACTGCTGGCTCACCCAGAGATTGAAAATGCAGCCTGTGTCGTGATTGGGACAGGAATTGGCGGAGCTATGATTATCAATGGCAAACTTCACCGTGGTCGCCACGGCTTAGGTGGTGAGTTTGGCTATATGACAACCATTGAACCAGCTGAAAAACTCAACAACTGGTCGCAACTAGCGTCAACTGGAAATATGGTGCGATACGTGATTGAAAAATCTGGTCAGACTGACTGGGACGGACGCAAGATTTACCAAGAGGCCGCAGCAGGCAATGCTCTTTGTCAAGAAGCTATTGAACGCATGAATCGAAATCTGGCGCAAGGTCTGCTCAATATTCAGTATCTCATCGACCCAGATGTTATTAGTCTGGGAGGCTCTATCAGCCAAAATCCAGACTTTATCCAAGGTGTCAAAAAAGCTGTCGATGCATTTGTCGAAACCTACGAAGAATATACGGTCGCACCAGTTATCCAAGCTTGCACCTATCACGCAGATGCCAATCTCTACGGTGCCCTTGTTAACTGGCTACAGGAGGAAAACCAATGGTAACATTTACAGGACTTAGTCCCAAACAAACTCAGGCAATCGACTTGCTAACAAAACATATCTCTTTACCAGATGTGGAAGTGACAGTCACTCAGTCTGACCAAGCCTCTATCTCTATCAAGGGTGAAAGTGGACACTATCAACTAACCTATCGCAAACCTCATCAACTCTACCGCGCCTTGTCCTTGTTAGCGACAGCTCTAGGTGAAGGTGACAAAGTAGCGATTGAGGAGCAGGCGGCTTATGAAGATTTGGCCTACATGGCAGACTGTTCTCGAAATGCGGTGCTGAATGTCGCTTCTGCCAAGCAGATGATTGAGGTCTTGGCTCTCATGGGCTACTCAACATTTGAGCTTTACATGGAAGACACCTACCAGATTGAAGGGCAGCCTTATTTTGGTTACTTCCGCGGGGCTTATTCAGCAGAAGAGTTGCAGGAAATTGAAGCCTATGCCCAGCAGTTTGACATGACCTTTGTCCCATGCATCCAGACCTTGGCTCACTTATCAGCCTTTGTCAAATGGGGTGTCAAGGAAGTGCAAGAACTCCGTGATGTAGAGGATATTCTCCTCATCGGAGAAGAAAAGGTGTATGACCTGATTGATGGCATGTTTGCCACTCTATCTAAACTGCAGACTCGCAAGGTCAATATCGGTATGGACGAAGCCCACTTGGTTGGCTTGGGACGTTACCTCATCTTGAACGGTGTTGTGGACCGTAGTCTCCTCATGTGCCAACACTTGGAGCGCGTATTGGATATTGCAGACAAGTATGGTTTCCACTGCCAGATGTGGAGCGATATGTTCTTTAAACTCATGTCAGCGGATGGTCAGTACGACCGTGACGTGGAGATTCCAGAGGAAACTCGTGTCTACCTTGACCGTCTCAAAGACCGTGTGACCTTGGTTTACTGGGATTATTATCAGGACAGCGAAGAAAAGTACAATCGCAATTTCCGCAATCACCACAAGATTAGCCAAGATATTGCCTTTGCAGGGGGAGCTTGGAAGTGGATCGGTTTCACACCCAACAACCATTTCAGTCGTCTCATCGCTATCGAGGCCAACAAAGCCTGTCGTGCTAATCAGATAAAAGAAGTCATCGTGACGGGTTGGGGGGACAATGGTGGTGAGACAGCTCAATTTTCTATCCTGCCAAGCTTGCAAATCTGGGCAGAACTTAGCTACCGCAATGACCTAGACCGTTTGTCTGCTCACTTCAAGACCAATACAGGTCTATCAGTTGAGGAATTTATGCAGATTGACCTAGCTAACCTCTTGCCAGACCTACCAGGCAATCTCAGTGGTATCAATCCCAACCGCTATGCCTTTTATCAGGATATTCTCTGCCCAATTCTGGATCAGCACATGACACCTGAACAGGACAAACCTCACTTTGCCCAAGCAGCTGAGACTCTTGCTGAAATCAAAGAAAAAGCTGGAAACTATGCTTATCTCTTTGAAACTCAGGCCCAGTTGAACCAGATTTTAAGTAGTAAAGTGGATGTTGGACGACGCATTCGTGAAACTTATAAAGTCGGTGACAAAGTCAGCTTGCAGCAAATCGCTAGAGAAGAATTACCAAAACTTAGAAGTGAGATTGAAACTTTCCACAAACTCTTTAGTCAACAATGGCTGAAAGAAAACAAGGTCTTTGGTTTGGATACGGTTGATATCCGTATGGGCGGACTCTTACAAAGGATCAAGCGCGCAGAAAGTCGCATCGAAGCTTATCTGGCAGGTCAGATTGATCGCATTGACGAGCTAGAAGTTGAAATCCTACCATTTACTGATTTCTACGCAGACAAGGACTTCGCAGCAACTACAGCCAACCAGTGGCATACTATTGCGACAGCTTCAACGATTTATACGACATAGGCATTTATCACAAACAGTTAAACATCTCCTTTTAAACACATGGAGATGTTTTTTGATTTGGAGATAGGGAAGGAGTATAATGAAGGTAGAAAGATAGTTTGGAGGTCTGACCATGAAAAAGCTACTACTAGTCCTAGGTGCTAGTATGCTAGTCTTATCTGCCTGCCATAAAACGACAGAGGACGGCGTAACTAGTCCGTCAATACCAAGGGAGCAACAAACCAAGGAAACAACCAACTATTTTCACTATTTAGCAGATTCCTATCAAAAGGCTCTTTCGCACGAAAAAGAAGTCAAGGCTGCAACTGTTCAGTCACCTATGGCTGCCACAGTTGCAGCCATGGAAGAACTCCAGTTATCTAATCCGACTGACCAAGCCTTGATTATGAAGAACTACTCGGATTTTCAGAAGCTAATCCAATACAACACCGAGAAGTGGGAAGAAGAGTTTGCAAACTGGGCTTCTTCTATGGGGCAGTCCTATCATAGACTAGAGCATACAAACTTTGATGAAAAGAATGACCTCATCAAAAAATTAGAAACAACAACAGTCTCTCAGAAAAGTGTCAAATGGAATGTTTTTGGAGTATCGAGTGACAATGCCTATGATTACTTGGTTTTGGCTGCCTACTATGACAATCAGGACAAACATTTCTACCTATTTACACTGAAGGATGGGCAAGCACAGGTCTTGCATGCCGATAAGACACTGGAAACTATCCCTACTGCAAATTTTGAAGAGACTGAAAACACAGATTTAGCGCAACGTTTTAAGGAATTTCTATTAAAAACAAGTGTAACTACAGAGAGCGAGCCAGATACAGATAATAGTTCTTTAATAGACAAGATAAAAACAGCCATGGAATCCTATTCGGATAGTAAAGGTGAAAGATTTAAGTCAACTAACTTAGCAACATATGGTCACTACTATGGACTAGCAGTGCCAGACCAGATAATGCAATTTGGACAAGTAGATGGGGTGAATTATACTTTTAAATGGTATGGGTATATTGCAGGTTCAGGTTCTGGGCGGTTCGATATCCTAGCTTGCTATGTGAATGAAGCAGGGACAGATGTGATTCTCTTTGGTTATAAGGATGGCAATCCTGCTCTTTTACATACAGAAGGAAGACCAGAGATTGAGAAAAACGAATCAGGGGCTATCATAAATGCCCAGGTTCATTTTGTCGAGTTTCATCACCCAATATTAGAACAAGTTTTCAATCAGTAAAGCGGAAATACACTTATCGTATGCAAAGTGTTTCTCGTGAAACCTATTTCTTATAAAAAACTTCTCCACATAAAATAATTTGTGGAGTTTTTTCTATAATTAGTAGTTTAACCTGACCTTCAAATAGGAGTATACTAATAATGTAATCGTTATCAAACCTAAAAATTCGATAGAATCAGTTTTTAGGAATAAAAAGGGAGGAAATTATGAAAAAGTTTTCAAAGACCTTGAGAGATAACTGGATCTTTCTCTTGATGGTTTTACCAGGGGCTCTCTGGCTGATTCTATTCTTTTACATTCCAGTATTTGGGAATGTGGTTGCCTTTAAAGACTACCATATGACCAGTAATGGTTTCATAGATAGTATTGTGAATAGTAAATGGGTCGGGTTAGATAATTTCAGATTCTTGTTTAGTTCAAAAGATGCCTTTATCATCACTCGAAATACCGTTCTTTACAATCTCGGCTTCATCTTTATCGGTTTGATTGTATCAGTAGGGATTGCCGTCATCCTCAGCGAGCTTCGCTCTAAGAGAATGGTTAAGATTTTCCAAACGTCTATGTTGTTCCCTTACTTCCTGTCATGGGTTATCATCAGTTTCTTTACAGATGCCTTCCTAAACATTGACAAAGGGGTTTTCAACCATTTCCTAACCTCCATTGGCATGAAGGAAGTCAACTTCTACGCTGACTTAGGCATTTGGCCATACCTTCTCCTTTTCCTAGGTATTTGGAAAGGCTTTGGTTATAGTAGTGTTATGTACTACGCAACCATCATGGGAATTGATACAACCTACTACGAAGCAGCAACAGTGGACGGGGCGAGCAAGTGGCAACGCATTCGCAACGTAACCATTCCTCAGTTGACTCCACTTGTGACAGTCTTGACCATCCTTGCAGTCGGAAATATCTTCCGCGCAGACTTTGGTCTCTTCTATCAAATTCCACACAATGCGGGTCAGCTTTACAATGTAACCAACGTTTTGGACGTATATGTCTTTAATGGTTTGACTCAGACAGCAGATATCGGTATGGCTTCAGCAGCCGGTCTTTACCAATCCGTTGTCGGTTTGATACTGGTTATCCTATCAAACTTGCTTGCAAGACGAGTCGATCCAAACTCAGCTTTGTTCTAGAAAGGAGGAGAATATGGCAGAAAAGAAAATTAAAAAAGAAAAAATCGATAATGTCGGCATTCACTCCTTCAGTAAGAAAGCAGATATCTTCTTTAGTATTATCTCTGGTTTGATCGCTCTTTCTTGTATCTTGCCCTTTATCTTCGTTATCATCATTTCGGTGACAGATGAAAAGAGCATCCTCCAGTATGGATATAGCTTTTTCCCATCACAGTTTGGATTAGATGGTTTTGAGTTCTTGGCTCAGTTTAAGGATAAAATCCTCCAAGCGCTCTTTATCTCAGTCTTTGTAACAGTAGTCGGAACAGTAACCAACGTCTTCATCACGACCACTTATGCCTACGCCATCTCACGTACAACCTTTAAGTATCGCAGATTCTTTACGATCTTCGCTCTTCTTAGTATGTTGTTCAATGCTGGTTTGGTGCCAGGCTATATCGTGGTGACTCGTTTGCTTCAACTTGGTGATACGGTTTGGGCCTTGATTGTTCCAATGCTTCTCTCACCATTCAACATCATCTTGATGCGTTCCTTCTTCAAGAAGACCATTCCAGAAGCCATTCTCGAATCTGCTCGTATCGATGGTGCAAGTGAAGCTCGGATCTTCTTCCAGATCTGTTTGCCCTTGTCACTTCCAGGTATCGCAACCATCACGCTTTTGACAGCACTTGGTTTCTGGAACGACTGGTTCAACGCCCTTCTTTACATCAAGAGTGATAACTTGTATCCATTGCAATATTTGCTCATGCAAATCCAGCAAAATATGGACTACATTGCAAAAGCAGTCGGTCTATCTGGTCAACTGGGAGTTGCTCTTCCAAAAGAAACAGGACGTATGGCCATGGTTGTGGTTGCAACCCTTCCGATTGCCATTCTGTATCCATTCTTCCAACGCTACTTTGTAAAAGGTTTGACCATCGGTGGTGTGAAAGAGTAGCACTTGCTGAGAAACACCGTTTCTCCCTTCCCAACTTCATCTTAGTGACTGAAGTTACAAATCATTAAATCGTTTATAAGTTTAAAAACAAAAAAAGGAGTTTTTATCATGAAAAACTGGAAAAAATATGCTTTTGCATCTGCTAGCGTAGTCGCTTTGGCTGCAAGCCTTGCCGCTTGTGGAAACCTTTCAGGTAACAACAAAAAAGCTGCTGACTCAGCTTCAGGTGACAAACCTGTTCTTAAAATGTACCAAATTGGTGACAAACCAGACAACTTGGATGAATTACTAGAAAATGCCAACAAAATCATCGAAGAAAAAGTTGGTGCTAAATTGGATATCCAATACCTTGGATGGGGTGACTACGGTAAGAAAATGTCAGTTATCACATCATCAGGTGAAAACTACGATATCGCTTTTGCAGATAACTATGTTGTAAATGCTCAAAAAGGTGCTTACGCTGACTTGACTGATTTGTACAAGAAAGAAGGAGCAGAGCTTTACAAAGCACTTGACCCAGCTTACATCAAAGGGAACACTGTAAACGGTAAGATTTACGCTGTTCCAGTTGCAGCCAACGTTGCATCATCTCAAAACTTTGCCTTTAACGGCGCTCTTCTTGCCAAATATGGCATTGATATTTCAGGTGTCACTTCATACGAAACACTTGAACCAGTCTTGAAACAAATCAAAGAAAAAGCTCCAGACGTAGTACCATTTGCGGTTACGAAGAACTTCATCCCATCTGATAACTTTGACTACCCAGTACCAAACGGACTTCCATTCGTTATCGACCTTGAAGGAGACACTACTAAGATTGTAAACCGTTACGAAGTACCTCGTTTCAAAGAACACTTGAAGACTCTTCATAAATTCTATGAAGCTGGATACATTCCAAAAGACGTAGCAACAAGCGACACTTCATTTGACCTTCAACAAGATACTTGGTTCGTTCGTGAAGAAACAGTAGGACCAGCTGACTACGGTAACAGCTTGCTCTCACGTGTTGCTAACAAAGATATCCAAATCAAACCAATCACTAACTTTATCAAGAAAAACCAAACAACACAAGTTGCTAACTTTGTCATTTCAAACAACTCTAAGAACAAAGAAAAATCAATGGAAGTGTTGAATCTCTTGAACACAAACCCAGAACTCTTGAACGGTCTTGTTTACGGTCCAGAAGGCAAGAACTGGGAAAAAGTTGAAGGTAAAGAAAACCGTGTCCGCGTCCTTGATGGATATAAAGGAAACACTCACATGTCAGGTTGGAACACTGGTAACAACTGGATCCTTTACATCAACGAAAACGTTACAGACCAACAAATTGCAGATTCTAAGAAACAATTGGCAGAAGCTAAAGAATCTCCAGCACTTGGATTTATCTTTAACACTGACAGTGTCAAATCTGAAATTTCAGCAATCTCTAACACAATGCAACAATTCGATACAGCTATCAACACTGGTACTGTAGACCCAGATAAAGCAATCCCAGAATTGATGGAAAAATTAAAATCTGAAGGTGCCTACGAAAAAGTATTGAACGAAATGCAAAAACAATACGACGAATTTTTGAAAAACAAAAAATCATAAGCTCGATTGATTTCGTGTATTCATTCCTAAAAAATGTTAATACTACCTCCTCTGGGAATCCTAGAGGAGGTAGTGTTTTTTTGTTAGATGAACTAAAAGCAAAAAATCATGGAAAACTTTGTGAAATACTAGTATAAAATATGGATATCGATTAATTAGATTAATACCCCTATTAGTTTAATTAAGTAGATTTTTAGAATGAAGTAGCTTATAATAAGAGTACGATGAAAGCGCTTAACATTGTGAAATTTAACTGGATTTTGATTTAAGAAGTGGACAGGAGTCCTTCTTAAATGTTTCATTTATGTCTGATTTCAGCTTGTTTACATTTTATAAATTATGAAACGTTCAAGCAAAACTCAGTAAGTGAAAATCCGATAAAAAGTCGTTTGCTATCCCTTTTGGGAACAAGAAATATTACATGAGGTTATTCATATGAAAAAAACACCCAATCGTTGGTTAATTTTGGCTGCGGCCATTTTAACGAATCTTTCTCTAGGTGCTGGTTACGCCTGGTCAGTCTTTCAAAAGGCACTCCTAGAAACCAATGCCAGTCAAGGATGGGTTCAAGCCCAGACTTCTTTGGCCTTTAGTATTTCTTTTGCTATGGTTCCTGTTGGAATGATTCTTTTTGGTCCCAAAGTAGATTCGGTTGGCCCTAAAAAGTTTGTTTTTCTAGGCGGTATTCTCTTTGGTACAGGGATGTTTGCGACTGGTTTTGCGAACTCACTACCCGTGCTTTACCTTACTTACGGTGTCATCCTAGGACTTGGTATCGGCTCTGCCTATGGGGCATCTACTTCAGTTGCAACTAAGTGGTTCCCAGACAAGAAAGGTCTAGCTGGTGGTTTGACAGCAGCAGGATTCGGATTAGGTCCACTGATTATCGGTCCAGTCGCTAAAGCTTTGATTGCATCAATGGGTGTTTACTCAACATTCAAAGTATTAGGTATTATCCTGTTGATCGTTATTTGTACTTCATCATTGGTAATGGAAAAAGCTCCTGTTGTTGCTTCAGCTGGTGGTGTTGCTCAACCAGAAGGTAAGACCTACAAAGAAATGCTCCGTGATGGAAATTACTGGTTGCTATGGTTGATTTACGTTCTTGGCGCTACTGGTGGAATGATGATTATCGGTACTGCCGCAGCAATCTCTGACCAATACAAACTCGTTGGTGAAGCAACTCTCTTCGTTATGTTGGTATCTATCGCGAATACATTCGGACGTATCTTCTGGGGTACAGTTTCTGATAAGATTGGTCGCTACCCTACAGTTATTGCTATGTTTGGAGCAGTTGCTGCAGGTTTGTTGCTCACGGCCTTGTTCAAAGGCCCAGGAAGCATCTTAGCTATCCTTGGAGTTATGCTGGTTGCCTTATCATTCGGTGGATTCCTAGGTTCCTTCCCAGGAATTACTGCTGAAAACTGGGGAGTGACTTACGTAGGGACAAACTATGGATGGATGTTTACTGCTTATGGTGTAGCTGCTATTGCTGGTCCTCAGTTAGGGGCACGTCTTGCACAGGCAAACCAAGGAGATTATACAATGGCCTTCTTTATCGTTATCGGTATGGCTATCATTGGTATTTTGCTCCAACTCTTCTATATGGCTAAAGCTAAAAAAGTTTAAAAATGAATCCTTGGATCATCCAAGGATTTTTTAAATTATGTGACTATTAGTCCGTCTCGCTCCGTAAGGTGCGAGACAAATAAACCACCTGCTATGCGGGTGCGCATCGAAGGTTATACCAAAAAAACTCCAAACGCGATACAATAAAGGTGTTCAAGCCAATTGTAAAGCGAAAGGAGAAAAATATGGCACAAAAGGCACATAGTTTATCACACACAAAGTGGATGTGTAAATATCACATTGTGTTCACCCCTAAGTATAGACGAAAAATCATTTATAATCAATATCGAAGTAGTTTGGGAGAAATATTCCACCGATTATGTAGTTATAAAGGTGTTGAGATTATCGAAGGACACTTAATGCCTGATCATGTACATATGTTAGTAAGTATTCCACCGAGGATAAGTGTTTCAAGTTTCATGGGATATTTAAAAGGTAAAAGTGCACTCATGATGTTTGACAAACACGCTAATCTCAAGTATAAGTTTGGGAATCGGCATTTCTGGGCAGAAGGTTATTATGTGAGTACAGTGGGACTTAATGAAGCCACAACTAGGAAATATATCCAAGAACAGGAAAAGCATGATATAGCACTAGATAAATTGAGTGTAAAAGAATATGAGGATCCCTTTAGGGATAGTGGTAAGTAGTACCAAGGTCTCTTTAAGAGGCAAGTGACGAGTCAAGAGCAATGAGGCTTGAACAACGTGAAAGCCAGCGTCTTTAGGCGCTGGCTGGTAATTTGGGCTTATAGCCCTGGTGCAAACCACCCGTTTGACGGGTGGTTATGATTGGAGTAGACATCCGTTGGAATTAGCTCCTTTTAATTTCCGGTCAAATAAATTGCATTCGTTTTCCCAAGTGGGTATACTAGTATAGTTGAATGAAAAATTCTGAAAATTTAAGAATAGAAAAGAGAACAAATCTTATGGCAAAAGATATTCGTGTCTTACTTTACTACCTTTATACTCCAATTGAAAACGCAGAGCAATTTGCGGCAGACCACTTGGCTTTCTGTAAATCAATCGGTCTCAAAGGCCGTATCCTAGTCGCTGACGAGGGAATTAACGGGACTGTTTCAGGTGACTACGAAACAACTCAAAAGTACATGGACTACGTTCACAGCCTCCCAGGCATGGAAGACCTCTGGTTCAAGATTGACGAAGAAAGTGAACAAGCCTTCAAGAAGATGTTTGTTCGCTACAAGAAAGAAATTGTCCACCTTGGTTTGGAAGACAACGATTTTGACAACGACATCAACCCACTTGAAACAACAGGTGCTTACTTGTCTCCAAAAGAGTTCAAAGAAGCCCTTCTTGACGAAGATACCGTTGTCCTTGACACACGTAACGATTATGAGTACGACCTAGGACATTTCCGTGGAGCTATCCGCCCAGACATCCGCAACTTCCGTGAATTGCCACAATGGGTCCGTGACAACAAGGAAAAATTCATGGACAAACGTGTCGTGGTTTACTGTACAGGTGGAGTTCGCTGTGAGAAATTCTCAGGCTGGATGGTCCGTGAAGGTTACAAAGATGTAGGTCAATTGCACGGAGGAATCGCAACTTACGGTAAAGACCCAGAAGTCCAAGGTGAACTTTGGGATGGGAAAATGTATGTCTTTGACGAGCGTATTGCCGTCGATGTCAACCATGTCAATCCAACCATCGTAGGGAAAGACTGGTTTGATGGAACACCATGTGAACGTTATGTCAACTGTGGAAATCCCTTCTGTAACCGTCGTATCTTAACATCAGAAGAAAATGAAGACAAGTACCTTCGTGGATGCTCACACGAGTGCCGTGTTCACCCACGAAACCGCTATGTTTCAGAAAATGAATTGACACAAGCAGAGGTGATCGAGCGCCTAGCCGCTATCGGTGAAAGCTTGGATCAAGTCGCTACAGTATAAAGCAAACAGCTCCTCAGGGGCTGTTTTTCTATGCTTTATATCTAAAAATCTAAAGTTTGTTTCTGTATCTTTCAGGAAAATAGGGTATACTATGTGTAAACGATTTCAAAGGAGGCCAGTTATGGCGAAAACATTTTTTATCCCAAATAAAGAAAGCATTCTAGGACAACAGGAGGTCTTGACTGCCAAGTCCATCTTGGCCTTGGTGGAGGGTTTGGAGTCACACAGTTATGATGCGGTCTATCTCCGTCAGCCCCTCAATCGTCTCGAGTATATCGAGTGTGCGATAGTGGGCCAATCACAATTTCTTTTCAAGGTCAACTATGCGGATAGTCGAAAAGGCTATCAAGTGGTGATTCCAGACTTCCTTACCAGAGCGGACTGGGAGATTGTAGAAGCTCTCCTCCAAGCCCTATCGAGCAAGTTGGGGCAAGTGGTAGAAGGGCTAGAAGACTTTGACTTTGAAGCTTATTTCCGACAAACAGTCAAGCATTATCTAGCAGATAAGGCAGCTCGTCTAGTATACTGCCAAGGTCTCTTGTCTCCTATCTATCTCAACAAGGAATACCTCGAGAGCTTTTTGGCTGAGGATGGATTGGCACGTTTTGAAGAGCTAGTCAAGAAGGTTCAAGGCTCTGATGCCTACCTTGCCAGTGTGAAATTTTACCCAGACGCCCAAGGCAAGGTACACGGTATCTACCACCTAGCCCAAGGAGTCAAGACGATTTTACCTAAGGAACCCTTTGTACCTGCTCCTTATACCGAGCAGCTGGCAGGCAAGGAACTTGTTTGGGAGATTGACCTAGTGGCGATTTCTGGTGATGGTTCAAAAGCCGAAGACTACGAATCCATCGCTCGCTTGGATTATGAAAAATTCCTAGAGTCACTACCAACAGCATTTTACCACCAACTAGATGCCAATCAACTAGAAGTACAAGCCATTTTGGGAAAAGATTTTGAGGAATTGGCAACCATCAAGTAGACATTTTTCAAAAAAGAGTAAGCATAAAAATCCCTGTCATTAACAAATGGCAGGGATTTTGGTTAAAAGAAGGTCAGGATGCGAAGGTAGTCAACTGTCAGCGCAAGCTCTGCAATGAAGAAGGGTAAGAGAATAGCGCCATCAAGTAAGACAGCTAGTAAGAATCGATAAAATGGGTCAAGGCTACTGGTCTTACTTGGCTTGCTAATCACAAAGAGATTGCCAAGGGCAAAGATGACCATGCTTAGAAGAGTGAGGATACCAGCAAATCGTAAGCCACCAAAGAGTGCAAAGAAACTTGCTAGAGCCGTTAGGACAAGTGGGATAGCAAAGAGTCGGCTGTAACGATCGAAGGCTTCTTGGAATGTGAAGCCGTTCTCCTGATCTAGCACACGACGAACGGTGAAGCCTCCCAAAATGATGGAAAAGTAAAATAGAGCGCTAGCGACCAAGATAGAAAGTCCAGCAAAGAGATCTAAAGGTGGGAGCTGGTTAGGAGAGCTATTAGCCATAGAAATCATATAGCCATAGTAGAGGCGCTTGATATGATAGATACTAAAGAAAAGGTTAATCGAAGATAGCAAGGTGAGCAGGGCAAAGACACTATAACGATGCTTTTGGTCTGTGGTCTTGCTGGCAGTTGGTTCCTGGATAGCATCCAGCAGCCAAGTCCAAAACAGTGCGATTTCTTCTTTTAATCTGGCAGTTTTACGAGGGTCAATATCTGGGATATAGGGGCTTTCTAAAGCCTTGCTGAGGATGTTTTTTTCTTTTGCAGTGTTTTCTTGCTTGCGTTCCTCTTCAGCTTTCCCTTCTCCCTCTTCCTCGGTTTGGGTTTCCTCGATTATTTCGGGAGTTTCCTCCTCATGCGTTTCCAGCTCTTTAGGTGAGACAGGTGTTTCTTCGCTTACTTGTAGTTCGGTCTCCACAGTTTCCGAAGTCTCTGGCTCGTTGGGCTGGATTTCCGATTTTGTCTGAGGTGATTTCTTCTCAAGATCGGCACTTTCAAACCATTCTTGTGTCATGGTGGAACCTCCTTTTTTATGGTCGTTTTCTATCTTTAGACTAGCAGATGAAAGCGTTTTTGTCAATGATTTCTAGGTGGAGCAGAGTATTCTTCTTTTGGTAGGTAGATATCTTGGTTGGCTTTTATAATGAGTATATCCTTAACATCTGCTTTGTCTGTCTTGTAGGGGTTGGCAAGTTCATTGTCTTTTTGTCTAGGGTGTTCTCTGTATGCTTTACGATAAATACCGCCATGCTTAGAAGAAATGTCTAAATTGATACGATCGAATTCTGTCTTAGAAAGAAAGAGTGTTAAGTCATTGTGAGAGTCTAGCTTAACCTTGCCGTGAACCTTAATATTTTCAGCATAGATATGCCCCCCTTCTGTCTTGACCTGACTATCTGTCAATTCGGTATCAAAAATATTGATAATACTAGGTGTCGTTAGTGTACTGTTCTTGATGGAGCTTTCTGTTATTCTTAAGTGGTAGCCTTTTGTTTTGATTGTCGCATTTTCAAGGGTGGCTTGACGGATGGAGGTCTGTCCACGATTGACTGAGACAGTGATAGCTTTCAGAGTTCTCCCTTTAGGTAAAGAGAGAATAACTTCATTAAAACGGTTAGAATAACTGCTGGCGATACGAAGTAGGCCTTCGATTCCTGAACCGAGAAAACGATGTTGGGAGGCTTGTTTGTCAGTGACGCTCAGTGTTTTGTCACTCATGCCAGTAGTTAGATCGTGACGACCAGACACGGAAGGATGATAGGTGATGTGGATCTTGTCATCTAGAGATTCTGTGATGGTTAGGCTGTGTTCCTCAAGGGCTAAATCAAGTTTTTCCACTTCATTTCCAAAGGTCACTTCTTCGATACGATTGTCATAGATGGGATCTTTTGACATGGCAAGCAAACTTTGAATACCATTGGACTGGGCGCCGACAACTATCATGATAAAACCAAGGATTGTAGAAATCACACCAAAGATGAGAAATCCTTTTGTCAATTTACGCATGTCTGTCACCTCTCTTTCCTTTTTTTAGAATCCATTGCACCAAGCGGACGACTAGAAGACCAAAGAAACGAGCTACATAGGAGATGCCTAGTAGAACAAGAGAAGAAGCACCGATAGAGAGCAAACCTGCTCCGAAAATTAAGATAAAGGCAGATTTAGCTTCTACTAGGATGCTAAAACTTTCTACGATAAAGAGTCCGCCCAGCAGGATTCCCGTCACAGAGACGGTAAAGAAGGCTAGAATGACAGCGACCGCCGCGATAAAAAGCCCGATAATGGTTAAGATAATTGCAATTCCAACAGGAATGCCGATAGGGGCTGCTAGTAAGGCCAAGAGGGCAATATGTAGGAGTTGGCGATCATTCTTTTGAGCGGGTGCCTCATTGACTTTCTTGTCGAGGAGGTTAGAGAGGACATCGTGGGCCGCTTCTTTTGGTGTTCCTAGACTAGCAATGAGTTCTTCTTCGCCCTCTGGACCTGCATCGTCAAATAGTTCCTTAAAGTAGTCCATGGCTTCGATGCGGTCAGCTTCAGGTAGTTTATGGAGATAGGTTTCTAACTGAGTCAGATAGTCAGTTCTTGTCATGGCGGATACTCCCTTCTATGATGCCGTTGATGGTTTCGGTATAGAGCGTCCACTCTTCCTTTAGAGTAACGAGCTGCTCTACGCCCCGATTGGTCAAGGAGTAGTATTTGCGCATACGCCCCTGAAACTCTCTAGAGTAGGTGGTCAGAAAGCCATTGGCTTCCAATTTTTTGAGAATGGGATAGAGCGTAGATTCTTTGATATTGGCGATGAGTTTAATGGTTTGGCTAATCTCATAACCATAAGAATCCCCCTGCTCCAGTACAGCCAAGATGAGAAACTCGATCAAGGCAGAGGATGTTGGGAAGTACATGGGAAACCTCCTTTATATTATATAAAAATTTTATATATACTCTTTTCAAATATATTGTATCTCAAGTTGAAAGCCCTGTCAAGAAATATGTGTAAAAATTTTATATATAAAAAACTCCTAGTAAAAACTAGAAGTTTAGAGGATTTTATCAGCCCGATCCACCATAAAGAGTGAGATGGTCATGATGATATCGATGGCTAGAAGGGCAAGGACAGCTGGGATCCAAGATTGGAAAAGTTCAAAACTATAACCAAACAAGGCAGGTCCAAAAGCAGCTAAGATGTATCCTCCTGTTTGCGCTAGTCCTGATAGCTGAGCGGTCTTTTCAGGAGAACTGGTTTTAAGAGAAAAACAAACCATGAGGTAGGGGAAGAGGGCACTGCAGGCCGTTCCAATCAAGAGATGGACGACTAACCAGTAGAGGAAATTATTGGTTGGATACAAGAGCATGGCAATTCCTGTCATCCCAGCGATAGAGATAATTGCCAGCATGATTCGACGATGACCATCTGACAGACGAGTCGTCAGACTTGGAACAGTCATTGAAAAAGGAATGCTGATCAGTGAGAAAATAGAAGCGAGGAGAGCCGCATCACTATTAGAAATACCAGCATTAACAGCCATAGTTGGCAACCAGGTCATACTTGTATAAAAGAGCAAGGACTGAAGTCCGCCAAAGATAATGATGGCCCAAACATCTTTACTTTTTAGAATATTCTCTTTGACTTGCTTTTCTTTTTGGCTTTCTAGGTGGTGGTTGTGGCGATGATTTGGCAACCAGACTAGCAGAGTGACCAGACATAGAAAGCTGAGAACGAGGATGAGGCCCTTCCAAGAACTAGCTTGGGTGATAGGGACGGATAGATAAGAAGCGATGGCCGTTGAAACACCCATGGCAGTGACATAGAGCGTTGTTAGGAGACTGATTTTTTGAGGCTGATTTGCCTGGATCATACTTGGGAGGAGTACATTGAAAATGGCGATGCTCGCTCCGATGATCAGAGTTCCTAGATAGAGAAGGGGAAGATTGAAGATACGAATGACAGAGCCAATAGTTAAGAGGAGGAGACAGTAAGTGAAGAGGTGTTCTAATCCGATCTTTTGTGCCAAGCGACTCGCAAAAGCTGAGAAAAGAGCAAACATCAAGAGAGGGAGACTGGTTAAAATCGCGAGAGAGCTAACCTCCACTCCTAGTCCCTGAGCGATATCTCCTAAAATGGTTGGAAGAGCAGTAAAAGGAGAGCGTAAAACAGTCCCGATTAAGACAATTCCTAGAACAAAAAAGAGTGATTGTTTTTTCATAAAAACCTCGAATGGATGATTTTAATAACAGCTTATTTTAAGGTTTTTTTCTTACAATGTCAAGGAGAGGACTGTTAAGAAAGCTAGAACGATTTAACTGAAAATAGAGTGAAAAGGGACAGATTTCTTTACTAGAATTTTTCTTGATTTGAGATAAAAATAGGAAACTAGGAAATTTTGTGATAAAATAGTGGAAGGAATAATTCAGGAGAGTAGAAGTGACTCAAAATATTGGTGAAAAGCTGGTTTCAATTGTTATCAGCGCATACAATGAAGAGAAATATTTGCCGGATCTCATTGAAGATTTAAAAAATCAAACATATAATAAAAAAAATATTGAAATTCTATTTATTAATGCTATGTCGACCGATGCAACGAAAGAGATAGTACAACAATTTATAAAGGAAAATAATGAGTTTAGATCCATCAGACTTTATGATAATCCCAAGAAAAATCAAGCTAGTGGATTTAATATGGGCATCAAGCAATCAATAGGCGATGTTATTTTGAAGATCGATGCTCACTCAAAAGTTACAGAAAATTTTGTGAGTGCGAATGTTGCTCTGATTAACCAAGGAGAGTTTGTTTGTGGAGGAACAAGACCGACCATTGTGGAAGAAAAAGATAAGTGGTCAGAAGTCCTACATCTTGTTGAAGAAAACATGTTCGGAAGTAGTATTGCTGATTATCGCAATAGTTCTCAAGATAGGTATGTATCTTCCATTTTTCATGGGATGTATAGACGAGAAGTTTTTCAGCATGCTGGCTTGGTAGATGAGCAGCTTGGTCGAACAGAAGATAATGAACTTCACTATCGAATCAGAAAACATGGCTATCGCATTAGGTATAGCCCGAGTGTTTTATCTTATCAGTATATTCGACCAACTTTTAAAAAGATGCTCTACCAAAAATATTCTAATGGATTGTGGATTGGTTTAACAACACATGTTAAGCCACAGTGCCTATCAATCTTTCATTATGTTCCTTTTGTTTTTGTTATAAGTATCTTCTTAAGTATTTTGTTAGTACCATTTTCAGTGACATTTCTTTTTTCTCTAATTGCAATTTACTTTTTATTCGTTCTTATGTTGACAGTATTAACTTATGCAAAACATAAAAACATGCTATTGCTTCTAATGCCTATTCTTTTATTCGCCATTCATTTTTCTTATGGAGTTGGAACCTTGTTTGGTCTTATTAAAGGATTTAAATGGAAGCAAACTTATAGAAATCAGATTATTTATTTGGAGAATTAGAGAAGATGTTCTCAAAAAGATTAATAACAGTATTATCCAACTCTTTTAAGGGGGAGTAAATTCCTATGAATAAAAAACTAACAGATTATGTGATTGATCTGGTTGAAATTTTAAATAAACAGCAAAAGCAGGTGTTCTGGGGTGTATTTGATATTATTAGTATGGTGGTTTCCATCATCGTGTCTTACATTCTCTTTTATGGCTTGATTAACCCAGCGCCTGTGGACTATGTTATCTATACTGGTTTGGCTTTCCTCTTCTATCAAATCATGATTGGATTTTGGGGGCTCAATGCGAGTATTAGTCGCTATAGTAAAATCACAGATTTCTTAAAAATCTTTTTTGGCGTAACCGTCAGCAGCATTGTCTCTTACGGACTTTGCTACGCCTTTCTGCCTCTATTTTCGATCCGGTTCATCATACTCTTTATCTTATTGAGTACCTTCCTGATCTTACTCCCTCGTATCACTTGGCAGTTGATTTATTCTAAGCGCAAGCAGGGAAGTGGGGAGGGCGAACACCGCCGTACCTTCTTGATCGGTGCTGGTGATGGTGGGGCCCTCTTTATGAACAGCTACCAACACCCAACCAGTGACCTCGAGCTAGTGGGGATTTTGGATAATGATGAAAAGAAAAAAGGGCAAAAACTAGGTGGAATTTCCGTTTTGGGTTCTTATGATAATCTGCCTGAATTGGCCAAACGTCACCAAATCGAGCGCGTCATCGTAGCCATCCCTTCGCTTGATCCGTCAGAGTACGAACGTATCCTGCAGATGTGTAATAAACTCGGTATCAAATGTTACAAGATGCCCAAGGTTGAAACAGTTGTTCAGGGACTTCACCAACCAGGTAGTGGTTTCCAGAAAATTGATATCACAGACCTTTTGGGCCGTCAGGAAATCCGTCTTGACGAATCCCGTCTTGGTGCAGAGCTTACAGGCAAGACCATCTTGGTGACAGGAGCTGGCGGTTCGATTGGTTCAGAGATTTGTCGTCAGGTTAGCCGCTTCAATCCTGAACGCGTGATTTTGCTGGGGCATGGCGAAAATTCCATCTACCTCGTTTATCATGAATTGATCCGTACATTCCAAGGGATTGATTATGTTCCTGTCATTGCAGATATTCAGGACTATGATCGTCTTCTACAAGTGTTTGAACAGTACAAACCAGCCATTGTCTACCATGCTGCCGCTCACAAACACGTTCCGATGATGGAACGCAATCCAAAAGAAGCCTTCAAGAACAATATCCTAGGAACCTATAATGTTGCCAAGGCTGTTGATGCAGCCAAAGTACCTAAGATGGTCATGATTTCGACTGACAAGGCGGTCAATCCACCGAATGTTATGGGCGCAACCAAGCGCGTGGCAGAGTTGATTGTCACTGGCTTTAACCAACGTAGCAACTCAACCTACTGTGCAGTTCGTTTTGGGAATGTTCTCGGTAGCCGTGGTAGTGTGATTCCTGTCTTTGAACGCCAGATTGCTGAAGGCGGCCCTGTAACGGTGACAGACTTCCGTATGACACGTTACTTCATGACAATTCCAGAGGCTAGCCGTCTAGTAATCCATGCTGGGGCTTATGCCAAGGACGGAGAAGTCTTTATCCTCGATATGGGCAAACCAGTCAAGATCTATGACTTGGCTAAGAAAATGGTGCTTCTAAGTGGGCACACGGAAAGTGAAATTCCAATCGTTGAGGTTGGGATTCGCCCAGGTGAAAAACTCTATGAGGAACTTTTGGTTTCGACCGAATTGGTTGATAACCAAGTCATGGACAAGATTTTCGTTGGTAAGGTAAATGTCATGCCACTAGAAGCCATCAATCAAAAAATTGAGGAGTTCCGTTCACTCAGTGGAGATGAGCTTAAAGAAGCGATCATTTCCTTTGCAAATGAAACAACTCATATTGAGTAATAGTGACTCATACAATTAAATATAAATCAAAGGCCAAGGTTTTGTATAGACAGAACCTTGGCCTTTTTACTCTGTAGTTTGAAGCTATTAGCTTGTTATAGCTGACTGATGATATCATCAATGGTACGGGCAATCCAGTCAGGATGATAGCTGAGTAAATCAGCTTCTTCTCCAAATCCCCAAGTGACAGCAAACTTTTTAATGCCAGTTTCTTGGGCTCCGATCATATCAAACTTGGTGTCCCCGATGATGAGGACTCGGTCTGCAGGGAGTTGATGCGTTTGCAAGGCATAACGGATGACATCCGCCTTGTGTGGTGTTTCTGGACTAGAACCGTAAATGCCATCAAAGAAATGATGAATTCCCAGATTTTTAGTCATATCATGAGCAGTAGGAGTATTCTTTGTAGTGGTGATGTAGAGAGGATAGTTTTGCGAGAGTTCTTGAAGCAATTCCGTTATTCGGGGGAAGAGTTGCGCTTCGTGGATCCCTTTTTTCTTGTAGTAAGAACGGTAGGTTTGAACAGCTTCCGAGATTTGCTCCTTTGGGAGACAAGTTGCAAAACTAGTTTCAAGCGGTGGACCCATGAAACCACGAATGGTTTTGGCATCAGGGCTTGGAACTCCTAGCTCTTTAAAGGTATAGGTAAACGCATTGTGGATCCCGATGGAACTGTCAACTAGTGTTCCATCCAGATCAAAAAAGACTGCTGAGATAGAGGGCATAGTTTCTCCTATTAGATAAGGTTATTCTCCGAAGATTTCTTTTTGTAGGCGACGGCCAGTAGGGGTGGCAGCGAGTCCACCCTCAGCTGTTTCACGAAAGGCAGTTGGCAGGCTCGATCCGACTTGGTACATGGCATCGATGACTTCGTCAACAGGGATCTTAGACTCGATACCTGCCAAGGCCATATCTGCCGCGATAAAGGCAAAGCTGGCTCCCATGGCATTGCGTTTGACACAGGGAACCTCGACCAAACCAGCGACAGGGTCGCAGATGAGGCCCAGCATGTTTTTAATGACAAAGGCAATGGCTTGGCTAGCCTGATAGGGGGTTCCACCTGCAGCCAAGGTCAAGGCTGCGGCACTCATGGCAGAGGCAGAGCCAACTTCGGCCTGGCAGCCACCTTCAGCGCCTGAGATAGAAGCGTTGTTTGCGATGACTAGTCCAAAGGCACCAGCAGCAAAGAGGAAATCCAGCTGTTCTTCGTGGCTGAGGTCAAGTTTTTGGATAGCTGCAGTAAGAACGGCAGGTAGACAGCCAGCACTTCCTGCTGTTGGAGTAGCGCAGACCAAGCCCATTTTAGCGTTGTGTTCATTGACCGCGATGGCATTTCGGGCAGCTGATAGGATGGTAAAGTCAGACAAGGCCTTGCCACTTTTGAGATGACGATCTAGCTTGACTGCATCGCCACCCGTTAGGCCACTGCGGGATTTATTTTCACTGAGGCCGAGCTCTACAGAGGCTTTCATGACTTCTAGATTGCGCTCCATGAGGAGGAGAACTTCTGCACGTTCCCGACCGGTTAGTTGATATTCTGTCGCAATCATGAGTTCTGCGACATTTCCTCGGAAGTCCAGATCCGCCTGCTCGACCAATTCTTTGATAGAATAAAACATGTTTCCTCCTACTTAAAGAAATTGACATTATGGAGATGAGGGATTTTTCGGATTTCTTCAATCGCCTCTTCGCAACTTCGACTATCGACTTCGATGATCATGATGGCTTTTTCTCCAGCTTTTTCCCGAGTCACATTCATCTGAGCGATATTGATATCAAAACGAGAGAGGGCTTCAGTAACATGGGCAATCATCCCCGGAACATCCTGATGCACGATGATAATGGTTGGTGTGTTCATGTTGAGAGAGACAGCAAAGCCGTTAAGTTCCGTAACTTGGATATTTCCCCCACCAATAGAAATCCCCGTCACACTAATGGATTTGTGTTCATTCTTCACAGTAATTTTAGTGGTGTTAGGGTGAGGAGCGTTGCTGTCTTTCTGAATGGTCCAGACAATCTTGATACCACGCTTATGGGCGATCTCAAGGCTATTGGGAATGTCGGGATCATCCGTATCCATGCCTAAAATACCTGCAACGAGAGCTAGGTCAGTCCCGTGGCCACGGTAGGTCTTGGCAAATGAATTAAATAGTTGGAATTCCACCTCTGTCGGTCTATCACCAAAGATGGAAGACACGATCTTTCCGATACGAACAGCACCAGCAGTATGGCTACTTGATGGGCCAATCATGACAGGCCCGATAATATCAAAGACAGATTGAAAACGAAGTGAGTGCATCTGTTTCCCCTTACAAAGATTCTTGTTTCTATTATATCAAAGAATGAAGTTCTGTGCTTATTTCCCTTATAAAACTGAAAAAATGGATAAAAATAGTATAAAATCTTGTCTTTTATGACAAAAATATCAATGTTTCAGTAAATATAAAATATTTTTGTAATATTTCTACACGAAACCGTCAAGAAACGGTAATATTCAAACGGTATGATAGAAGCATAGTAAAAAGGAGAATTTTTAGAAATGACATTAACAACTAAAAAAATCAAATTAACTCTTGCAGGAGCAGTAACTTTCCTTGCTTTCCTTGCACCATCACTTGCTTTTGCAGATGAAACAATCACTTATACAGTTAAACCAGGTGACACTCTTTCAGAAATCGCTGAGAAGTACAACACCACTGTTGAAAAATTGGCAGAAAAAAACAAGATAGAGGATATTCATCTGATCTTTGTGGATCAAGTTTTGGTCATCGAAGGGACAGCTCCAGCTGCGAAAACTTATGAAGCACCAGCTGCAACAGGAGAAACAATCGAAGAGACTACGACTTACGAAGAAATAACTGAAACAACAACTTACGAAGCTCCAGCTGCTACAACCAGCACTTCTTATGAAGAAGAAAGTTACACAGCTTCAACTGTAAGTGGATCTGAAGCAGAAGCCAAAGAATGGATCGCTCAAAAAGAATCAGGCGGTAGCTACACAGCGACAAACGGACGTTACATCGGACGTTACCAATTGACAGATTCATACTTGAACGGTGACTACTCAGCTGAAAACCAAGAACGTGTAGCAGATGCCTATGTTGCAGGACGTTACGGTTCATGGACAGCTGCCAAGAACTTCTGGCTTAACAACGGTTGGTATTAAGAATACAAGAGTCCTTTAGGGCTCTTTTTTTGTTTCTCTAGAACAAAAAGTGTAACGATCTTCTCAGTAATGCTCTATTTGTATAATTCTGGTAAAAGTCTTCAAATTATCTTGAAACTCAAATGGTATAAATAAGCTTATTATATGTAAAATATATTGCATAATAAGCTTTTTTTTGAACGAAATGAAATAAAATTCAGTTTTGGCTTGACAAATGTTTTTAAGAAGTGTATTATTTATACAATTTAAAAGTATAAAAATAAGAGGAGGTTTTCTATGAATAAAGTAAAGAAGGTGCTGATGACGATGTTTGGTTTGCTTATGTTTCCCTTATTATTTGCTTGTAGTAACACTCAATCCCAAGGTGTTGAAGCCATTAAGGCTAAAGGAAAATTGGTAGTGGCCCTAAATCCAGAGTTTGCTCCATTTGAATATCAGAAATTGGTTGATGGGAAAAATCAGATTGTAGGTTCAGATGTTGAGCTAGCCAAAGCCATCGCAAAGGAGCTAGGTGTGGAAGTGGAGTTCTCTCCAATGAGCTTTGACAATGTACTGGCTAGTCTTGATTCAGGCAAGGCCGATCTTGCCATATCAGGCATTTCTAAAACGGAGGAGAGAAGTCAAGTTTACGATTTTTCAATTCCCTACTACACTTCGAAAAATAAGGTGATCGTAAGAAAATCTGAATTAACGAATTACCAATCAGTCAAGGGTTTGGCTCAGAAAAAGGTTGGAGCGCAGAAAGGTTCTATCCAGGAGACTTTGGTCAAAGAAACCTTGCAGGATTCTTCTCTCGTTTCACTTCCTAAAAATGGAAATTTGATAACAGATTTGAAATCTGGACAACTGGATGCGGTTATCTTTGAGGAGCCAGTGGCGAAAGGATATGTAGAGAATAATCCAGACCTAGCCATCGCTGAGTTTGATGTTGACAATGACAAAGAAGATTCCTACGCTGTTGCGATGAAAAAAGACAGTAAAGAATTAAAAGAGGCGGTTGATAAAACCATCCAGAAGTTGAAGGATTCTGGGGAGTTGGACAAATTGATTGACGATGCTTTTAAAGCCTCTATCGAAAAATAGAAAGAAGGAAGAGAAATGAGTAAGGAAAAAGTCATTTTAGCCTATTCAGGTGGATTGGATACATCAGTTGCTATTACATGGTTAAAAAAAGACTATGATGTGATCGCTGTTTGTATGGATGTGGGTGAAGGAAAAGATTTGGAGTTCATCCACGATAAAGCTCTCAAGGTTGGGGCTGTTGAGTCTTATGTCATTGATGTTAAGGAAGAATTTGCTAATGACTATGTTTTAGTGGCCCTTCAGGCTCATGCCTACTATGAACAGAAGTATCCCTTGGTATCTGCTCTGAGTCGCCCTCTTATTTCAAAAAAACTCGTTGAAATAGCTCATCAGACGGGGGCAACCACAATTGCCCATGGTTGCACAGGTAAAGGAAACGACCAAGTTCGGTTTGAAGTCTCTATTGCAGCTTTGGATCCCAATTTAAAAGTAGTTGCACCTGTTCGTGAGTGGAAATGGTCTCGTGAAGAAGAAATCCAATATGCCAAAGAAAACGGCGTCCCAGTTCCTGCTGACCTAGACAATCCTTACTCTGTCGATCAAAATCTTTGGGGTCGTGCAAATGAATGTGGTGTCTTGGAAAACCCTTGGAACCAAGCACCAGAAGAAGCATTTGGAATCACATCTTCGCCAGAAGAGGCACCAGACAGTCCAGAATTTATTGACATTGAGTTTAGTTGCGGGGTGCCCATCTCCCTCAATGGAGAAAAGATGAAAGTGGCTGCTTTGATTCAAAAGCTAAATGAAATTGCGGGCAAACACGGTGTCGGACGGATTGACCATGTGGAAAATCGCCTAGTCGGTATTAAGTCAAGAGAGATTTATGAGTGCCCAGGTGCTGTGACTTTATTGGCAGCTCATAAGGAGATTGAGGACTTGACTCTTGTGAGAGAAGTGGCTCATTTCAAACCCATTATCGAAAATGAGTTGTCCAATCTCATCTATAATGCCTTGTGGTTTAGCCCAGCAACTCAGGCTTTGATTGCCTATATCAAGGAGACACAGAAAGTTGTCAATGGAACTGCAAAAGTTAAACTCTATAAGGGGAACGCCCAGGTAGTGGCTCGGAAATCACCAAATTCTCTTTACGATGAAAATTTGGCGACTTATACTAGTGCGGATACCTTTGACCAAGATGCGGCTGTTGGATTTATCAAGCTTTGGGGGCTTCCGACTAAGGTTTATTCAGAGGTTCAGAAAAATGTTGAGTAGTGACGCGATAGAAAGGGACGACAGGATATGTCGAAAAATACAAAATTATGGGGTGGTCGATTTGAAGGCACTGTAGAAGAGTGGGTAGAACAGTTCGGTGCGAGTATTTCCTTTGACCACCAGTTGGCAAAATTTGATTTGATGGGCTCCCTAGCTCATGTTCAAATGCTAGGGCAGACTGGCATTTTAAGCTTGGAAGAGGCAGAGCAGATCCAAGATGGTCTGCAAGCTTTGTTGCGAGATTTAGAGGCAGGAGAGCTTCATTTTGATATTGCAAATGAAGATATTCATATGAATATGGAAGTGTTGCTGACAGAGAAAATCGGTCCTCTGGCTGGGAAATTGCACACGGCTCGTTCTCGGAATGACCAAGTCGCAACGGATATGCACTTATATCTAAAGGAGCAGCTTGGCCATGTCTTGGATAAGTTGGCGAATCTGAACAGTGTTTTGCTGGATTTGGCTGAAAAACATGTGGAAACCATCATGCCAGGCTATACCCATTTGCAACACGCCCAACCGATTAGTTTTGCCCACCATCTCATGGCTTATTACAATATGTTTCAAAGGGATAGTGAGCGCTTTGCATTTAACTTGAAACATACGGACCTATCTCCTCTGGGTGCGGCTGCCTTGGCGGGGACAACTTTTCCAATCGATCGTCAATTATCGAGTGATTTATTGGGTTTCCAACAACCCTATACCAATTCATTGGACGCAGTGAGTGACCGTGATTTTATCTTGGAATTTCTGTCAAATGCCAGCATTTTGATGATGCATATGAGTCGTTTTTGTGAAGAAATCATCAATTGGTGTAGCTTTGAGTATCAGTACATTAGTTTGTCTGATAGCTTTTCAACGGGTTCATCTATCATGCCCCAGAAGAAAAATCCTGATATGGCCGAATTGATTCGAGGGAAGACAGGCCGAGTTTACGGGTACTTGCTTGGACTATTGACCGTCATGAAGTCTTTGCCTCTGGCCTATAATAAGGATTTGCAAGAGGACAAGGAAGGCATGTTTGATACAGTAGAAACAATTTTAAATTCTCTGGATGTGTTGGCAGGTATGCTATCGAGCATACAGGTTAATAAGGCCAAAATGCAGCAATCCACAGAGAATGATTTTTCGAATGCGACCGAACTGGCAGATTATTTGGCAGAAAAAGGCCTCCCCTTTAGAGAAGCGCATGAAATAGTAGGGAAATTGGTTCTAGACTCTATCAAGCATGGTAAAAACATCCAAGATTGGGATTTGGAGGAGTTGCAAGTTTACCATCCCTTGATTGAAGAGGATATTTATATCTACTTGCGTCCAGAAACTGCTGTTCAGAGACGGAATTCCTTAGGAGGAACTGGCTTTGAGCAAGTGAAATACCAGATAGAACAAGCGAAGAAAGAACTTAAAGGGGAAAATTGATTCGTTTGCAAAGTAAGGAAGAGAGGTTGAGATGATTTATCAGCCTCTTTCTTGTCTTCTCCAACCAAGCGTGTTATAATGAATACTGCTCAAGCGACCTTCAATCGTGAAGCACACACGACCTTCAATCGTGAACTAGTCATTTCGTTTATCTTTTATTACGTCGTTAACTCGAAATGAGATGCAAGCTGAGCTTGTCTGATTTATAACCTCAATCAGTCTCCCAGACTGATTGAGCGAACTCGAGTTATGCCTGCGACTCGTTGCCTAGTCCTAAAAGCAAACGAAAAGACTATACTCAAAGAAATTCTATTGAAAGTCATAATAAATAGAATTTTGAAGGGTATGAATAAACGAATAGATGGGAGACTTACCATGAGTGATAACTCTAAAACACGTGTTGTCGTGGGGATGAGTGGTGGTGTTGATTCGTCGGTGACGGCTCTTTTGCTCAAGGAGCAGGGCTACGATGTGATCGGTATCTTCATGAAGAACTGGGACGACACAGATGAAAACGGCGTCTGTACGGCGACCGAAGATTACAAGGATGTGGCTGCGGTGGCAGACCAGATTGGCATTCCCTACTACTCTATTAATTTTGAAAAAGAGTACTGGGACCGCGTTTTTGAGTATTTCCTAGCGGAATATCGTGCAGGACGTACGCCAAATCCAGATGTTATGTGTAACAAGGAAATCAAGTTCAAGGCCTTTTTGGACTATGCCATGACCTTGGGGGCAGACTATGTAGCGACTGGGCATTACGCTCGAGTGGCGCGTGATGAGGATGGCATCGTTCACATGCTTCGTGGCGTGGACAATGGCAAGGATCAGACCTATTTCCTCAGTCAACTTTCGCAAGAACAACTCCAAAAAACCATGTTCCCATTGGGGCATTTGGAAAAGCCTGAAGTCCGAAAAATAGCTGAAGAAGCTGGACTTGCGACTGCCAAGAAGAAAGACTCGACAGGGATTTGCTTTATCGGAGAAAAGAACTTTAAAAACTTTCTCAGCAACTACCTACCAGCTCAGCCTGGTCGCATGATGACTGTGGATGGACGCGATATGGGTGAGCATGCAGGTCTGATGTATTATACGATTGGTCAGCGTGGCGGACTCGGTATTGGTGGGCAACACGGAGGAGACAATGCGCCGTGGTTCGTTGTCGGAAAAGACCTAAGCAAGAATATCCTCTATGTCGGACAAGGTTTCTACCATGATTCGCTTATGTCAACCAGTCTAGAGGCCAGTCAAGTTCACTTTACTCGTGGCATGCCAGAGGAATTTACACTAGAATGCACGGCTAAATTCCGCTACCGTCAGCCTGACTCTAAGGTGACGGTTCATGTCAAAGGAGACAAGGCAGAGGTCATCTTTGCAGAGCCACAACGCGCGATCACACCAGGACAAGCAGTTGTCTTTTATGATGGTGAAGAATGTCTCGGTGGTGGTTTGATTGACAATGCCTATCGCGATGGACAAGTTTGTCAGTACATTTAGATTGACAAATTTTCTCAATTTGCTACAATAATAAAAGCAATAGAAATGATGGTCAAAGCTCATGGATGTTGCAGGCTTTTTGTCCTGCACTTCTTACGAGTTTTGACTGTTTTTGTGTCGTTCAAGGGAAAGGACAAAAATGACTCAACAAGACTTTCGGACAAAAGTGGGAAATACGGTTTTTGGTGTTCGGGCGACAGCCTTGATTCTCCAAAATGGCAAACTCCTAGTCACCAAAGATAAGGGCAAGTATTACACCATCGGCGGTGCGATTCAAGTCAATGAAAGCACGGAAGAAGCGGTAGTCCGTGAAGTGAAGGAAGAACTGGGTGTCAAAGCTCAAGCTGGGCAGCTAGCTTTCGTGGTTGAAAATCGTTTTGAACAAGACGGTGTTTCCTATCACAACATCGAGTTTCATTACCTAGTGAATTTGCTTGAAGAAGCTCCATTGACCATGCAGGAAGACGAAAAAACGCAGCCTTGTGAGTGGATTGACTTGGATAAGCTCCAGAATATCCAGCTAGTTCCAGCCTTTTTAAAAACAGCTCTACCAGATTGGGACGGCCAACTAAGACACATTCATCTTGAGGAATAGGAGAGAAAATGACTTATAATTTTACAGAAGAATACGATATTATTGTAATCGGTGCGGGACACGCTGGGGTCGAGGCTTCCTTGGCCGCTAGCCGTATGGGTTGTAAGGTCTTGCTTGCAACCATCAACATTGAAATGCTGGCTTTCATGCCATGTAATCCCTCTATCGGTGGTTCTGCCAAAGGGATTGTTGTGCGTGAAGTTGATGCCCTCGGTGGTGAAATGGCCAAGAATATTGACAAGACTTACATCCAGATGAAGATGCTCAACACAGGGAAAGGGCCAGCCGTTCGCGCTCTTCGTGCGCAGGCTGACAAGGAACTTTACTCTAAGGAAATGCGCAAGACAGTTGAAAATCAAGAGAATCTCACCCTTCGTCAAACCATGATTGATGAGATTTTGGTGGAAGATGGCAAGGTTGTCGGTGTTCGTACAGCGACCCATCAAGAGTATGCTGCCAAGGCTGTTATCGTGACGACAGGGACTGCACTCCGTGGGGAAATCATAATCGGAGACCTCAAGTATTCGTCAGGTCCTAACCACAGTCTGGCTTCGATTAACCTAGCTGATAATCTCAAGGAATTAGGACTCGAAATCGGTCGTTTCAAGACAGGAACACCTCCACGTGTCAAGGCTTCTTCTATCAATTACGACGTGACAGAGATTCAGCCAGGGGACGAAGCGCCAAATCACTTCTCATATACTTCACGTGATGAGGACTATGTCAAGGATCAAGTGCCATGCTGGTTGACCTATACCAATGGTACCAGTCATGAGATTATCCAAAATAACCTCCACCGTGCGCCTATGTTTACAGGTGTAGTTAAGGGCGTGGGACCTCGTTACTGTCCGTCGATTGAGGACAAGATTGTGCGCTTTGCGGACAAGGAACGCCACCAACTTTTCCTTGAGCCAGAAGGGCGCAATACAGAGGAAGTCTATGTTCAAGGACTTTCAACCAGTCTGCCTGAGGATGTCCAACGTGAGCTGGTTCATTCCATCAAAGGTTTGGAAAATGCAGAAATGATGCGAACAGGTTATGCCATTGAGTACGACATGGTCTTGCCTCATCAATTGCGTGCGACTTTGGAAACCAAGAAAATCTCAGGACTCTTCACTGCTGGTCAGACAAATGGAACGTCAGGTTACGAAGAAGCTGCTGGCCAAGGGATTATCGCTGGTATCAATGCGGCTCTGAAAATCCAAGGCCAGCCTGAGTTGATTTTGAAGCGCAGTGACGGCTATATCGGGGTCATGATTGACGACTTGGTGACCAAGGGAACCATTGAACCCTACCGTCTCTTGACCAGTCGTGCTGAATACCGTCTCATCCTCCGTCATGACAATGCCGATATGCGTTTGACAGAAATGGGACGCGAGATTGGTCTCGTTGATGATGAACGCTGGGCTCGTTTTGAAATCAAGAAAAATCAATTTGACAATGAAATGAAGCGTTTAGACAGCATCAAACTCAAGCCGGTCAAGGAAACCAATGCCAAGGTTGAGGAGATGGGCTTCAAACCGTTGACAGATGCGGTGACAGCCAAGGAATTCCTTCGCCGTCCAGAAGTTTCTTACCAGGATGTGGTGGCTTTCATCGGACCTGCAGCAGAGGACTTGGATGACAAGATTATCGAATTGATTGAAACAGAAATCAAGTACGAAGGCTATATTTCCAAAGCCATGGATCAGGTTGCCAAGATGAAACGCATGGAAGAAAAACGCATTCCAGCCAATATCGACTGGGATGATATTGACTCCATTGCAACAGAAGCTCGCCAGAAGTTCAAACTCATCAATCCAGAAACCATCGGCCAGGCCAGCCGTATTTCGGGAGTTAACCCAGCAGATATTTCCATTCTGATGGTCTATCTTGAAGGTAAAAATCGTAGTATTTCTAAAAATCAAGAAAAGAAAGCATAGAAAAAACAGCTCCGAAGACGGAGCTGTTTTGTTGACTTGTACTCAATGAAAATCAAAGAGCAAACTAGGAAGTTAGCCGAAGGCTGTACTTGAGTACGACAAGGCGAAGCTGACGTGGTTTGAATTTGATTTTCGAAGAGTATTATTCTTCATCTGGTGTGAGGATCATCGGGATGATAATCGGTTCACGTTCTGTATTTTCATAGAGGAAAGGGCGGATGGCGTTGACAATGGCACCATTGACAGATTGCACGCTGGCATCTTTGTTCTTCAGCGCGATACGAATAGCGTTGAAGAGGATACGTTGGCTTTGGCGAATCAAGTCGCCAGATTCTCTCATGTAGACAAAGCCGCGGCTGAGGATATCAGGCCCAGACAAGATCATTTTAGACTTGAAGTCAACAGTAGCGACTGCTAGAACGACACCATCTTCAGATAGGTCTCTACGGTCTTTGAGGACGGCTGCACCGATTTCACCGATACGATTTCCATCGACATAGATGTCTTGGGCATTGAAGTGACCTGCGATACGGGCTGAGTTAGCAGTAAGAGCAAGCACATCACCATTGCTCATGATAAAGATATTGTCCTTCTCGACACCAGTATCCACCGCTAGTCCAGCGTGGACTTTTTGCATGCGGTATTCACCATGGACAGGCATGAAGTATTTGGGCTTAATCAAGCGGAGCATGAGTTTTTGCTCTTGCTGACCACCGTGTCCAGAGGTGTGGATATTGTTAATCTTTCCGTGAATGACTTCGACACCAGCTTCTGAGATAATGTTAATCAACTTGTTGACGCTAGTGGTATTTCCAGGGATTGGACTTGAAGAGAAGATAACGGTATCGCCGGGTTGGAGTTGCACCTGACGGTGGGTTCCGTTAGCGATACGAGAGAGGGCTGCCATTGGCTCACCCTGACTACCTGTACAGAGAATAAGAACCTCGCCTGCAGGGTAGTCTTTGATTTCATTTGGCTCGATAAAGGTTCCCTTAGGAGCTTTGATGTAGCCAAGCTCGATACCGTTGACAATGGCCTTTTCCATAGAACGACCAAAGACTGCAATCTTGCGTCCAGTCTTAACAGCGGCATCCGTTGCTTGCTGGAGACGGAAGATATTTGAGGCAAAGGACGCAAATATGATACGACCTTCAATGCCTTGGATAATCTTCATGATGGACTGGCCAACGACTTTTTCAGAGTTGGTAAAGGTTGGCACTTCTGCATTTGTCGAGTCAGAGAGGAGACAGAGCACGCCTTCTTCCCCAAGAGCAGCCATACGGTGCAAGTCCGCTGGTTCACCAACTGGTGTAAAGTCAAACTTAAAGTCACCCGTACAAACGATTTTCCCTTGAGGGGTATGAATAACAATCCCCAAAGGCTCTGGAATAGAGTGAGTGGTTCTAAAGAAAGTTGCCTTGAGGTTTTTAAAGGTCAACTCAGTGTTGTGGTTGATTTCGTAAAGTTTGGCGTTGCGCAAGAGACCGTGTTCTTCGAGTTTCCCACGGATTAAAGCCAAGGCAAGTGGTCCAGCGTAGATAGGGACATTTGCTTGCTTGAGCAGGAAAGGAATCCCACCGATGTGGTCCTCGTGTCCGTGTGTGATCAAGACAGCCTTGACACGGTCGATATTGTCTACGATGTAAGAGTAGTCGGGGATAACATAGTCGATACCGAGCAAGTCATCTTCTGGGAATTTAATCCCAGCATCGACGATGATAATCTCGTCTTGGTATTCAATTCCGTATGTGTTTTTCCCGATTTCTCCCAGACCACCGATGGCAAAAACGCCAACTTCTTCAGGTTTAAGAGTATAAGCCATATTAGAACTCCGTGATTTCGAAGACGCCAGTTTCTTTTTCGTAATCTAGCAATTTGTCAGACAAGAGTTCGATATACTCGATGTTGTACTCTGGGCGGTTTTCTTCGACAAGTTGGCGAGCAGCGATACGGCCCTCAAGTTCTGAGCTGGCATCGATGTCTAGGTAAAGTGCGCGTGTTGTTTCACGACGTGGGCTACGTTCTTTTGTTTCTTGATAAAAAACTTTGTAAATCATATAGTTCCTTTCTATTTACAGGTCAGCTTATTCCAAACTTTTAGCAGAGATTTGCTTGATTTCATTCCATTTTGTGTCTAGATTGACCTTGATTCGTTACAATTATTTCAATTATACCACAAAATGAAAAATTAGTAAAAGACGGAAATGGAGAAAGTCGGTAGGGGAAGAAGGAGCAAAAAGACAGGTAGGATTTGGTCGGAGAGCGCTTAGGTGTTATAATGGAAAGAGAAGTTTATGGATGGGAATATTTCCTATAGCTTTTAAACAAGGAGGATTAAGAATGTTTAGTTTGTTTGAATTTGCGATTGGGGTTCGCCTCTTGATGTTTATAGTTTTTGTAGCCTGTGTATACGGTGGAAATCTTATTTTTACGTATCTAGAACACCGCAAAACAAAATTCCTTTGGAAGCTTGCTTTTGTGACGCTCTATTCAATTTTTCTCCTTCTTGTCACCTATGTTGTCTGGTTTGTTTTTTACTTTGGTTTAAATGCTTAAGCTCCAGTTATTCATCTAAGTATACAGAAAATCCACCTCATCTTGATAAAGGGGGCGGATTTTCTATTTTCAGGTGATATCTTAATTCTTACGATGATGATTTCTCACATCGAAAATCGAGTTGAAACATAAAAAGAAAACAATGCAAAGAAATAAATCAAATGGCAAGGGTGTAACGATTATGTTTAAATCATTGAAAATGATGAGAAAACTATAAGAGATGAAGAGAATAAAATTTACCCTTCTAAAAATGTGTTTTTTATCTAACATAACTGGTCCAAATTTCTTATAGCGATCCTCTCAAATTCCTTGTTCACTTATATATTCGGAAAAGATAGGGGAAAGCTACAACTTTTTTGCCTTCCTCTTTGTCTAAGTGGTAGGCCTATTTTGTTTGGGGCAAAGAAAATTCCCATGCGTCAGCTTTTGTAGTATAATAGTAAGCAGACCAAAAGATAGGAATGTATTATGAAAGTATTAGCTTTTGATACGTCCAGCAGGGCTCTTTCTCTAGCCATTTTAGAGGACAAGCAGGTTCTTGCTGAGACCACGATCAATATCAAGAAAAATCACAGTATTACCCTCATGCCTGCCATTGATTTTTTGATGGCGAGTCTGGATTTGACACCCAAGGACTTGGATCGCATCGTGGTGGCAGAGGGACCTGGCAGCTACACAGGCTTGCGAATTGCGGTAGCAACTGCCAAGACTCTAGCCCATACCCTGAACATCGAGTTGGTTGGCATGTCTAGCCTCTTGGCTTTGGTGCCACGTCAGCAAGAAGGATTGGTGGTTCCTATCATGGATGCACGCCGTAACAATGTATATGCAGGGTTTTATGAAAATGCCAAGCAAGTCTTGCCAGAAGCGCACCTGTCTTTTGCGGAAGTGTTAGAGCAGGTCAAGGATGCTGAACAGGTGACCTTTGTCGGAGAAGTTGGAGTCTTTGTGGAACAAATTCAAGAGCAGCTGCCACAAGCTAGCTATCAAGAAACCTTGCCAAATGCAGCTGATCTAGCTCTTTGGGCCTGGGACCAGGAAGCGGACTCCTTGCATGACTTTGTGCCCAATTATCTCAAACGTGTTGAAGCTGAGGAGAACTGGCTCAAGAACCACACCGAATCTGGCGAGTCCTACATTAAACGCCTATGATAGAGATCAAACGAATCCAACAGCAACCTGACTTGGCTCAAGCCATCTACGCTGTCATGATAGATGTATACCCAGTCAGTCCTTGGACGCTGGAACAAATCCAAGCAGACCTGTCCCAAGACCAGACTTGGTATGCTCTGGCTTATGATGGAGCAGAAGTGATTGGATTTTTAGCCGTTCAGGAGAATCTCTTTGAAGCAGAAGTCCTACAAATCGCTGTCAAAGGAGCCTATCAGGGTCAGGGAATTGCGTCAGCCTTGTTTGCTCACTTGCCGACAGACAAGGAGCTTTTCCTCGAAGTTAGAAAGTCGAATCACCGAGCGCAAGCATTTTACAAGAAAGAAAAGATGGCAGTCATCGCTGAGAGAAAGGCCTACTACCATGACCCAGTTGAGGACGCCATTATCATGAAGAGAGAAGCAGATGAAGGATAGATATATTTTAGCATTTGAAACATCTTGTGATGAGACCAGTGTCGCCGTACTGAAAAACGATGACGAGCTCTTGTCCAATGTCATTGCTAGTCAAATCGAGAGCCACAAACGTTTTGGTGGCGTAGTGCCAGAAGTGGCCAGTCGTCACCATGTTGAGATCATTACAGCCTGTATTGAGGAGGCACTGGCAGAAGCAGGAATTACCGAAGAGGACGTGACAGCCGTTGCGGTTACCTATGGACCAGGTTTGGTCGGAGCCTTACTAGTTGGTTTGTCAGCTGCCAAGGCCTTTGCCTGGGCGCATGGCCTACCACTTATCCCCGTCAACCACATGGCTGGCCACCTTATGGCAGCTCAGAGCGTGGAGCCATTGGCCTTTCCTTTACTAGCCCTCTTGGTCAGCGGTGGACACACCGAGTTGGTCTATGTTTCTGAGGCTGGTGATTACAAGATTGTTGGGGAAACGCGAGATGACGCAGTTGGTGAGGCCTATGACAAGGTCGGCCGTGTCATGGGCTTGACTTATCCAGCAGGTCGTGAGATTGACGAGTTGGCCCATCAAGGTCAGGATATTTATGATTTCCCACGTGCTATGATCAAGGAAGACAATCTGGAGTTTTCATTCTCTGGTTTGAAGTCTGCCTTTATCAATCTTCACCACAATGCTGAGCAAAAAGGAGAAAGCCTATCTACAGAGGATTTGTGTGCTTCCTTCCAAGCAGCTGTCCTGGATATTCTCATGGCAAAAACCAAGAAGGCTTTAGAAAAATACCCCGTGAAAACCCTTGTTGTGGCAGGTGGTGTGGCGGCCAATAAAGGTCTCAGAGAACGCTTGGCAGCCGAAATCACAGATGTCAAGGTCATCATCCCACCCCTGCGCCTCTGCGGAGACAATGCGGGTATGATTGCCTATGCTAGCGTCAGCGAGTGGAACAAAGAAAACTTTGCAGACTTGGACCTCAACGCCAAACCAAGTCTCGCCTTTGATACTATAGAATAAAGAGTCAGCTTGAAGCTGGCTTTTTTGCTAAAATATTTTATAATATGTTAAAAAAGGAAAAATTTTTACGAATAGAACAGTAAAGGGAGTTTGGCCATGATTGAAAAAATGGAATTGGGAGAATTTTACAAGGAATTGCGGCTGGCGAGGAAACTCAAACAGTCAGATGTAGCTTGTGCTGGACTAACAGTATCCCAGCTATCCAAGTTTGAACTAGGACAGTCTATGCTGTCTGCGGATAAACTGATACTAGCTATCCAAGGGATCAATGTGACCTTCGATGAGTTTGGGCACAAGCTCAACAACTATCAAGAATCCCCACACATGCGAATTGGTCGAAAGATTGTGGCTCGCTTTGCCCATCAAGATATAGATGGCTTAGAGCAACTGTTGAAGGAAGTCGAACAAGAACAGATGGCGAAGACTTATCGTCGTTTGAATGCTATAGTGATCAAAGATGCCATCCATTCCTTAGATAAAAACTATCCGCTAGAAGAGGAGGATAGCGAGTTTTTGACTAGCTATCTCTATGCTATCGAGTCTTGGACCTGGTTTGAACTCTATCTTTTTTGCAATACCATGCCCTTCTTGAGTAATCAAGATTTGATCTTTTTATCAACCTCTTTACTTGAAAAATCCAAGGAATTTAAAGAGTTAGTATACAATCAATTGTATATGAAAAGTGGTTATCTTAATATCATCTCAGAGCTCATGGAACGCAAACTTTTTTCCTACATCCCAATCTTTGAAGCCGAGTTGGGGAGCATGCTCCGACCATACGATGTTTTTGAGAGATTATTGTGGCAATTTTTAAAGAAATTGAGTGTTTTCCTTCAAACCAAAGGAAGCAATCAAAAAGAGATTGAAGACTTTGTCCAATCTCTGCAAATATTAGAGAATCCCCAATTAACAGCCTTTTTTGAATTGCGTTTGCAGCAATATAAAGAACTTATCGATTAACAAACAATCGCAAATATGAAATTCCTATAAGAAAAAATGTCAAATATGCGATTTTCTAAAATAGGGCAGTTTTCGTGTTATACTGTCTTTATTTCATAGTATAGGAGAAAATAAAATGAAAAAGATAATCTCACACTACTACTTTATTATAGCCGTTCTACTAGTTATTGCTGATCAGTTCCTCATTCGTTTGGTTTTACACAGCGACCTTGTTGCTGGTCTATCGGACTTTGCATTTTATCTGTCGGATATGATGTTAAACTTTCTTGTGGTTCTGCTTGCTATTATTGTTATGATTTGGTCAGGGAAATGGCAGAAAATCAACAGTAGGAAATTTAAGGGATCCTATCTTTTTTATTCCTTCCTAGCTCTTCTTGCTTTTGTTATTTGGAATTTCCTTACATTTTTTATTTTCCCACCTACCAAAAATGAAATTGCTTATCAACTGGGTGTTCCTACTTTTACAGGAGCTACGGTATTTTTGATGTATTTTCTCTATCCTGTGATTGCAGGTCCCATTTTTGAAGAGATAATCTATCGTGGGTTGGTGATGACCGCTCTGGAAAAAGGGAAGAAATGGGGACTGGATGTGCTTGGTTCTGCTGCTTTATTCGGGATCTTGCATATTAGTAACCACGGTTGGGTATTGACAGACTTTTTCTTCTATATGGGTGGTGGTCTCATATTTGCAGTCTTATTTAGAGTGACAAAGTCCATTTATTGGCCTATTGGACTGCACATAGTCTACAATGGCATTGGTCAGATTCTCCCCTTGTTGTTTTAGAGTTTTTCAATAATCCTAATTAGTAAAAGAGAACACTAGCTGTGACATAAAATTCCCGAGTCAGTTTGTAGTGCTGGACCAAGCCCTTACGGAGCTTTTGATTGGATGAAAGGACTCTGGGTAGGTTTGGCTGAAAGACGACGTAAATAAAACTTAAAAGGAACAACTATGAAAGGGAAAGAAACGAAATTTTATCTAGGGACCATTTTGGTGCTTGTGTCCTATTACTTGATTTTTAATCTTGTAGCAAAATTAGATTCAGTGAACCAATTATCCGACTTTGGATTTTATGGGATTCAAATTTTATTGATAGTAATTGAGGGAATTGTTGCTACTGTCATTCTTGTAAAGAGTCAACGTTGGAAAGAGTACGGTCGATTCGAGTTTCGTTGGTCTTATCTGGGTCTCTTCTTTCTTTTCTTTCTATTGATGTTTTTGTGGGTAAATATAACAACTCGGATCTTTCCCAGCACGCAAAATGGGAGTGCAATAGTGAAAGAAGCAGCTAATTTGACAGGAATTAGTTACTTTATAACGCGCATTTTATACGGTAGTCTCATTGCTCCTATAGTTGAAGAGTTGGTTTTTCGGGGACTTCTGATGACAGCCCTATCTAAATTTAAAAAGCGCTATGTTGATATAATTGTTTCCTCAACTTTCTTCAGTCTTATCCATGTTTTGCAATATGGATGGGTGATAACAGACTTCATCATTTATGCAGGAGCAGGTCTGCTACTCTGTATGTTCTTTCGTTATACACGTTCAATTTATTGGTCAATGGCACTTCACATCTTGTGGAATACCTTTTTAATCATTGTCAGTTTACTGGTGTTTGGATTTTAGGTTTAGCAGAATTTTTTACATCATCTAGATAAGGCTGGCTTCCCAGTCTTTTTCTTATTATGGCGGTTTGTTACTGACTCTTGCTCAATTTAAAACAAAAAGAAGCATTTTTAAAATCAATCACGGAATCCGATTCTATCAAAGTTTGTCAGTCTGAGAGTTTTTTAGTATAGTAGAAATATGAAATTTACAAAAATAATCAGTAGTTTGCTTGCTCTTGGAGCTTTCCTCATGCTTTTATCAGCTTGCCAGAATGTTAAACAGACACAACTGGTCTTGTTTGATTCCCTTTCGTTCGGCATGCCTCTTAAATCCTTTGAAGAAGTATTTGGAGAGGTTAGCGAAGTGGAGGAGGAAACAGAAATGGCCTATCGCGATACTTGGCGTGCTGAAGACCCTTATTTCTATAAAACAGGGCGTCTTTTCTATGATTACGAAAATATTGCTTTGAATGGTTATACAGGTCGAGCAAGATTCACATTTTCAAAATCACATCGCTTGGAAAAAGCGACAGTTCATATTCCTGTAGCTTCAAAAGGGGAGCAATATGTAGTGCTCAACAATCTATCCCAGACTATAAAAAAAGAAATTGAAGCTCTTCCAAATTTTCAATCTGTAACTACCGAGACGGTAGGACTATACGATGACGGCTATCGCTATAAAGTCAAGTTGAAAGGAAAAAGGAAAGAACTCTGGGTTGATGTTTATCCGACAGAAGATGAGTCTGTTGAAAGCCAAGCCGATAAGTACACTATCCGAGTTGATCAGTTTTGGATGTACTCATCAGCAAGCAATGCTTTTTAACAATATTTACTAGCTACTAGTTTCAAACTCTAAACTTTTTTCTCTTCTTTGAATGTGTTATAATATTCCTTGCTGTGGCTGTGACCATGAACAGCCTCAAACGAAGAAAATAAGAGGAGAGAGATGAAAGAAAAAGGATTTTGGGAAGGTGTTCAGGCGGCCATGCCGACTGCTCTTGGCTATGTCAGCATTGGCCTGGCTTGTGGGATTATTGGCGCGCCCTATGTGACACCTGTTGAGATGGGCTTGATGAGCCTATTTGTTTATGCTGGGAGCGCCCAGTTTGCCATGTTGGCATTGATTGCAGTACAAGCGCCTGTGGCAGCCATTGCTATGACAGTTTTTTTGATCAACTTGCGCCTCTTTTTATTGAGCTTACACGCATCGACCTATTTCCGTCATACTAGTCTCTGGCAAAATATCGGCATGTCTAGCCTCTTGACAGATGAGACTTACGGAGTTTTGATGGGAGAATTAGCCCATACAGACAAGGTCAATCCTATGTGGATGCATGGGAATAATCTCAACAGTTATGTAGCTTGGTTTGTGGGGACAGTAGGCGGAACAGCTCTAGGTGGGCTTCTTCCAAATCCAGAAATTTTTGGCTTAGATTTTGCCCTTGTTGGGATGTTTATTGGAATCTTTGCTTCACAGTTCCAGATTATGCAAAGACGGGTTCCTGTAAGGAATTTGCTGATGATCCTAGCCGTTGTTGCGGTGTCCTTCTTGTTGCTCTTGACAGTGGTGTCTCAGTCGCTAGCTGTTTTGTTTGCGACGCTACTTGGTTGTACGATGGGGGTGGTCTTAGATGGTCAGTAAATATCTTTTGTTAGCCGTTATCTTTTCGGGCCTAGTGACTTGGATACCTCGTATGATTCCTTTCATCTTGGTTAAGTACAAGGGGTTGCCAGCTATCGTAGAGCGATTTTTGAAGTTCTTGCCTGTTTCCATTATCTTTGCCTTGATCCTTTCAAGTGTAGTAACAGGCAAGGTCGGGAGTCTTCCTCAAATCAAATGGCTAGACTTTTTAGCAGTCTTTCCAACGGCTTGGGTAGCCTTTCGCTACCGCAATCTAGTGGGTACGGTTCTTTTTGGAGTAGTCTTGATTGCCGTCTTGCGTTTGGTCTTTTAAATCAGCCATAAGAAAAACTTATCACCGAGATAGGTATCATATAATGGCGAAAAAAATTTTTTTCTGTTAAGATAGTACAGTATTCTATTTTGGAGGAAATGACATGAAAAAAATCGTCAAATATTCATCTCTTGCTGCCTTAGGACTCGTTGCCGCAGGTGTGCTAGCAGCTTGCTCAGGTGGAGATAAGAAAGATAGCGCATCTAGCGAAGCAGCAACACCTGGTAAGAAAGAAATTGTCGTAGCGACCAACGCTTCACCAAAACCATTTAACTATGAAGACAACGGTGAGTTGACTGGTTATGAGATTGAAGTAGTCCGCGCTATCTTTAAAGACTCTGACAAGTATGAAGTCAAGTTTGAAAAGACAGAGTGGTCAGGTGTCTTTGCGGGTCTTGACGCTGACCGTTACCAAATGGCTGTGAACAATATCAGCTATACCAAAGAACGTGCTGAAAAATACCTTTACGCGGCTCCAACTGCTAAAAATCCTAACGTTCTCGTTGTAAAGAAAGACGATAACAGTATTAAGTCTCTTGATGATATTGGTGGAAAATCTACTGAAGTCGTTCAAGGAACAACAACAGCTAAACAACTAGAAGACTATAACAAACAACACGCAGACAACCCAACGGTTCTTAACTATACCAAGGCTGATTTCCAACAAATCATGGGACGTTTGAGCGATGGTCAATTTGACTACAAGATTTTTGATAAAATCGGTGTTGAAACAGTTATCAAGAACCAAGGTTTGGACAACTTGAAAGTGATTGAGCTTCCAAGCGACCAACAACCTTACGTATATCCACTTCTTGCTAAAGGTCAAGATGAGTTGAAATCATTTGTGGACAAACGCATCCAAGAACTCTACAAAGATGGAACCCTTGAAAAGTTGTCTAAACAATTCTTCGGAGACACTTACCTCCCAGCAGAAGCTGACATTAAATAGTCTTATGAAATCATCCAGTCTGAGAAAGGCGGATGATTTTCTAATTTTTAGACATATAGTTTTAAACTATATGTCTGCCTATCTAATAACAATTTGCGAAATCAAATAAAGTATGAGATACTATTACAGTATTATTTTTAAAGGAGATAGAATCATGAAAATCAAAAAATGGCTCGGTGTAGCAGCTATCGCTACAGTCGCAGGTTTGGCTCTTGCAGCTTGCGGAAATTCAGAAAAGAAAGCGGACAACGAAACAGTTGTTAAAATCGCAACAGTTAACCGCAGTGGTTCTGAAGAAAAACGTTGGGATAAAATCCAAGAATTGGTCAAAAAAGACGGAATTACTTTGAAGTTTACTGAATTCACAGACTACTCACAACCAAACAAGGCAACTGCTGATGGCGAAGTAGACTTGAACGCTTTCCAACACTACAACTTCTTGAACAACTGGAACAAAGAAAACGGGAAAGACCTTGTAGCGATTGCAGATACTTACATCTCACCAATCCGCCTTTACTCAGGTAAAAATGGGGAAGAAAACAAGTACACTAAAGTGGAAGAAATCCCAGATAAGGGCGAAATCGCTGTACCAAACGATGCAACAAACGAAAGCCGTGCGCTTTACTTGCTTCAATCAGCTGGTTTGATCAAATTGGACGTTTCAGGAACTGAGCTTGCTACTATCGCAAACATCAAAGAAAATCCAAAGAACTTGAAGATTACTGAATTGGACGCTAGCCAAACAGCTCGTTCATTGTCATCAGTTGATGCTGCTGTTGTAAACAATACCTTCGTTACAGAAGCAAAATTGGACTACAAGAAAGCACTATTCAAAGAACAAGCTGATGAAAACTCAAAACAATGGTACAACATCATCGTTGCGAAAAAAGATTGGGAATCATCACCTAAGGCTGATGCCATCAAGAAAATTATCGCGGCTTACCACACTGATGAAGTGAAAAAAGTTATCGAAGAAACATCAGACGGTTTGGACCAACCAGTTTGGTAATAAGACACAGGGAGGTGGGAGAGAGTTTCCACCTCTTACTTTTGTCTAGAGCATGGATTGTAAAGAAGACTATAGGTTCATAGAAAGGTAGAGAGAAAATGATTTTTCCTAGCGAACAAGAGCAGATTGAAAAATTTGAAAAGGATCATGTAGCTCAACATTATTTTGAAGTCTTGCGCACCTTAATTTCCAAGAAATCAGTCTTTGCCCAGCAGGTTGGGCTCAAGGAAGTCGCAAACTATCTGGGTGAGATTTTCAAGCGTGTGGGAGCGGAAGTCGAGATTGATGAGACTTATACGGCTCCTTTTGTCATGGCGCATTTCAAGAGTTCGCGTCCAGATGCTAAGACCTTGATCTTCTATAACCACTATGACACCGTGCCAGCGGATGGTGATCAGGTGTGGACAGAGGATCCTTTTACCCTTTCTGTACGAAATGGCTTTATGTATGGGCGTGGGGTTGACGACGACAAGGGGCATATCACGGCTCGTTTGAGTGCTTTGAGAAAATACATGCAACACCATGATGACCTACCTGTCAATATTAGCTTTATCATGGAAGGGGCAGAGGAGTCTGCTTCCATGGATCTAGATAAGTATTTAGAGAAACACGCAGACAAACTTCGTGGGGCGGATTTGCTGGTATGGGAACAAGGTACAAAGAACGCCTTGGAGCAGCTGGAAATCTCTGGCGGAAACAAAGGGATTGTGACATTTGATGCTAAGGTAAAAAGTGCTGATGTGGATATCCACTCGAGTTATGGTGGAGTTGTGGAGTCAGCACCATGGTATCTCATCCAGGCCTTAAGTAGCCTGCGTGCAGCAGATGGCCGTATCTTGGTTGAAGGTTTGTATGAGGATGTTCAAGAGCCAAATGAACGAGAACTAGACTTGGTAGATACCTATGCCCAACGCAATCCTGAGGAAATTAGTCGCATTTATGGCTTGGAATTGCCTCTCTTACAAGAGGATCGTGCAGCCTTTCTAAAACGTTTCTTTTTCGAGCCAGCCCTTAATATCGAAGGGATTCAATCAGGCTACCAAGGGCAAGGGGTTAAAACGATTTTGCCAGCAGAAGCCAGCGCTAAGTTAGAAGTTCGTTTGGTTCCTGGCCTAGAACCGCATGATGTTCTGGAAAAAATTCGGAAACAGCTAGACAAAAATGGCTTTGATAAGGTAGAATTATACTATACCTTGGGAGAGATGAGCTATCGAAGCGATATGAGCGCGCCAGCCATTCTCAACGTAATCGAGTTGGCCAAGAAATTCTATCCACAGGGCGTGTCTGTCTTGCCGACAACAGCGGGGACAGGGCCTATGCATACGGTCTTTGATGCCCTAGAGATGCCCATGGTGGCCTTCGGTCTAGGAAATGCCAATAGCCGAGACCACGGTGGAGATGAAAACGTGCGAATCGCCGATTACTACACCCATATTGAATTAGTAGAGGAGCTGATTAGAAGCTATGAGTAGAGATATTATCAAGTTAGATCAGATCGATGTGACCTTTCACCAAAAGAAGAGAACCATCACAGCGGTCAAGGATGTGACCATTCACATCCAAGAAGGGGATATCTACGGTATCGTTGGATATTCTGGAGCAGGGAAATCCACTCTTGTACGGGTGATTAACCTCTTGCAAAAGCCATCTGCTGGGAAAATTACCATTGATAACGACGTCATTTTTGATGGTAAGGTGACCTTGACAGCAGAGCAGTTACGTCGTAAGCGTCAGGATATCGGGATGATTTTCCAGCATTTCAACCTGATGAGTCAAAAGACAGCAGAGGAAAATGTGGCCTTTGCCCTCAAACACTCTGGACTCAGCAAGGAAGAAAAGAAAGCCAAAGTAGCTAAGTTGTTGGATTTGGTTAGCTTGGCGGATCGTGCTGAAAACTACCCTTCACAACTATCTGGAGGGCAAAAACAGCGTGTGGCTATTGCGCGTGCCTTGGCAAATGATCCGAAAATCTTGATTTCAGACGAGTCAACGTCTGCCCTCGACCCTAAGACAACCAAGCAGATTTTGGCATTGTTGCAAGATTTGAACCAAAAATTAGGCTTGACCGTTGTCTTGATTACACACGAAATGCAGATTGTCAAAGATATTGCCAATCGTGTGGCAGTTATGCAGGATGGCCGTTTGATTGAAGAGGGTAGTGTTCTTGAAATCTTCTCAGATCCTAAACAACCTTTGACCCAGGACTTTATCTCCACAGCGACAGGTATTGATGAAGCCATGGTCAAGATTGAGAAGCAAGAAATCGTAGAACATTTATCTGAGAACAGTATTTTAGTGCAGCTCAAGTATGCAGGGGCTTCGACAGACGAGCCACTTTTGAATGAATTGTACAAACATTACCAAGTAACGGCTAATATCCTTTATGGAAATATCGAAATTCTCGATGGCACTCCTGTTGGAGAATTGGTTGTGGTCTTTTCAGGTGAAAAAGCAGCACTAGCAGGTGCTCAAGAAGCCATCCGTCAGGCTGGTGTGCAGTTAAAAGTATTGAAGGGAGGATAGTAAAATGACAGAGTTTATTCAAACTTACTTACCAAATGTCTACAAGATGGGCTGGTCAGGCCAGGCTGGCTGGGGAACAGCCATCTACCTAACTCTTTATATGACAGTTCTTTCCTTCATCATCGGAGGGTTCCTGGGGTTGGTGGCAGGTCTCTTCCTCGTCTTGACAGCGCCAGGCGGTGTCTTGGAAAATAAGGTAGTCTTCTGGATTTTAGACAAGATTACCTCAATTTTCCGTGCGGTTCCCTTCATCATCCTCTTGGCAATCTTATCGCCACTTTCTCACTTGATTGTCAAGACTAGTATCGGGCCAAATGCAGCCCTTGTGCCACTTTCTTTTGCAGTCTTTGCCTTCTTTGCCCGTCAGGTGCAGGTTGTCTTGGCTGAGCTAGATGGTGGTGTCATTGAGGCGGCTCAAGCGAGCGGAGCGACTTTCTGGGATATCGTGGGGGTTTATCTATCAGAAGGTCTTCCAGATTTGATTCGTGTGACGACTGTGACCTTGATTTCACTAGTCGGTGAAACAGCTATGGCTGGTGCGGTCGGAGCTGGTGGTATCGGTAATGTGGCCATTGCCTATGGATTTAACCGTTTCAATCACGATGTGACAGTTTTAGCAACCATCATTATCATCTTGATTATCTTCACGATTCAGTTCTTGGGAGATTTCTTGACCAAGAAATTAAGTCATAAATAAAAAGAGCCGAAGGGCTCTTTTTTGTTCTAGGAAGCTGCCAACAGGGGCATTTAAAGTTTTTAAATTATGGTATAATAGATAAAGTTAACTCTCTCTGGTGATAGGATAGGAAAAAACTAGAAAGATAAACCTTGAAGCGAGATGAGAAAATGAAAAAGGAGTTCGGTTGATATGAATTATTTCGAGGGGAATGATTTCTTTCTTCTCTTGTTTGTAGTTTTACTGATTGGTTTTGTGGTAAACTTTTTTGAAAAACGTAAGGACTACTATATTTTGGCGCTCTCCCTCTTATTTGCAGGAGCTATCTATGGCAAGAGTCGAGCGATGATAGTCTATTTGCTCGCCTTTATCGTTTACCAATATTTTCTGGTTTTTCTAGCACAGAGGATAGAAGCAAAGCGGCTGAAACCACTGGTTTTCCTTTCCATTCTTCCTTTGGTGATCAATAAAGTCTTTGCCCTGACTTCTCTGCATTTGTTGGCCTTTATTGGTATTTCCTATATGTCCTTTAAGACCATTCAGATCATGCTAGAAATATCGGATGGCTTGATCAAAGAAAAAATCACTGTAAAAGATTATCTACAGTTTTTGCTCTTTTTCCCAACAGTTAGTGCTGGTCCGATTGATCGGAGTAGGAGATTTTTAAAAGAGATAAACGAGGTCATGCCTCGAAAACAGTATCTGGAGTTAGCAGGGGACGGTGTGTATCGTATCGTTCTAGGTCTTCTTTACAAGGTTGTTTTATCAACCTATGTTTACCAGATGCTACTCGCTCTAAGCAATACTGGCACAGTCGTTTACTCAATCAAGTATATGTATCTCTATACCTTGTATCTGTTCTTTGACTTTGCAGGCTATAGTCTAATGGCTGTTGGAAGTAGTAACATTCTAGGTATTCAGACACCGATGAACTTTAACAAACCTTTCTTGAGTGTCGATATCAAGGATTTCTGGACCAGATGGCATATCACCTTGTCGACCTGGTTGAGAGATTTTGTATTTTCAAGAGTATTGATGCAGGTTATCAGGAAAAAATGGTTTAAAAATAGACTACACAATGCAACCTATGCCTATATGGTCAATATGTTGGTCATGGGTTTTTGGCATGGTCTTAGTGTTAGCTACATTGTTTATGGTTTTTACCATGGTGTCTTGATGGCTGGATTTGAAGTGTATCAAAAGAAAAGTAATTTTTATAAGAAAAATAAAAACAAAAACTGGTATAAGCTACTAAGTTGGTTTGTGACCATGAATTTGGTTATGATTGGTTTCTTTATCTTTTCAGGCGAACCCTATAAAATCTTGCTTACGATTTTAAAGAGATAAGAGATTGAAAAGAAATCGGACAGATCGAAGGGATAGGATAAAACGAGATGATTAAATTAAAAGCATTTTTACTATCGCTTGTGCTCGTAATTGCGACGCTTGCCCTTTTCAATGTGACGTATGTCAAGAAGATTGAGGATTATTATAAAGTCAAGGATAACAGTATTCGTTACAGCACCTCGTATGAAAAGTATAAAAGTAGAGATATTTTAACAAGCAATATCACTCCCAATACACTGGTTCTAATGGGTTCCTCAGAGTTGGTTGCGACGATAAATGAAGATTATCATCCCAATAAAATTTTTAACTACAACGATTTTAATATCATGCAGATTGGGACTAGTTATTCTCAAAACATCATTCAGGCTACGACCTTGGGCTCTATTGAAGGATCTATGAGTAAGCGAAAAGTAGCCATTGTCGAGTCGGTTCAATGGTTTGAAAAAGATGGAACCCATCAAGATGCCTTTTTGAACAAGGCTTCTCAGGAACATATTTTCCACATGCTAGATAATGACAAGATTAGTAAAGAAACAAAAGAAAAAATAATCAATCGCATTATCGAGATTACCAAGGGGAACAAGCAACAAAATGACATCTACAAAAAATACAAAAGTTATTTCATAGATGGAAAAGGAACCATTGTTGATAAAAAACTATTAGAGTTTGAGAACGCGATGTATTCCTTTAAGCTTAAACAGACTTTTTATCAAAAACATGCCAAATCAGATTATCCTTCACTAGGAGACAAAACACCAGACTATGATTGGGAGAAAATGACGGCTCAGTTTGTGGAAGAGGTCAAAAAGAAAACAGACAATAATGACTATGTGGTGGATAATAACTACTACAATACTTACTTAAAAGATCGCTATGCATCGCTGAAAGATTCTAATAAAGATTTGAGCTATCTGGAGTCACCAGAATATTCAGATATGGAACTCTTCTTGACAGTTGCTAAAGAATTGGGCATTGAAGTTGAGGTTATTATTTTCCCAGTAAACGGGAAATGGAATGACTACACTGGTGTCTCAAGAGAGATGCGGGAGAAAACTTATAAAAAAATAGAAGATGTCGCAAAAAGCCATGGTGCAACCGTATTAAACTATGGAAACAGAGAGTATGATGATTACTTTTTATTTGACGTGATGCACGTTGGAGTGAAAGGATGGATGGAAGTTGAAAAAGAACTTTACAAATTTGCAAACCAAGCTAACTAACACACATCGTTTAATCTTATGGACACTATTTTTCTATACGGTCATCTTGAGCATCGTGATTTACTGTTTTGTGACCGATTTTTCGAATATTCAAGAATTTATCTATAGTGAATTTTAAGATTGTATACAAAAAGGCCCTGGAACTAGGCATTGCTAGTTTTCAGGGCTTTTACCTTATAGTTTATCAGCTATTTTTTGACTTAGAAATTGCCCAATAACAGCACCAAGCAAGGCACCTAGGAGGATACTTGAAACAAAGAGAAGGATTTTGTCCAACTCTGGAGCGACCATGATACGGTCAATGTATTCTTGGGATTTTCCACGAGCGAGTAAAGTTGCCATGTAGGATTCTGGACTAATCCACATGAGGAAGATAGGGCCACTTGTGCTAAAAGCAAAGACGAGGAAGGAGAGGGTGTTTTTGATTCGATTTCTGTAGTTGCCGAGACGAGCGATGGCATCTGCTGCAAGACCACAGGCGAGTCCCGGGAGAAAGGCACCAGCGCCATGCTTGCTAGCTAGGAAGAAAATTGCCATAAAAAGGCTTAGAGTGGTGATAGCGCCAAAACGAGGGACTTTCGTCAAAAGAAGCATATAGACACTGCCACCGACAAGTGCAGAAAAGGCAGGCGCGTAGAACATATTACCCGTTTGGTCGACTAGGTGTCCGAGGAAGACTCCAATCCCTACACAGAGAAAATAGAGGACGACAGCTAAGAGGGTGGTTAAGATATTTTTCTTCATGAGAATCTCCTTATATAAAACTGTCAAAATCAATTGTATCACGCTTTTAGAGGATTGTAAATGGGAGCTCTATGTTTTTGAAAACGTTTGAAATATGATATAATAGTCACATAGTTGTTTTAAGGAGGATATCATGGGAAAGTTTCTAGAATTTGTCTTTAATCGTTTCTTTTTAGGAATGCTTGCGACAGCTTTTTTCTGGCTATTAACACTAGCAGGAGGTATCGTGTTCGGCTTGGCGCCAGCTAGTGCCACCCTTATGAGTTTGTATGCGGAGCACGGTTATACTTATCGAGCTTATAGTTTGAAAGAAGCTTGGGAATTGTATAAGAGTAACTTTGTCAAGAGTAACCTAGCTTTCTATAGTTTTGTACTTGTAGATCTAGTCTTAGTCTATGGTTTGTACCTTTTGGTTCAATTGCCTCATCAGACTATCTTCCATCTCTTGGCAACCTTTCTCAATATCCTTGTTGTTGCCTTTGTTTTTTTGGCTTATACCGTTTCATTGAAACTCCAAGTTCACTATGAGCTCTCTTATCGAAATACTGTAAAACTCGCTCTTATCGGAATTTTTATGAATTTGCCGGCAATTGCCAAGGTTTTATTTGGTACGGTCATGCTTGTAGGAATTGGTTACTATATGCCCGCCTTGCTTTCCTTCGTAGGAATTGGGATGTGGCATTTCTTTATCAGTGATATGTTGGAACCCGTATATGAAAGTATCCATGAAAAATTGGCGACAAAATAAAATGAAGCCGTTCTGGCTCCACTCGCTCTTGCGTATCTATACCTTGGTGATGATTGTCATCATTGCAAGCTTTGCGGTTATGCTCTCCTATGCTGACTGGGATTCGCGTGAGAAAGAAGCACAGCGAGTAGCTCAACGTGTGACGACTCGGACAGTGAGTGAGATTGAATATTACCACAGGGAGTCGACTCAGCTAGCGCAGGAACTGGTTGAAAATCGAGCACGGATAGAGGGGATTTATAAGTATTTTAGTTTGAGTACATCGGATTATTTTTACTGGCTGTTGCAACGTAAAGCGTCTCCCTATGTCTCAGTATCCTTGTATGAAAACATTGATGATTTGTATGTAAGAAATGACTTTGTGACAGGTGTTGCAATTGTTTTGCAAGACTACAAGGAAGTCTACGTTTCTACTAGAGAGAAACGTAGCGGGGAGAAAATTCTTGCTGAGGATTTCAAACCAGCAGCCAATAGTTTTGCCATACCAGTACTTGATCCTAACTCCGATCAGTCTCTAGGTGTTATTTACATTTCTTTATCGCAGGATGTACTTTACCAAGCAATTGATAATACTCGCGGTCTGATTCCTGTGGCCGTGACGATCACCTCCCCTTTTGATACTGAATTGTTTCATATAGGGGAAGATGTAGTAGCTGAACGCGAAAATTGGATTGTTGGTTTGACATCACATGGCTATCAAGTCCAATCAGCAGTTCCAAAGAATTTTGTTCTTACTGGGACTTTAACTAGTTCTGCTGTCATTGTTGGTTTGAGTGGTCTCTTTATTATTATTTTATATGTGACCTTGAGGCAGACCTTCTCCAATTACCAAAGGCAGGTTGTGGATTTGGTAGAGTCTATTGAGGTGATTGCCCAAGGAGAAGAGGGACTTCGGATCGATACTTCTGAAAAAGATCAAGAATTGCTCCTCATTGCAGAAACAACCAATGATATGTTGGATCGACTGGAAAAAAATATCCATGATATCTATCAGCTGGAGCTCAGTCAGAAAGATGCCAATATGCGGGCCTTACAAGCTCAAATCAATCCTCACTTTATGTACAATACCTTAGAGTTTCTGCGCATGTATGCCGTCATGGAAAGCCAAGATGAACTGGCGGATATTATCTATGAATTTAGCAGTTTACTACGCAATAATATCTCCGATGAGCGGGAAACGACGCTGAAGCAAGAATTAGAATTTTGTCGCAAATACAGCTATCTCTGTATGGTGCGTTATCCAAAGTCAGTTGCCTATGGTTTTAAGATCGCACCCGAATTAGAAAATATGAAGATTCCCAAGTTTACGCTCCAGCCATTGGTCGAAAACTACTTTGCTCATGGTATTGACCACCGCCGGACAGACAATGTGATCAGTATCAAGGTTTTGAAGGGTGAGGGATTTGTTGAAATCCTGGTAGTCGATAATGGTCGTGGAATGCCTGCTGAGAAATTAGCTGCCTTGCAAGAGAAATTAGCTCAGAGAAGTTTTGAGCACGAAGCAAGCTACAGCGGGGAGCGACAGTCAATCGGAATAGTCAATGTACACGAACGCTTTGTCCTCTATTTTGGGGATCGCTACCAAATCAGTGTAGAGTCAGCTGAGCAAGAAGGTGTTCGTTACCGTATTACTATTCAAAATGAATAGAAAGGAAGGGAAATGTATAAAGTTTTATTAGTAGACGACGAGTATATGGTGACAGAGGGGCTCAAGCGATTAATCCCCTTTGAAAAATGGGATATGCAAGTCGTCGCAACAGCCAATCATGCTGATGATGCTTTGGACTATGTTAAGGAAAATCCAGTTGATGTGGTCATTTCGGATGTCAACATGCCAGATAAGACAGGGCTTGAGATGATCAAGGAGATGAAGGAGATTCTCCCAGATGCCTATTATATCTTGCTGTCTGGCTATCAGGAGTTTGACTATGTCAAGAAAGCAATGAACCTCAGTGTCGTGGATTATCTGGTGAAGCCAGTGGATAAGGTGGAGTTGAGTCATTTATTAGAAAAAATTGCGAGCCAACTTCAGGAAAAGGTGGAGCAAAGCCAGACTCTCAGCCAAGAATTGGATGAAGAAGGCTTTGTCAACTTCTTAGCAGGTAAAGACAACTGGTGGATAGGCCTTTCCAAGGAAAAACAAGGTTCTTTCACTATTCCTTACTATGTTTTAGGTCAAGACTGGCAGATTTTTATCTCTGATCGGCCACTAGATGGAATCGTTGTGACACCATTTGAAGAACCCTACCAGCCGTTCTTTGAAAAATGGAAGATCAACGCTGAAAAAGCTCTCTTTTATGGTTCTGTCAATCTAGAAAAATCTGAGAGTTTGTTTGCCTATTACGAGCCGATTTATCGGGTGATTATTCAAGGGAATATCAATCAAATCATAGAAGAATTGACCCTGCTGGAGAAGGTTGTCTTAGAGAATACACCGCGCGTTGCTATCACCAAACAGCTCTTCACTCAGTTTGTCATGGATGTATTCCACTTGTTTGAGCATCTAAAAGCGGATGATATGACCGAGATTGTCAAAGCCATCCATGCCATTAACTCCTTTGAAGAATTGGTTGCCTACATCAAAGAGACCTTGATTAAGTTCTTTGGCCAGTACCGCATGAATGAAAATGTGGTGAGCGTTCTGGAGGTGATTGGGCGTGATTATCAGAAAGAGCTCTCGCTTAAGGATATTAGCAAGGATCTCTTTATTAACCCAGTCTACCTGGGTCAGCTGATTAAGAGGGAAACCAACTCGACTTTTGCGGAATTGCTCAATAAACAGCGGATTAAGGCAGCGCAGCAACTCTTACTTTCGACCAGTGATAGTATTGAAGATATTTGCTATGCAGTAGGTTACAGTAATGTTGGATATTTCTACAAGGTTTTCCGTAAATTGTGCGGAAAATCACCGAAAGCTTATCGCAAACAAGTCGAAACCAGCTTGTAAAGGTTGTATTCCTGTACAAAAAATGCTATAATGTTCAAAATACCTTAAGGAGGAAAAATTATGAAAAAGAAACCTATTTATCTTTGGGTTTTATTAGTCCTATCAGCATTGATTTCAGCTATATCTTTGTTTGGAATACTAAGTCCAGTACCTAGTAAAGAAGCACTAGGTGCCAGTCAAGCACAAGTACAAGGCATTAGCGCTCAGCAGCTGGAGGATACGATTAATTATCTACATAAGACAGCTGAATTATCGCATTCGACTGTTAACATCGTTTTGATTATTTTATCTGCGATTTTAGTAGTCGCAGGTATTGTGCTCTTGGTTCGTAATCATTTGCAATATGCAAATTATGCTTACATTGCTTATGTTTTGCTTGCCATTGTTGGTTCGATTTATACTTATATGGGTATGCAAGATGCTGTACAAGCTATCCGTGATGAAACTTTGCGACTAGGAACAGAAGTCCTTGGAAAGGGAACAACGATTTTATTTGTTGTTATCAATGTCCTCTTCCTTGCCATTGTCTTTTACAAGATGTGGCGCCAGCAAAAAGATTTGGCTGAGGAAGCCGAAGCAGAGGAAGTTGCCTAAGTATTGACAAAAGAGAACTATCAAGTTACAATCTTGGTAGTTCTTTTAATATCCAAAAATAAAAATCGAGGTCAATATGAAAAAAATATCCTTAGTTTATATCAGTTTGAGTGGAAATACAGAGAGTTTTGTAACCCGACTCAAGGACTATCTCTTGTCCCAGCACGAAGGGATTGAGGTCCAAAAGATCCATATCAAGGATTTGGTCAAGGAAGGGAAAGATTTCTTTGAGATGGACCATCCCTATGTCGCCTTTTTACCAACCTATTTAGAAGGTGGAAATGGTGTCGACAACGGCGATGTTGAGATTTTAACGACTCCAGTGGGTGATTTTATCGCCTATGGGGACAATGCCAGTAAGTGTTTTGGGGTAGTGGGATCTGGTAATCGCAATTTTAACAATCAATACTGCTTAACAGCCAAGCAGTATAGTCAGCGCTTTGGCTTCCCGGTCCTAGCAGACTTTGAAATGCGTGGCATGCTGGGAGATATTAAAAAAGTCGCAGCGATTATCGCGGACTTGTATGGATTGGATTCAGAAAGTTAGAATCGTTCAAGTAGGCAGTTGGATTTTCTCAACTGCCTTTTGAATGCAGAAAAAAGCACCCAGACGAGGGTGCTGCTTTGTGAACTAACCTGCTTTTCCGATGGCAAGTGCATAGATAAAGAAGATGGCAAATCCAAAGAGGAAAATCAATCCTGCAATGGCGAGGAGTTTCAACCAAGAAGGAAGATTTTTATTTTCACCTGTGACCAACACATAGTTCAAAAGGGCAAAGAATGGTGTTGTAAGAAAAGATCCAATCATGGCAAAGCGGAGCATGGTTGAAACTTGACCGGCAAAGAACTTGATGATGACGATACCAATGATAGCTGTGATGGTCATCCAGATGTTCAAAGATTTACGATTATCCTCTTTTTGATTTGCTAAGAGTTGAAGGGAGGCCTGGTTGACACGTGAATAGCCATCGATGACAGTAATTACTGTCCCAAAGATACAGAGGAAAGCGATGAAGGTAATCAAATATCGAGACCATTCGCCAAGGACAGAGGCATACATGCCCACAAATTGCGAGATGTATTTGGCGGAAGCAGCTTCAACCGCTTGCCCTGTAGGATATTGAATGAGTGCTCCTAGTGCCACAAAGAATACAGCTAGGATACCAGTTCCAATGTAACCAACGTTAAAGTCAAAAAGAGCATCCTCTGTATTAAAGTTGACGGTCTTTTTCTTTTCGGCTGACCAAAGTGAGTTGATAGCTGAAATTTCAATAGGGGCAGGCATCCAGCCTAGAAGGGAAACGATAAAGGGTAGGGCTGCCATTTGCCAAGGTGTTTTCTCGATAAAATCAGAGCTGTATTCTGGGTGCTTAAAGGCAGCAATGATGACGGCAAGAACAGTTGCAATAGTCAAGGCAGACATAATCCATTTTGCCATACCATCCAATAGTTTGTAGCCACCAAAGAGCAGCATAGCCCAAATGACTGCAACAAGGATAAGCGACCATTGAGTGATACTAAGACCAATCATTGGAAAGGCGCTAGCGATGATAGCTGAACAAAGGATGGCGACACCGGCAGTATTGACCAAGGCAGAAAAGACATTGAGAATAAAGAAAATCCAGAGATAGAGTTTTCCTTTTTCTGCATAGCCTTCAACCAAGGTCTTTCCAGTATCTGCTGTGTATTCAGCACCAAAACGGAAAAATGGGTATTTAAAGACATTGGCTAAGATAACCAAGAGAAGCAGAGACCACCCATAAGAACCGCCAGCTTGAGTGGAGGATACGATGTGAGAACCTCCAACGGCGGCAGAAGCCATTAGGATTCCTGGCCCCATTGCCTTTAGTTTGCTTGCCCAGGTTGACTGGTTTGATAACGTAATTTGTGACATAAAAACTCTCCTATTTTTGAATTTTCAGAATAATCTGAATAGATAAATTCTATTCTACAAGAAACTTATGAAAAATGCAAGAGAATTTTTGAAAAATTTAGAAAATTTCAGAAAAATCATATGAAAGATATGATTATCACAAGGAAATGGTATTGATGGGAGTAAAAAAACCGAGAAAAAAACTTCTCGGATTCCCTTATTTCAATTGCTCAGTGATTTCCTTAGAAAGCAGGAGTCCCAAACGGTAACCTTTATTGATGTAGTCAATCACATCATTGATATTTTCCGTTGTTTGGATCCTTTCGCGTATGTCTGTTTTGAAAACTTCGTCCTTCAGAAGCTGTTCCTGAAGGAGTTGTTGAAGTTTTTCTTTTTCGTATTTATTGATAAGAAATAGAATGACAAGGCTAATGACAACTAAGATATAAGCGTACTGGCTCATAAAATTTCTCCCAATGTGATTAAGAAGTTGATGGCAACAGAAAAGCGAAAGGAATATTTCGCTTTTTTATTAGGTGACTAGAATCGCATGACAGGCATCCCGCACAAGAAACTAGATAATTCGATGATATACTTGAAAGGTCTAGCTTTTTTATTGTTATGACATAAACAAATCGCTGTTTATTTATGTGAACTAGTGAAGCGCCAAGCCAAATCACCATAGTTACTTAGACTGCTTTACAATAAAGTAATTAAAAGATTACGACATGATCCTAACCAAATCGATATTATTTGGTTAGGTGAATTAGTAAATCGTTACAAGAGACTAGGAACTTTAGTTCCAGTCTCTTGTAACGATTTACATCTTCTCTGGCGCTTCTACTCCAAGCAAGCGAAGAGATTCTTTGAGAACGACTGCAGTTGCGTAGCTGAGGGCTAGACGGCTGTCACGCTCAGGGCTTTCATCTAAGATGCGTGTATGTGCATAGTATTTGTTGAAGGCTTGAGCCAAGCTGATTGCATACTTGGCAATGAGCGATGGATCATAGTTAACAGATGCGCGTTTGATGACACGGGCAAAGTCTTGGAGAAGTTTGATAATTTCCCAGCTTTCAGCATCATTTAGACTGTAACTTGCTTGAGCATTTGGTTGGAAGTCTGCTTTTCTAAGTAGAGACTGAATACGAGCGTAAGCGTATTGGATGTATGGACCAGTCTCTCCTTCAAAGGAAACCATAGCTTCGAGGTCAAAGTCGTAACCATTTCGGCGGTCAGTCTTGAGGTCGTAGAATTTAACAGCTCCCACTCCGACAGCTTGGGCAACCTGTTCCTTGTTTTCGAGGTCAGGATTTTTCGCTTCAATTTGTGCTTCAGCACGACTGATAGCTTCTTGAAGAGTAGGTTCGAGCAGGATGATATTTCCTTTACGAGTAGAGAGCTTTTGACGATTTTTGGTTACCAGACCGAAGTCTACGTGAATCATATCATCGCTCCAGTCAAATCCCATTTTTTTCAAGACGGCTTTTAACTGTTTAAAGTGGTTGGACTGTTCTTGACCAACTGCGTAGACATTTTTAACAAAATTGTAAGTACGTGCACGGTAGATAGCTGTCGCAATGTCACGTGTGATGTAGAGGGTTGCACCGTCAGATTTCTTAATCATAGCAGGTGGAAGTTCAACATCATCGAGGTTGACAATGCTAGCTCCGCGTGATTCTTCTAGCAAACCTTTTTCTTCAAGGATTTGCACGGCCTCATCCATCTTATCGTTGTAGAAGGCTTCCCCGTTTAAGCTGTCAAATTCAACATTCAACAGTTTGTAGATACGGTTGAACTCAACCAAACTTTCGTCACGGAACCATTGCCAAAGTTGAGTTGCTTCTGGATCGCCATCTTCCAATTTTTTAAACCAGAGACGTCCTTCATCATCAAGAGCTGGGTCATTTTCGATTTCAGCATTGATGCGAACGTACAATTTCAACAATTCGTCAATCGGATTAGCTTCGACGGCTTCCTTACTTCCCCATTTGTTATAGGCAACCATGAGAAGGCCAAACTGTTTACCCCAGTCTCCAAGGTGGTTGATTTTAATAGTGTTGTAGCCCATTTTCTTAAAGATATTAGAAAGAGCATCTCCGATAACAGTTGAACGCAAGTGACCTACTGAAAAAGGTTTTGCGATGTTTGGACTTGATAGGTCAATCGTGATATTTTGCTCTTTGCCTTCCGTTTGTTGAGCGTAGTCAGATCCTTTTTCGATGATCTCTTTGATAACTGCTCCAGAAATGGCAGATTTATCAAGGAAGAAGTTGACGTAAGGACCAGTTGCAACAACTTTTTCAAAGGCTTGGCTGTTGATTTTTTCAGCGATTTCAGCAGCAATCATTTGAGGGGCTTTGCGTTCGACTTTTGCAAGTGAGAAAGCAGGAAAAGCGATATCTCCCATGTCAGAGTTTTTTGGTTGTTCTAGTAAATTTAAAATAGCCTCTTGATCTAGGCTATCGATGACGCTAGCCAATTCACTAGCAATCAGTTTTTTTGTACTCATAGGTAGGCTCCTTTTGGACTTTTATTCTATTTTATCATAAATTTAGTGAAAGAAGAAAGATTTTTTTGAATTATTCAGTTTTTTTGGTATAATTATATCTAAAAATAAACCCGAAATCGGTTATAAATATTCATGTAAGAGGTTGATATGAGAAAAAAAGAACGACACCAGTTGATTAAAAAGATGATCACTGAGGAAAAACTAGCTACACAAAAGGATATCCAAGATCGCCTAGAAGTTCGGAATGTCTTTGTGACGCAAACGACCTTGTCTCGCGACCTGCGCGAGATCGGCTTAATCAAGGTTAAGAAAAATGGTATGGTATATTATGTGCTAGCGAATGAAACAGAAAAGATTGATTTGGTAGAGTTTTTGTCGCATCATCTAGAAGGGGTTGCGAGAGCAGAGTTTACTTTGGTACTTCATACCAAGCTGGGAGAAGCGGCTGTCTTAGCAAATATTGTTGATGAAAATAAGGACGAGGCGATTTTAGGGACGGTTGCTGGTGCCAATACTTTACTGGTTATTTGTCGAGACCAGCATGTTGCCAAGCTCATGGAAGAGCGTTTGCTAGATTTGATGAAGGATGAATAGGGTTTTGGGACTTGTTCCCAAGCCTTATTTTTGACAAGGAGAGAGCTAATATGACGACAGAAAAACTATCACCTGGTATGCAGCAGTATGTGGATATTAAAAAGCAATATCCAGATGCTTTTTTGCTCTTTCGGATGGGTGATTTTTATGAGCTGTTTTATGAAGATGCGGTCAATGCGGCGCAGATTTTAGAGATTTCACTGACTAGTCGTAATAAAAATGCGGACAATCCGATTCCTATGGCGGGAGTTCCTTATCATTCTGCCCAACAGTATATCGATGTTCTGATTGAGCAGGGCTACAAGGTGGCTATTGCCGAGCAGATGGAGGATCCCAAACAAGCGGTTGGGGTGGTTAAGCGCGAGGTGGTTCAGGTCATCACACCTGGAACGGTCGTCGATAGCAGTAAGCCGGATAGTCAGAACAACTTTCTGGTTGCTCTAGATCGTGACGGCAATCAATTTGGCCTAGCTTATATGGACCTGGTGACGGGTGATTTTTATGTGACGGGTTTATTAGATTTCACGCTGGTTTGTGGGGAAATCCGTAATCTCAAGGCGCGAGAAGTGGTGCTGGGTTATGACTTGTCTGAGGAAGAAGAACAAATCCTCAGTCGTCAGATGAATCTGGTGCTTTCCTATGAGAAAGAAGGCTTTGAGGATGTCCATTTACTGGATCCACGACTGGCAGCTGTGGAGCAAGCGGCAGCTAGTAAGCTGCTCCAGTATATTCATCGGACCCAGATGCGGGAATTGAATCACCTCAAACCAGTTATCCGCTATGAAATTAAAGATTTCTTGCAGATGGACTATGCGACCAAGGCCAGTCTGGATTTGGTTGAGAATGCCCGTTCAGGCAAGAAGCAAGGCAGTCTTTTCTGGCTTTTGGATGAAACCAAAACGGCTATGGGCATGCGGCTCTTGCGTTCTTGGATCCATCGTCCCTTGATTGATAAGGAGCGAATCATCCAACGTCAAGAGGTGGTGCAGGTCTTTCTTGACCACTTCTTTGAGCGCAGTGATTTGACAGACAGTCTCAAAGGCGTTTATGACATCGAACGTTTGGCTAGTCGAATTTCCTTTGGTAAGACCAATCCCAAGGATCTCTTGCAGTTGGCGACCACCTTATCCAGTGTGCCACGGATTCGAGCGATTTTAGAGGCAATGGAGCAACCTGCTCTGCCCTATCTTATCGAACAATTGGATGGAATCCCTGAGTTGGAGAGTTTGATTAGCGCAGCGATTGCTCCTGAAGCTCCTCACGTGATTACGGAAGGCGGCATTATCCGTACGGGATTTGATGAGACCTTGGATAAATACCGCCGAGTGCTCAGAGAGGGGACTAGCTGGATTGCTGAAATTGAGGCTAAAGAGAGAGAAAGCTCTGGCATCAGCACGCTTAAGATTGACTACAATAAAAAGGATGGTTACTATTTCCATGTGACCAATTCGCAGCTGGGAAATGTGCCAGCCCACTTTTTCCGCAAGGCAACGCTGAAAAACTCAGAACGCTTTGGTACTGAGGAATTGGCCCGTATCGAGGGGGATATGCTGGAGGCGCGTGAGAAGTCAGCCAACCTAGAATATGAAATCTTTATGCGCATCCGTGAGGAAGTCAGCAAGTATATACAGCGTTTGCAGGCTCTAGCCCAAGGAATTGCCACAGTTGACGTCTTGCAAAGTCTCGCAGTTGTGGCTGAAACCCAGCATTTGATCCGACCTGAGTTTGGAGAGGATTCACAAATCGATATCCAAAAGGGACGCCATGCTGTCGTTGAAAAGGTCATGGGAGCTCAGACCTACATTCCAAATAGTATCCAGATGGCAGAAGATACCAGCATTCAACTGATTACAGGACCCAACATGAGCGGGAAGTCTACCTATATGCGTCAGTTAGCCATGACGGCGGTTATGGCCCAGCTAGGCTCGTATGTGCCGGCAGAAAGCGCCCATTTGCCTATCTTCGATGCCATCTTTACCCGTATCGGAGCAGCAGATGACTTGGTTTCAGGTCAATCAACCTTTATGGTAGAGATGATGGAGGCCAACAATGCCATTTCGCATGCGACCAAGGACTCACTCATTCTCTTCGATGAGTTAGGACGAGGAACTGCAACTTATGACGGGATGGCTCTGGCTCAGTCCATCATCGAATACATCCATGAGCATATCGGAGCCAAGACCCTCTTTGCGACCCACTATCATGAGTTGACCAGTCTGGAGTCCAGTTTGGAACACTTGGTCAATGTCCACGTGGCAACCTTGGAGCAGGATGGGCAGGTCACCTTCCTTCACAAGATCGAACCAGGACCAGCTGACAAATCCTACGGTATCCATGTTGCTAAGATTGCTGGTTTACCAGCAGAACTTTTAGCAAGAGCGGATAAGATTTTGAAACAACTGGAGAGTCAAGGGACGGAAAGTCCTGCTCCGATGAGGCAAACAAGTGCTGTTACTGAACAGATGTCACTCTTTGATGCGCCTGAAGAGCATCCTATCCTAGCAGAATTAGCTAAACTGGATGTATACAATATGACACCTATGCAGGCTATGAATGTCTTAGTCGAGTTTAAACAAAAATTATAAAAAGAATCCCACTCTCGCCTTTGTGAGTGGGATTTCTCTATTACTTTTTATGAGCCAAGAGTTGATTGATGTGGTCTACTTTTTTAGCTTCTCTTTTATAGAGAATAGCCCAGATGATGAGGTAGACAATCGCAAACTCTGGAATGAGCTGGAGATAGAAGGTCCAGTGGAAGGGAAACCAACCAGCCAGAGTTGCCAGTGGGATAAATCCAGCCAGCATGAGGAAGAAATGGGAAAGTGTGGCACGGAGCAAGCTCCAGTCACGGCTGAATAATCGCTTGCCAAAGCTAAAGAGAACGCCGATAGCTGACCAGATAATCGTGCAGTAGAGCAAGACCAGGGCACCATGAACCTGATGTTGAACCATCACTTGGCCGATAAGAGACTCGGGACTCAGTGGGGCATAGGTATTTGGTGCATAAATGAGTGAAAAAAGGATAGAGAGGATGAGGCCGATAAGTACACCAGCGGCTGCATCGTGAAAGATTTGTTTTTTCATAGTTCTAATTTCTCCTTGATGGTTTTTAGGTAGCGGCGTGAAGAGTAGGTGAAGCTTTCGTTTTTTAAGAAAATTTCAACCAGACCGTTGGGCGTGAGCTTGAGATGAGAGATGGAGTCGATATTGACGATTTCAGATTGGGAAATTTGGATAAAAGTGGTCGGTAGCATTTCAAGAACTTGATAGAGTCGCAAATCAATGCTGTAGGTCTGAGATGCAGTTTCTGCTAGAACCTTTCGATTCTCGATATAGAAGCGTTGAATCTTGCCAATTTCAACTAGATAGACCTGACCATCAATCTTTCCTTTGATTGTTTCTTTTTGGTCAAGATTTTCAGCAAATTCGATGACTTTTTGGACTTTTTTGGTTTCTTGAGGTGCTTGGACAATCAGCTTTTCTTCCTTGTACGTCTCCTTAATCTGTAGTTCTACTTTCATAAATTTCTCTCCTTACATTTCATACAAAATTGTGATCAATTCCTGTACATCTTTATTAAACACTATTTTACGACCCATGGCAAGGGACTTTGTCTATGTGGAGGGATTTGGCTTCTATGTGGTACAGCTTTCCTGTCCTATCTGAAATATGGTATAATAGCACTAATCAATTTCTAGGAAAATAGATACAGAAAGGGGCTGAAAGATGTCTCATATTATTGAATTGCCAGAGGTGCTGGCAAACCAGATCGCGGCTGGAGAGGTCATTGAACGTCCTGCTAGTGTGGTCAAAGAATTGGTAGAAAATGCCATTGACGCTGGTTCTAGCCAGATTATCATTGAGATCGAGGAAGCTGGTCTAAAGAAAATTCAAATCACAGATAATGGTCATGGAATTGCCCACGATGAGGTGGAATTGGCCTTGCGTCGACATGCGACCAGTAAGATAAAAAATCAAGCAGACCTCTTTCGGATTCGGACGCTCGGCTTTCGAGGTGAAGCCCTGCCCTCTATCGCTTCTGTCAGTGTCTTGACTCTGTTGACGGCGGTGGATGGTGCGAGTTATGGGACTAGGCTAATCGCGCGTGGGGGAGAGGTTGAGGAAGTCATCCCAGCGACTAGTCCTGTAGGAACCCAGGTTTGTGTGGAGGACCTCTTTTTCAACACACCTGCCCGTCTCAAATATATGAAGAGCCAACAAGCAGAGTTGTCTCATATCATTGATATTGTCAACCGTATGGGATTGGCCCATCCTGAGATTTCTTTTAGTTTAATCAGTGATGGCAAGGAAATGACGCGGACAGCAGGGACTGGTCAACTGCGTCAAGCCATCGCAGGAATTTATGGTTTGGCGAGTGCCAAGAAGATGATTGCCATTGAGAATTCTGACCTAGATTTCGAAATTTCAGGCTTTGTGTCTCTGCCTGAGTTAACCCGAGCCAACCGCAACTATATCAGCCTCTTCATCAATGGGCGTTATATCAAGAACTTCCTGCTCAACCGTGCTATTCTTGACGGTTATGGAAGCAAGCTCATGGTGGGACGTTTTCCACTAGCTGTCATTCACATCCATATCGATCCTTATCTGGCTGATGTCAATGTGCATCCAACCAAGCAAGAGGTGCGGATTTCTAAGGAAAGAGAACTAATGGCGCTGCTTTCAGAGGCCATTTCTAACAGTCTCAAAGAGCAAGCCCTGATCCCAGATGCCTTGGAAAATCTTGCCAAGTCGACCGTGCGTAATCGTCAAAAGGTAGAGCAGACCATTCTCCCACTCAAAGAAAATACGCTTTACTATGAAAAAACAGAACTCTCAAAACCTAGTCAAGCTGAGGTGGCTGATCATCAGGTTGTGTTAACTGAGGAAGGTAGGGACCTAACCCTGTTGGCCCAGGAAACCTTGGACCAGCTAACCAAGCCCGCAAAACTGCATTTTGCAGAGAGAAAGCCTACTAACTACGACCAACTAGACCATCCAGAGTTAGATCTTGCTAGCCTCGATAAGGCTTATGATAAGCTGGAGCGAGAAGAAGCATCCAGCTTCCCAGAGTTGGAGTTTTTCGGACAAATGCATGGGACTTATCTCTTTGCCCAAGGGCGAGATGGACTTTACATCATAGACCAGCACGCGGCTCAGGAACGAGTTAAGTACGAGGAATACCGTGAAAGCATCGGCAATGTTGACCAGAGCCAGCAGCAACTCTTAGTACCTCACATCTTTGAATTTCCTGCGGATGATGCGCTTCGTCTCAAGGAAAGAATGCCTCTTTTAGAGGAAGTAGGCGTCTTTCTAGCAGAGTACGGAGAAAATCAATTCATCCTGCGTGAACATCCTATTTGGATGGCAGAGGAGGAAATCGAGTCTGGCATTTATGAAATGTGCGACATGCTGCTCTTGACCAAGGAAGTTTCTATCAAGAAATACCGAGCAGAGCTGGCTATCATGATGTCTTGCAAGCGGTCTATCAAGGCCAACCATCGTATTGATGACCATTCAGCTAGGCAACTCCTCTATCAGCTCTCTCAATGTGATAACCCCTACAACTGTCCCCACGGACGTCCTGTTTTGGTGCATTTTACCAAGTCGGATATGGAAAAGATGTTCCGACGTATTCAGGAAAATCACACCAGTCTCCGTGAGTTGGGGAAATATTAAAATATAAAAAACTTTTGTGGAAAGTTTTCAAAATCAGAAAAACGCATAAAATCAGGTGTTCAAAAACCTTGATTCTATGCGTTTTATCATGGAAATATTTACTTTTTTCCAAGTACTCTTTGAAAAGCTCGTCAAACCACATCAGCTTCGCCTGTAATCTCAAAGCTGTTCTTTGAGCAACCTACTGCTGGCTTCCTAGTTCGCTCTATGATTTTCATAGAGTATAAAATTGAGATTTCGCTTAGTTTCTTTATTCGCCTAAAAGTAGAGTCTGTTCTATGCGTCTAATGTGCGAATTAGGTTGACCATTTCAATAGCTGCTTGTGCACACTCAGAACCCTTATTTCCTGCTTTGGTGCCAGCTCGTTCTATGGCTTGTTCAATTGTATCTGTCGTTAGCACACCAAACATAACTGGGATTTCGCTATTTAAACTGATTTGGGCGATTCCCTTAGATACCTCGCTACATACATAATCATAATGACTTGTACTACCTCTAATGACAGCTCCCAAGCAGATAATTGCATCATATTTTTTACTTTTTGCCATTTTTGATGCAATCAGTGGTATTTCAAAAGCTCCTGGAACCCAGGCTACCTCAATATCTTTCTCATTTACATTCTCTCTTTTGAGATTATCTAGTGCTCCAGATAATAATTTTGAAGTTATAAATTCATTAAATCTCGCTACAACAATACCGATTTTAATATTGTTCGCTACTAAATTACCTTCATAAGTGTTCATTTATTTTTCCTCCATATTTAAAATGTGACCCATTCGATTTTTCTTTGTTTCTAAATAAAAACTATCGTAAGGATTGGCTTCTATTTCGATTGGTATTCTACTGGAAATGGTAATTCCATATTTTTCTAACTGTTCAACCTTGTCAGGATTATTTGTCAGTAAATGTAGTGACTGTAGTCCCAGGTCTTTAAGCATTTGTGCTCCAATGTGATATTCTCTTAAATCACCTTCAAAGCCTAATGCAAGATTGGCATCAAGCGTATCCATTCCTTGATCTTGTAAATGATAGGCTTTTAATTTATTGATAAGTCCAATTCCTCGTCCCTCCTGTCGCAAGTAAAGTAAGACACCCGAACCATTCTCAGCAATCATTTTCATAGCTTTATCGAATTGCTGTCCACAATCGCAACGTAAAGAGCCTAAAACATCTCCTGTTAAACATTCAGAGTGGACCCGACATAATACATTGGCTTCATCCTCTATATTTCCCATAATAAGAGCAAGATGATGTTCCCCATTTAGTTTATCTATGTAGCTAATTGCTTTAAAATTACCGTATCTAGTAGGCATATTGACAGTTGAAACTCGTTCTACCAGCTGATCATATACTTTTCTATATTCTTGTAATTCTTTGATGGTGATTAGTGGGATCTTGTGTTTCTTCGAGAACTGAATTAAATCATCTGTTCTCATCATTTTGCCATCATGATTCATTATTTCACAACATAGGCCACACTCTTTTAGTCCTGCTAATTTTAATAGATCAACAGTTGCTTCTGTGTGTCCATTTCTTTCTAGAACACCACCATTTTTCGCAATTAAAGGAAACATATGTCCTGGCCTGCGAAAATCAGAGGGTCTTATATCTTCAGCTACACACATACGTGCGGTCAGTCCTCTTTCCTCGGCAGAAATACCTGTGGTCGTTTCTTTATAATCAATTGAAACTGTAAAAGCAGTCTTATGATTATCTGTATTGTGTTCAACCATAGGTGAAAGCATTAATTGATTAGCTAAACTTTCGCTCATAGGCATACAAATTAATCCTTTGGCATAAGTAGCCATGAAATTAACATTTTCTGTTGTAGCTGCTTGTGCGGAACAAATTAAGTCTCCTTCGTTTTCTCTATCCTTGTCGTCTATAACAAGAACAAGTCGTCCCTTCTGCAATGCTTCTAATGCTTCTTGTATTTTTCGATATTCCATTGACTGATTATCCTTTCTGCTAAAATCCATTTTGATATAATAGTTCCTTCGATATTTCTGATTTTGTAGAGTTGTCCATCAGTTTTTGCACATATTTACCTAAGATATCATTTTCAAGATTTACTGTACTCCCGACTTGTTTACTCTTAAGAATGGTTTGTTCCAAGGTATGAGGGATAACAGATACTGAAAAGTTTAGTTTGGAGACTTTAGCGACAGTCAGACTAATGCCGTCAATTGTAATAGATCCTTTTTCAACTATTAAATCTAAAATTTCTTTTTTTGTGTTGATTTGATACCATACAGCATTATCATCTTTTTTTATTGACGAGATTTTTCCTGTACCATCAATGTGTCCTGTAACGACGTGACCTCCAAGTCGACCGTTGACAGATAAGGCTCTTTCTAGATTTACCTCACTTCCATGTTTTAATAGAGTAAGAGCTGTTCGACTCCATGTTTCATTCATTACATCAACTGTAAAGGCTTGATGATTGAAATGAGTAACTGTAAGACAGATACCATTTACTGCTATACTATCGCCTAAATGGATATCGGTTAATATTTTTGAGGCTTTAATCGATAGTTTACAATTACGAGAATTTTTCTCTATTCTTTCAACTTTTCCGATTTCTTCAATTATTCCTGTGAACATGGGTAAATCACTTCACTTTCTATGAGATAGTCATCTCCTATTTGAGAAAAAGCATAAGGTTTCAGCATAATAGCGTCATTGGGTAAGGAAACACCTTCACCTCCGACAGGAAACTTGGCACTGCCTCCAAAAATTTTTGGTGCAATGTATATTTTTAGCTCATCAATAATTTGTTGTTCCAAAGCACTCCAATTCATTAGACTGCCCCCTTCTAGAAGTAGGCTATCAATCTGCATGTTTCCTAGATGTTGCATTAAACTCGATAAGTCTATATGATTGCCTTTTTTCTTTATTGAAAGTATTTCACAGCCATGATTTTGATATAGCTTCATTTTATTTTTGTCTTCAGAGGAAGTAGCAATATAAGTTTTAATATCATTTGCTGTTTTTACGATTTTAGAGGTAAGAGGAGTTCGTAAATGTGTATCGCATATGATGCGGACAGGATTTTTCCCTTCCTCCAATCTACATGTCAGCAAAGGATCGTCTTGAATAACAGTATTGACTCCTACCATAATCGCACTAACATGGTGTCGTAACTGATGCACATGCTTTCTTGCCTCTTCTCCAGTAATCCATTTGGATTGATTTGTTTTAGTGGCTATTTTTCCATCCATTGTCATTGCATATTTCATAAAAACATAGGGGACATGCTGGGTAATGTACTTTCTAAAACTTTTTATTAAGTTAAGACACTCATTTTCTAAAACTCCAACAGTAACTTGAAGATTATTTTCCTCAAGTATCTTTACTCCTTTTCCAGATACAATAGGATTACAGTCTAGGCTTCCAATGACTACTCTTGTAATACCACTATCGATTATAGCATCTATACAAGGAGGTGTTTTCCCAAAGTGACAACAGGGTTCAAGTGTTACATAAAGCGTTGCTCCGACAGGGGATTCTCTACAGTTTTTAAGAGCATTTCTCTCAGCATGTGGGCCGCCAAAAAACTCATGATATCCTTGTCCGATAATGTGATTATCTTTTACAATAACTGCGCCGACCATAGGATTAGGATTGACGTAACCAGCTCCTTTTTGTGCCAGTTTTATTGCTAATTTCATATATTCTGAGTCGCTCATCTCACTACCTCCAAAAAAAGTATACCTTGAATAGGGGACTATTCAAGGCATACAAAAGAGAACTTATGCGATTAACAAAAATGCTCTGAAATGACAAGTAATCATTTCAGAGCACGCAAAAAGCACAAATATACTTTCATCTTCTTTCATCCAGACTATACTGTCGGCTTTGGAATTTCACCAAATCATGCCTTTCGGCTCGTGGGCTATACCACCGGTAGGGAATTGCACCCTGCCCTGAAGATAGTTATTCAATTACAGATGATTATAGTACTTAATTTTGAATATGTCAACAGATAAATACAGATTATTTTTGATATACTGTGTTTGTGATAATCGATTCTCGCTCCTCGGATAAAGAAAATATGATATACTAGATAGGCAAATTAAGAGAAAAGGAAAACTATGTACGAATATTTAAAAGGAATCATTACTAAAATCACTGCTAAATACATTGTCCTAGAGGCGAACGGTATCGGTTATATCTTGCATGTAGCCAATCCCTATGCTTACTCAGGCCAGGTCAATCAAGAAACCCAAATTTATGTGCACCAAGTTGTCCGTGAGGATGCTCATCTGCTCTATGGCTTTCGCTCAGAAGATGAGAAGAAACTCTTTCTTAGTCTGATCTCGGTCTCTGGGATTGGTCCTGTATCAGCTCTTGCTATCATCGCAGCCGATGATAATGCTGGCTTGGTTCAGGCGATTGAGACTAAGAACATCACCTACTTGACCAAGTTCCCTAAAATTGGCAAGAAAACAGCCCAGCAGATGGTGCTAGACTTGGAAGGCAAGGTAGTCGTGGCTAGTGATGACCTTCCTGCTAAAGTCGCAGTGCAAGCCAGCGCTGAAAACCAAGAACTGGAAGAAGCTATGGAGGCCATGTTGGCACTGGGCTACAAGGCAACCGAGCTCAAGAAAGTCAAGAAATTCTTTGAAGGAACGACAGATACAGCTGAGAACTATATCAAGTCAGCTCTTAAGATGTTGGTCAAATAGGAGAATAATATGCCAAAACGTTGTTCGTGGGTCAAGATGACCAATCCGCTCTACATCGCCTACCACGATCAGGAGTGGGGCAAGCCCCTTCATGATGACCGCGCTCTTTTTGAACTGCTCTGTATGGAGACTTATCAGGCTGGTCTGTCTTGGGAAACGGTACTAAACAAACGCCAAGCTTTCCGAGAAGTATTTCACAACTACCAAGCCCAACGTGTCGCAGAGATGACAGATGAGGAGTTGGAAGCTTTGTTAGATAATCCAGCCATCATCCGAAATAGAGCCAAGATTTTTGCGACGCGTGCCAACGCTCAAGCATTTTTACAAATCCAGAAAACCTATGGCTCTTTTGACGCCTACCTTTGGTCTTTTGTCGATGAAAAAACGATCGTGAATGATGTTCCTGACTATCACCTAGCACCTGCTAAAACAGCCTTGTCTGAAAAGTTATCTCAAGATCTCAAAAAACAAGGTTTCAAGTTTACAGGTCCAGTCGCAGTTTTGGCTTTTCTACAAGCAGCAGGTCTAGTTGACGACCACGAGAATGATTGTGAGTGGAAGGGGAGATAAATGATGTCTAATAAACATAAGGGAATCCTTATTTTTACGATTCTTTATACTGTTCTCTTTGTTTTTGACGGTGTTCACCTCTTTGATTTTCTGTTGTCGACTTCGATTACAAATTATCTAGCCTATACAGGAATTTTTCTATATGGATGTTTCTTGTTTAAATCGGAGTTGATCCAAAAGTGGAATGAAATCAAAGTGTCCTCGAGAAAGTTTTGGTTAGGAGCGTTGAAATATTTGCTCCTTCTCTTTCTGATGACCTTCTTCTTTGCTTTTCTATCAGGGTTATTGCGGCAGACACTGGGACTGGGTGGAGCAGGGCAAAACGAGACGAATATTCAAAATACGTTTCGCAGTCAGCCCCTTCTTTTGCTGCTCTTTTCCTGTGTGGTTGGTCCTGCGGTAGAAGAACTCTTTTTCCGTCAGGTTTTATTGCATTGGTTAGGAAAATATCTGTCAAGTTGGCTGAGTATTTTTCTGGTAGGCCTTGTTTTTTCCCTGACACATATGCATAGCTTGTCTTTATCAGAGTGGATCAGTGCAGTTAGTTATTTGGGTGGTGGGTTAGTTTTTTCAATTATTTATGTAAAAGAAAAAGAAAATATTTACTATCCCTTGCTAGTTCACATACTAGGAAACAGTCTCTCTTTTATGATTTTAGTCATCAGTAATATGTGACGTTTTAGTAGTTATACAAGAGAAAAAGCTGAGAAACTCATCTCAGCTCTTTTTGTTATAGTCAAAGCGAATGACTTGCTCCTGTGCGTCTACATAAGCATGGACACCAAAGGGCACAATGGCTCTTGGAGTTGCGTGGCCGACATTCAGATTATAGACAATCGGGACACTGCTGTCAACTACATCCAATAGCGTCTCCTTATACTCGTCATAGAAGGTTTCGTCCATAGGTTTTCCGACCAAGAGTCCACTGATGACCTCAAATACCCCAGTTTCTTTCAAAGTTCGCAACATCTTTTTGAAGTCTTCCGGATCAGGCTTTTCTTCGCTTGTTTCTAACAAGAGAATCTTTCCTTCCCAGTCGGATAAGTCAGGGAAGAGTTTGTACTTTTGGCAGAGCTCCGTGCTGTCTGCGTATCGAGAGTTGTCAAAGATATCATAGAGAGATTCAAGACAACCGCCGAGGATTTCTCCCTCGAACTGGGCATTTCCTTGCAACAAATCAAAATCTGTATTTACATGACTGGCCCGAGCTGTTCCTACGGCTTTGGGACTAAAGTCAGTCCGTTCCTCGAACCAAAGGTCGCTAGGGCGGATTTCTGAGATTCTCCCAGTCTCGATCAGTTCTTTAAAGTAGTGGAGGCTATAGGGCAACATCTCCTTGTCCAATTCACAAATGTCTGCTAGAAAGGATTGCCCATAAAAAGTCTTGATCCCTAGTTTATGCAACATAAGGTGGTTCATGGTTGTATCCGAGAAACCAAGAAAAATCTTTGGTTTGATAACCTTTTGTAGTTGGTCATTTTCAAAAAGATAAGGTAGCAAACGATAGGTATCGTCTCCACCAATGGCACATAGGATCATGTCAATGCTATCGTCCGAAAAGGCCTGCATCAAATCTGCTGCACGCGCTTCAGGATGGTCCTTGATAAAGTCTAAACCTTTTAGCGAATGGGGCGAAAAGATAGGATTGAGTCCTAGATCCTTGAGACGTTGGATACCTAGGTCCACTTCGTGTTTGACAAAATCCTCTCCGATAATGCCACTAGACAAACTCAAAATACCAATAGTAGAAACTATATCTCATCCTCCTAGAAATAGATTGATACTCTTCGAAAATCAAATTCAAACCACGTCAGCTTTGCCTTGCCGTACTCAAGTACAGCCTGCGGCTAGCTTCCTAGTTTGCTCTTTGATTTTCATTGAGTATGAGCCTATTTTATCACAAAAGATGAGAGAAAACTATAAGAATGAAACTCAGAAGTGCTATTGAATCTCAAGAAAGCAAGTGAAAAAGCAACCGCCTGTGCAGTTGCTTTTCATTTTTCTAATCTCGATAGGTGTGAGTTACTTGGTCAATTCTTGATTATAGGAGAGGGATAAATCAATCCAGTAAGGAAGTTCTTTTTGACCTTCGATATCTAGGTCTATATAGCCATGATAAGGTCGCCCTCTCATCAATGTAGTACGAGCTCCTGTTCGGGGTAGAACTTGCTTTTCCATTTCTTTGCCAATTCTCACCATAACCAGTTCGTCCTTTCTGGAACTGACTGTAAGGACCATTTTCCCACGAATCATAAAGGCCAGGCCACCAAACAGTTTCTTTTCTTCTACTCTTCTTCGAAAATTTGGGGAGGAAGTTTGAGTGCTAGAATTTTTCGAATCTGCTGAGCTAAAGATTGACTATATGCCATAGCTTTTCACTTTTCTTAATAACGTGATGGGCCCGCGCTTGCACTTCGGATGTTGAAACGTTTCTTGAGATAGAAGCGAAGGGCGAGAAGTGCTGCTCCTAGAATAGCCAAAGGCAATGGAGCAAGGACTGGATTGAGGTTGGCTGGTAGGAAGCTTGTTGCAAAGAAGACAACTAACCAAAGGACCATAGAGGCCAAAATTACGAGGATTGACTTCCAGAATGGAGGACGTTGGCTACGGTCTGTGTCTGGTCCATAGTACTGGTAGACAAAGTAGTACATCAAGTAAAAGGCAACTCCCCCAACAAGTCCAACCAACAAGAGGGTAATCAAACCATAGCCAATAGCCTGATCTGCTGAGAAGAAGGTTGTGAGGGCGCTGACGAGGGCAAAGAGGCTAGTGATGAAAAGAGCTGAGTCCATAATCATGAGTTTTGGATCGTCATTTTCTTTTGGATGCTCTTTTTCATATTGCTCCTTGACAGTGAAGCTATGAGCCCAGTGGGTTGGAGCGCCATAGAGGGAACGAGCTGTCGTTCCTTTGGCTTGTTCTTCAAGGATTTTAGGAATAACTTCCTCAAAGACAGCCTTGATTTCAGCGTCTGTTTTACCATCTTTGATAAATTGTTGGGTAGCGATGTGGATAAACTCTTGGTTTTTCTTGGTTAGTTTTTGTAAATCAATCTGAGACATAGGGATTCCTCTTAGAACCATTTTTTATGGATGAGATAGAGAGTGAGCGAAACACTCATAGCAAAGGCGATAAAGACGATTAACCAGAAGGCGTGTGGCTCGCCATTTAGAGGGATTTCATTATCCTTGAAGTTCATCCCGTAGGCTGAGAAGATCATGGTTGGGACAGACATGACAATGGTCACGAGAGCCAGGGTTTTCATGATATTGTTCTGGTTGTTGGAAATGATAGAGGCAAAGGTCTCTGTCATAGAGTGAAGGACGTTTCCATAGATATCTGCCATCTCGATGGCCTGTTGGGTTTCAATCAGGGTATCCTCGAGTATATCCTCGTCTTCTAAGTATTTTTTGATATTGCTGGTTGCGCTGGTCAATTTCTTGATCACGCGCTCGTTTGTTTTTAGTGAGGCCTTGAAATAGACGATGGTCTTTTCCAATTCCATGAGTTCAATCAATTCTTCATTTCGAGTGGATTTATGCAGTTGGCTTTCGATTTGTTCGCTCTTGCGATCAATGGAACGAAGGGCAGTTAGATAAAGTTCGGCATTGCGATAAAGGAGTTGAAAGATAAAGCGTGATCGCATGAAGGTATAGAAATTACGCAACCTACGATTGATAAAGACATCAAGAACAGGGAGGGATTCCAAGCAAGTAGTGATAATGGTTTCCTCGGTGATGATAATCCCTAGCGGAATCGTTACGTAGTAGGTGCGGTTGTTTCTCTCTTCTGTGACTGGAACGTCTACGATAATCAAAGTGTACTCATCTTCGATGGTAATACGGGACATTTCTTCCGCATCGAGCGGTGCTCGAAGGTCGGCGATGTCAATGTCGAAGGCATTAGCAATCTCCAATGATTCATTTTGTGTAGGATTGACGAGGTTGATCCAGGTACCAGGTTCAAGTGTATCGATCTCTTTAAATTCAGTTGTTGTTGAGAGAAAAACTTGTTTCATATCCCCTATCCTTTCCTACTATTCAGTGATTGGTTTTTTGCACCGTACTATTATACTATAAAAACAGCTTTTTGGGTAATAGAATTTCACATTTTTTGGTATAATGGAAAGCAATAATGGACTAGAAAGAACAAAGATGCAAGATAAAATTGTGATTCATGGGGCGCGTGCCCATAATTTAAAAAATATAGATGTGGAGATTCCAAGAGACAAGCTGGTCGTCGTTACCGGTTTGTCGGGTTCTGGGAAATCCAGTCTGGCTTTTGATACCCTCTATGCCGAGGGCCAACGTCGCTATGTAGAGAGTCTATCAGCCTATGCTCGTCAGTTTTTGGGCAATATGGAAAAACCAGATGTAGATGCCATTGACGGCCTCAGCCCAGCTATTTCCATCGACCAGAAAACGACTAGCAAAAACCCACGCTCGACCGTGGGAACTACGACTGAAATCAATGATTATCTGCGTCTCCTCTACGCACGTGTGGGGACGCCTTACTGTATTAACGGCCATGGGGCTATCAAGGCCTCTTCTGTGGAGCAAATCGTAGATAAGGTCTTGGAATTGCCAGAACGCCAACGTCTGCAAATCTTAGCTCCTGTCATTCGTAAGAAAAAAGGGCAGCATAAGAGTGTCATTGAAAAGGTTCAGAAAGATGGTTATGTCCGCGTCCGTGTGGATGGGGAGGTCTATGATGTGACCGAAGTTCCAGAGTTGTCCAAGAGCAAGCAACACAATATTGATGTTGTGGTCGACCGTATTGTCATCAAGGAGGGCATCCGTAGCCGTCTCTTTGACTCCATTGAGGCTGCCCTTCGTATCGCAGAAGGTTATGTCATTATCGATACCATGGACGATTCGGAGTTGCTATTCTCTGAGCACTATGCCTGCCCGGTTTGTGGTTTTACCGTACCAGAGTTAGAGCCTCGTCTCTTCTCCTTTAATGCTCCTTTTGGCTCTTGTAGCGAGTGTGACGGTTTGGGCATCAAGCTGGAGGTGGATACTGATTTGGTGGTTCCTGATGCCAGCAAAACCTTACGTGAAGGAGCGCTGGCACCTTGGAATCCTATCTCATCTAACTACTATCCAAACATGCTAGAGCAGGCCATGACAGCCTTTGGAGTGGACATGGATAAGCCCTTTGAAGACTTGTCAGAAGAAGATAAAAACTTGATTCTTTACGGCTCAGATGGCAAGGAATTCCATTTCCACTATGAGAATGAATTTGGTGGTGTGCGCGATATCGATATTCCTTTTGAGGGAGTTGTCAATAATATCAAGCGCCGTTACCATGAGACTAACAGTGACTACACGCGCACCCAGATGCGTCTCTACATGAATGAGCTGACCTGCGGAACTTGTCACGGCTACCGTCTCAATGACCAGGCCTTGTCTGTCCGTGTGGGCGGTGAGCAAGGACCTCATATCGGTGAAATCTCAGACTTGTCTATCGCAGACCACTTGGATTTGGTGAGCCAGCTGACCTTGTCTGAAAATGAAGCCATTATCGCCCGTCCCATTCTCAAGGAAATCAAGGATCGCTTGACCTTCCTCAATAACGTAGGTCTCAACTATCTGACTCTTTCTCGTTCGGCAGGAACCCTTTCAGGTGGGGAGAGCCAGCGAATTCGCTTGGCGACCCAGATTGGGTCCAATCTATCAGGTGTCCTTTATATCCTGGATGAGCCTTCGATCGGTCTTCACCAGAGGGATAATGATCGCCTGATTGCCAGTCTGAAAAAGATGCGTGACTTGGGCAATACTCTCATCGTGGTAGAACACGACGAAGATACTATGCGTGAGGCGGATTATCTGATTGATGTCGGACCTGGTGCGGGAGTCTTTGGTGGAGAGATTGTTGCTGCAGGAACGCCCAAGCAGGTGGCTCGCAACAGTAAGTCTATCACAGGTCAGTACTTGTCAGGGAAACGTGCCATTCCAGTGCCAGCAGAGCGCCGTTCCGGAAATGGACGTTTTATCGAGGTGACGGGAGCGCGTGAGAACAACTTGCAAAATATCACGGCTCGCTTCCCACTAGGGAAATTCATCGCAGTGACGGGGGTGTCAGGTTCAGGGAAATCGACCTTAATCAACAGCATCCTCAAAAAAGCCATTGCCCAGAAGCTCAACCGCAATTCAGACAAACCTGGTAAGTTTAAAACCATTACAGGGATTGAGCATGTCGATCGCCTGATTGATATTGACCAGAGCCCTATAGGACGGACGCCGAGGTCCAACCCAGCCACCTATACAGGTGTCTTTGACGACATCCGTGACCTCTTTGCCCAGACAAACGAGGCCAAGATTCGAGGCTACAAGAAGGGCCGTTTCAGTTTCAACGTTAAGGGAGGCCGTTGTGAAGCTTGCTCAGGTGACGGAATCATCAAGATTGAGATGCACTTTTTGCCAGATGTTTACGTGGCTTGTGAAGTCTGCCACGGAACCCGCTACAACAGCGAGACCCTAGAAGTTCACTACAAGGAAAAAAATATCTCGCAGGTCTTGGACATGACCGTCAACGATGCGGTGGAATTCTTCCAACATATTCCTAAGATTCAACGCAAACTCCAGACCATCAAGGATGTAGGGCTGGGCTATGTAACGCTAGGGCAACCGGCTACCACCCTTTCTGGAGGAGAAGCTCAGCGTATGAAGTTGGCTAGTGAACTCCACAAACGCTCGACAGGAAAATCTTTCTACATTCTGGATGAGCCTACGACAGGGCTTCATACTGAGGATATCGCTCGCTTGCTTAAAGTCTTGGCTCGCTTTGTCGACGATGGAAATACAGTCCTCGTCATCGAGCACAATCTGGATGTCATCAAGACGGCAGACCATATTATCGATTTGGGTCCTGAGGGCGGTGTCGGTGGCGGAACCATCATCGCAACTGGAACCCCAGAAGAAGTAGCAGCCAACGAAGCCAGCTACACAGGACACTATTTGAAAGGAAAGTTACATCATGAATAAACGTGTGCAAGCATTTCTAGCTAAAATGCAAGAAAAAGAACTAGATGGTATCATCATCAACAACCTTAAAAACGTCTATTACCTGACCGGTTTTTGGGGCTCAAACGGAACAGTCTTCATCAGCCGTGACCGTCAGGTCTTGGTGACAGATTCTCGCTATATCATCGCAGCCAAGCAAGAAACCAGTGGTTTTGAAATCGTAGCTGATCGCGATGAATTGGCTGTCATTGCAGGCATTGTCAAGGATATGGGCTTGTCTCGAATCGGTTTTGAGGACGAGATTTCGGTCTCTTATTACCACCGTATGCAGGCAACTTTTGCAGGTTTGGACTTGCTTCCACAAACTCAGTTTGTTGAAGGTCTTCGTATGATTAAGGATGAGGCGGAGATTGCAGCTATTCGCAAGGCTTGTTCTATTTCAGACCAAGCTTTCCGCGATGCGCTTGACTTCATCAAACCAGGAAAAACTGAGATTGAGATTGCCAACTTCCTTGACTTCCGTATGCGTGAGTTGGGAGCATCTGGCTTGTCTTTTGACACTATTCTAGCTAGTGGGATCAACTCTTCCAAACCCCATGCCCATCCTATGCACAAACCAGTGGAGCTAGGAGAAGCCATTACCATGGACTTCGGTTGCCTTTATGCCCACTATGTCAGTGATATGACACGGACAATCTACTTGGGGCATGTTAGCGACGAGCAAGCAGAGATTTACAATACGGTTTTGAAAGCCAACCAAGCTTTGATTGACCAGGCTAAGGCAGGATTAGGTTTCCGTGACTTTGACAAAATCCCTCGTGATATTATCATCGAAGCAGGCTATGGTGACTACTTTACTCACGGTATTGGACACGGTATCGGATTGGATATCCATGAGGAACCATACTTTAGCCAAACATCAACTGATACGATTAAGGCAGGCATGACCTTGACAGATGAGCCTGGTATCTATATCGAAGGCAAATACGGTGTTCGTATTGAGGATGATATCTTGATTACGGAGACAGGTTGCGAATTGTTGACTCTAGCTCCAAAAGAATTGATTGTTATCTAAAAAATGAGATAAATCGTTGACTTTTATATTTTAAAGGTTTATACTGAAAGACGAAAACGGTAGGTGAGGCTACCATAGGGATACGGATGACTACCGCAAAGCAGTGGAGACACTACTCGTTGGTCAACAGTCCTGGTCGCGAAGGCCAAGACTAAGCTCATTTCATTGCCCTATGGAGTTAAAGCTTGAACGAAAAAACAGATAATTAGTTTTTTAATCCTGCCATTTTATGGTGGGATTTTCTACTGTTTTAGAACAAGGAAAGGAGACAAATGATGCAAATTGACGATCATCCAGAACCGCACATACACAGCCAATCGCTGATTTGTGTCGTTCTGCCCTTATAAAGTGATTGGTCTCTGTGTATGAAACACATCATTCATACAGATAGGAGAAACCAATGAAAACTACAAAAGAAAGATTAGCAGCAGCTATTCATACACCTTTAAACGAAACTCTATCTTTTTATAAGACAAGTCTAACAGGCTTGACTGAGGAGCAGGTGGAGAAAAATCGTGACCTATATGGCGAAAACACCATCACCAAGGGTCAAGAAGACAGTATCCTCAAAAAGATTTACGAATCTATTATCAATCCATTTACAATCATCCTCCTGGTCATCGCTATGATCTCCATGGTGACCAATGTCTGGTTGGCGAAGCCTGGACAAGAGGATCCGACGACCTCTATCATCATCGTCGTTCTCGTATTGATCTCTGGTGGCATACGCTTTGTCCAAGAATTGCGGAGTGACAAGGCTGCGACCAATCTATCAAAAATGATTGTGAATACAGCTACAGTTATTCGCGAAGGCCAGAGTTTAGAGGTCGCAATTGAAGATTTGGTCGTTGGAGATATAGTCAAATTAAGTGCTGGGGATATGATTCCAGCAGACCTCATTTTAACTGAATCACGTGATTTCTTTGTCCAACAGTCTGGTTTGACAGGTGAAAGTGATTCGGTTGAAAAACTGGCCTTGTCAAAAATGAGTCAGTCAAACTTTGATAGTCTGCTAGAAGCAGAAGCGCTCGCCTTTATGGGAACCAATGTGATATCAGGAAGTGCCAAGGCTTTGATTCTAGCGGTCGGTGATGACACCATGATGGGAGAAATCGAGCAGACTCTCAATACCTATGACGAACCGACCTCTTTTGAACGGGAGATGAACAGCATCTCTTGGCTCTTGATCCGTTTGATGTTAGTCATGGTTCCCATCGTCTTTCTCTCCAATGGCTTGACAGATGGAGACTGGCTGGAAGCAGGTGTGTTTGCACTGAGTGTTGGTGTTGGATTGACACCTGAGATGCTTCCTATGATCATCACGGCCAGTCTAGCAAAAGGCTCCATTATCATGGCTAAGGAAAAAGTCGTCATCAAAAAACTCAATGCCATACAGGACCTAGGTGCTATTGATATCCTATGCACGGATAAAACCGGAACCCTTACCCAAGACGAAATTGTCCTTGAATATCCTTTGGATATACATGGAGATTTGGATTTATCTGTATTGAGACGTGCCTATCTCAATTCCTATTTTCAAACGGGATTGAAAAATTTAATGGACCGAGCGATCATTAAACGTACGGAAAAAGAAGCAAAGGATCATGATATCCTTCAAAATCTAGATCAAACTTTTCAAAAAATAGATGAATTGCCCTTTGATTTTGAACGCAGACGGATGAGTGTCATCGTCAAGGATGAAAACGAAGTTGTTAGTTTGGTAACCAAGGGTGCCCTAGAGGAAATGCTTGTGATTTCAACCCATGTGGAATATCAAGGTCAGATTAGCCCTCTGACGGATGATATCCGAGTGGAAATCTTAAAAGAAGTAGACCAACTCAATCAACAGGGATTGCGAGTCTTGGGAGTCGCCTATAAAACAGGCCTAAAAGAAGGTTTTGCTTACTCAGTTGAAGATGAAAAAGAGATGATTCTAACAGGATATCTTGCCTTTCTAGATCCACCAAAACCATCAGCAGCACCTGCTATCCAAGCTTTGTTAGAACACGGTGTTCAAACAAAGATCTTGACGGGGGACAATGAGAAGGTAACCCAAGCAGTTTGCGAAAAAGTTGGTCTAGACGTTGATCAAATCTTATTGGGTTCTGATATTGATGCCATGACGGACGAAGAGTTGGCTCAAGCAGTTGAGAAGGTGACGGTCTTTGCCAAACTCTCTCCGGATCAAAAAGCACGAATCATTTTACAAATCAAATCGAATGGACATTGTGTCGGCTATATGGGAGATGGGATCAATGATGCCCCTTCTATGAAAGTAGCAGATGTGGGGATTTCTGTTGATACAGCAGTAGATATTGCCAAAGAAACGGCTGATGTCATTTTGCTAGATAAGGATTTGATGGTGCTTGAAAAAGGGCTGGTTGAAGGACGCAAAGTCTATGCTAATATGACCAAATATATCAAGATGACGGTCAGCTCTAATTTCGGGAACATTTTTTCACTTTTAGTGTCTGGTATCTTTTTGCCTTTCCTTCCCATGGCTCCGATTCACTTGATTGTGTTAAATCTAGTCTATGATCTTTCTTGCATTGCCTTGCCATTTGATAATGTGGATGAAGACTTCTTGAAGAAGCCTCATAAGTGGGAGGCTCAGTCCATTACTCGCTTTATGATTTGGATGGGTCCGATTTCTTCTGCCTTTGATATTTTGACCTTTATCTTGCTCTATTTTGTCATTGTCCCAATGGCGACAGGTCATGCTTATGTTCATGGAGCAGATTCTGCAAGGGGCTTTATCATCTTGTTCCAGACAGGTTGGTTCATTGAATCCATGTGGTCCCAAACCATGGTTATCCATATGCTTCGTTCAGCAAAGCTTCCTTTCTTGCAAAGTCGTCCGTCATGGTTTGTTCTTGGAACAACCTTGCTGGCAGCTAGTTTTGTGACCTTCCTTCCCTACTCTTCAATTGCGAGCCTGCTTCATTTAACACCTTTGGAACCAATTTATTTCCTCTTTTTGCTTTTGATAATCGTTCTCTATATGATCAGTGTTACAGTTGTGAAACGAATCTATATCAAAAAATTTAAAAGTTGGCTATAAATTGATTTTGTCAAGAAAAAAGTACGGAAATCGCTAAAAAAGTTAAATTTTTTTAAAAATAGGTCGCAAGTCGGATGTTTTTTATGGTATAATAGATTAAACTGATAGTAACATGTAGCGAAAGGGGTAGGCACATGATTAAGATTTATACCGTCTCCAGTTGCACAAGCTGTAAGAAAGCGAAGACTTGGCTCAACGCACACCAGTTAAGTTATAAAGAACAAAACCTTGGTAAAGAAGGGATTACGAGAGAAGAACTACTTGATATTCTGACAAAGACAGATAATGGAATTGCCAGCATTGTATCATCAAAAAACCGCTATGCGAAAGCTTTAGGAGTTGACATCGAAGATTTGAGTGTCAATGAAGTACTCAACTTGATCATGGAAACACCACGGATCTTAAAAAGTCCTATTCTCGTTGACGAGAAGCGTTTGCAGGTCGGTTACAAAGAAGATGATATCCGTGCCTTTTTACCACGCTCTGTCCGTAATGTAGAAAATGCAGAAGCACGTTTGCGTGCAGCTCTATAAACATCGAGGCTGGGGTATCTCCTAGCCTTGTTCATTTTTTATCAAAAAATCATGTGAGGAATTATGAAAAAGATAGTAATTGGCGCAGCTACTCTCCTCCTGCTACTTGCAGGATGTGGTCAAAAGAAGGAAACGACATCCAGTTCAAAACATGAATCCGAAACACTCCAGTCTACTCTGCCCATTTTGGAAAATGCGGAAAAGAATACGGTTGTGACCAAGACTTTGATTTTCCCTGAGTCAGGAGATGGCGTCAAGCAAACGCAAACCATTACCTATAAAGGAAAACAATTTCTAAAATTGGTTATTCGGCAGATACGGCCCTTAAGTGAAGAATTGAAATCCTTTATCGCTGACCACGGTCTTGAAGAAACTCAAAAAGCTCTTTTAGAAGCAGAAGAAAAGGATGAAATGCTTCAGGAAGCGCGTAAATTGGCAGGTTTTACACTTGAAACCAAACTGCTCAGTGAGACTGAAATCCAGACCACAACGACCTATGATTTACAAGTCTTGGATGTCAAAAAGGCGTCACAGACAGATTATTTGAAAAATCTTGGCTTAGAGACTCTTTTGAAAAATGAACCAAGCCAATATATCGCAGACAGAGTGGCAAATGGTGCGACAGAACAGTAAGAAAATCCAAATAAATGGATTGACTTAATTGTAGAACGTAAGGAAATATGCTATAATAGTACTATTCTAAGGAAAGAGGGTGTTAGAATGGGATTTACTGAAGAAACTGTACGTTTTAAATTGGATGATTCCAACAAGAAGGAAATCAGTGAAACGTTGACAGATGTCTATGCTTCTCTGAATGAAAAGGGTTATAATCCGATAAATCAAATCGTCGGTTATGTATTGAGTGGAGACCCTGCCTACGTTCCTCGTTACAACAATGCACGAAATCAAATCCGTAAGTATGAGCGTGATGAAATTGTTGAAGAATTGGTGCGCTACTACCTTAAGGGACAAGGAGTCGATCTATAATCTATGAGAATTATGGGATTGGACGTCGGTTCAAAAACGGTAGGCGTGGCCATTAGCGATCCACTAGGCTTCACCGCTCAGGGACTTGAAATCATCCAAATCAATGAGGATCAGGGCCAGTTTGGCTTTGACCGTATCAAGGAATTGGTTGACAGCTATAAGGTGGAACGTTTTGTAGTAGGTCTGCCTAAAAACATGAACAATACCAGCGGTCCGCGGGTAGAAGCCAGTCAAGCCTATGGAGCAAAGTTAGAGGAACTTTTTGGTTTGCCAGTAGACTATCAGGATGAGCGTTTGACAACGGTCGCTGCGGAGCGTATGTTGATTGAGCAGGCTGACATCAGTCGCAACAAGCGAAAAAAAGTCATTGATAAGTTGGCTGCTCAACTGATTTTGCAAAATTATTTAGATAGAAAATTTTAAGACAGAGGAGAAACTATGTCACACGATCACAACCATGACCACGAAGAACGTGAATTGATTACACTAGTAGATGAGCAAGGTAATGAAACCTTGTTTGAGATTCTTTTGACTATTGACGGGAAAGAAGAATTTGGTAAGAACTATGTTCTCCTAGTGCCAGTTAACGCGGAAGAAGATGAAAACGGTGAAGTTGAAATTCAAGCTTACTCATTCATCGAAAATGAAGACGGGACAGAAGGCGAATTGCAACCAATCCCAGAAGACTCAGAAGACGAATGGAACATGATTGAAGAAGTCTTCAACAGCTTTATGGAGGAGTAAAAACATCCAGTGGATGTTTTTAGCCCTGCGCCAGAAATTAGAAACGCAGGAACGTTCGGGGACGTTTTTAGCCTAGCTCCTTGAAATAAGAGAGAGCTGGTGAGTCTGGGAGACATTTTTAGCTCACGTTGAAATTCATAGTAGCTAGTGATTAGCTAACCAGGTAAGAGGTTGGGATTTTTGTCCCGACCTCGCTTTTTACTTGCAATTATACTTTGTTGTGGTAGTGGACTGTACTTTTGTTAAGGAGACATGTATGTTTGAAGTAGAGGAATGGCTCCATAGTCGGATTGGTTTAAACTTTAGATCTGGACTTGGAAGAATGCAGCGAGCAGTGGATTTGCTGGGTAATCCAGAGAGGACTTATCCTATTATCCACGTAACAGGGACTAACGGTAAGGGGTCAACTATTGCCTTTATGAGAGAGTTGTTTGTTGCTTATGGTAAAAAAGTTGGTACTTTTACCTCTCCTCATATCATCAGTATCCATGATCGAATCTGTATCAATGGGCAACCGATCGTAGATGAAGACTTTACCCGTATAGCTAACCAAGTCAAGGAGATGGAAAAAACTCTTTTGGAAACACATGACCAATTGTCTTTCTTTGAGTTGTTGACCTTGATTGCTTTGCTTTACTTCAAAGAGCAGAGAGTGGATCTAGTCCTGCTAGAAGTGGGGATTGGTGGTCTACTTGACACCACTAATGTCGTAACAGGAGAGATTGCAGTTATAACTTCGATTGGGTTAGATCATCAGGAGACCTTGGGCTATAGTCTAGAGGAAATAGCCGAGCAGAAAGCTGGTATCTTCAAGGCTGGCAAGAAGGCAGTCATTGCCAAGCTTGCTCCAGAAGCGGAGCTTGTCTGTCACAAAAGAGCAAGAGAGTTAGCTGTTGAACTTTATCAAGCTGGACGAGACTTCGTCTTGAATGCGGGGGATTTTTCAAGTAAGCTAGCAAGCTTTTCACAGCTCGAAATCGGTTTGGAAGGTACCTATCAGCAAGAAAATGCCGCCTTGGCTTTACAAACCTTTCTTCTATTTATGGCGTCAAGAGGTGAAAGGGTCGAAGAAGAGCTTGTCAGACAGGCATTGAAAGAGACTCACTGGTCAGGTCGATTGGAACGGATTCGTCCGCATATCTACCTAGACGGGGCTCACAATCTGCCAGCCTTAACCCGTCTGTTCGAGTTTATCCAAGGGAAAATCCAGCAAGGCTATCAAGTTCACATTCTTTTTGGTGCCCTTAAACGCAAGGATTATCAAGGAATGTTAGGCTATCTATCTGAGCAGTTGCCTCAGGTGGAACTTAAGGTAACAGGCTTTGACTACCAAGGCTCTCTGGATGAAAAGGATGTGGCGGGTTACGATTTGATTCCTTCCTATGGCGATTTTATCAGCGAATTTGAAGAAAGAGCCAATGACCAGGATCTGCTTTTCGTGACGGGATCCCTCTACTTTATCTCGGAAGTACGAGCGAGTTTAGTAGGAAGCGATGGGATTAGTTGACCGTCTAGGTTTAAGTTGCTATACTGGAGGTAGGAGGTACATCTGGAAACTCTTCCAGCAAAATATTGGCACAAAAGAAAGGAAATCGCTATGAAAACGAAAACATTCACACTTTCTATTGCTTCCCTAGCAATTCTTAGTCTTTTAGCAGCTTGTGGATCTAAGACACAAGCACCTACCCAGCAATCTACTCAGCAATCATCTTCTCAACAAGAATCATCTTCTAGCGCTGCTACAAGTGCTAGTCAACCACAAGCGTCCTCAAGTCAGGACGCTACTGTTGCTCAACCTACAAACATTGATGGTGCCTATACTGGAAAAGATGAGAATGACCAAATCACTCTTGTTGTAACAGGCAAAACTGGTACCTGGACTGAGGTCGAACCAGATGGAGATAAGGAAATCAAACAAGTTAGTTTTGAGCCGGAAAATCAACGTGTCATCATCGGTGATGATGTCAAGAATTACGCAGTTAATGGTAATCAATTGATTATCGACGATATGGACCGAGAGGTATCTGACCGAGTGGTATTAACTAAGCAATAATGATTAAGTAAAAGTTCCAATGAGATGAAAGCTATCTTTTTGGAGCTTTTTTCTTGAAAAAAGGGCTGGCTGTTCTTTACTAACTTTTTACTTAAAACGCTTACAAATATTTGTAAAACTTATACTGAGGTCGTATACTTAAGGTAAATAATCAAATAGCGCAAAGGCGAAGGAGGAAAAACATATGGCTACATTTTACGTTCCATCAGTTAACCTTATTGGTAAAGGTGTTGTAAATGAAGTAGGTCCGTATATCAAGGAACTGGGGTATAAGAAGGCTCTCTTGGTGACAGATAAGTTCATCGAAGGCAGTGATATTTTACCCAAAGTCCTAAAACCATTAGATGCTGAAGGGATCGAATATGTGATCTTTAGCGATGTCGAGCCAAATCCGACTTGTAAGAACGTCAAAGACGGGGTGGCTGCTTTGAAGGAGCATGGATGTGACTTCATCATTAGTCTTGGGGGAGGATCTCCTCAGGATGCGGCTAGTTGTATCTCTATCATTGCGACAAATGGTGGAAAACCGCAAGACTATGAGGGTCTCCACAAGTCTGCTAAAAAAGGGTTGCCAGTGGTTGCGATCAATACAACAGCTGGAACTTCTGCAGAAATCACCATCAACTATGTGATTACTGACGAAGAACGCAAAGTCAAGATGGTAATGGTAGATAAGAACAGCTTGGCCCTCATCTCTGTCAATGATCCAGAACTCATGCTTTCAAAACCGAAAGGATTGACAGCAGCAACAGGTATGGATGCTCTTACCCACGCTGTCGAAGCCTTGGTAACACCGGGTGCCTATGATGTAACCAAGAAACTATCTATCGGAGCCATTGAACTCATCAAGGAGTACCTCCCTCGTGCTGTGGCTAACGGACAAGATATTGAAGCGCGTGAGGCGATGGTCAATGCTATCTTCCTCGGTGGTATGAGCTTTAACAATGCTGGTTTGGGCTACGTTCACTCAATGGCTCACCAGCTCGGTGCAGTGTATAATTTACCGCACGGTGTCTGCTGTGCCATGCTTCTTCCAGTTGTAGAACGTGAAAATGCCAAACGTGTACCAGAAGCTTTCCGCAATGTAGCCAAGGCTTTGGGACTTCATGTTGAAGGGAAAACTGATGAAGAATGTGCTGACTATGCTATTGCTGAAATTGAAAAACTATCTGAAACCGTTGGTATTCCTAAGAAACTCACTGAACTAGGTATCGACGAAAAAGACTTTGACTTTGATTACCTTTCTAAGAATGCCTTGATTGATGCCTGTGCACCTGGAAATCCATTTATGCCAACCTTGGAAGAAACAATTGCTCTCTACAAAGAACTCTTCTAATTCGTAAAGTGAAAAGAAGCTAAATAATGCTGGAAAGAACTATCATTTTGGTAGTTCTTTTTTTAAAAATTTGCTATTCTAGACATATGAGAAAAATCAAAATTGATGTGGTTGTAGTGCCCTTAAGTGGGCATCTCTTCCCGACCCTGAATCTGCTCGCCCCCTTGTTGAAGGATCCCTTGTATGAGATTCGATTATTTACAGGACCGCAACGAAAAACTGTAGCAGAGGAGATGGGATTCCGGGTGATTCCCATTTTAGAACATTGTGTAGATGAGTTTGAGCGTGTAGCCAACAATGAAGGGCAGTTAAACCTTATTTCTGCTTATCGACAGTTGTCAGCTAGTCTTGATTTGATCAATGTGGTGTCTGACCAACTAGTCCAAGAGTGGCAGGAAAATCGACCTGATATTGTGATTGCGGACTTTATAACCCTCTCTGGAGGATTCGTAGCGGAGCAGTTGAATATTCCTTGGATTACCACTATGGCGACACAGTTTGCCATTGAAACGACAGATGGGGCACCTTGTTTCTTTGGAGGAATGGGCAGTCCAAAGAATCCTTTTCAGTCTACTCAGCAATGGCTAGGAAGAAAAGTGACTCGTTTAGGGAAACGAATCGTAACCTTTTTATTGAGAGAACGCTTGAAACGTTACGATTTTAAGCTCTACAATAAGAAAGATCAGGAAACCATCTATTCACCCTATTCCATCTTGGGGATTGGGATGAAAGAGTTGGAGCTGAAAAGTGGTTTTCCAGAGCACTATCTTTGGGTGGGACCTTTTGGCTCTTCGATTGAGAGGGCAGAAAATTACCCTCTCGATTTGTCTCCTTATGCAGGTTATAAGAAGGTCCTTGTCTCCTGCGGCACTCAGCTATCATGGGCTAAAGACAACCTCCTCTACCAGACCCAACAATTGGCAAAAGCACATCCAGACTGTCACTTCTTTGTGACTCTGGGGTTTGGTGGACAAGACTTCCGATGTGAGGTGCTCATGGACAATGTTTCTGTGGTCTCCTATCTTCCCTATAAGGAATACATTCCTCAGATGGATTATGTGATTCATCATGGCGGGGCGGGTATTTTTTACCAATGTATCATCTATGGCAAGCCTGCCTTGATTCTCCCTCATGACTATGATCAGTATGACTATGCGGTTCGTGGCTTAGAGGCGGGGATTGCCCTGACTGCTAAACGAGAGGATACGGAAGCAATTGGACGCGCTTTTGATAAGCTATTGGCTAGAGATGACTGGTCAGACTTGAACAAACTCAGTCGCGCAGCTCAAATCTATCAGCCAACAGAGATTCTGAAGAGCGAAATACATCGACTCTTAGGGGACAAGGAGAAGTAAAAAAATGAAGAAAGTATTGGTAACAGGTGCTACGGGCTTTCTAGGTAAGTATGTTGTTGAAGAGCTCAGTCAGTCGGGTTATCAGGTACGCGCTTTTGGACGCAATCGCAAGGTGGGTCAGTCTTTAGAAACTTCTACTGTGGCATTTTTTCAGGGAGATTTGACCAAACAAGAGGACTTAGCTCAGGCTTGTCAAGAGATGGACATGGTTGTGCATGCGGGTGCTCTTTCTACCGTTTGGGGACCTTGGGAGGACTTCTACCAGACAAATGTCTTGGGAACCAAGTATGTTCTGGAGGCTTGTCGGGAGGCGGGGATTCAGCGTTTGGTTTATGTATCATCGCCGAGCATCTATGCTGCTCCTCGAGATCAGCTAGCTATCAAAGAAAGCGATGCGCCTCAGGAAAATAATCTGAACAACTACATTCGCAGTAAACTGGCTTCGGAGAAGCTGTTTAAGGATTATCCCGATGTTCCGAGCATTATCTTACGACCTCGTGGGCTTTTTGGGATTGGGGATACCAGTATTTTGCCCCGAGTTCTCAAACTCAGTCAGAAGATTGGTATTCCCTTGATAGGGGACGGTCGTCAGCTCATGGATATGACCTGTGTGGAAAATGTCGCTCTGGCCATTCGCTTGGCACTAGAGGCCCCTCAAGCTAGTGGTGAAGTTTATAATATTACCAATGGGGAACCAAGAGCCTTTAAGGATTTGATTGAAGAAACTTTGAGAGGGTTGGGCTATCCGATAACATACAGAAAAGTGCCGGCTCCTCTTCTTTCAGTTATTGCCAGTAGTTTAGAGTTTCTGTATAAGGTCTTGAAACTCAAAGGTGAACCGGCTCTAACACGCTATACCTATTATCTGCTCCGTTATAGTCAGACGCTGGATATCAGCAAGGCGGAGCGAGACTTGGGTTATCGCCCTCAAATCAGTATTTCGGAAGGGATTGAACAATATGTCCAAGATTATCGAAAGTATTGATTATTTCCCAGCAGGCTACTGTACCAGCTACACAGGTTTGCTATTTAAGGGAGTCAAGAATCAAAAGATGACCTTTCCAGCAGGTGTTTTTCTTATCAAACACAGGGACAAGGGCTATCTCCTCTATGACACAGGCTATCACTATGATATTAAGACGAAGCTTCGCTATGGTTTCTATCGTTTGGGAACACCTGTTCAAATGACGGAGAAGGACCAAATTTCACGTTTGCTGGAAGCAAAAGGAATCAAACCAGAAGAAATAAATTATGTCATCCTATCTCATCTACATCCAGATCATCTGGGAGGAGTTAGCTTCTTTCCTCATGCGACCTTTATCCTGACGCAGGAAGTGTATGAAGTTTACCAGAAACCCAAGCTGAAAGACCTGATTTTCAAGGAATTTCTACCAACTTCTTTTGAAAAAAATCTAACCATTATCAGAGCTGACCAGCAAGATTCAACTTTTCCCTATCGTCCGATTTGTGATCTTTTTGGAGATGGCAGTATCCTAGTTGCTTCTGTTGACGGGCATGCTAGAGGGCAAGCCTGTCTATATTTTCCAGACTTTAATCTCCTCATTGCAGCAGACCTCTGTTGGGGGATTGACCTCTTACCTTATACCAAGCAGATGCACTTGATTCCTTCCTTGGTTCAAGATAACAAGGCCGACTATATCAGGGGGACAGAGTTTCTGGAGAAAGTTTTAAAGGCCGGTATCAAGGTAGTTGTTAGCCATGATCCTGTAGAAAGGATAGAGTCAATCTTACATGAAAAAAATAACCTTTCTTAAAACCTTTATCCAAACTCGATGGCTTCATCATTTCAAATCTCGAGAAGCTTTAGAAAACTATCAGAAAAAGCAATTAACCAACTATATGGACTTTTTAAAGCGAGAGTCTCCTTACTTTAAAAATGAGGTTCCTAGCGACTTTGGCCATATGGACAAGGCTTTTATGATGGAACATTTCAATGAGCTCAACACCCAAGGAGTGGATCGTGATGAAGCCTTATCCTTAGCTATTGAAAGTGAGAAGACCCGTGACTTCACTGAACTTAAAGGGGAAGTGGCCGTCGGTCTGTCTTCAGGGACGTCTGGACATCGGGGGCTCTTTATCACAACAGAGAAAGAGCGAAGTATGTGGGCTGCGGCTATCTTGGCAAAGATGTTGCCCAAGGGGCAGCTTTTTGGACACCGCATCGCCTTTTTCCTGAGAGCTGATAATGAACTCTATCAGACTATCAATACGGCCCTCATTCGTTTAGAGTATTTTGATATTTTTAAACATACAGATGAGCATATCGGGCGTCTCAATAGCTACCAACCAACTATTGTGGTGGCACCAGCCTCTATGTTGCTTGAATTGAGCAAGCGCCTCACAGCTGGAGAGTTAGCCATTCACCCACAAAAAATCGTTTCGGTGGCAGAAATCTTGGAAGATAGTGATAGGGAACGGATCGCAGAAGCCTTTTCTCTGTCCATCATTGACCAAGTTTATCAGGCGACTGAAGGTTTCTTAGCCTGCACTTGCTCAGCTGGCAATCTGCATCTCAACGAAGACATTATCTTTGTAGAAAAGCAGTATCTAGATGACCGCCGTTTTTATCCAGTGATTACGGACTTTAAAAGAAGCAGTCAGCCTGTTTATCGCTACCAGCTCAATGATATCTTGGTTGAAAATCCGGAGCCTTGTCCCTGTGGCTACTGCTATACACGGATTGACAAGGTCGAAGGACGCTCTGACGACATCTTCTACTTTGAAGGACTGGAAGGGGGACAGGTAACTATCTATCCAGACTTTATCAGGCGCTGCATCCTCTTTGTGGAGAATGTAGGAGATTACCAAGTTAAGCAACATTCCGAGAAATTAGTGGAAGTTTGTCTAAGCCGACGAGATGAGGATTTAGAGGCAGCTATTCTAGCTCAGTTCCAACTCTTGGCCCAGCAAAAAGAGTTCATAGTTCCTCAAATCCAATTTTCAGATTATCACTGGGATACTAGCCGTAAACTCAAACGTATCCAACGTTTATGAAAGGAAAAAAGACAATGACAGAAGTAAAAAGACATGTAGAAATCGCAGGTTATGGCATTTGCCTTCCAAAGCATACAGTGCAATTTAAAGACCAGACTCGTTATCGTGTAGTTGAAAATGAAGAAACGCAACTTGACTTGGCAGAAGGAGCTATCCAGCGTGCACTTGAACATGCAAATCTGGATATTAAAGATATCGATTGTCTTGTATCAGCGAGTGCCGTTGGAGTCCAGCCTATTCCATGTACAGCAGCCTTGATTCATGAGCGCGTGGCCAAAGGACTCTCAATCCCGGCTATGGATATCAATACGACCTGTACCAGCTTTATTTCTGCTCTATCGACTATGTCCCACTTGATTGAGGCAGGTGAATACAATCGTGTCTTGATTGTGTCTAGTGAGGTTGGTAGTTTAGGGCTCAATCCCAAGCAAAAAGAAAGTTTTGAACTCTTTAGTGATGGGGCGGCAGCCTTTATTTTCCAAAAAAGTCATCAGGAAAAAGGTATCATTGCTAGTCTCCAACGTACTTGGTCGGAAGGAGCTCACGATACGGAGATTCGTGGAGGTCTGACTTCTTTTCAACCAAAAGAGTACTCTGAAGCGACGAAGACCAACTATATGTTTGACATGAAGGGGAAGAAAATCCTCCTCTTGTCTGCTCGTAAAATCCCAGTCATGTTTGAAGAGTTTCAAGAAAAAACACAGCTAGCCTTGGCAGACGTGGACTATATCATTCCTCACCAAGCAAGTCGTGCTCTTCCTTTGGTTATGGAAAAACTAGGTGTGGCTGAGGATCAGTACCTCAATCTCGTCACTGACTATGGAAATATGGTGTCAGTCTCTGTACCGTTTGGCTTGGCTTATTCTTTGGAGCATGGACTTATCAAGGAGGGAGATGTCGTCTACCTTATGGGGACTGCAGCTGGTATGACGGTCAATATGTTGGCTCTGAAACTGTAACAATTACCTAAACACGAAACGACTGGAACTTGAGCAAAGGTAAACGGTTGCCATCTACCCCTGAACTGAGGTATACTAGTAGAAATATTAGTTTAGCAAGCACTTAGGGAGATGTTAGAAAAGAAAGGGGATGTATGACAGCTAGAAAAATGCAGCTACTCATGTCTAAGTATGGTTTTAGTATTGCCATCATGTTGACGGAGTTGATTCTCGTCTTTGGTTTATTTCTCTATCTAGGACAGATGGCTCCGATTCTCTGGATTATCCTTGTCATTTTAGTAAGCTTAGCGACTATTGTATCGATTGTTAATCGATCTATGAATCCTGAAAGTAAGGTAACATGGTTGTTAGTGGCCTTTGTACCAGTATTTGGTCCCTTGCTCTATATCATGTTTGGAGAACGCCGTTTATCGAAAAAAGAAATGAAGCAGCTAAAGCAGCTCCAATCAATGGTTGACCGAGAGGACAATAGCAGAGCCCTCCGTTTGGAGTTAAAGGAAGAGGATAAGTCGGCTTACGGAGTCATCAAATCTCTCCTTAGCATGGATACGAATGCGGATGTCTATAATCGAACAGATACCCATTTCTTCCCTTCAGGGGAAAGCATGTGGCGCCAGATGTTGGAGGATCTCAAAAAAGCGGAGAAGTTTATCTTTCTCGAATACTATATCATCGAAGAAGGTTTGATGTGGAATAGTATTTTAGAGATTTTGGAAGAAAAGGCTGCTCAAGGAGTAGAAGTTAAGCTCCTCTATGATGATATTGGTTGTATGGCAACCTTGCCTGGAGATTACACCATCCAGCTTCGTGGTCGAGGGATTGAAGCCCACAAATTTAACAAGGTGATTCCACGCTTGACCGTTGCTTATAACAACCGTGATCACCGTAAAATCATGATTATCGATGGTCAAATTGCCTATACAGGTGGTGTTAATCTGGCGGATGAGTATATCAACCATATCGAACGCTTTGGTTATTGGAAGGATAGCGGTATTTGTCTGGATGGACCAGCAGTCAAGGCTTTTACTAGACTCTTTTTATCTACCTGGTATATCAATCGTGGAGAAATTAGTGACTTTGACCAATACCATCTCGAAAATCAACCAAAAGATGGGATGGGGCTCTGTATTCCCTATAGTAGCGGGCCAAAACCCATCTACCGAGCTCAAGTTGGAAAAACGGTCTATCAAAATCTTATCAATCAAGCTACAGATTACGTCTATATCACGACTCCCTATCTGATCACTGACTATGATCTAACTGAAAGTATCAAAAATGCAGCATTGAGAGGGGTAGATGTGCGAATTGTGACGCCTTGTATCCCAGATAAGAAGGTTATTCAGTTAGTTACTCGCGGAGCCTATCCTGACTTGTTGTCTGCTGGAGTTCGCATTTACGAGTACAGTCCTGGATTTCTTCATAGCAAGCAAATGCTTGTCGATGGAGAGGTGGCTACTGTGGGAACCATCAATTTTGATTATCGTAGCTTGCTTCACCACTATGAAAATGCCGTTTTACTTTATAGAACGCAGTCTATCATCGATATTGAGAGGGACTTCGAAGAGATTTTTAAAGTTTCTCAAGAAATTTATCCCCACACAATCAAAACCAGCTGGTATCAAAGCTTAATCAAGGAAATTGTCCAGTTGTTTGCGCCCATGCTCTAACTATCCACCAAGATCTAGCCCAAGGCTGGATCTTATTTTTGTCTTTTTGCGAATAGATAAGCAGGAGGATGAAAATGCTAAATCAAAAAGAATATGATTTTATCCTAGAGTTTCAAACAAGCAGTTTACACCGTTTTCGAGAGATTGAACGCTATGCTGAGCTAGATAAGAAGTTAAGGAAATATCAATCCCTAGCTGACATTCCTGTAAGATTTTGATATACTAAAACAGATAAACTTACTAGGAGAAATTGAATGAACGTATACGAGGAAAAAGACGAACAGCTAGAAGAATTTCGATACCAGTATCGGGAACGGCTGGATCAAGAGTCTGAATTTGGACTGGAGCGAGGTAAGAAGAAACGAACTCCGCTTCCATTTTTTAGTATGGCAATTTGGAGTCTGGCTGCTACAGCTGTTTCTGTCATGTTGCCTCTGATCTTTGGTTTGGCGAGCCCCCAACAGATGCAAGATCTTTATACTGGTTGGGCGCTACATCAGAGTGGGCAGATTTACACGGATTATTATGGTTCAAATGGACTGCTTTATTACGTACTAATCTATCTCTCTCAAGGGAGTATTCTTTTTGCTTTGGTGGAGTGGTTGGCCTTGTTCGGAGCTGGTGTTTTTCTATTTAAATCCGCAGATACTTTGACAGGTCAGGGAGAGCAAGCTAGACAGCTTTTATTGGTTTTTTATCTGCTTGTGGGCAGTCTGGGATTTGGTGGTAGCTATGCAGTGGCTGTGGCCTTGCCTTTTCTATTTTATAGTTTTAGCCTAGTGACTGACTATCTGGATGATCCAAGTAACGATAAAGGTTTCTTGCGAGTTGGGATGAGTTTAGCACTAGCTTTCTTCCTATCACCTATTCCCACAGCCTTGTTTGCAGCCACACTTGCCCTGAGTTTGTTTGGATTTAATATTGCCAAGCGTAAATTTGTTCATGGTTTGTATCAATTTTTCGCATCAGCTCTAGGATTTTCTCTCCTTTTTTATCCAATTGGCTACTATACAGTCTTAACAGGAACTTTTGGTGATGCGATTAGCCATACTTTGTATCCAATAGATACGCTTAGTCTATTTTCAAATGCCAATCTTATGGAGAATGCTGCTTTCTATGGTTTGCTATCCATCGGTGTTGGGATTCTGACATTGATCTTTTCAGGATTGTTTCAGACCAAGTCAGCTCAGCAATTTGCTATCTCAATAGGCGCTATTTTAGGTTTACTGGTAACTCTTGCTTTGTTAATTCTTTCAAAAGAACCTTTGCATGGCTCACGTTTGGCAGCGATTTTGCCCTTTCTGACATTGTTATTGTTAACCAACATCAAAGAAGGAAGCCCTGATCGTATCAGTCGTAGTAGACGAAGAGTCCGCTCTTCATCACTCTTTGGTCGCTACCTCAAGGGAAATTTCTATCTACCATTAGTTGCGATAGTTTATTTACTTTTCCTACCTGTTTTGAGTCGCTATATTTCGCATCCAAGTACTTATCAGGAACGCGAGCAGCTTGCTAGCTTGGTCAAACAGCAAACGAGTTCCGAGGATCGTGTCTATGCTTGGGATAATCGGCCAGATTTCTACCGCGCAAGTGAACGCTTGGCACCAAGCTCTCTAGTGACACCAACACTCTATACTGCAAGCGACGAGAATAAAACGAAACTAGTCAATGACTTGAAAAAAAATCAACCGAAGATGATTTTGGTCAATCAAAAGGTTGCCTTGTGGTCGGATGTAGAGAGCCTACTTAGTGAAAAATACGAGCTTGTTCAGACAGATACTAGCGAGTTCAAACTTTATAAATCCAAATAACAAATCAATATCTTGTGGAATTTTAAAATTTTTAGGATTTTTAACACAAGATATTGATTTTTATTTTTAGAGTGGTATAATACTTCATAGAACAACATTTTAGAAAAGAGCATGGATATGATTGTATTAGAAGAAAAGCTTGCAACCGTTCCCACCTTGTTCGTTGAAAAACGAGATGGTAGACGTGTGGTGTTTGATGTAGACAAGATTGACAAGGCTCTCCACAAGGCGGCGGAAAAGGTTATGGACCTTACGCCTCTAGTAGAAAAACGCCTAAATGGTCTAGTTGAAAGAATCGTGACTGAAATTCACAGTCGCTTCCCTCAAGGTGTCAAGATTTACGAAATTCAAAATGTCGTAGAGCATGAACTCCTTGAAGCCAAAGAATATGCGCTGGCTGAGGAGTATATCACTTATCGGACACAAAGGGATTTTGAGCGCTCAAAAGCGACAGATATCAACTTTAGTATCCATAAACTTCTCAATAAAGATCAAGCAGTTGTCAATGAAAATGCTAATAAAGACAGTGATGTCTTTAATACCCAGCGTGATTTGACAGCGGGGATTGTTGGGAAATCAATCGGACTGCAAATGCTTCCTAAGCACGTAGCCAATGCTCATCAAAAAGGGGATATCCACTATCATGACTTGGACTACAGCCCCTATACTCCGATGACCAACTGCTGTTTGATTGATTTTAAAGGCATGCTAGAAAATGGTTTTAAGATTGGAAATGCAGAGGTAGAGAGTCCCAAGTCTATCCAGACTGCGACAGCTCAGATTTCACAAATCATCGCCAATGTTGCTTCTAGCCAGTACGGGGGTTGCTCAGCTGACCGTATCGATGAAGTCTTGGCTCCTTATGCAGAGAAGAATTACCAAAAACACCTAAAGGATGCGGAAGAGTGGGTCTTGCCTGAAAAACGGGAAGATTACGCATGGAAGAAAACGCAAAAAGATATCTACGATGCCATGCAATCTCTTGAGTATGAAATCAACACTCTCTTCACTTCAAATGGGCAAACACCTTTTACTTCTCTAGGTTTTGGTCTAGGAACTAGTCGTTTTGAACGGGAAATTCAAAAAGCTATCTTGACCATTCGTATCAAGGGGCTTGGTTCAGAACACCGCACAGCCATCTTCCCTAAACTCATCTTTACGCTTAAAAGAGGCCTTAACTTGGAAGAAGGAACTCCAAACTATGACATCAAACAGTTGGCCCTCGAGTGTGCAACCAAGCGGATGTACCCTGATGTCTTGTCCTACGATAAGATTATCGAGTTGACTGGTTCTTTCAAGGTTCCTATGGGTTGTCGCTCCTTCCTCCAAGGCTGGAAAGATGAAAATGGTGTTGAGGTCAATTCAGGTCGGATGAATCTAGGTGTTGTGACGGTCAATTTGCCTCGTATCGCCCTCGAGTCTGAGGGCGACATGAATAAGTTCTGGGAAATCTTCAACGAGCGGATGAACATCGCAGAAGATGCTCTAGTTTATCGTGTTGAACGAACCAAGGAAGCAACACCAGCAAACGCCCCCATTCTCTATCAGTACGGGGCCTTCGGACGCCGTCTTGGAAAAGACGAGAGCGTTGATCAGCTCTTTAAGAATCGCCGTGCGACAGTTTCGCTGGGCTACATCGGTTTGTACGAAGTGGCTACTGTCTTCTTTGGAAATAGCTGGGAAAGCAATCCAGAAGCCAAGGAATTTACGCTGGATATCATTCGCGATATGAAACGCCGTGTAGAAGAGTGGTCTGACCAATATGGCTACCATTTCTCTATCTACTCAACACCGTCTGAAAGTCTAACAGATCGCTTCTGCCGCTTGGATACAGAAAAGTTCGGTTCTATTCCTGATATCACAGATAAGGAATACTACACCAACTCGTTCCACTATGATGTCCGTAAAAATCCAACACCGTTTGAAAAATTAGACTTTGAGAAAGTTTACCCAGAAGCAGGTGCGTCAGGTGGTTTCATCCATTATTGTGAGTATCCAGTTCTTCAGCAAAATCCTAAAGCCTTGGAAGCTGTTTGGGACTATGCCTATGACCGTGTCGGCTATCTAGGAACCAATACCCCGATTGATCGTTGCTACAAGTGTGACTTTGAAGGGGATTTTGAACCAACTGAAAGAGGATTTGCTTGTCCAAACTGTGGTAATAGCGACCCTAAAACAGTGGACGTTGTCAAACGTACGTGTGGTTATCTGGGAAATCCTCAAGCGCGTCCGATGGTTAATGGACGCCACAAGGAAATCGCTGCGCGTGTCAAACACATGAACGGTTCAACTATTAAAACAGCCGGACATGAAGTAACAAATTAGAAGGAAATAGAATGGGGAAGTACCAATTAGACGATAAGGGACGCGCACAAGTGACCCGTTATCACGTGAAACACTCTAAAGGTGGAACAGGTAAAAAAGAACGCTTGCTCAACCTCAGAGAACAGTTTTTAAACAAGAACAAGAAAAAATAAAAGTGAGAGTCTGCTCTCACTTTTCTCTTAATTGGAGGTAAAAATGATACTACGCAGACCAACATTGGCAGATAAAGAAACAGTTTTAGAGATGATGGTAGAGTTTGAACAGACTCAATCAGCCCACGATGGTGGGTTTTGGAACGCCAACAATTTTGTTTATGAAGAGTGGCTAGAAGAAAATCTTCAAGCGGAAGCGGGACTCAATATTCCTGAAAACTGGGTTCCTGCTATCCAGCTGATTAGTTTTGACGTAGCAGGCCAGGCTCTTGGCTTTCTCAATCTTCGTCTCCGATTAAATGACTACTTACTAGAAAATGGGGGCCATATTGGCTACTCCATTCGTCCATCTGAAAGAGGTAAGGGTTATGCCAAAGAATCCCTCCGACAAGGTCTACAAGTTGCTAAGGGAAAGAATATTAAACGAGCTTTAGTGACTTGTAGCACAGAAAATCCAACAAGCCGAGCTGTTATCTTAGCTAATGGTGGGGTGTTTGAGGACGTTCGCAATGGCGTAGAACGTTACTGGATAGATTTGGAGTAAAAGGATGACATGGAATACACCAAAACCAGGTGAATGGAAAAGTGAGGAACTTAGTAAAGGGCGAATCATTGATTACAAGGCCTTTAACTTTGTCGATGGAGAAGGTGTGCGCAACTCTCTCTATGTATCAGGTTGCATGTTTCACTGCGAGGGGTGCTATAATGTTGCGACTTGGTCTTTCAACGCAGGTATTCTCTATACGGCAGAATTAGAAGAACAAATCATGGAAGACCTTGCCCAACCCTATGTTCAAGGATTGACCCTGCTGGGAGGAGAACCTTTTCTTAATACAGGGATCCTCTTGCCGCTCGTTAAGCGCATTCGAAAGGAATTGCCAGATAAAGACATCTGGTCCTGGACGGGCTACACGTGGGAGGAAATGATGCTGGAAACTCCAGATAAACTGGAACTCTTGTCGCTGATTGACATCCTTGTCGATGGACGGTATGATAAAAGCAAGCGCAATCTCATGCTCCAGTTTCGAGGGTCTTCTAATCAACGAATTATCGATGTGCAAAAATCCCTCAAAAGTGGGAAAGTGGTGATTTGGGACAAGCTCAATGACGGAAAAGAAAGCTATGAACAGGTGAAGAGAGAATGAAGAAAAAAGACCTGATAGGACAACTGGTTTCAGAGATCGAAACGGGAAGAGTTAGGACGCTAGGGATCTACGGTCAGGGGACTTCGGGTAAATCAACCTTTGCACAGGAATTGTACCAAGCTTTAGATTCTACAAAAGTAAATTTACTAGAAACAGATCCCTATATTACCTCAGACCGTCATCTGGTAGTACCAAAGCAAGCGACAGAGCAAAAGGTGACAGCTTGTCTGCCGGTGGCACATGAACTGGCAAGTTTGCAGAGAGATATTCTCGCCTTGCAGGCAGGTATGGATGTCTTAACAATCGATGAACCGTGGAAGGCTAGCGAGATCTTGTCTGGAGCAAAACCAATTCTGATTGTTGAAGGGATGTCTGTGGGCTTTCTACCCAAGAAGCTCTTTGATAAAACCATCTGTTTCTACACGGATGAAGAAACAGAGTTAAAGAGGCGTCTGGCTCGAGATACGACAATGAGAAATCGCGATGTATCTTTTGTATTAGCTAGCCATCAGATGAGACGGGAGCAGTATCTGCGATACTATAGAGAAACCGAGTCTAAAGCGGACATCTTAGTGAATCAATCAGAAGATAAATTTGAAGTCAAAATGACTCGTATTATATAGAAGAAAAGATTGATTTTTATAGTTGTAAATCAGTAATTATAGGAATATGAAGTAGGAAAACAGTTTCATCCTAAAAAAACGAAAAAAAGCTAACAAATCCCTTGCAATCGCAGGGGCTTTGTGTTATTCTATTATGGTGCTGTAAATTACAGCCTTAGCTTTGATGCAAGAGGTTGCGACACGCTCGGTTGCATTGCCACGCAACACGCGTCGGTTTTCTTGTGGAGCTAGCCTATTATCTTAAATAGACGAAAAGGAGAAAAAGATGGCAAACAAAAAAATCCGTATCCGTTTGAAAGCTTACGAACACCGTACGCTTGACACAGCGGCTGCAAAAATCGTAGAATCAGCTACTCGTACAGGTGCACAAGTTGCGGGTCCAATCCCACTTCCAACTGAGCGTAGCCTCTACACAATCATTCGTGCGACTCACAAATACAAAGACTCTCGCGAACAATTTGAAATGCGTACACACAAACGTTTGATCGATATCGTTAACCCAACTCAAAAAACAGTTGATGCGTTGATGAAATTGGACCTTCCAAGTGGTGTAAACGTAGAAATCAAGCTTTAATCTAAAGCTTGATACCTTGAGCATGAAAAACGCTCGTTAAAAACTTTTTGAATAAAAAATATAGAAAAGGAACTATTTTCTCATGACAAAAGGAATCTTAGGGAAAAAAGTGGGAATGACTCAAATCTTCACTGAAGCTGGCGAATTGATCCCTGTAACAGTTATTGAAGCAACTCCAAACGTTGTTCTTCAAGTTAAAACTGTTGAAACAGATGGATACAACGCTATCCAAGTTGGTTTCGATGACAAACGCGAAGTATTGAGCAACAAACCTGCTAAAGGACATGTAGCGAAAGCTAACACGGCTCCTAAGCGCTTCATTCGTGAATTCAAAAACGTTGAAGGCTTGGAAGTTGGTGCTGAAATTACAGTTGAAACATTCGCAGCTGGAGACGTTGTTGACGTAACTGGTACTTCTAAAGGTAAAGGTTTCCAAGGCGTTATCAAACGCCACGGACAATCACGTGGACCAATGGCTCACGGTTCTCGTTACCACCGTCGTCCAGGTTCTATGGGACCTGTTGCACCTAACCGCGTATTTAAAGGTAAAAACCTTGCAGGACGTATGGGTGGCGACCGTGTAACAATTCAAAACCTTGAAGTTGTACAAGTTGTTCCAGAAAAGAACGTTATCCTTATCAAAGGTAACGTACCAGGTGCTAAGAAATCTCTTATCACTATCAAATCAGCAGTTAAAGCTGGTAAATAATAAAGAAAGGGGAAATCAGTCACAATGGCAAACGTAACATTATTTGACCAAACTGGTAAAGAAGCTGGCCAAGTTGTTCTTAACGATGCAGTATTTGGTATCGAACCAAATGAATCAGTTGTGTTTGATGTGATCATCAGCCAACGCGCAAGCCTTCGTCAAGGAACACACGCTGTTAAAAACCGCTCTGCAGTATCAGGTGGTGGACGCAAACCATGGCGTCAAAAAGGAACTGGACGTGCTCGTCAAGGTTCTATCCGTTCACCACAATGGCGTGGTGGTGGTGTTGTCTTCGGACCAACTCCACGTTCATACGGCTACAAACTTCCACAAAAAGTTCGTCGCCTAGCTCTTAAATCAGTTTACTCTGAAAAAGTTGCTGAAAACAAATTCGTAGCTGTAGACGCTCTTTCATTTACAGCTCCAAAAACTGCTGAATTTGCAAAAGTTCTTGCAGCATTGAGCATCGATTCAAAAGTTCTTGTTATCCTTGAAGAAGGAAATGAATTCGCAGCTCTTTCAGCTCGTAACCTTCCAAACGTGAAAGTTGCAACTGCTACAACTGCAAGTGTTCTTGACATCGCAAATAGCGACAAACTTCTTGTCACACAAGCAGCTATCTCTAAAATCGAGGAGGTTCTTGCATAATGAATTTGTATGATGTTATCAAAAAACCTGTCATCACTGAAAGCTCAATGGCTCAACTTGAAGCAGGAAAATATGTATTTGAAGTTGACACTCGTGCACACAAACTTTTGATCAAGCAAGCTGTTGAAGCTGCTTTCGAAGGTGTTAAAGTTGCCAACGTTAACACAATCAACGTAAAACCAAAAGCGAAACGTGTTGGACGTTACACTGGTTTTACTAACAAAACTAAAAAAGCTATCATCACACTTACAGCTGATTCAAAAGCAATCGAGTTGTTTGCTGCTGAAGCTGAATAATCTAAGGAGGAAATATCGTGGGAATTCGTGTTTATAAACCAACAACAAACGGTCGCCGTAATATGACTTCTTTGGATTTCGCTGAAATCACAACAAGCACTCCTGAAAAATCATTGCTTGTTGCTTTGAAGAACAAGGCTGGTCGTAACAACAACGGTCGTATCACTGTTCGTCACCAAGGTGGTGGACACAAACGTTTCTACCGTTTGGTTGACTTCAAACGTAACAAAGACAACGTTGAAGCAGTTGTTAAAACAATCGAGTACGATCCAAACCGTTCTGCAAACATCGCTCTTGTACACTACACTGACGGTGTGAAAGCATACATCATCGCTCCAAAAGGTCTTGAAGTTGGTCAACGTATCGTTTCAGGTCCTGAAGCAGATATCAAAGTCGGAAACGCTCTTCCACTTGCAAACATCCCAGTTGGTACTTTGATCCACAACATCGAGTTGAAACCAGGTCGTGGTGGAGAATTGGTCCGTGCAGCTGGAGCTTCTGCTCAAGTATTAGGTCAAGAAGGTAAATACGTTCTTGTTCGTCTTCAATCTGGCGAAGTTCGTATGATTCTTGGAACTTGTCGTGCTACAGTTGGTGTTGTCGGAAACGAACAACATGGACTTGTGAACCTTGGTAAAGCAGGACGTAGCCGTTGGAAAGGTATCCGCCCAACAGTTCGTGGTTCTGTAATGAACCCTAACGATCACCCACACGGTGGTGGTGAAGGTAAAGCACCAGTTGGTCGTAAAGCACCATCTACTCCATGGGGCAAACCTGCTCTTGGTCTTAAAACTCGTAACAAGAAAGCGAAATCTGACAAACTTATCGTTCGTCGTCGCAACGAGAAATAATAGTAAACTAGTCGCTTAAGCATCTAGTAAATCCGCCAGCTCGGTAGCGCTCCATGTGAGCGCAAGCCGCTGTGGTACAACATTTAAAGGAGAAAATATAAAAATGGGACGCAGTCTTAAAAAAGGACCTTTCGTCGATGAGCATTTGATGAAAAAAGTTGAAGCTCAAGCTAACGACGAAAAGAAAAAAGTTATCAAAACTTGGTCACGTCGTTCAACGATCTTCCCAAGTTTCATTGGTTACACTATTGCAGTTTATGACGGACGTAAACACGTACCTGTTTACATCCAAGAAGACATGGTAGGTCACAAACTTGGTGAATTTGCGCCAACTCGTACTTACAAAGGTCACGCTGCAGACGACAAGAAAACACGTAGAAAATAAGGAGAACATAAATGGCAGAAATTACTTCAGCTAAAGCAATGGCTCGTACAGTACGTGTTTCACCTCGTAAATCACGTCTTGTTCTTGACAACATCCGTGGTAAAAGCGTAGCCGATGCTATTGCAATCTTGACATTCACTCCAAACAAAGCTGCTGAAATCATCTTGAAAGTTTTGAACTCAGCTGTAGCTAACGCTGAAAACAACTTTGGTTTGGATAAAGCTAACTTGGTAGTATCTGAAGCATTCGCAAACGAAGGACCAACTATGAAACGTTTCCGTCCACGTGCGAAAGGTTCAGCTTCACCAATCAACAAACGTACAGCTCACATCACTGTAGCTGTTGCAGAAAAATAAGGAGGTAAAATCGTGGGTCAAAAAGTACATCCAATTGGTATGCGTGTCGGCATCATCCGTGATTGGGATGCCAAATGGTATGCTGAAAAAGAATACGCGGATTACCTTCATGAAGATCTTGCAATCCGTAAATTCGTTCAAAAAGAACTTGCTGACGCAGCAGTTTCAACTATCGAAATTGAACGCGCAGTAAACAAAGTTAACGTTTCACTTCACACTGCTAAACCAGGTATGGTTATCGGTAAAGGTGGCGCTAACGTTGATGCACTCCGTGCAAAACTTAACAAATTGACTGGAAAACAAGTACACATCAACATCATCGAAATCAAACAACCTGATTTGGATGCTCATCTTGTAGGTGAAGGAATTGCTCGTCAATTGGAGCAACGTGTTGCTTTCCGTCGTGCACAAAAACAAGCAATCCAACGTGCAATGCGTGCTGGAGCTAAAGGAATCAAAACTCAAGTATCAGGTCGTTTGAACGGTGCAGATATCGCCCGTGCTGAAGGATACTCTGAAGGAACTGTTCCACTTCACACACTTCGTGCAGATATCGATTACGCTTGGGAAGAAGCAGATACTACATACGGTAAACTTGGTGTTAAAGTATGGATCTACCGTGGTGAAGTTCTTCCAGCTCGTAAAAACACTAAAGGAGGTAAATAACCAATGTTAGTACCTAAACGTGTTAAACACCGTCGTGAATTCCGTGGAAAAATGCGCGGTGAAGCAAAAGGTGGAAAAGAAGTAGCATTCGGTGAATACGGTCTTCAAGCTACAACTAGCCACTGGATCACTAACCGCCAAATCGAAGCTGCTCGTATCGCCATGACTCGTTACATGAAACGTGGTGGTAAAGTTTGGATTAAAATCTTCCCACACAAATCATACACTGCTAAAGCTATCGGTGTGCGTATGGGATCTGGTAAAGGGGCACCTGAAGGTTGGGTAGCACCAGTTAAACGTGGTAAAGTGATGTTTGAAGTTGCTGGTGTATCTGAAGAGATCGCTCGCGAAGCGCTTCGTCTTGCTAGCCACAAATTGCCAGTTAAATGTAAATTCGTAAAACGTGAAGCAGAATAAGGAGAAGGCATGAAACTTAATGAAGTAAAAGAATTTGTTAAAGAACTTCGTGGTCTTTCTCAAGAAGAACTCGCGAAGCGCGAAAACGAATTGAAAAAAGAATTGTTTGAACTTCGTTTCCAAGCTGCTACTGGTCAATTGGAACAAACAGCTCGCTTGAAAGAAGTTAAAAAACAAATCGCTCGTATCAAAACAGTTCAATCTGAAGCGAAATAATAGACTAGGGAAGGAGAAATTTCAATGGAACGCAATAATCGTAAAGTTCTTGTTGGACGTGTTGTATCTGACAAAATGGACAAGACAATCACAGTTGTAGTTGAAACAAAACGTAACCACCCAGTCTATGGTAAACGTATTAACTACTCTAAAAAATACAAAGCACATGATGAAAACAATGTTGCCAAAGAAGGCGATATCGTACGTATCATGGAAACTCGTCCGCTTTCAGCTACAAAACGTTTCCGTCTTGTAGAAGTTGTTGAAGAAGCGGTCATCATCTAATCAAGCCTGAAAGGAGAAAACTGAAATGATTCAAACAGAAACTCGTTTGAAAGTCGCAGACAACAGCGGTGCACGCGAAATCTTGACTATCAAAGTTCTTGGTGGTTCTAAACGTAAATTTGCGAACATCGGTGATGTCATTGTGGCATCTGTAAAACAAGCTACTCCTGGTGGTGCGGTTAAAAAAGGTGACGTTGTAAAAGCTGTTATCGTTCGTACTAAATCAGGTGCTCGTCGTGCTGATGGTTCATATATCAAGTTTGACGAAAACGCAGCAGTTATCATCCGTGAAGACAAAACTCCTCGCGGAACACGTATCTTTGGCCCAGTTGCACGTGAATTGCGTGAAGGTGGCTTCATGAAGATCGTGTCACTTGCTCCAGAAGTACTTTAATTTTTAGAAACAAACTAGTCCCCTAGCTTCAAGCTAGGGTGCCCTTATGGGCGTAAGAAAAATCAAGGAGAAACCTAATGTTTGTAAAAAAAGGCGACAAAGTTCGCGTAATCGCTGGTAAAGATAAGGGAACAGAAGCTGTTGTCCTTACTGCCCTTCCAAAAGTAAACAAAGTTATCGTTGAAGGTGTTAACATCGTTAAGAAACACCAACGTCCAACTAACGAGCTTCCTCAAGGTGGTATCATCGAGAAAGAAGCAGCTATCCACGTATCAAATGTTCAAGTATTGGACAAAAATGGTGTAGCTGGTCGTGTTGGTTACAAATTTGTAGACGGTAAAAAAGTTCGCTACAACAAAAAATCAGGCGAAGTGCTTGATTAATCACGAAGGAAAGGAGAAGTATAATGGCAAATCGTTTAAAAGAAAAATATCTTAATGAAGTAGTTCCTGCTTTGACAGAACAATTCAACTACTCATCAGTGATGGCTGTGCCTAAAGTAGATAAGATCGTTTTGAACATGGGTGTTGGTGAAGCTGTATCAAACGCTAAAAGCCTTGAAAAAGCTGCTGAAGAATTGGCACTTATCTCAGGTCAAAAACCACTTATCACTAAAGCTAAAAAATCAATCGCCGGCTTCCGTCTTCGTGAAGGTGTAGCGATCGGTGCAAAAGTTACCCTTCGTGGTGAACGTATGTACGAATTCTTGGACAAATTGGTTTCAGTTTCACTTCCACGTGTGCGTGACTTCCACGGTGTTCCAACAAAATCATTTGATGGACGCGGAAACTACACTCTTGGTGTGAAAGAACAATTGATCTTCCCAGAAATCAACTTTGATGACGTTGACAAAACTCGTGGTCTTGACATCGTTATCGTAACAACTGCTAACACTGACGAAGAGTCACGTGCATTGCTTACAGGCCTTGGAATGCCTTTTGCAAAATAATATAGGAGGTAAATCTAATGGCTAAAAAATCAATGATTGCTAAGAACAAACGTCCAGCGAAGTTCTCTACTCAAGCTTATACTCGTTGTGAAAAATGTGGTCGTCCACATTCAGTTTACCGCAAATTTAAACTTTGCCGTGTTTGCTTCCGTGAATTAGCTTACAAAGGACAAATTCCTGGTGTAACAAAAGCATCTTGGTAATATCATGATACAAAGAGCGTAACAACCACAGCAAAAATAGGAGATTTGGTGTAGGAGCGATGCTCCAAAACAAATCTATCTTTTTTGCCTAGGTTGTAGCTCGTGTTCAAATAAGAGCTCTCTCATTTGAATGTGTCAATACTATCTGAGCCCAGCTCAATCATTAACTAGCAAGTGCAACTTGCAAACTACTAGTAAGAGGAGAAAAACAAAATGGTTATGACTGACCCAATCGCAGACTTCCTAACTCGTATTCGTAACGCTAACCAAGCGAAACACGAAGTACTTGAAGTACCTGCATCAAACATCAAAAAAGGGATTGCTGAAATCCTTAAACGCGAAGGTTTTGTTAAGAACGTAGAAATCATCGAAGATGACAAACAAGGCATCATCCGTGTTTTCCTTAAATACGGACCAAACGGTGAAAAAGTTATCACTAACTTGAAACGTGTTTCTAAACCAGGACTTCGTGTCTACAAAAAACGTGAAGATCTTCCAAAAGTTCTTAACGGGCTTGGAATTGCTATCCTTTCAACTTCTGAAGGTTTGCTTACTGATAAAGAAGCTCGCCAAAAGAACGTTGGTGGAGAAGTTATCGCTTACGTTTGGTAAAATCAAGATACAAAGAGCGTCATGGGCAATGTGAAAATAGGAAATCTGACAAAGAGTGTTAACACTCTAGGAAGATTTGTCTTTTTCACACAGACCATAGCTCGTGTTCAATTTAGCTGATTTACTGATCAGCTAAATAGAGAGTAAATTAGTTTAGGAGAAAAAGATGAAAGCTACTGAATTGAATGAAAAACTTATTGTTGCAGAAGACGCTTTGGCTGAATTGTCAAAAGATGACCTTGTATCTCTTTTATGTGAAATTGGTTATAGTCCTGCGGCTATTGATGTATTGACAGAATATCAGGAGTTTGTCAAAGCCTTTCGAAAGAAACTAGGTTTGCTCTAATCCGAATGCCCCCCGTGAAAACTGGCCATTCTGGCCTGACAATTTAACAGGAGAAAATAAACATGTCACGTATTGGTAATAAAGTTATCGTGTTGCCTGCTGGTGTTGAACTCACTAACAATGACAACGTTGTAACTGTAAAAGGACCTAAAGGAGAACTTACTCGTGAGTTCTCAAAAGATATTGAAATTCGTGTGGAAGGTACTGAAGTAACTCTTCACCGTCCAAACGATTCAAAAGAAATGAAAACAATCCACGGAACTACTCGTGCCCTTTTGAACAACATGGTTGTTGGTGTATCAGAAGGATTCAAGAAAGAACTTGAAATGCGTGGGGTTGGTTACCGTGCACAACTTCAAGGTAAAAAACTTGTTTTGGCTGTTGGTAAATCTCATCCAGATGAAGTTGAAGCTCCAGAAGGAATTACTTTTGAACTTCCAAACCCAACAACAATCGTTGTTAGCGGAATTTCAAAAGAAGTAGTTGGTCAAACAGCTGCTTACGTACGTAGCCTTCGCTCACCAGAACCATATAAAGGTAAAGGTATCCGTTACGTTGGCGAATATGTTCGTCTTAAAGAAGGTAAAACAGGTAAATAATGGTGAGTGGTTGATTTTCAACCACCGACCTATTTTCCAACTTTGTGCATAGCACACGATTTAAAACTAAAGAGGTGAAAACTGTGATTTCTAAACCAGATAAAAACAAACTCCGCCAAAAACGCCACCGTCGCGTTCGCGGAAAACTCTCTGGAACTGCTGATCGCCCACGTTTGAACGTATTTCGTTCTAATACAGGCATCTACGCTCAAGTGATTGATGACGTAGCGGGTGTAACGCTCGCAAGTGCTTCAACTCTTGACAAAGAAGTTTCAAAAGGAACTAAAACTGAACAAGCCGTTGCTGTCGGTAAACTCGTTGCAGAACGTGCAAATGCTAAAGGTATTTCAGAAGTGGTGTTCGACCGCGGTGGATATCTATATCACGGACGTGTGAAAGCTTTGGCTGATGCAGCTCGTGAAAACGGATTGAAATTCTAATAGGAGGACACTAGAAAATGGCATTTAAAGACAATGCAGTTGAATTAGAAGAACGCGTAGTTGCTGTCAACCGTGTTACAAAAGTTGTTAAAGGTGGACGTCGTCTTCGTTTCGCAGCTCTTGTTGTTGTTGGTGACCACAACGGTCGCGTAGGATTTGGTACTGGTAAAGCTCAAGAAGTTCCAGAAGCAATCCGTAAAGCAGTAGAAGATGCTAAGAAAAACTTGATTGAAGTTCCTATGGTTGGAACAACAATCCCACACGAAGTTCTTTCAGAATTTGGTGGAGCTAAAGTATTGTTGAAACCTGCTGTAGAAGGTTCTGGAGTTGCCGCTGGTGGTGCAGTTCGTGCCGTTGTGGAATTGGCAGGTGTGGCAGATATTACATCTAAATCACTTGGTTCTAACACTCCAATCAACATTGTTCGTGCAACTGTTGAAGGTTTGAAACAATTGAAACGCGCTGAAGAAGTTGCTGCCCTTCGTGGTATTTCAGTTTCTGATTTGGCATAAGAAAGGGGATAAAATGGCTCAAATTAAAATTACTTTGACTAAGTCTCCAATCGGACGCATTCCATCACAACGTAAAACTGTTGTAGCACTTGGACTTGGCAAATTGAACAGCTCTGTTATCAAAGAAGACAACGCTGCTATCCGTGGTATGATCACTGCAGTATCTCACTTGGTAACAGTTGAAGAAGTAAACTAATGAATTTTTAGGGGATGTGGCAATACTCATCCCCTAAAACTAGATATAGTCATCTAAGATGACGAATGTATAGGCGAGTTGATAAGGGAGACAACCTTTTCTCTCTTATCGGCGCTAGCATTTTACAAAAGAGGAGAAAAAATAATGAAACTTCATGAATTGAAACCTGCAGAAGGTTCTCGTAAAGTACGTAACCGTGTTGGTCGTGGTACTTCATCAGGTAACGGTAAAACATCTGGTCGCGGTCAAAAAGGTCAAAAAGCTCGTAGCGGTGGCGGAGTTCGCCTTGGTTTTGAAGGTGGACAAACTCCATTGTTCCGTCGTCTTCCAAAACGTGGATTCACTAACATCAACGCTAAAGAATACGCAATTGTAAATCTTGATCAATTGAACGTTTTTGAAGATGGTACTGAAGTTACTCCAGTTGTTCTTATCGAAGCAGGAATTGTAAAGGCTGAGAAATCAGGCGTTAAAATTCTTGGTAACGGTGAGTTGACTAAGAAGTTGACTGTGAAAGCAGCTAAATTCTCAAAAACAGCTGAAGAAGCTATCACTGCTAAAGGTGGTTCAGTAGAAGTCATCTAGAGAGGTGACCTATGTTTTTTAAATTATTAAAAGAGGCCCTCAAGGTTAAGAAAGTACGATCAAAAATTCTCTTTACGATTTTTATCATACTTGTCTTCCGTATCGGGACTAGTATTACTGTACCAGGTGTGAATGCAAAAAGTCTGGAAGCTTTGAGTGGATTATCCTTCTTAAACATGCTTAGTTTAGTTTCAGGGAATGCCATGAAGAACTTCTCGGTTTTTGCACTCGGTGTGAGTCCGTATATCACAGCTTCCATCGTTGTTCAATTGCTACAAATGGATATTGTTCCAAAGTTTGTAGAGTGGGGCAAGCAGGGGGAAGTAGGACGGAGAAAGATAAACCAAGCGACTCGTTATATTGCGCTTGTACTTGCGTTTGTGCAATCAATCGGAATCACTGCTGGTTTTAATACTCTATCTGGTGCAAAATTATTAACGACAGATCTAACCCCTCAAGTCTTTGTTACGATTGGTATTATCCTGACTGCAGGTACTATGATTGTTACTTGGCTAGGGGAGCAAATCACTGATAAGGGATATGGTAACGGGGTGTCTATGATTATCTTTGCAGGGATTGTGGCTTCAATTCCAGAGATGATTCATGGTATCTATGAGGACTATTTCGTCAATATTCCAAGTGATCGGTTGACGTCATCTATTATATTTGTCGTTATTCTCATTATCGCTGTCTTGTTGATTGTTTACTTTACAACATATGTACAACAGGCAGAATATAAAATTCCGATCCAATATACAAAAGTTGCTCAAGGTGCTCCATCCAGTTCTTACCTTCCTTTGAAGGTCAATCCTGCTGGTGTTATCCCAGTTATCTTTGCAAGTTCCATTACAGCAGCACCTGCGGCTATTCTTCAGTTTGTCAGCGCTACAGGTCATGATTGGGCTTGGGTACGTACAGCACAGGAAATGTTATCTACAACATCTCCAACAGGTGTTGCCATGTATGCACTGCTGATTATTCTCTTTACATTCTTCTATACATTTGTACAGATCAATCCAGAGAAAGCAGCAGAAAACTTGCAAAAGAGCGGAGCCTATATCCATGGTGTCCGTCCAGGTAAAGGAACGGAAGAGTTTATGTCAAAACTTCTTCGTCGCCTTGCAACCGTCGGTTCCCTTTTCCTTGGTGTGATTTCAATCTTGCCGATTGTAGCAAAAGATGTCTTTGGGCTCTCAGAAGCGGTTGCTTTTGGGGGAACTAGTCTTTTGATCATTATTTCGACAGGTATCGAAGGAATCAAACAGCTAGAAGGTTACCTATTGAAACGTAAGTATGTTGGTTTCATGGACAAAACAGAATAAAAGCAAGACTACTTTTGCTTAGAGAGTGGAGTATGAAGGTCTATCTATAAGAGAGACTTTCGTCTCCCCTCTTCTATTTTGTTTTTAAATAGGAGTTGAAACTAGCTTTTTGCTTCTATTTAAATACAAAATAAGGAGATCAGATCATGAATCTTTTGATTATGGGCTTACCTGGAGCAGGTAAGGGAACGCAAGCAGCTAAAATTGTGGAGCAATTCCACGTGGCACACATTTCAACTGGAGATATGTTCCGTGCTGCTATGGCAAATCAAACTGAAATGGGTGTACTTGCAAAGTCATACATCGACAAAGGTGAGTTGGTTCCAGATGAAGTTACAAATGGTATTGTTAAAGAACGTCTTTCTCAGGACGATATCAAAGAAACAGGTTTCTTGTTAGATGGTTACCCACGTACGATTGAACAAGCTTATGCTTTGGACAAAACGTTGGCGGAACTTGGTATTGAATTGGAAGGTGTGATTAATATCGAAGTGAACCCAGACTGTCTCTTGGAACGTTTGAGTGGCCGTATTATCCACCGCGAAACAGGTGAAACCTTCCACAAAGTTTTCAACCCACCAGTTGACTACAAAGAAGAAGATTACTACCAACGTGAAGATGACAAACCTGAGACTGTTAAACGTCGTTTGGATGTCAATATCGCCCAAGGTGAACCGATCATTGCTCACTATCGTGCCAAAGGTTTGGTTCACGATATCGAAGGAAATCAAGATATCAATGATGTGTTTAAAGACATCGAAAAAGTATTGACAAATTTGAAATAAAGCGTTTTTCACACTTGCAAAAAATCGCTACAAATGTTATACTGAAATAGTCTGACTTATAATTGTTGTCTCTGTGTCTAGAGGCATCAAATCGAAATTTATGGAGGTGCTTTTGCGTGGCAAAAGACGATGTGATTGAAGTTGAAGGCAAAGTAGTCGATACAATGCCTAACGCAATGTTTACGGTTGAACTTGAAAATGGACATCAGATTTTAGCAACAGTTTCTGGTAAAATTCGTAAAAACTATATTCGTATTTTAGCGGGAGATCGTGTTACTGTCGAGATGAGTCCATATGACTTGACACGTGGACGTATCACTTACCGCTTTAAATAATCGAAAAACTTGGAGGGATAAGAAATGAAAGTAAGACCATCGGTCAAACCAATTTGCGAATACTGTAAAGTAATTCGTCGTAATGGCCGTGTTATGGTAATTTGCCCAGCAAATCCAAAACACAAACAACGTCAAGGATAAGATAGAAAGGAGAAAACATGGCTCGTATTGCTGGAGTTGACATTCCAAATGACAAACGCGTAGTAATCTCATTGACTTACGTTTATGGTATCGGACTTGCAACATCTAAGAAAATTTTGGCTGCTGCTGGAATCTCAGAAGATGTTCGTGTACGTGACCTTACATCAGATCAAGAAGATGCTATCCGTCGTGAAGTGGATGCAATCAAAGTTGAAGGTGACCTTCGTCGTGAAGTAAACTTGAACATCAAACGTTTGATGGAAATCGGTTCTTACCGTGGTATTCGTCACCGTCGTGGACTTCCTGTCCGTGGACAAAACACTAAAAACAACGCTCGCACTCGCAAAGGTAAAGCTGTTGCGATTGCTGGTAAGAAAAAATAATATAGGAGGTAAAAGTCTTGGCTAAACCAACACGTAAACGTCGTGTGAAAAAGAATATCGAATCTGGTATTGCTCATATTCACGCTACATTTAATAACACTATTGTTATGATTACTGATGTGCATGGTAATGCAATTGCTTGGTCATCAGCAGGTGCTCTTGGTTTCAAAGGTTCTCGTAAATCTACACCGTTCGCTGCTCAAATGGCTTCTGAAGCTGCTGCTAAATCTGCACAAGAACACGGTCTTAAATCAGTTGAAGTTACTGTAAAAGGTCCAGGTTCTGGTCGTGAGTCAGCTATTCGTGCGCTTGCTGCCGCTGGTCTTGAAGTAACAGCAATTCGTGATGTGACTCCAGTGCCACACAATGGTGCTCGTCCTCCAAAACGTCGCCGTGTATAATCATTGCATTACACTGCTTTTCGTTTAAGAGGGAGTAACTAAATGATCGAGTTTGAAAAACCAAATATAACAAAAATTGATGAAAATAAAGATTATGGCAAGTTTGTAATCGAACCGCTTGAACGTGGCTACGGTACAACTCTTGGTAACTCTCTTCGTCGTGTACTACTAGCTTCTCTACCAGGAGCAGCAGTGACATCTATCAACATTGAAGGTGTCTTGCATGAGTTCGACACAGTTCCAGGTGTTCGTGAAGACGTGATGCAAATCATTCTGAACATTAAAGGGATTGCAGTGAAATCATACGTTGAAGACGAAAAAATCATTGAACTTGACGTTGAAGGTCCTGCTGAAATTACAGCTGGAGACATTTTGACTGACAGTGATATTGAGATTGTAAATCCAGATCATTATCTCTTTACAATTGGTGAAGGTTCTTCTCTAAAAGCGACAATGACTGTTAACAGTGGTCGTGGATATGTACCTGCTGATGAAAACAAAAAAGATAATGCACCAGTTGGAACACTTGCTGTAGATTCTATTTATACACCAGTTACAAAAGTCAACTATCAAGTTGAACCTGCTCGTGTAGGTAGCAACGATGGTTTTGACAAATTAACCCTTGAAATCTTGACTAATGGAACAATTATTCCAGAAGATGCTTTAGGGCTTTCAGCACGAATCTTGACAGAACATCTTGATTTGTTTACAAATCTTACTGAGATTGCTAAGTCAACTGAAGTGATGAAAGAAGCTGATACTGAATCTGACGATCGTATTTTGGATCGTACGATTGAGGAACTGGACTTGTCTGTGCGTTCATACAACTGTTTGAAACGTGCCGGTATCAACACTGTGCATGATTTGACAGAAAAATCTGAAGCAGAGATGATGAAAGTACGAAATCTTGGACGCAAGAGTTTGGAAGAAGTGAAACTCAAACTCATTGACTTGGGTCTTGGATTAAAAGATAAATAAAGGAGGAATACATGGCTTACCGTAAACTAGGACGCACTAGCTCACAACGTAAAGCAATGCTTCGCGATTTGACAACTGACCTTTTGATCAACGAATCAATCGTGACAACTGAAGCTCGTGCTAAAGAAATCCGTAAAACTGTTGAAAAAATGATTACTCTAGGTAAACGTGGTGATTTGCATGCACGTCGTCAAGCAGCTGCTTTCGTACGTAATGAAATCGCATCTGAAAACTATGATGAAGCAACTGATAAGTACACTTCTACTACAGCACTTCAAAAATTGTTCTCAGAAATCGCACCTCGTTATGCTGAACGTAACGGTGGATACACTCGTATCCTTAAAACTGAACCACGTCGTGGTGATGCAGCGCCAATGGCGATCATCGAATTAGTATAAAATCATCAATTTTGTTGAGTGTTATGATGATGGAGTCTTGTGCTCTTAGTCTAGCTCTGGTCTACCGCTGGGACTTCGGTCCTAGCGGGAACACTCATCATCATTTGATAGGGTAGACGCTTGTTTACGAAATTGTTTTTTGTTTAAGAACAACTTCGTAAGCAGGCGTTTTTGGCTCTTTGTCAACTGTAGTGGGTTGAAGTCAGCTAAGATCGAGAAAGGACGAATTTCGTCCTTTCTTTTTTGATGT
>CAJNCS010000006.1 GCA_905221325.1 bacterium
GCGGGAAGTAGCTCAGCTTGGTAGAGTACTTGGTTTGGGACCAAGGTGTCGCAGGTTCGAATCCTGTCTTCCCGATTTGATTTATTGACTAAGATAGGCTCTTTGTCAACTGTAGTGGGTTGCTGAAAAGTCATACCCTGGAGAGGACTAAATCAGTCCTCTCCTTTTTGATATTCAAAGCGATGAGAATTCTAGTTTTAAAGTTGTCAAAGTTTCGAAAGCCAAAAGCATTGCGCTTGATGACTTTTATAAGGTTGTTAGCAGCTTCCAGTTTTGCATTTGAGTAAGGTAATTCAAGGGCGTTGATAATTTTATCTTTGTCTTTAAGAAATGTTTTAAAAATAGTCTGAAAGATAGGATTTATACAAGCAATTCTTTCCTTAATGAGTCCAAAGAAATGCTCAGCTTTTTCCTCTCTTGAATATATAATATAAGTGCACAAGAAAACTCATAAGATTTTCTAGTAAAATAGAATTGAACGAACTAGTTACGAAAGGAAATCTTATGAGCTACCATCACATTTTACCATAGACGAGCGGGAAAGTATTCTGATTTACCATACAAAAGGACCAAATTTTTCTCAAATTGCTAAGTTACTTCATCGTCATCCTTCCAGCATTAGTCGGGAATGGAAACGTCATACGAAAGAAAATATTTATTCTCCCAACAAAGCACAAGTATCTTATAAACTTGCAAGATCACATTGTGGACGAAAGAGAAAGCTAGATATAGACTCGAATCTAAGCAAAAGCTAAATTTCAAGTTCAAGTTAGCCAGCAAGCAGAAGTTTTTCGCTCTTGTAAGTAAAAACGTATTAATCTCATAATGTCCATTCTCCAAGCGAAGATTGATAGCCTTGGGACGCTGTTCAATGGATTGACCAGCAGGTTTAAAGTTGGGGCTAGCTTGTTTCTTGACAGTTTTTCCTTTTCTAGGATAAAGGAGATTCTGTTTGTTCAATCTCAACTTTCCATGATGAATGGAATAGTAGATGGTTGAAATTCCCACTGTAATGCCCTTAGCCTTGACCATCATTTCAGGAGACAACTTTTGATTATGATAGTGGTTTAGTTCCTTGGTCAAGATTGGCTTCTTGACCGAGCGCTTGCGATTGTTTTCATAAGACTGTTGAGCATAGTCGTCAGAATAACCCTTTTTGAAACGTCCTTTTCCAAGACATTGTAGGACTGTACCATGTTTGATTTCATTGTGGATAGTCTGGGGAGCTTTTCCAAGTAGAGAGGCGATTTCTCTATTTGATTTCCCTTCTAATTTCCATCGTTCGATTAAGCGACGACCATGGCTTGTCAAGTGTTTCGCTTTTATAGTATAATGGTTTTGCATCTCTGTGTCTTTCTTGTGTTTGTGGTGAACAACAAGTAGAACACAGAGGTGTTTTCTTATGCCTAAATGATCTTTCATTTGACAACATTGATTGGATGAACTAGCTCATTTTTAGGAAAGTTGGGTGGCTAACTTCATTATAGAATTTTCAGACAGAAATAAGAGGAATATAAAAGAGTTTAACAAATGACATCAGCTATATATTTTCTTTAATTATGGTAAAATAGTAAGAGAATAATGTGAGGAAATTGAATGTCAAGTAAGTTTGAAATTTTAATGAATCAACTAGGAATCTCTGAACAGCTGAGACAGGATCCTGCTCTTATTGATGCAAGCATTGAGCGTGTCGTGGTTCATAAAATCAGTAAGGTCTGGGAATTTCATTTTGTATTTTCTAATATTTTACCGATTGAAATCTTTTTAGAGTTAAAGAAAGGGCTTAGTGAGGAATTCTCTAAGACAGGGAATAAAGCTGTTTTCGAAATCAAGGCTCTTTCTCAAGAATTTTCTAATCAACTCTTGCAGGCCTACTATAAGGAGGCTTTTTCTGAAGGTCCATGTGCTAGCCAAGGGTTTAAGTCTCTTTATCAGAATCTGCAAGTTCGTGCGGAGGGTAATCAACTCTTTATTGAAGGTTCAGAGGCGATTGATAAGGAACACTTTAAGAAGAATCATCTTCCTAATCTAGCAAAGCAACTAGAAAAGTTTGGTTTCCCAGCTTTTGTTTGCCAGATAGAAAAGAATGATGCCCTTACACAAGAGCAGCAGGAAGCCTTTCATGTGGAGAATGAACAGATTGTTCAGGCTGCCAACGAAGAAGCTCTGCGGGCTATGGAGCAACTGGAACAAATGACTCCTCCACTAGTAGAAGAGAAACAAGCCTTTGATTTTCAGGCTAAAAAGGCTGCGGCCAAGCCAAAATTAGATAAGGCAGAAGTTACCCAGATGATTGATGTGACGACTGAGGAAAATCGTTTGGTCTTTGAAGGGGTCGTTTTTGATGTGGAACATAAAGTGACCAGAACTGGTCGCGTTTTGATCAATTTTAAAATGACGGACTACACGTCAAGTTTTTCAATGCAAAAATGGGTTAAGAATGAAGAAGAGGCTCAGAAGTTTGACCTCATCAAAAAGAATTCTTGGCTCCGTGTTCGTGGAAATGTAGAGATGAATAACTTTACAAGAGATTTAACCATGAACGTGCAGGATGTTCAGGAAGTTGTTCACTATGAGCGGAAGGATTTGATGCCAGAAGGGGAGCGCCGGGTTGAGTTTCATGCTCATACTAATATGTCGACCATGGATGCTCTGCCAGAGGTAGAAAAAATCGTTGAGACAGCTGCTAAGTGGGGACACAAGGCGGTTGCCATCACCGACCATGGGAATGTCCAGTCCTTCCCACATGGCTATAAGGCAGCCAAGAAAGCTGGGATCCAGCTGATCTATGGAATGGAAGCCAATATCGTGGAGGACCGTGTTCCTATCGTTTATAACGAAGTAGAGATGGACTTGTCGGAAGCGACCTATGTGGTCTTTGACGTGGAAACGACGGGACTTTCAGCTATTTATAATGACTTGATTCAGGTTGCGGCCTCTAAGATGTACAAGGGAAATGTCATTGCTGAATTTGATGAATTTATCAACCCAGGTCATCCCTTGTCAGCCTTTACTACAGAGTTGACAGGTATTACAGATGATCATGTCAAAAATGCCAAACCACTGGAACAAGTTTTACAAGAATTCCAAGAATTTTGCAAGGATACAGTCTTAGTCGCCCACAATGCCACCTTTGACGTTGGCTTTATGAATGCCAACTATGAGCGTCATGGTCTGCCTAAGATTAGCCAGCCAGTTATTGATACACTGGAGTTTGCTAGAAACCTCTATCCTGAGTATAAACGTCATGGTTTGGGCCCTTTGACTAAGCGTTTTGGTGTAGCACTTGAACACCACCACATGGCCAACTACGATGCGGAAGCCACTGGTCGTTTGCTTTTCATCTTTATCAAAGAGGTAGCAGACAAACATGGTGTGACCGATCTAGCTAGACTAAACATTGATTTGATTAGTCCTGATTCTTATAAAAAAGCTCGGATCAAGCATGCGACCATTTATGTCAAGAATCAAGTAGGTCTAAAAAATATCTTTAAGCTGGTTTCTTTGTCCAATACCAAGTACTTTGAAGGGGTGCCACGGATTCCCAGAACAGTTCTAGATGCCCATCGGGAGGGCTTGATTTTAGGATCGGCTTGCTCCGAGGGGGAAGTTTTTGACGCAGTCGTTTCCCAAGGTGTGGATGCGGCAATCGAGGTGGCCAAGTATTATGACTTTATCGAGGTCATGCCACCTGCTATCTATGCTCCCTTGATTGCCAAGGAGCAGGTCAAGGATATGGAGGAACTCCAGACCATCATCAAGAGTTTGATAGAAGTTGGAGACCGTCTTGGCAAACCTGTTCTGGCTACGGGGAATGTCCACTATATCGAACCGGAAGAAGAGATTTATCGTGAAATTATCGTCCGTAGTTTGGGACAAGGAGCTATGATTAACCGAACCATCGGTCATGGGGAACATGCCCAACCAGCACCACTTCCAAAAGCTCATTTCAGAACGACTAATGAGATGTTGGATGAATTTGCCTTCTTGGGAGAGGAACTGGCTCGGAAATTGGTAATTGAAAACCCCAATGCTTTGGCAGAAATCTTTGAACCCGTTGAGGTCGTTAAGGGTGACTTGTACACGCCTTTTATCGATAAGGCTGAAGAAACGGTCGCTGAGTTGACCTATAAGAAGGCCTTTGAGATTTATGGAAATCCACTGCCAGATATTGTTGATTTGCGGATTGAAAAAGAATTAACTTCCATTCTGGGGAATGGATTTGCCGTGATTTACCTGGCTTCCCAGATGCTGGTACAACGTTCCAATGAACGGGGTTACTTGGTTGGTTCTCGTGGATCTGTTGGCTCCAGTTTTGTTGCGACCATGATCGGGATTACAGAGGTCAATCCGCTCTCTCCTCACTATGTCTGTGGTCAGTGTCAGTACAGTGAGTTTATCACAGATGGATCTTACGGTTCAGGTTTTGATATGCCAAATAAAGACTGTCCAAACTGTGGTCACAAACTCAGCAAAAATGGGCAGGATATTCCCTTTGAAACCTTCCTTGGTTTTGATGGGGACAAGGTTCCCGATATTGACTTGAACTTCTCGGGAGAAGACCAGCCTAGCGCCCACTTGGATGTACGTGATATCTTTGGTGAGGAATATGCCTTCCGTGCAGGAACGGTTGGTACAGTTGCGGCTAAGACTGCTTATGGATTTGTCAAGGGCTATGAGCGGGACTATGGGAAGTTTTATCGTGATGCAGAGGTGGAACGCCTCGCTCAGGGTGCGGCTGGTGTCAAGCGGACAACAGGACAACACCCGGGAGGAATCGTTGTTATTCCGAACTACATGGATGTCTACGACTTTACGCCTGTCCAGTATCCAGCAGATGACGTGACGGCTGAATGGCAGACGACTCACTTTAACTTCCACGATATCGATGAGAACGTCCTCAAGCTTGATGTGCTGGGGCATGATGATCCGACCATGATTCGGAAACTTCAGGACTTGTCTGGTATTGACCCCAATGAAATTCCTATGGATGACGAAGGTGTGATGGCACTCTTTTCTGGAACGGAAGTTTTAGGTGTGACACCTGAGCAAATCGGTACTCCGACAGGCATGCTGGGAATACCAGAGTTTGGAACCAACTTTGTACGTGGGATGGTTGATGAAACCCATCCGACAACCTTTGCGGAGTTGCTGCAGTTGTCAGGGTTGTCTCACGGTACTGATGTATGGTTGGGAAATGCCCAGGATTTGATTAAGCAAGGAATTGCTGACCTATCAACCGTTATCGGTTGTCGGGACGACATCATGGTTTACCTCATGCATGCTGGTCTCGATCCTAAGATGGCCTTTACCATCATGGAACGGGTACGTAAGGGCTTGTGGCTAAAGATTTCCGAAGAGGAGAGAAATGGCTATATCGAAGCTATGAAGGCTAATAAGGTGCCAGAGTGGTATATCGAGTCCTGTGGAAAAATCAAGTACATGTTCCCTAAGGCCCATGCGGCAGCCTACGTTATGATGGCCTTGCGCGTGGCTTACTTCAAGGTTCACCATCCCATTTATTATTACTGTGCTTACTTCTCTATCCGTGCCAAGGCCTTTGATATCAAGACCATGGGTGCCGGCTTGGATGCCATCAAGCGTAGAATGGAAGAGATCGCTGAAAAACGGAAGAATAATGAAGCCTCTAATGTGGAAATTGACCTCTATACAACTCTTGAGATTGTCAATGAAATGTGGGAACGTGGCTTTAAGTTTGGCAAGTTAGATCTCTATCGTAGTGATGCGACTGAATTCATCATCGATGGAGATACTCTTATCCCACCATTTGTAGCAATGGATGGTCTGGGAGAGAACGTTGCTAAGCAGTTGGTGCGTGCGCGTGAAGAGGGTGAGTTCCTCTCTAAGACAGAACTACGTAAGCGTGGTGGACTTTCCTCAACTTTAGTTGAAAAGATGGATGAAATGGGAATTCTCGGCAATATGCCAGAGGATAACCAGTTGAGTCTGTTTGATGATTTGTTTTAAATAAAACTAGAAAAATAGCAATGTTTTTGAAAAATTAAAGCTAGTAAGATTAACTATCTTGATTGTGGGGACTTGAAAAAGATTGATATTGAGGACTTTGGAGTGTGTGTTAGAATCAGAATTTGTTAACTAGCTTGATGACTCTAGGAATATTGATATATTTGTAGTGGTTGTTTTCTAAAGGATATTATTTGAAAAGTGGAGTAAGATACAAGAGAAATTAATAGAGTTGAAGGATAAAGTAATGACGTATGATAGGCGAAATGCAACCTCAAGTTGGAGTGGATATAATCACCAAGGAAAGGTTGGCATATTTTTAGCATTAACTGAGCTTAGAAAGCTATTAGAAAAAGAAGAAGATCATAGCACATATAAATTAATATTTGAAAAAAATGGTGGTGAAGATATTGAGATTTGTCAATCTACACGAGTAATATCAAGGCATCAAGTAAAAGCTAAGAAAAAGGGGAGATACCCGAATGATTATCGTAATGTTAGATCAATAAATTCTAAGAAATGCCCCTCTGGGTATCAAACTTTAGGAACGACTAAAGATAATAGATTTTTACATGTTATTTGTGAAGTTCAGGGATGGGATATGAATGAGGAAGTATTCCAACAAACCTATAAAGGAGCAAATTATGTACCTAATAAGAGCCGAGTTCAACTATACACCTATCCAGATAATAAAAAATATTGTGATTTGGTTAGAGGGAGCCAATCACCTATTGATAATTTTTGTGAAGAAAAAATCAAGGAAATTTTGATATATTCTAATAGTTCTTTGAAAGATGATTCGGAACATATAGAGGAGACGCTATGTGAAATTAAAGATTTAGTTTCTAGACGGATTAGTCAAGCACATAATAATGGGAATGGTGTTTATCCTGTAATATATTTTCAAGAAATTTTAAAAATTATTATTTCACAGGAAAAACGTCATAGACAATCTGTTAGAAGAGCGAAATTAAGTCTTGAAATGCATTGGAATAACATTGTTGAAGATGATGCTGATACATTGGTTATGAATCAGATTTTAAATCTGTCAGATGATAAATTTAAACAATTGTTGATTGATTTGCATCCAGATAACAATATCGCTGAACTTCAGCAATTAAATAATATAGATAATTTAATTGATAAAGATAGCATTGAATATATCCTATATGAGTTTCTTAAAAATTGTAAACAAGAACGACTTTTGTTAGACAGTTTACGGTATACTCTAAATCATGAGTCACTCAGACTTAGTATGATTCATGCTCCTAATGGGGCAGCAAGTAAAGTTCGAGATAAAATAATGGCTAATAAAAATTTTATAAGGGCTAGCTTTGATACTGATTATTTGATTAATATGAATATAGATGGACAAAAGTTTTTTGAAGAGAAGCCAATCCATGAAGGTGGAAAAGAAAAGTTGCTTGCAGGAGCCCTTGGCGAGGTAAAAAATAGAATATTTTCAAATAATTTAGAATATATTGATTGTGTGAATACTGTTGAAAAATTGAAAGAGGATTGAAATGAATAATTTTTTGCAACAGATCTTAGAACAACATAATTTTAATAAATGTGATGAGCATTTAGAATTGTGGGGAGGGGAAGGAAATGAATTTTTCCTTATTCAAGAATATAGTAGGGAGGATTTTAAATCTAGTAGCGAAGGAGGAACGGATTTTTTTACTTGTGAGCAAACAAATCAATTGATATCTTGCTTTGAAGAAATTAATGATGGAAAAATTAAGAAAAATACCTCTTTATTTGTAACTATTAAAGTTGATGAACTGAAGCAATCATATGAAAATCTTAGAAATATGATTATGAAAGTTGAGGAAGATGAATATTATTTTAGAAAATATGTCATATTATATACCGAGGAGGGATTAAGTAGACTGAACTCAAATATTGAAGATTTGCTAAATTATATTCAGTCTACTTCTCCTGAGGATGAGTATTTATTTGATAAATTTGAGAGTGATATGTTTTTTGATACTTCTTATTTTATTGCTATGCAACTAATTATTAAATTACCATTTGTTTCTCTTCATCATTCTGATAATCATTTTGAGATAGTTGAAAATAAAATCCAATCACGAATTGAAATGGAAGGGCTAAATGATCATAAAAAGCAGGTAGATGATATTTTAGAAATTTTTAGTGGAGTTGATATTAGGAAACAACTTGAAGATGAAGCTAGTGGTTTGCTGGATAGCTTAAATCAAATTTTAGGAGACTGAATTTGTGAAGATTAGGAAAATTTTACTTTATAATTTCAAGAACTTTAGAAATGAAACAGTTATTGATTTTAGTGATGGAATAACATTCTTAGTGGGACCAAATGGATATGGTAAAACAACAATTTTTGATGCAATTGAGTTAGGGTTAACTGGTAATCTTTCTCGCATTAATAAAGTTACTGCTGAAAATATTGTATATAATAAGCCATTTTTTCAGAATGAAATTGGTCAGCCGGTAATTATCAAATTGTGGCTAGAAAAAATGAATGGTGAACAACTTGTAATTGTAAGAAAATTAGTAAATAGTTCTACTGATAGTAGCAACTTATTTGCACCTTTGAAGTCTGCCAGTCAGTTTATGTTATTTAGACAAGTGGAAGTAAGTGAGACAAATTTTAGTTCTATAGATCATACTAGTCTGGAAGAGATTACTCAAGGTTCTATTGATGCATTTTTAGGTATTAATGGGAAATATGAGATAGAAAAAATTTTTAATCTATTTAATTATATTCAACAGGAAGAAACAACCTTCTTTCTAAAGCAAACGGAACAAGAAAGAGGCGATAGTTTATCTTTTTTAGTAAAAACGGATAAAGTAGAGAAGAAAATAAAAGATATTAATACCGTAACAAACGTTATTAATAGAAAGATTAGTGATTTAGAGGGAAAATTAAAACACTTAAAACAGCAAGAACTATCGGATGTCCCTTATCATAGATTATTTAATCATAAGGAATTTGTATTTGATTGTGAAACTCCTTTTTCTATTGCTAATCTTGACAAATTATTAATTTATCAAAATACTTTACAAAATATTATTGATTTTAAGAAGAATTTCTCGATAGAGGAGTATAATAGGAAGAGGAAAAGAGATAAAAGAAAACAAGATATTGCTGGTGATAGGGCTATCAAACAAGCATTATATTTTTCAATATTATCTCCCAATATTTTTAAATCAAATTCTCAATGGCTCTGGGAAAAATATACATTAGAGAATACGAGATTATTTGAATACGTACTTTTAGAAAATTATCTTCAATCATTTGACACTATAACTCAAGAATATAGGCGAAGACAGCAATTAAATCAATACTTGGCGTATCTATCTACTGATATCAATCAAATGGCAGCGCAGTCTTTTCAGTATTTTCAAGACGATAGATTATCAAATTATTTTGAATCACTTAAATCTCGAATTACAAGTTATCAGACACTAAGGGAAAGTGTTGGACAAGTAGATAAAAGCTTAAGTGATCTACGACAGTTACGGAGAAAATTAGATAAAAAATTTGATGAACTAAGACAACATAATCATGTTGATGAAAATAAATGTCCATTTTGTAACACACAATTTGCTTCCTACAATGATTTAACGGAGGCATATGATAATTATAAGGCTTATCTGTTTGAAATTTCATCTAGAGATAGTCAGCAATTACAAGAAGTTCAATTATTGTTGAATGAATCAATCCAGCAACTGAAGCAGAAAATCACTGATGAAATAAATAACCTTTCCACGGATGTAGATAAAAATCTATTATATAAATTACAAGAATTAAAAAGTTCGTATCAAAGTTATTCTCAAAATGTTGAAGGTTTTAAAACTTTTATTCAGTCGTATACAACTATGGTACCATATGAGTTGGGAAGGTTAGAATTTAAAGACTATAACCAGCAGTACCAGTTAAACTTGAAAGAATTTCAATCTAAATTAGTAGTTGATGATGATGTTTATAGGTTGCTAGATAATAATAGCTTGGGGAATATAAGGGAAGAACTGGAGGAGTTAAGAGAAGAATTTCCTGAATTACAGTTTGAAACGTACCAATTGGAATCAACTTCATATTCAAGGATAACTATGGAGATGATTGATAGTCGATTGCATGAATTAAAAAATGCTATTCATTCGGCGGTTGACAATAAATATGCTATTGATGAGAGGCTGATGGCAGATGCTGAGAATATATTTCCTACATATTTTCAAAGTAAAGTGGAAGTATTAGAGAATATTCATATTGGGGATTTAGAGAATAAGAAACTTTATCTTGATAGGCAGCATAAACTAGTTCAAAATCAGCAACTTCAATATTTATCAAGTCAGATAGAAACATTGAGAACAACTGTGGAACGATTAGAAGAAATTAATACTATATATAAAGAGGAAGTAAAACAGTTCAAAATAGATATTGTTAAAAAGCTACGTATTCCATTTTTTATATACTCAGCAAAAATGTTACAAAATTATCAACAAGGTATGGGGATTTTCTTAACACACAAGAAAACAACGAATAGTGATAATGGAAAGATAGCAATTATTAGATTTAAATCCGATACTAATAATGATCATGATGCAATTAATCAACTAAGTACAGGTCAGTTAGCGGTTGTTTCACTAGCATTTACTCTTTCATTGAATACGATGTTTAAACTATCTGATAATTTGAATTTCTTAATGATAGATGATCCAGTTCAAGACATGGATGCTATGAATGTACTATCTTTTATTGAAATTTTACGTCATGGAATTATAGATAAGTATCAGATCATTTTATCAACTTATAGCGATTTTAATGCTTTGTTCATGGGTTATAAATTTGCAAATTCAAATTCGGAAGTAAATATAAAATATGAAAATGTTAGTGACTTGCACGGATAATATATAAACTTCTTATTCTTTGTCTTGTTTTCTCTGTGAATCTTTTAGACTATCCTAATAATCAATGTTAAGAAAGCTAATGTATATCTAATAGATTTACATAAGCCTTCTTTTTTGTTAAAATAATAAATAGAAAGAAGGTGAGAATATGTCAAAGACGAGCATGAGTATTCGTTTGGATAGTGAGGTTAAGGAGCAGGCCCAACAGGTTTTTAATCATTTAGGAATGGATATGACAACAGCTATCAATATTTTCCTTCGTCAGGCAATTCAATATCAGGGTTTGCCTTTTGATGTTAGGCTTGATGAGAATCGGAAATTGCTCCAAGTATTAACAGATTTAGACCAAAATCGTAATATGAGTCAGTCTTTTGAATCAGTCTCAGACTTGATGGAGGACTTGCGTGCTTAAGATTCGTTACCATAAACAGTTTAAAAAAGATTTTAAGTTGGCTATGAAGCGTGGGTTGAAGGCAGAATTATTAGAAGAAGTATTGAATTTTCTAGTTCAAGAAAAAAAACTTCCTGCTAGATACCGCGATCATCAATTAACGGCATCTAAGCATTTTCAAGGAGTTCGTGAGTGTCATATTCAGCCGGATTGGCTTTTGGTTTACAAAGTAGATAAGGACGAATTGATTTTAAACTTGCTGAGGACAGGAAGTCATAGCGATTTATTTTAAGGAGTTCAAGATGAAACTTAGGATTTTTGCGGAAGATAAGCCTGCTGAGAAGGTGTTTGAGTATCAATTAGACCTTGCTGATCAGACAATTCTTCTATCGACAGCACTCTTGTCTGGTGCTATTGCTTTAGCAGGATTATTTTCTGCTTTGAAAAAAAATAAAAATAGAAAAGGAAAAACAAAATGGTTTTACCAAATTTTAAAGAAAATCTAGAAAAATATGCGAAATTGTTGGTTGCGAATGGAATCAACGTGCAACCTGGTCACACCTTGGCTCTCTCTATCGATGTGGAGCAACGTGAATTGGCGCATTTGATCGTTAAAGAAGCCTATGCCTTGGGTGCGCATGAGGTCATCGTTCAGTGGACAGATGATGTCATCAACCGTGAGAAATTCCTCCACGCTCCGATAGAGCGCCTGGACAATGTGCCAGAATACAAGATTGCTGAGATGAACTATCTCTTGGAGAACAAGGCTAGCCGTCTTGGGGTTCGTTCTTCTGATCCAGGTGCCTTGAACGGTGTGGACGCTGACAAGCTTTCAGCTTCTGCTAAAGCTATGGGACTTGCCATGAAGCCAATGCGTATCGCAACGCAATCCAACAAGGTTAGCTGGACTGTAGCAGCCGCTGCTGGACTTGAGTGGGCTAAGAAGGTCTTTCCAAATGCTGCGAGCGATGAAGAAGCAGTCGATCTCCTTTGGGACCAAATCTTCAAAACCTGCCGTGTCTACGAAGAAGATCCTGTTAAGGCCTGGGAAGAACACGCTGCTATCCTCAAGAGCAAGGCAGATATGCTTAATAAGGAGCAATTTTCAGCCCTTCATTATACAGCGCCAGGAACTGATTTGACACTTGGCTTACCTAAGAACCACGTTTGGGAATCAGCTGGTGCTATCAATGCACAGGGCGAAGAATTCTTGCCAAATATGCCAACAGAGGAAGTCTTCACAGCGCCTGATTTTCGTCTCGCAGATGGCTATGTTACTTCTACAAAACCACTTAGCTACAACGGAAATATCATTGAGGGAATTAAAGTAACCTTCAAGGATGGTCAAATCGTAGATATCACTGCTGAGAAGGGTGATCAGGTCATGAAAGACCTTGTCTTTGAAAATGCGGGTGCGCGTGCCTTGGGTGAATGTGCCTTGGTACCAGATCCAAGTCCAATTTCTCAATCAGGCATTACCTTCTTCAACACTCTTTTCGATGAAAATGCTTCAAACCACTTGGCTATCGGTGCAGCCTATGCGACCAGCGTCGTTGGTGGTGCAGAGATGAGCGAAGAAGAGCTTGAAGCTGCAGGACTGAATCGTTCAGATGTTCACGTGGACTTTATGATTGGGTCTAGTCAAATGGATATCGATGGTATCCGTAAGGATGGAACACGCGTACCGCTCTTCCGCAATGGAGACTGGGCTATTTAAGGAGTTACAATGCTTGGAAGTATGTTTGTTGGTCTCCTAGTGGGACTCTTGGCAGGTGCTTTGACCAATCGTGGAGAGAGCATGGGATGCTTTGGAAAAATGTTTCTCGGCTGGATTGGTGCTTCTTTGGGGCACCTGCTCTTTGGAACTTGGGGTCCAAACCTAGCGGGGATAGCTATTGTTCCAGCTGTTTTAGGTGCTATGGTTGTCTTAGCTATTTTCTGGAGACGAGGAAGTTAAGTTCTTAAATCTGATACTCAATGAAAATCAAAGAGCAAACTAGGAAACTAGCCGCAGGCTGTACTTGAGTACGGCAAGGCGACGTTGACGCGGTTTGAATTTGATTTTTGAAGAGTATGAAAAGAAAAGGAGGTTGGTCATTGTACCAGCCTCCTTTTGAGTATGATATAATGGTTCTATGAGATTAGATAAATTTTTAGTTGCCTGCGCTGTGGGGAGTCGAACAGAGGTCAAAAACTTGCTCAAGGCTGGGCGCGTGACGGTAAATGGTAAAAAAGAAAAGTCAGCTAAACTGCAGATCAATGAGGAAAGAGATAAGATTCGCTTTGATGGTCAAGTGCTAGAGTACGAGGAGTTTGTCTACTACATGATGAACAAGCCCCAAGGAGTTATTTCAGCGACTGAAGATCCCAAGCATAGAACGGTTCTAGACTTGTTGGATGATTTGGCACGGACCAAGGAAGTTTTTCCAGTAGGGCGCTTGGATATCGATACGCATGGTCTCCTACTTTTGACCAATGACGGCAAACTAGCTCATGCTCTTCTTTCACCAAAACGTCATGTGGATAAGACCTATCTAGCTCAAGTCAAAGGTATTATGACCCAAGAAGATGTGGAGACATTTGCCAAGGACATTCCTCTCAAGGACTTTACCTGCCAGCCTGCTAAACTGGAGCTTGTGTCGGTAGATTCAGAAGAGAGTCACAGTCTGGTTCGTGTGACCATTGCAGAAGGGAAGTTCCATCAGGTCAAACGAATGGTGGCCTACTGTGGCAAGGAAGTGGTGGACCTACAACGTTTGACGATGGGAACTTTAGCCTTGGATGAGAACTTAGAACAAGGAGAATGGCGTCGCCTGACCCAAGAGGAGTTAGAGAATCTCCTTGCTAGTATTGCTTAGTTTGGATTATGTTAGAAAAGGTGAGGGAGAATGTCCTTGCCTTTTTAAGTTTTTCGGTTGCTTCCTTTGTGAAAAGAGTTATAATAGACAGTAGAATAAAAGGAGGAATCTATGAACGCGATTCAAGAATCATTTACAGATAAATTATTTGCCAACTATGAAGCAAATGTCAAATACCAAGCGATCGAAAATGCTGCCAGCCACAACGGAATTTTTGCAGCCCTAGAGCGTCGCCAGAGCCATGTAGACAATACACCTGTTTTCTCATTGGATTTGACCAAGGACAAGGTTACTAACCAGAAAGCCTCTGGTCGTTGCTGGATGTTTGCAGCTCTCAACACCTTCCGCCACAAACTCATCTCTCAATACAAACTGGAAAACTTTGAGTTGTCACAAGCCCACACCTTCTTCTGGGACAAGTATGAGAAATCAAACTGGTTCTTGGAGCAAGTCATTGCGACTGCAGACCAAGAATTGACGAGCCGCAAGGTTAGCTTCCTACTCCAAACTCCACAACAAGATGGTGGTCAATGGGATATGGTCGTTGCCCTCTTTGAGAAATATGGTGTCGTGCCTAAGTCTGTTTATCCTGAGTCTGTTTCATCTAGCAATAGCCGCGAGCTAAATGCCATTCTCAATAAATTGCTCCGTCAAGATGCCCAAATCTTGCGTGATTTGTTGGCTTCTGGTGCAGACCAAGCGACTGTTCAAGCCAAGAAAGAAGAGCTTTTGCAAGAAATCTTTAACTTCCTTGCCATGTCATTGGGGCTTCCACCACGTCAGTTTGACTTTGCTTATCGTGATAAGGATGATAACTACCAAAGTGAAAAGGGGATTACTCCACAAGAGTTTTACAAGAAATATGTCAATCTTCCTCTAGAAGACTATGTTTCTGTTATCAACGCCCCAACTGCTGACAAGCCTTACGGTAAATCTTACACAGTTGAGATGTTGGGGAATGTGGTTGGTAGCCGTGCAGTTCGCTACATCAACGTTCCAATGGAGCGCTTGAAAGAATTGGCGATTGCCCAAATGCAAGCAGGTGAGACTGTTTGGTTTGGTTCTGATGTAGGCCAACTCAGCAATCGTAAAGCTGGAATCCTTGCGACAGATGTTTATGACTTTGAATCAAGCATGGATATTCAACTCACTCAAGACAAAGCTGGACGCTTGGACTACAGCGAAAGCTTGATGACCCACGCCATGGTCTTGACAGGTGTGGACTTGGACGAAAATGGTAAATCAATCAAGTGGAAGGTTGAAAACTCTTGGGGAGACAAGGTCGGTACAGATGGTTACTTTGTTGCTTCAGACGCTTGGATGGATGAATATACTTACCAAATCGTTGTCCGTAAGGAATTGCTGACAGCAGAAGAACAAGCTGCTTATGAAGCAGAACCAATCGTGTTAGCACCATGGGATCCAATGGGTGCCTTGGCAGAATAAAGCTATAGAAAAGAGGTTAGGGAAATCCTAGCTTCTTTTTTAAGCCCTTCTTAAAGTGGCAATAGATGAGGCTTGCCAAGGGAGTTCTTCTTATTTTGAGTCTTTAAGTGACAGAGAAAAAGATATGTGTTACTATAGTAGTACAAAAGGATATCGGAGTAGAAATGAAGTATTTAAGTAGCCAAGACATCAAGGATCGTCAACGAAATATCAGTGACATTAAACCTTATAAAACAACCAAGGAAATCGTCGTTTCAAATATCTTTACCTTCTTTAATGCCATGAACTTGGCTCTGGCAGTTCTGGTAGCCACAACCTTGCGATTTGAAAATATGCTCTTTTTAGGTGTGATTGCTATCAATACTGCCATTGGAATTTTCCAAGAAGTGCGTTCAAAAAATGCTCTGGAAAAGCTAAGTTTGCTTGGTAAAAGTGAGTACAGAGTCAACCGAGATGGCCAAACGATTGAGATTGATCCAGAGGACATCGTTCTGGGTGAGTACCTGTATCTCAATCTGGGTGATCAGGTGCCTGTCGATGCAGAAGTGCTTGAAGGAAATATTGAAGTGGATGAGTCTTTGCTGACTGGTGAGAGTGATTCTGTCTTTAAAACGGTTGGTGACCAGCTGATGAGCGGAAGCAATGTCGTCAGCGGTACGTGTCTGGTTACGGCAACGGCGGTCGGACCTGATAGTTATATCAACAAACTCGCAAAATCCAGCAAGGAATTCAAAAAATACCCTTCTCAACTGCGCGATTACATGGATAAGATCTTAAAAATAGTCTCTATCTTGCTGGTGCCAGTTGCCATTCTGCTCTATGTCAGAGGTTTTAGTCTAGGACGGTCTTATGTTGAGATTGTCTTGGGAAGTTCTGGTGCCTTGGTCGGTATGATTCCAGAGGGCTTGATTCTCTTGGTCAGCGTATCCCTAGCTGTAGCGGCCATGAAGCTGGCCAAAAAGAAGGTTCTGGTGCAGGAGCTATACTGTGTGGAAACCTTGGCGCGAGTAGATGTTCTTTGTTTTGATAAGACAGGTACCATCACGACGGGGAATATGAAGGTCCAAGAAATGGATGCTAAGGTAGCAGAGAAACTGTCTTCTTATCTTGCTTATTTCGAGGATGAAAATGCGACTTCGCGCGCTCTGAAGACTTACTTAACCTGTGAGAAAAAGTGGGAAGTTCAAGAAGTCGGTGCCTTTTCAAGTAAAAACAAGTATTCCTTTGTCCAAGTAAAAGAGGGTGGGACCTATTTTTTCGGTGCCTATGAGTTTTTAGGCTTTACCCAACCGATGGATACCTACTATGAAGATCTAAAACAGCAAGGTTTTCGAATCTTGACACTCGCTCATAGCAAGGACCCAATCACGCGTCCAGCGAGTATGGAACTACTGGGTCATGTTGTTCTGTCAGATGAGATTAAGGACAATACCAAGGAAACATTTGACTATTTCGAATCTCAAGGTGTTGAAGTGAAGATCATCAGTGGTGACAATCATGTTGCTGTATATGGGGTGGCTCGTAAGGCAGGTTTTAAGGAGGAAGCGCGGTCGGTTGATATGACTAAGGTGAGTGAACAAGACTTTGAAAGAGTGGTCTTGGAACACGAAATCTTTGGACGTGTGACACCTGAACAGAAGCAAAAGATGGTATCTATTTTGCAAAATGCTGGTAAGACAGTTGCCATGAGCGGTGACGGGGTCAATGATGTTCTGGCTCTCAAGAAAGCAGATATCAGCTTTGCCATGAAGGGGGCTACCAGCGCAGCTAAAAGTGTATCCAATATTGTTTTCCTGACAGATGACTTTGCAGTATTTTATGATATCTTGATGGAAGGACGCCGTGTCATCAATAACATCCAAAAGGTAGCTTCTCTCTTTCTAACAAAGACTTTCTTCTCCATCGTGTTTGCGATTTTGAGTGTAATATTTGGTTTGGAATTTGCCTTTATCCCTATTCAGTTCACGATTATTTCAGCTATTACGATTGGGATTCCATCCTTCTTCCTAACTTTTGAGTCCAATAAAGAAAAGGTTAGTACTCACTTTATGAGAGATATCCTAACCAACGCTGCGATTGGCGGAGGCGTTCTGGTTACTAGTGTTCTCCTGACTAACTTCTTTATCACTGACCCGAGTCAGGTCAAATTTATTTGCTTCCTCCTTGCTTTGATCAATGGTCTATGTCTGGTTGCCAAGGTTAGTCTGCCTTTGAATCGATACAAGCTGGTCTTGCTCACGTTTTTGAGCCTTGCAGCCCTTTTAGGAGCGCTTGCCAATACTTTTATCCTGCAAGGAGCGTTTGTGCCTTTAGAAACCACCCAAGTCGTCTATGTAGCCATCCTAGCAGTGGTGATTGGGGGCTTGCATTATCTGACTAGGAGAAAAAATTGATACACAAAAAGAATCAGGGTTTAATCCTGATTCTTTTTTATTTATATTCTCGATGGTTTACATGATACCGAAGAAACGAGCTGCAATACCTACTGCAAAGAGAGCAAGGATGATTGCGATTGGTGATACTTTTTTCTTAAGCAACCACATGCAAAGGAAAGTAAGGAGAAGTCCCATCAATCCTGGGATCAATAAGTTCAACTGACCTTGAAGGGTTTGTGGTTGAATCTTATCTAAGCTCAATCCACCAAGTGCTTGACCAAGGATACCTTTCAACTCAGCACCTGATACAGGTCCTTCTGGGAAGTTGATGTAAGCACCTTCTGCCAATTGTTTACCTGGAAGGTTCACAGTAAAGTTGATAGACACCCAACGTTGTACAAGAACGGCAAGGATGAACATACCAAGGATAGATGCTCCTTTAGTGATGTCTTTCAAGATACCACCAGACATGTCTTTAGTGATTTCAGATCCAGCTTTGTAACCGAACTCTTGTGTATACCATAGGAAGGCCATACGGATAGCATTCCATCCAAAGAAGAAGAGAAGGGGACCAACAATGTTACCAGATGCAGCAAGTGATGCACCAAGAGCTCCAAGGATAGGACGAACTGTAAACCAGAATACTGGGTCACCGATACCAGCAAGAGGTCCCATCATACCGATTTTAACCCCTTGGATAGCCGCGTCGTCGATTTCAACACCGTTAGCGCGCTCTTCTTCAAGTGCAAGAGTAACCCCCATGATTGGAGCAGCTACGTATGGGTGAGTGTTGAAGAACTCAAGGTGACGCTCAAGAGCAGCCGCTTGGTCTTCTTTTTTAGTGTACAATTTTTTGATAGCTGGGATCAATGAGTAAGCCCAACCCAAGTTTTGCATACGTTCGTAGTTCCAAGAACCTTGAAGGAATTGTGAACGCCACCAAACTTTTTGACGATCTGATTTTGATAATTGAATTTTTTCAGCCATGATTGTTCCCCTTTCTAGTAGTCTTCTAGGATATCACCGATTGGGTCGTTAGAAGTTGCAGCTCCTCCGCCACCGTTTCCACCTTGTTTTGAAAGGTTAAGGTAGATGAAGGCAAGGGCAACACCGATGACACCAAGGGCAATCAAAGTCAATTGAGAGATCGCTGCAAGAGCGAAACCGATAGCGAAGAATGGCCATACTTCACGAGTTGCCATCATGTTGATAACCATAGCGTAACCAACGGCAACGACCATAGCACCACCGACAGCCATACCACCATTCAACCAGTCTGGCATTAGGCCCAGAGCGTCTTGAACAGCAGAAGCAGGGATAGCGATAAGGAAGGCTGCAGGGATAGCGATACGAAGACCTTGAAGAACAAGGGCAAAGTAGTGAGCGCGTTCAACAGCTGCAATGTTTCCTTCTTTTGTAGCTGCATCAGCTGAGTGAACCAAGGCAACTGAGATTGTACGAACAATCATTGTCAAGAAAAGTCCAGCTACAGCAAGAGGGATAGCTGTGGCTGATGCGACGGCGATACCTTCAGTAGTAAAGTTACCACCTTTAATCAAGATGATCGCTGCGGCAACAGATGCAAGAGCAGCGTCAGGAGCTACGGCAGCTCCGATGTTTGCCCAACCGAGGGCGATCATTTGAAGAGATCCACCAAGCATAACACCTGCTTCGAGGTTACCAGTTGCAAGTCCGATAAGGGTACATGCGACGATTGGTTGATGGAATTGGAATTGGTCGAGGATACCTTCAAGACCTGCAAGGAAGGCAACAACTACAACCAAGATAGCAGAAATGATTGAAATATCTGACATGGTTTTATTCCTTTTCTATGTAGTTTTAATAAAGTATTTAATCCTGTTTTCGAAAATGATAGAAACAGATTAAAATTATTGAACGTTTGCTTTTTTAATCAAGTCAAACAAATCTTTTTTCGTGTCGTTTGGTACTTTACGTACGTCAAATTCAACACCGAGGTCACGCATTTTTTCAAAGGTTGCAACGTCTTCTTTGTCCATAGACAAGACGTTATTGATCATTGTTTTACCTGTTGAGTGGGCCATAGAACCAACGTTAAGGGTCTTGATTGGCACGCCACCTTCGATTGCACGAAGGGCATCTTGAGGTGTTTCAAACAAGATAAGAGCATGTGTGTTACCAAAACGAGGATCTTTTGCAACCTCAATCAATTTTTTGATTGGTACAACGTTGGCTTTTACTCCGTTAGGAGCTGCTTGCTTGATCAATTCTTTACGCAATTCGTCGTTTGCAACGTTATCTGAAGCAACGATGATACGGTCTGCTTTTGAATCTGGAGTCCAAGCAGTGGCAACCTGACCGTGAAGGAGACGAGTGTCTAGACGAGCAAGATTGATTTTCAGTTTACCGTCACCGATAACTGTTCCTTCTGGAATAGCAGCTTGGGCAGCAGGAGCAGCTGCAGCAGTTGCAACTTCCTCAACTGGATTGAGCTCTTCTGGAAGAGCCTTGATGCCATCTTTGGCTTCTTTAATGATATTCGCAGCGACTTTGTCCACGCCAGCAGCAGCGTCCATAAGACGTTCTGTGTAAGCTTGGATCAACATCGGTAAGTTGAGTCCTGTGATGATAGCAAATTTACGATCTGGGTTTTCTCCCATCACGCGACTAGCTTGGTTGAATGGAGATCCACTCCAAAGGTCAGCCAATACTAGAACCTCATCTTCTGCGTCAAATGCAGCCACAGCGTTGTTGAATTTAGCGTAAAGATCATCTGGACCTTCATTTGGCATAAAGGTTACAACTTGAACCTTTTCTTGTTCACCAAAGATCATAGATCCTGACTGATGAATACCCGCAGCAAATTCGCCGTGGCTCGCAATAATGATTCCGATACTCATTATTGTCATTCCTCCTTTAAAATGTTTGACTGTATGTTTAAGAAAACTTTAAGCCTAACTTTAAGTATAAACCGTTTTCAAACAAAAAGCAACCATTTCTTATAAATATGTATTGGTTTTCGATGAAAACTCGCTTACAAAATGTTAATATATAAACATTTTTGTAGGAATGTATAAAAAGATAAGGGAGTAATTTAATATAAAAAAATGAAAACAGGTCGGTTAATTGAAAAATTGTGAAAATCAAAAAAGCTAGCACAAGCTAACTTTTTGAGTATTATAGGAACAAATCTTGTAGGGCATGGGCAACACCATCTTCATCGTTTGTCAGAGAGAGTTGCTCATCTGCATATGGTAGCAAATCGGGATTGGCATTTTTCATGGCATATCCCTTGCCTGCGAAAGCCAGCATTTCGGTGTCATTGTGTTCATCACCAAAGGCAATCAGGTCTTTTTTATCACGGTTCATAACATTGAGCAAGTATTCTAAAGCAAAGGCTTTGTTGACCCCTTTTGGTGTACATTCGAGAATGTTAAGAGGGCCTCCCCATGTATTGATTGCTAGTTGGTGTTGGTAAAAACGATTCATCTCATCTGCTAGCGCGTATTTATCATCGACTCTTGTTTGCAAGAGGATACAGTTAGGATCCTTGGTCACCAATTCGGATTTAAATTGATTTTCTGGTTGAAAATTTTCTACACCAAATAGTTTGGGATTGGCAATTTCTTCATTAGGAGCCGTGATATAAAATTTCTTGCGGTATTCTCCTGCAATAAAGTCGGCTTGGATATCCTCTTTGCGTTTGACCATGTCTAAGAGGTATTTTTTGTCCAAGGTCAAGCACTTTTCGTGTTCCCAGGTCTGTCCTGGTAGATGGGTAAGAGAACCATTGAAGTTGATCATAGGTGTGTGCAACTCTAGTTCCTGATAAAATTCTTTTGCCATACGGTAAGGGCGCCCAGTAGTGATGATGACATGGTGGCCTTTTTCAGCAATTCGTTTAATTGTGTTTCGAGTAAAATCTGAAATCTTACTCTCTGAGTTGAGCAGGGTTCCGTCCAAATCGACTGCGATAATTTTTTTAGTCATATAAACCTTCCTAGTACATTCCAGATAAGATGTCTACTATTATATCAAAAAGAAAGCAGAAAAACAGACTCAAAAAAAAAATAGAAATTTCATTTTGTTAAATAAATCAAACAAACATATTGAAAAGGTGAATGATAAATGATATAATACTCTCATTGTTCGTAAAAAACAAAAGGAGATTAAACATGGACAAACTATTTAAACTAAAAGAGCACGGGACAGATGTCCGTACAGAGGTGCTTGCTGGTTTAACAACATTCTTTGCAATGAGTTATATTCTCTTTGTAAACCCTCAAATGCTTTCACAAACAGGGATGCCTGTTCAAGGTGTGTTCTTGGCAACAATTATCGGTTCTGTAGTTGGTACTTTGATGATGGCTTTCTATGCTAATTTGCCATACGCACAAGCACCAGGTATGGGACTCAATGCCTTCTTCACATTTACAGTTGTATTTGGGATGGGCTATACTTGGAAAGAAGCTCTTGGTATGGTCTTCATTTGTGGAATTATTTCACTGATTATTACCTTGACAAATGTTCGTAAAATGATCATCGAATCTATTCCTACAACACTTCGTTCAGCTATTTCCGCTGGTATTGGTGTTTTCCTTGCCTATGTTGGGATTAAGAATGCTGGTCTCTTGAAATTCTCAATTGACCCAGGTACTTATACTGTAGCAGGTGAAGGAGCAGACAAGGCTCAAGCTGCACTTACTGCAAACTCAGCAGCCGTTCCAGGATTGGTAGACTTCAATACTCCAGCAGTATTGGTGGCTCTTGCTGGTCTGGCTATTACCATCTTCTTTGTTGTTAAAGGCATCAAAGGTGGAATCATTCTTTCTATTTTAACAACGACTGTGCTTGCCATTGCTGTTGGTGTCGTGAAATTGTCAGGGATTGACTTCGCTAGCAACAATCTTTCATCAGCAGTTAATGATCTTGGGACTTTGTTTGGTGCCGCTCTGGGCTCAGAAGGTTTAGGATCTTTGATTTCAAACACTTCACGTTTACCAGAAACCTTGATGGCTATTCTTGCCTTCTCACTAACGGATATTTTTGATACAATTGGTACTCTTATCGGTACTGGTGAAAAAGTTGGTATCGTTGCGACAAGTGGTGAAAACCATGAGTCAGTTAAATTGGACAAGGCTCTTTACTCTGACTTGGTGGCGACTTCAGTAGGTGCCATTGCAGGTACTTCAAACGTTACGACTTATGTTGAGTCTGCGGCGGGTATCGGCGCTGGTGGACGTACTGGTTTGACAGCCCTAGTAGTTGCGATCTGTTTTGCTCTCTCTAGCTTCTTTAGCCCACTTCTAGCGATTGTTCCGACAGCTGCAACAGCGCCAATTTTGATCATCGTCGGAATTATGATGCTTTCTAACTTGAAAAACATTCCTTGGGATGATATGGCTGAGGCTGTTCCTGCCTTCTTTACATCGATCTTCATGGGATTCAGCTACTCAATCACTCAAGGGATTGCAGTTGGTTTCTTGACTTACACCTTGACAAAACTTGTCAAAGGTCAAGCCAAGGATGTGCACGTGATGATTTGGATTTTGGATGCCTTGTTTATCCTGAACTATATCAGCATGGCGCTATAAATGGTATAATATAGAAAGGGGGTCCTCCCCTTTTTATTATAAGGAGGTACATCATGAAGGAAAAAGGTATCTGGCAAGAAATTCTGGATAGAGGAATATGGGTGTTGATTTTTTTAATAGGACTGGTGTTATCTCAACTTCCTTTAATTTTATCTGCCCTTTTATCCGCTAGACAATTCCCACTCCTCCAGTCAGGACTCTTGGTGGCTTTGCTGTCGGTTGCTATTCTAACTGTTTTTATCTTTAGTGCGCGAAAAACAGAGATTGCGACCTTCAATCTTTCTTTTTTCAAGGCAAAAGATCTGGCCCGCTTGGTTTTGAGTTATTTGGTTATTTTCACAAGTAACTTATTCGGCTCTGCCTTGCTTCGTCTGATGAATGAATCTACGACCAGCAATCAATCAACTATTAATAATCTGGTTCAGAATAGCTCGCTGATTTCCAGTTTTTTCTTACTGGTTCTGATTGCTCCCATTTGTGAGGAAATATTGTGTCGTGGAATTATCCCTAAAAAGATCTTCCGTGGGAAGGAGAAATTGGGTTATCTTGTAGGTGCAGTCGTCTTTGCCTTGCTCCACACACCGACCAATCTGCCTTCTCTCCTTATCTATGGAGGAATGTCGACAGTTTTAACTTGGACAGCTTACAGAACAGAACGTTTAGAGATGTCGATCTTGCTTCATATGATTGTCAATGGTATTGCCTTTTGTTTGCTGGCTTTACTGGTTTTGATTAGTCGAAATGTAGGCTTACCTTTCTAAACCATTTCCTTACTTGGAAAAGATAAATGCTAGCGTATCCATCTTTTTCTTTTTATGGTAAAATAGAGAAATAATGTGGTGAAAAACCTTGAGGAGTGACCGTATGTCCAATAAAGCTAGTCAGGCAAAAACAGCCATTTGCGGAATTATCAATGTAACCCCAGATTCCTTTTCGGATGGTGGGCAGTTTTTTGCTGTTGACCAGGCTCTCCAGCAAGCCCGTAAATTGATAGCTGAAGGAGCAAGCATGCTAGACATCGGTGGAGAATCAACTCGCCCTGGAAGTAGCTATGTTGAGATAGAAGAGGAAGTCCAGCGTGTTGTCCCAGTCATCGAAGCTATCCGTAAGGAAAGTGATGTCCTCATCTCCATCGATACTTGGAAGAGTCAGGTGGCAGAGGCTGCCTTGAAAGCTGGTGCCAATTTAGTCAATGATATCACGGGTCTCATGGGAGATGAGAGAATGGCGGATGTGGTTGCTAAGGCTGGAGCGAAAGTGGTTATCATGTTTAATCCAGTCATGGCTCGACCTCAGCACCCTAGTTCGCTCATCTTCCCTCATTTTGGCTTTGGGGATCCTTTTACAAATGAAGACTTGGCGTACTTTGAACAACTACCAGCAGAAGATTTGATGACCGCGTTCTTTGACCGCGCTCTAGCAAGAGCGGAGGAAGCTGGGATTGTACAAGAAAATATTCTGCTGGATCCAGGAATTGGCTTTGGTCTGACCAAGAAGGAAAATCTGCTCCTTTTACGTGACCTGGATAAACTACATCAGCAAGGCTATCCAATCTTTCTCGGTGTTTCGCGCAAGCGGTTTGTTATCAATATCCTAGAAGAAAATGGTTTTGAAGTTAATCCTGAGACGGAAGTTGGTTTCCGCAATCGTGACACCGCTTCGGCTCATGTGACCAGTATCGCTGCGAGACAGGGTGTCGAAGTGGTGCGCGTGCACGATGTAGCCAGTCACAGGATGGCAGTTGAAATTGCGTCAGCCATTCGTTTGGCAGATGATGCAGAAAATCTAGATTTAAAACAATATAAATAAGATGAACGAAATTCAAAACAATCAGTGGATTGCCCACTACCGGACGGACCAACCACATTTTGGTTTGGAACGAATGGTGGAACTCCTAGCTCTGCGAGGCAATCCCCATCTCAAACTTAAGGTCATCCATATCGGAGGGACCAATGGCAAGGGTTCGACCATTGCTTTTTTGAAAAATATGCTGGAAAAGTTAGGGCTGAGAGTTGGGGGGTTCAGCTCGCCCTATCTCATTCATTACACAGATCAGATTAGTATCAATGGGAGATCCATTCCCGAGGCTAGGCTAGAAGCTCTCATGGCGGTTTATCGCTCTTTGCTTGAGGGGGAGAGGAGCGTTGCATTACAGGGAACAACCGAGTTTGAGATTATCACAGCTCTAGCTTATGATTACTTTGCCTCAGAGCAAGTAGATGTAGCCCTCATGGAAGTCGGCATGGGTGGCCTTCTGGATAGTACCAATGTTTGCCAGCCAATTTTAACAGGAATTACGACCATTGGACTGGATCATGTAGCCCTACTTGGTGACACCTTGGAAGCCATAGCAGAGCAGAAGGCAGGTATTGTCAAACAAGGCATTCCCTTGGTGACAGGTCGCATTACTCAAGAAGCCTTGACTGTTATTGACCGCATTGCGGAAGGGAAAGAAGCACCGAGAATACGATATAGGAAAGATTATCAGGTCAGTCACCAAAAGAGTGTGGTGACAGGCGAAATCTTTGATTATACCAGTTCTGTCAGACAAGGTTGTTTTCAAACAGGTCTGCTTGGTTTGCACCAGATAGAAAACGCGGCGATGTCGCTTGCTCTCTTAGACACTTATTGTCAGGAGGTTGGACGAGAATTAGCTAGCAATGACTTGGTTGCTCAAGCTTTGAAAGAGACCAGATGGCCAGGGCGTTTGGAGGTCGTGTCTAGCGACCCATTGTTGCTTTTGGATGGGGCCCACAATCCCCATGCTATCAAGGCTTTGTTGAATACTTTGCAAGAACGCTTTGCTGACTATCATAAAGAAATTCTCTTTACTTGTATCAAAACCAAGGCCTTGGAGGATATGCTGGATTTGCTAGAGGCGGTGCCAAATAGTCAACTGACTCTGACTTGTTTTGACGATAGTCGGGCGACAGATGAGAACGTGCTGAAAGAGGCAGCTGAGTCTAGAAATCTCAACTATCAAAGTTGGCAGGATTTTCTAGAGCAGAAATTGACAGATAGAAAAGAAGAGAAAAAAACAGTTAGGATTGTCACGGGTTCCTTGTATTTCTTGAGCCAAGTGAGAGCCTACCTGATGGAGAGGAATAACTAGAGAATGGATACACAAAAGATTGAAGCGGCTGTAAAAATGATTATCGAGGCTGTCGGTGAGGATGCTAACCGCGAGGGTTTGCAGGAAACACCTGCTCGTGTAGCCCGTATGTACCAAGAGATTTTTTCAGGTCTTGACCAAACTGCTGAGGAACACCTGTCAAAATCTTTTGAGATTATCGATGACAATATGGTGGTAGAAAAGGATATTTTTTTCCACACTATGTGTGAACACCACTTTCTGCCCTTTTATGGGAGAGCGCACATTGCCTATATTCCAGATGGTCGTGTGGCAGGCTTGTCTAAACTAGCCCGTACAGTTGAAGTTTATTCTAAAAAACCACAGATTCAAGAACGGTTGAATATCGAAGTGGCCGATGCCTTGATGGACTATCTGGGGGCTAAGGGAGCCTTTGTTGTTATTGAGGCCGAGCATATGTGTATGAGCATGCGTGGTGTCAGAAAGCCAGGCACGGCAACCTTGACAACAGTAGCTCGTGGTCTATTTGAAACAGATAAAGACCTCCGAGATCAGGCTTATCGTTTAATGGGACTATAAAAAGAATCCGCTTCATGCGGATTTTTCTAGAAAGGACTAGTTATGGATCAACTGCAGATTAAAGATTTGGAAATTTTTGCTTATCATGGTCTTTTTCCAAGTGAGAAAGAATTGGGGCAGAAGTTTGTTATTTCCGCAAGCTTATCCTATGATATGACCAAGGCAGCGACAGACTTGGATTTGGCGGCCTCTGTCCATTACGGCGAACTTTGTCAGCAGTGGACGACTTGGTTTCAGGAAACCACTGAGGACTTGATTGAGACGGTAGCCTACAAACTAGTTGAACGTACCTTTGAGACCTATCCTCTTGTCCAAGAAATTGAGTTGGAACTCAAAAAACCTTGGGCTCCAGTGCATTTACCACTGGATACCTGCTCAGTGACCATTCACCGTCGTAAGCAACGGGCTTTTATCGCCCTAGGAAGCAATATGGGGGATAAGCAAGCAAACTTGGAACAAGCTATTGACAAACTGCGAGTTCGTGGTATCCATATTCTCAAAGAGTCCAGTGTCTTGACGACGGAGCCTTGGGGTGGTGTGGAACAGGATAGTTTTGCCAATCAGGTGATTGAAGTAGAAACCTGGCTTCCAGCACCAGTCTTGTTAGAAACCTTGTTAGCCATTGAGTCAGAAATGGGGCGGGTTCGAGAGGTTCATTGGGGACCTCGTTTGATCGATTTGGATCTGCTCTTTGTAGAAGACCAGGTCATCTATACAGACGACCTCATCTTGCCTCATCCTTACATAGCAGAACGCCTCTTTGTCCTTGAACCTTTATTGGAAATAGCTCCCCATTTTATTCATCCAATCTTAAAACAACCAATTCGTTACTTGTATCAAGAATTGAACAAATAGAAAAAACTCTAGTTCCTCAGCAGTTTGCGCCGAGAAGCTAGAGTTTTTAAAATAGGTCATTTTCTTCAGGAAGGAGGATGGTTTCTCTCCCGTCCATGTCTAAAACAAGGATCCGAGGAGGGTAAAGAGGGTCGAAGGGATGATTAAAATCAAAGTCGATACTAGTCGGCAGGTGCTGACTAGAGAAATGGAAGGTAATGGTCCCCTCGTTGTTTAGTAGTTGAAATTCAAGTTCCTCTTCTAATTCAAAGACATTTTTCAAAAAATGATCAATAATAAACCATAAAGAGTCGATAACATCGTCAGGCAAGCTGGTCACAACGCCAAAACTGGCCGAACGTCTCTGAGTATTTGTAAAAGCCATAAACATTCCCTCCCCCATTTTATTTTTCCTTATCATACAGCAAAACATCCCAAAAATCAAGAAATCGTACTCGCTTTTTCAAAATGGGAATAGGTTGTGAAATTTTTTCAAAGTTTCTCTAAAAAATACTTGAAAGTGTTTACAATAAGTGATAAAATGGAGTAAGCAGATGTATGAAAGCGAAATTTTCAATATAGAAAGGAAACAGAATGAACACAGATGATACAGTAACGATTTATGATGTTGCCCGTGAAGCTGGGGTTTCAATGGCAACTGTTAGCCGTGTAGTGAATGGCAATAAGAACGTCAAAGAGAATACTCGTAAAAAAGTTCTAGAGGTGATTGATCGTCTTGACTACCGTCCAAATGCGGTAGCGCGTGGCTTGGCCAGCAAGAAAACCACGACAGTTGGTGTTGTGATTCCAAATATCACCAATGGCTATTTTTCAACCCTAGCCAAAGGAATTGATGATATTGCAGAGATGTATAAGTACAATATCGTCCTAGCCAACAGTGATGAAGACGATGAAAAAGAAGTTTCAGTGGTTAATACTCTCTTTTCAAAACAGGTTGACGGGATCATTTTTATGGGCTATCACTTGACTGAAAAGATTCGTTCAGAATTTTCTCGATCTCGGACACCAGTTGTCCTTGCAGGAACGGTGGATATCGAACACCAGTTGCCAAGTGTTAATATTGACTACAAACAAGCAACGATTGATGCAGTAACTCATTTGCTTCAGGAAAATGAAAAGATTGCCTTTGTCAGTGGGCCACTTGTTGATGATATCAACGGTAAAATTCGATTGATTGGTTACAAGGAGGCTTTGAAAAAGGCAGGAATCCCTTATAGCGAGGGCTTGGTATTTGAGTCTAAATACAGCTATAATGATGGCTATGCCTTGGCAGAGCGCTTGGTTTCTTCACAGGCTACAGCTGCAGTTGTGACAGGTGATGAATTGGCTGCGGGTGTGTTGAATGGTTTGGCCGACCATGGTGTATCTGTACCAGAAGAGTTTGAAATCATCACGACAGATGACTCTCAGATTGCACGATTCACTCGTCCAAACTTGACAACTATTGCCCAACCTCTTTATGACCTAGGCGCTATCAGCATGCGTATGTTGACTAAGATTATGCATAAAGAAGAGTTGGAAGAACGTGAGGTTCTCCTGCCTCACGGTTTGACAGAACGTCGTTCGACACGAAAACGCAAATAGAAAAAATCAGGGAATCGAGAAGATTTCCTGATTTTCAATTTTAACCTTCCATGTAATTGCGAAGTTCTTGTCCTTTTAGTCCCGCGTTGATAGCAATCAATAATTTGAGGCGAGCTTTTTGAGCATTGAGTTCTTTAACAAAGAAAACACCAGCTTTTTGTAACTGCACCCCTCCACCTTGGTAGGCGTAGACAGGTTCAGCAATACCATTAAAACAACGTGAGACCAAGGCAATTGGGATTCCTTTTTGGAGGAGATTTTCCAACTTTTGAGCTGTTTCTTTGGGAACATTGCCTGCTCCAAAGGCCTGAATGACTAAGCCATCCAGCTGTTCCAAGTCCAACATATCGATCAGCTCGTCTGTCATACCTGCATAGGCTGAGATGATGGGAACTAGACCTTGAATATGCTCGAGATCAAACCGGACACGAGGTTCAGCTGTTTTGAAGTAGAGGATTTCTTGCTTCATGATGAGACCGAGAGGCCCGTGAGTAGGAGTTTGAAAGGTACCGACGTTGGTCGTATGGGTTTTGGTAACATACTTTGCTGCGTGAATCTCATCATTCATGACGACCAGCACCCCCTTGTCGGCTGCTTTGTCATCGCTGGCGACTCGTAAAGCACTCAGATAATTATAAACTCCATCACTACCGAGTTCATTTGAACTACGCATAGCTCCTGTTAGAACGATGGGCATATGTGGGATTTCCATGGTATCAAGGAAGTAGGCAGTTTCCTCTAGCGTATCTGTTCCATGTGTGATGACAACTCCATCGTAGTGGTCTGCTTGCTCTTTGATTTTATGATAGAGTGCAAGCATATGCTTGGGTTTGATATGGGGACTCGGTAGGTTAAAAAAGTCTAGGGCATGAACCTCAATCCCTTCAAGTGGATTGGATACATGGTTCATGGGATTGTCCTGACTAGTTACAACGGCACCAGTGGCGTCTGCTTGCATGGAAATAGTCCCACCTGTATGTAAAACAAGGATTTTCTTAGGCATGAATTACTCACTCTTTCTGAAATGTGGTATAATCATTGTAACACAAAAGGGGAGAATGGGATAGGATGGAAGTCAAAGCTGTTTTTTTTGATATCGATGGAACGCTAGTCAACGATCGTAAGAGTGTTTTGAAATCCACTAAGGACGCGATTAGGATTGTGAAAGAGCAAGGGGTGCTTGTCGGAGTGGCGACAGGACGAGGGCCTTTCTTTGTCAAGGAATTGATGGAAGATTTAGATTTGGATTTTGCAATAACTTATAACGGACAATATATCTTTAATAAAGAAAAAGTCTTATTTGCTAGTCCGATTGCTAAGTCAAGCCTGCGTCAATTGATTGCTTATGCTAAAAAGGAGCGAAAAGAAATCGCTCTTGGAACCGAGCATGCTGTTGTTGGTTCGAAAATTATGTCATTTGGTCTCGGATCCTTTTCACAGCTGGTTAGCCGTTTCATTCCAACTGGCTTAACAAGAACCGTTAGCCGTTCCTTTAATCGAATGGTTAGCAAGGCAGTCCCTCAAAAGGAAGATGACCTACTTAGTTTGATCAATGAGCCAATCTATCAAGTGTTAATGCTGATGACGCCAGAAGAATCTGAGAAGGCAGCAGCTGATTTTGAAGACTTGAAACTAACTCGAAGCAATCCCTTCGCTGCGGATATCATCAACCAAGGAAATTCCAAACTAGAAGGCATTCGCCGAGTCGGGAAAGAATATGGCTTTGATCTCAACCAAGTCATGGCCTTTGGTGATTCAGACAATGACCTGGAAATGTTGGCAGGTGTTGGTATGTCTGTAGCCATGGGAAATGGCAGTAGCAGCGTCAAAGAAGTTGCCAAGCACATTACTGCAAGTAACCAGCAAGATGGCATCCACAAGGCGCTTGAACATTTTGGGGTCTTGGCTTCAGAAAAAGTTTTTGTCAGTCGAGATTACCATTTTAATAAGGTCAAGACCTTCCATCACATGATGGATGAACGAACTCAAGAAGAGCCACAGGCATGGGATGCTGAAGGTGCAACCCACCGAGCAGACTTTAAAATTGAAGAATTAGTAGAGTTTGTCCGAGCGGCAAGTTCTTCGGAGGAAGAATTCCAGCAGTCACTTAACAGCATGCATGCGGCACTTGATAAGGCGGCCGAAAAGGTGAGGCAAAAAACGCCTGCCCAAAAAGATCTAACCGGGCAGGTTGATGCCTTAATCGATACACTGTATTTTACTTACGGCAGTTTTGCCCTGATGGGAGTGGATCCAGAACGCATCTTTGATATTGTGCATGAGGCAAACATGGGGAAGGTTTTTCCTGATGGAAAAGCCCATTTTGATCCAGTTACACATAAAATCTTAAAACCAGATGACTGGGACGAAAAATATGCTCCAGAACCTGCTATCAGAAAGGAACTGCAGCGTCAGCTCAAGGCTTATGAGCGACATAAAGAGAGAAATAAGTAAGAAAAAAGGGAGCCTAGCAGGCTCCTTTTGTGTTCCTATAATGTTTTTTCTTGTTCTCTCACGACCAGCAAATCAACTTTTGCGTGGCGGAGGATGTATTCAGATGAAGAGCCAACCAAGAGGCGTTCAAAGGCATTAAGACCTGTTGCACCGACGAGAATCAGGTCAACATTCTCTGCGTCTGGAATGGTGCGGGCAAGGAGGGTTTTCGGATTTCCCATTTCGATGACGATGTGAATATCCGTCACGCCCGCATCTTTTGCACGTTTTTCGTACTCTTTCATCAAACTTTCAGCGTCAACTTGAAGTTCTTCGTAAACTTCAGCATCAAAGGTAGACACGCTTTGAAGAGCGCGTGTGTCAATAACATGGGCAATGGTGAGCTTGGAATCATTGCGTAGAGCAGTGTAAACACCTTTAACAAAAGCCAAGTCTGCCTCTTTAGAACCATCAATTGCAACCATAACATTTTGGTAACGTTGTGCCATAATGAAACCTCCTGAAATTTTCTTATTTTTATTGTAACCCTTTTCACTAAAGAAGTAAAGTAAAAATCATATTTAAATAAATATTATCGGAGATTCGATTTGGGGGAGATATGTTAAAATAAAAGAAAACGGGGTATTAGGAAACATAGTGAGGGGATGAGAAAGTATGAAAGATTTTGTTCAAGTTTCTAAAAAAATAAGTCTTCTTTATCATGGAATTATCCTTGCGTCACTTGTAGGAGAAGTAGTGATGGTTTGGCAGCTGGAAAGAGTTGTGCCTGTTCCCTATCGAGGTTTTGTTGGTTTTCTTCTCTTTCACTTAGTCTACCACATCATTTTATTTGTGATTGCAAAGAGAAGTGGTCGCTTGGACTATTTGGTCACGTGGGGTCTCTTTCTCATGTTTAATCTTTTGTATGATTCCTTTTTAGCATTAGTCTTCCTAGGTTTGTCTTTTGGTATGTGAGAAAATACTTCAGTATTCTAGTTGTTTAGACAGCGAGAACCTAGTCGTTATGAGTTTTTTCTTTGCTTGCTCATTTCAGGAAACTTGTCGCAATCCCTTTCTAGTGGTATAATGTTACTATCTCGATGAATTGAGGAAACAAGATGAAAGAATATAACAAGTCTAGTAAGTTAGAGCATGTTGCCTATGATATCCGTGGCCCTGTTTTGGAAGAAGCCATGCGGATGCGAGCAAACGGAGAAAAGATTTTACGCCTGAATACAGGAAATCCAGCAGAATTTGGCTTTACAGCGCCAGATGAGGTCATTCATGACTTGATTATGAATGCGCGTGATAGTGAGGGATATTCTGACTCCAAAGGGATTTTCTCAGCCCGTAAGGCCATCATGCAGTATTGCCAACTGAAGAAATTTCCCAATGTAGACATTGATGATATTTACCTTGGAAATGGTGTCAGTGAGCTGATTGTTATGTCCATGCAAGGGCTTTTGGACAATGGAGATGAGGTCTTGGTGCCTATGCCAGACTATCCTCTCTGGACGGCTGCTGTCAGCCTAGCTGGGGGAAATGCGGTTCACTATATCTGTGATGAAGCTGCAGAATGGTATCCTGATATTGACGATATCAAGTCAAAAATTACTTCCAATACCAAGGCCATCGTCCTTATCAACCCAAATAACCCAACTGGAGCCCTTTATCCTAAGGAACTCTTGCTGGAGATTATTGAGATTGCTCGTCAAAACGATTTGATTATCTTTGCGGATGAGATTTATGACCGTATGGTGATGGATGGGCATGTACACACGCCTGTGGCAAGCTTGGCACCAGATGTCTTCTGTGTCAGCATGAATGGCCTGTCAAAATCGCATCGTATCGCTGGTTTCCGTGTAGGTTGGATGGTCTTGTCTGGGCCTAAAACCCATGTTAAAGGCTATATCGAAGGTCTCAATATGCTGTCCAATATGCGCCTTTGTTCTAACGTTTTGGCTCAGCAAGTCGTACAAACATCACTAGGTGGGCACCAGTCAGTGGATGAATTACTCCTTCCTGGTGGTCGCATCTATGAGCAAAGAAACTTTATCTATAATGCCATTCAAGATATTCCCGGTTTATCTGCAGTTAAGCCAAAGGCGGGTCTTTATATCTTCCCTAAAATTGACCGCAATATGTACCGCATCGATGATGATGAACAGTTCGTTCTTGATTTCTTGAAACAAGAAAAGGTTCTCTTGGTTCATGGTCGCGGTTTTAACTGGAAGGAACCAGACCATTTCCGTATCGTTTACCTTCCTCGTGTGGACGAATTAGCGCAAATCCAAGAAAAGATGACTCGTTTCTTGAAACAGTATCGTAGATAAGGGCTTTCATAGGAAAAGCTCGAAAACATTTGCTTGGAGCTATTGACAAAATTGGCAGAATCAGATAGAATAGTAAAGTATGTTTAGTAACTGATCACTTTATAGCCGGCTAAACGAATACAAAATCTATGAGGAGGTATTCATCGTGAAACGTACTTATCAACCAAGTAAACTTCGTCGTGCGCGCAAACACGGATTCCGTAACCGTATGTCAACTAAAAACGGTCGTCGCGTATTGGCAGCTCGTCGTCGTAAAGGACGCAAAGTTTTGGCTGCTTAATCCAAACGAATTCAACACAGAAGTCAGTAGGAACTCGAGTCTACTGGCTTTTCTTTTTTCCTATAATATCAGTCTGTAAATGCTTTATATTTTTTCTGAAATAATGTATAATGTTTCATATACTATAAAAATGGAGAACAGTTATGAAGAAATCAAAAGCCCTCCTACTAGGGGCTGGAATTTTAAGTGCAAGCTTCTTGATGGCGGCTTGTAGTTCGACACAATCAAATACAGATAAAACCTACTCATATGTATTTGCCAGCAATCCAGATACATTAGACTATATCACTTCGACACGTGGCTCGACCTCTAGTATTACGACAAACTTGATTGATGGTTTGTTGGAAAATGATAAGTATGGCAACCTCGTTCCTTCTATGGCGCAGTCATGGACAGTATCAAAAGACGGTTTGACCTATACCTACAAAATCCGCCAAGGAGCTAAGTGGTATACCTCTGAAGGAGAAGAGTACGCTGAAGTGACAGCCCATGACTTTGTGACAGGTCTTAAGTATGCAGCGTATAAAAAGGCTGAGAACTTGTACTTGGTACGGGATTCAATCAAAGGTTTGGCAGATTATGTCGAAGGGAAAACATCTGACTTTGAGACGGTTGGAGTCAAGGCAGTGGACGACTATACTCTCCAATACACCTTGAACAAGCCGGAGTCTTATTGGAATTCAAAGACAACAGGGGGAATTTTGAGCCCTGTCAATGAAGCCTTTTTGAAATCTAAGGGAGATGACTTTGGAAGTGTTACCCCATCTAGTATCCTGTCAAATGGGCCATACTTGTTCAAGTCTTTCACATCAAAATCTTTAATTGAGTTTGAAAAGAACCCTAATTACTGGGATAAGGACAATGTGAAAATTGAGAAGGTAAAACTTTCCTTCTATGATGGTTCAGACCAAGATAGTTTGGCTCGAGGATTCTTAGAAGGCAACTACACAGACGGACGTATCTTCCCGACAAGTTCTGTCTTTGACCAGTTGAAAAAAGGGAATGAAGATAAGATTACCTATACTCCTCAGGATGCTGTGACTTTCTACTATCTCTTCAATGTCAACCGTCAAAGTTACAATCAAACCATGAAACAGACGGATAAAGAAAAAACCGATTCGCGTCTAGCTATGCAAAACAAGGACTTCCGTCAGGCGATTAACTTTGCCTTTGACCGTCATGCCTATGCCGCACAGACAAATGGAGAAGATGGAGCTGACCGTATCCTTCGAAACACAGTCACACCAAGTAACTTTGTTCAAATCGGTGGGAAAAACTTCGGGGATGCTGTCAATGAAAAGATAGTCAACTATGGTTCAGAGTGGGCTAATGTCAATCTAAACGACGCTCAGCCTGCCTTCTTGAATGCTGATAAAGCCAAGGCAGAATTTGCCAAAGCCAAAGAAAGTTTACAGGCAGAAGGTGTAACCTTCCCTATCCATTTAGACATGCCAGTGGACCAGACTGCTAAGTTGGACGTACAGCAAGCCAGTTCTTTCAAGCAGACGGTTGAGGAGACACTTGGATCAGATAATATTGTTATCGATGTGATTCAACTTTCTCCAGACGAGAAAGACAATGCAACCTTCTTTGCTGACACAGCTGAACAAAAGGACTATGACATCGACATCTCAGGCTGGAGCGGAGATTACTCTGATCCTAAGACCTATCTTGACCTCTTGGATCCAGACTCTGGTTCTCAGTTAAAAAATCTTGGTTTGACTCCAGGAAAAGACAATGATGTCAAGGAAAAAATCGGTCTCTCTACCTACAAGAAGTTGTTGGATGCGGCAGATAAAGAAGTTGAAAACACTCAGGTTCGCTATGAGAAATTTGCCGAAGTTCAAGCTTGGCTAACAGATAGTGCTCTCTTTCTGCCAGTTCAAAGTGGAGGAGCTAATCCAATCTTCCGTAAGACTGTACCGTTCACAGGAGCCTTCTCATTTGTCGGACATAAAGGGGATGCGGACAACTACAAATATGTTGAGTTGCAAAAAGATCCCGTGACTGCGAAACAGTACCAAGAACTTTATGAAAAATGGCAAAAAGAAAAAGTTGAGTCCAACAAAAAAGCCCAAGAAGATCTAGCTAACCACATTCAATAATATTCCTAGTCATGCTTTTTAGTTAAGCATAGTGGCTGGATTCAGAAAAAGGCCCCACCAGACGCTTTTTGGTTCTGGTAGGGCCTTTTCTTTATTCTTTTAAGTGATAAGAGTAGCTGGCGACAACGACGTCTTCATGCCATCTGAGAGCGTATTTTAGTTTGAGGCTCATCTGATTGTGCAGGATATTTTGCCAAGGCTTGTTAGGGATAAACTGTGGGACAAGGACTGTAACAGTGTAGTTTTTTTGCTTAGCTTCTTGGGCGATTCGTTTGACATACTTAACACTAGGGGTGATGATGTCGCGGTAACTGGTATTGATATTCTTCAGAGTGATATTTGGGAAGTAGTCGGCAAATTCCTGAAGAATTTCTTGGTCTTTTTCTGCCGTTTCTTTAGTAGAAATGTGCATGGCTAACACTTCATCACCGATACTTTGAGCGTAGTTAATGGCTCCGACACTTACTCGAGTAACATTCCCTACTAGAACAAGGACAAGGTTGCCGTCATAAGTGCGCTTTTCAATTCCTTCATAGAGTCGTAGTTGTTTAGCCACTTTTTGGTAATGGCTGTGAATGGACAAAAAGAGGAAAGTAAGAACTAGGATAATTGGGAAGAATGGCCAGATATCACCCAGTCTGAAGAGGAGTAAAATGAGGACAATAGCATAACAAATGATGGCCCCAAGGATATTAGCAAAGGCAGGTTTTAAAAAGTTTGCTCCTTTTTCCTTTTTCCAATGGCGAATCATCCCAGTCTGAGAAAGGGCAAAGGGAACGAAGACCCCGATAGTATAAAGAGGAATCAAGCGTTCAGTATTCCCATTAAAAATGAGAAGAAGGATCATAGCCCCAAAGGCCAGAGTTAAGATACCGTTGGAGTAGCCAAGGCGATCCCCTTTTTCCATAAAGAGATGAGGCATGTACTTGTTTTTGGCCATATTGTAGGACAGCATAGGGAAGGCTGAAAAGCCAGTATTTGCAGCTACGGCTAGAATCAAAGCTGTTGAGAACTGGAAGAGATAGTAGCTAGCATGACCAAAGAATGAATCACCAAGAATGCCCTTGGCCATTTGCGAGAGGATGGTTTCTCCATGTTGAGGTGTGATGCCCATCCAGTAGTTTAGGAAGGTAATGCCCGCAAAAAGAAAACCTAAAATGAGCGACATGATGGTCAAGGTCTCAGCAGCATTCTTTTCTTTCGGAGTTTTGAAAAATGGTACCGCATTTGAAATAGCTTCAACCCCTGTCAGAGAGGCAGAGCCACTGGTAAAGGCTCTTAGTAGGAGAACGATGGAAAGGCTCGGAACAGTTTGTCCAATGGTTGAAGTCGCCTGATAGTTTAGGGAACCTGTAAACAGTTGAAAGAACCCATAAAGCAAGAGAAAGACGGTACTGAAGATAAAGAGATAGACAGGAATCATCAGTGAACTGGCAGATTCTTTCAAGCCTCTTAAATTCAAGAGCATGAGCAGGCAGACTAGGAAAATGGAGATATGAAGATTGTAGGGATGGAGGGCAGGGATGGCTGCAGTAATAGCATCAGCTCCAGAAGCAACGGATACGGCTACTGTCAGCATATAGTCAACAAGGAGGCTGCCTCCTGCAATCAAGCCTAGCTCGGGAGATAGATTTTCTCGAGTGACCATATAAGCTCCTCCTCCCTGAGGATAGGCATGAATGATTTGACGATAGGAAATGGTCAAACTAGCGAGGAGTAAGAGGACAAAAATACCGATAGGGAGGCTCCACCAAATAGCGAGAGGAGAGAGACTGACTAAAACGAGAATGACTTGTTCAGGTCCATAGGCAATAGAAGACAGGGCATCACTGGATAACATTGCAAGTGCCTGCATCTTTCCAAGTAATCCCCCTTCACCATCTGTGAGAGACTTGAGTGGTCGACCGATAAAGGTATATTTTAATTTTCTAAACATTTTCTTTTCCTTTGCTGAAAATTTCAATAAGTGTTATTATACTGCTTTGAAAAAAGGCAGTCAAGGGAGAATGATTGGTTTTTGGATATTTTTCCAAGCCGAGGGATGCTATTTTTGGTATAATAGATGGAAGAAAATGAGGTTAGAAGAGATGATTTTTGATACGCACACACATTTAAATGTGGAAGAATTTGCAGGACGTGAGGCAGAAGAAATTGCCTTGGCTGCTGAGATGGGTGTGACACAGATGAATATTGTTGGTTTTGATAAACCGACCATTGAGCGAGCCCTAGAGTTAGCAGATGAGTATGAGCAACTCTGCGCAACTATTGGCTGGCATCCAACGGAAGCAGGGACATACACAGATGAGGTCGAAGCTTACTTGCTTGAAAAGTTAAAACATCCCAAGGTTGTTGCCTTGGGGGAGATTGGATTGGACTATCACTGGATGACAGCATCTAAGGAAGTGCAGGAGCAGGTGTTTCGCCGTCAGATTCAGTTGTCCAAGGACTTAAATTTACCTTTTGTGGTCCATACCCGTGATGCATTGGAAGACACTTATAAGATTATCAAGAGCGAGGGAGTTGGTCCTCGTGGTGGCATCATGCATTCATTTTCAGGTTCTCTTGAGTGGGCTGAAAAGTTTGTTGAGCTTGGCATGACCATTTCCTTCTCAGGAGTGGTGACCTTTAAGAAAGCGACGGATATCCAAGAGGCTGCTAGGGAACTTCCTTTGGACAAGATTTTGGTGGAGACGGATGCGCCCTACCTTGCGCCTGTTCCTAAACGTGGCCGTGAAAACAAAACAGCCTACACACGCTATGTGGTAGACTTTATCGCTGACTTGCGCGGCATGACGACAGAAGAATTAGCTACTGTGACAAGTGCCAATGCAGAGCGTATCTTCGGATTGGACAGCAAGTGATGAAAGAAAAAATTTCCCAGGTCATCGTGGTCGAAGGTCGCGATGATACGGCCAATCTCAAACGTTACTTTGATGTAGAGACCTATGAGACACGAGGATCGGCCATTAATGACCAGGATATAGAACGCATTCAGCGCCTGCATGAACTGCATGGGGTCATTGTCTTTACAGATCCTGACTTTAATGGTGAGCGCATTCGTCGCATGATTATGACGGCCCTTCCGACAGTTCAGCATGCCTTTCTCAAACGAGATGAAGCGGTTCCCAAATCCAAGACCAAGGGGCGTTCACTGGGAATCGAACATGCTAGCTATGAGGACCTGAAAACAGCGCTGGCTCAGGTGACGGAGCAATTTCAAAACGAGAACGAGTTTGACATCAGTCGCAGCGACTTGATTCGCCTTGGTTTCCTAGCGGGAGCAGACAGTCGTAAGCGCCGCGAATATCTGGGGGAAACCCTCCGCATCGGCTATTCCAACGGCAAGCAGTTGCTCAAGCGCTTAGAGTTGTTTGGAGTAACCTTGGCAGAAGTGGAAGAAGTGATGACTAAGTATTCAGACTAGTGGAGTCAGAAATGAAAAAAGTAATTATTACGGGTGGTAACAGTGGTATTGGCTACCAGGCTGCTAAACAGTTAGCTGAAAAGGGCTGGTCGGTAACTCTCTTTTGTAGACGGAAAGAAGCTGCCGAGCAAGCCTGTGAGAAAATTTGCCAACAAACAGGAAATCTACATGTAGATTATATTTTGGTTGATCTATCTGATATGAAGAGTGTCAGGAAAGCAGTGGAACAGTATATTCAAAGAGAAGACTTTCTAGATGTTCTAATTAACAATGCAGCTGACTTTGATTTGTCAGTCAAAAAGCCCATCCTGACTAAGGATGGTTTAGAAAAGCAATTTGCGACCAATGTTGTTGCACCCTTCCTACTTTCTTTCCTATTGAAAGGTTTGTTGGAAAAGTCAGAGAGTGGACGGATTATTAATATTTCTTCTCAAGGGCTGATACTCTATCCTTTCATGAAACTTGATTTTGAAAATTTATCTGGTCAAAAATGTTACAGTCCTGCCAAGACCTATTATCAAAATAAACTGGCCTTGTTGATGCTGTCACTTTATATGCGAGAACATTGGGAAGGCATCAAAATTCACGCAATTCGTGTGACCAATGTCAAAGTAGATATGAGCCGCTACAATCACCTCAACACTTTTATGAAAAATCTGTATAAAATTAAGTCAAAATTTTCGATTAGCCCTGAAGAAATGGCCAAAGTTTACACGGTCTTATATACAGAAGAACTCTATGAAGGATTTTTGTATGACGAGAAATGCAAGGAAGTAAAAGCAAATGTATCTGCTTACGAAGAAGAGGAGCAAGAAAAACTCTATTCTTTGCTTGAGCACCTGACTTTTTCAAGAGACAATCCATAAAGGATGAGAAAAATAAATTTCATGGGCTGTTTCAATAGTGGAAGGAAATTCAGATATCTAAATCTGTTTGGAGTGACCTTGGCAGAAGTGGAAGAGGTTATGAAATCTTATGATAATAGTTGAGCAGACCTCAAAATGCATGGAGAATGTGTTACAATAAAGGTACTTAGATTTATTTTGATAGCGTTCGAATAGAAACTTATAAGGAGAGAGCAAAATGAAAATACAAGTTGACAGAGAGTCTATCTGCATGGGGGATGATGTTTTTTCTCATCAGATGGATCTTGATATCCCGGAGGATATGACAGTTGAGGAGCTTTGTAGTTTTCTTCAAAAGGACAGATATCTGCCTGGATTGGATACGGAATGGCTTCTTCGACATGGTGGAAAGACAATAACAAGTTATAATACGGAAACAAAAGAACTAACAAATCCAAATGTTTATTTAAAAGACCTGATTCATCAGGGTTCTAGAGGAAATGATTTTGTTTGGATATATCGTCGTTCATATTAGAAAAGAGAATAAATGAGAATTGCAGATTATAGCGTGACCAAGGCAGTGCTGGAGCGTCACAGTTTTACCTTTAAAAAGTCCTTCGGGCAAAATTTCCTGACGGATACCAATATTCTTCAAAAGATCGTGGATACAGCTGAAATTGATGACCAGGTTAATGTCATTGAAATTGGGCCAGGAATTGGTGCTTTGACGGAGTTTTTGGCTGAGCGTGCGGCAGAGGTTATGGCCTTTGAGATTGACCACCGTTTGGTACCGATTTTAGCAGATACCCTGCGTGATTTTGACAATGTGACAGTAGTCAACGAGGACATTCTCAAAGTGGATTTGGCGCAACATATCCAGAATTTTAGAAATCCTGACCTGCCAATCAAGGTAGTAGCTAACTTGCCTTACTATATCACGACGCCTATTCTCATGCACTTGATTGAAAGTGGCATTCCTTTTAGTGAGTTTGTCGTCATGATGCAAAAAGAAGTGGCGGATCGCATCTCAGCACAGCCAAATACCAAGGCTTATGGTAGTTTGTCTATTGCTGTGCAGTATTACATGACAGCCAAGGTTGCCTTTATCGTGCCTCGTACGGTCTTTGTGCCAGCCCCAAATGTGGACTCAGCCATTTTAAAAATGGTGCGCCGTCCAGAGCCAGCCGTAGCAGTGAAAGATGAATATTTTTTCTTTAAGGTTTCCAAGGCTAGTTTCACCCATCGTCGCAAGACCTTGTGGAACAATTTGACAGGTTACTTTGGCAAGACCGAAGAAGTCAAGGATAAGCTGACCAAGGCCTTGGACCAGGCAGGCTTATCTCCATCTGTGCGTGGTGAAGCTCTCAGCTTAGAAGAATTTGCTAGCCTAGCAGATGCGCTTAAAGGACAAGGGCTCTAAGATGCAAGGACAAATTATTAAAGCCTTGGCGGGCTTCTATTATGTGGAGAGTGATGGCCAAGTCTATCAGACACGCGCGCGTGGAAATTTCCGCAAAAAAGGTCATACGCCTTATGTTGGGGATTGGGTAGATTTTTCTGCAGAGGAAAATTCCGAAGGTTATATCCTCAAAATTCACGAACGGAAAAATAGCCTGGTCCGTCCGCCTATTGTCAATATTGGCCAAGCTGTGGTGATCATGTCAGTCAAGGAACCAGACTTCAACAGCAACTTGCTGGATCGGTTCTTGGTTCTTCTAGAACACAAGGGTATCCATCCTATCGTTTATATTTCTAAAATGGATTTGCTAGAAGATAAGGGAGAACTGGATTTTTACCAGCAGACTTACGGTGCTATTGGTTACGACTTTGTGACCAATAAGGAGGAACTTCTGCCTTTGTTGACAGGAAAAGTGACGGTCTTTATGGGACAAACGGGTGTTGGGAAGTCAACCCTTCTCAATAGAATCGCACCGGACCTCAATCTTGAAACAGGAGAAATCTCAGACAGTCTAGGTCGCGGTCGTCATACCACTCGAGCTGTTAGTTTTTACAATCTCAATGGTGGGAAAATCGCAGACACGCCAGGATTTTCATCACTGGATTATGAAGTGTCAACGGCTGAAGACCTCAATCAGGCCTTTCCAGAGATTGCCAGTGTTAGTCGAGACTGTAAGTTCCGTACTTGTACCCATACCCATGAACCGTCCTGTGCGGTTAAGCCAGCTGTAGAAGAAGGAATCATTGCAACCTTCCGTTTTGACAACTACCTGCAATTCCTCAGTGAAATTGAAAATCGCAGAGAAACCTATAAAAAAGTCAGTAAAAAAATTCCAAAATAAGGAGAAACCTATGTCTCAATACAAGATTGCTCCGTCAATTCTGGCAGCAGATTATGCCAACTTTGAACGTGAAATCAAACGCCTAGAAGCAACTGGGGCAGAGTATGCCCATATCGATATCATGGATGGTCACTTTGTACCACAAATCAGTTTTGGTGCAGGGGTGGTAGAAGCTCTTCGCCCCCATAGCAAGATGGTCTTTGACTGCCACTTGATGGTAGCTAATCCAGAGCATCATCTAGAAGATTTTGCGCGTGCAGGAGCAGATATCATCAGTATCCATGTAGAAGCAACACCTCATATCCATGGCGCCCTCCAAAAGATTCGCTCTCTCGGTGTTAAACCTTCGGTTGTTATCAATCCTGGGACACCTGTGGAGGCAATCAAGCACGTTCTTCACCTAGTTGACCAAGTCTTGGTGATGACGGTTAATCCTGGCTTCGGTGGACAAGCCTTTCTGCCTGAAACCATGGACAAGGTTCGAGAGTTGGTTGCCCTTCGTGAGGAAAAAGGTTTGAGCTTTGAGATTGAAGTCGATGGCGGTATTGATGACCAGACCATTGCTCAAGCCAAAGAAGCTGGTGCAACAGTTTTTGTAGCGGGATCTTATGTCTTTAAGGGAGATGTCAATGAACGAGTGCAAACTCTCCGAAAACAATTGGACTAAAGTAGCCGTTTTTGCAGGCGGAGATCGCGGTCATTATCGGACGGATTTTGATTGCTTTGTCGGTGTGGATCGAGGCTCGCTCTGGGTCTTGGAAGAAGACCTTCCTCTCGACCTAGCAGTTGGAGATTTTGATTCGGTGACTGCAGACGAACGTCAGTTGATTCAAAAACGTGCCCAACATTTTGTCCAAGCCCAGCCAGAAAAGGATGATACGGATCTGGAACTAGCACTTTTAACGATTTTTGAAAAAAATCCTCAAGCCCAAGTGACCATTTTTGGGGCTTTGGGTGGTCGTATTGATCATATGCTGGCTAATGTCTTTCTGCCTAGCAATCCCAAGTTGGCACCCTATATGCGCCAGATAGCGATTGAGGATGGGCAAAATGTGATTGCCTATTGTCCAGAAGGGACCAGTCAGCTAGAGCCCCGTTCAGACTACGATTATCTAGCCTTTATGCCAGTTCGGGATAGCCAGCTGACTATTCTTGGTGCCAAGTACGAATTGACAGAGGAAAATTTTTTCTTTAAAAAAGTGTACGCTTCTAACGAATATATAGATAGGGAAGTTTCGGTAACTTGCCTAGATGGCTATGTCGTCGTGCTGCATAGTAAGGACAGGAGGTAGGATGGAGACTGTATTATTACTATTATTAATTGCCAACCTAGCTGGACTCTTTCTGATTTGGCAAAGGCAGGATAAGCATGAAAAACATCTAAGTAAGAGTTTGGAGGATCAGGCAGATCACTTGTCAGATCAGTTAGATTATCGTTTTGACCAAGCTAGACAAGCCAGCCAGTTAGACCAAAAAGACTTGGAAGTGGCTGTCAGCGACCGTTTGCAAGAAGTGCGAATGGAGTTGCACCAAGGCTTGACGCAAGTTAGACAGGAGATGAACGAGAATCTCCTCCAAACCAGAGATAAGACCGACCAACGCCTCCAAGCCCTGCAGGAATCAAATGAGCAACGTTTAGAACAAATGCGCCAGACAGTCGAGGAAAAACTAGAAAAGACCTTACAGACCCGCTTGCAAGCATCCTTCGAGACAGTTTCCAAGCAACTGGAGTCTGTCAATCGTGGCCTTGGAGAAATGCAGACAGTTGCCCGTGATGTCGGAGCTCTCAACAAGGTTCTCTCTGGGACCAAGACGCGAGGGATTCTGGGCGAATTGCAACTGGGGCAAATCATCGAAGACATCATGACACCAGCCCAGTACGAACGAGAATTTGCAACGGTTGAAAATTCTAGCGAGCGAGTAGAGTACGCTATCAAGTTGCCTGGACAGGATGACCAGGAATATGTCTACTTACCGATTGACTCCAAGTTTCCACTGGCGGATTATTACCGCTTAGAAGAAGCTTATGAAGCAGGCGATAAGGACGAAATCGAACGCTGTCGTAAGTCACTCCTAGCAAGCGTCAAGCGCTTTGCTAAGGATATCAAGAGCAAGTACATAGCACCGCCAAGAACGACCAATTTTGGAGTCTTGTTTGTTCCGACAGAGGGACTCTACTCAGAAATCGTCCGCAATCCGGTCTTCTTTGATGATTTGAGACGGGAGGAGCAGATTATTGTTGCTGGTCCAAGTACCCTATCAGCCCTGCTTAATTCTCTATCAGTTGGCTTCAAGACTCTCAATATCCAAAAGAGTGCTGACCATATCAGCAAGACCCTAGCTAGTGTCAAGACCGAGTTTGGCAAGTTCGGAGGCATTCTGGTCAAGGCGCAAAAGCATCTCCAACATGCCTCTGGGAATATTGATGAATTATTAAACCGTCGTACTACAGCTATCGAGCGGACGCTCCGTCACATTGAGTTATCAGAAGGTGAGCCTGCGCTTGATCTACTCCATTTCCAAGAAGATGAGGAAGAATATGAAGATTAGTCACATGAAAAAAGATGAGTTGTTTGAAGGTTTTTACCTGATTAAGTCAGCTGACCTGAGACAGACGCGTGCTGGGAAAAATTACCTAGCCTTTACCTTCCAAGACGATAGTGGCGAGATTGAAGGGAAACTCTGGGATGCCCAACCTCATAACGTCGAGGCCTTTACCGCAGGGAAAGTGGTCCACATGCAGGGGCGCAGAGAAGTTTATAACAACACTCCTCAAGTCAATCAAATTACTCTTCGCTTGCCTCAGCCTGGGGAACCCAATGATCCAGCTGATTTCAATGTCAAGTCGCCAGTTGATGTCAAGGAAATCCGTGACTACATGTCACAAATGATTTTCAAGATTGAAAATCCTGTCTGGCAGCGTATCGTTCGCAGTCTCTACACCAAGTATGATAAGGAATTCTATTCCTATCCGGCTGCCAAGACCAACCACCATGCCTTTGAAACGGGTTTGGCCTATCATACAGCAACCATGGTGCGATTGGCAGATGCCATTAGCGAGATCTATCCTCAGCTCAATAAGAGCCTCCTCTATGCCGGGATTATGCTGCATGATTTGGCCAAAGTCATTGAGTTGACGGGACCAGACCAGACGGAGTACACAGTGCGAGGCAATCTACTTGGCCATATCGCTCTCGTTGATAGTGAAATTACCAAGACAGTCATGGAACTCGGCATCGATGATACTAGGGAAGAAGTGGTGCTACTGCGCCATGTCATCCTCAGCCATCATGGCTTGCTGGAGTATGGAAGTCCAGTCCGTCCACGCATTATGGAGGCAGAGATTATCCATATGATTGACAATCTAGATGCCAGCATGATGATGATGTCAACAGCTCTAGCTTTGGTGGACAAAGGAGAGATGACCAATAAAATCTTCGCTATGGACAATCGTTCCTTCTATAAACCAGATTTAGATTAATAATTTAAGAAAAACGAGCATTTTTTACGCAATAATGTTCGTTTTTTTATGTGAATATGGTATAATGGATAAAATATCAAAATTAAATGGAATGGTAAATAAAAATGAAATTAAGAAGAAGTGATCGGATGGTTGTCATTTCCAACTATTTGATTAATAATCCATACAAACTAACAAGTCTCAACACCTTTGCAGAAAAGTACGAATCTGCTAAATCATCGATTTCAGAGGACATCGTGATTATCAAGCGTGCCTTTGAGGAAATCGAAATCGGTCATATTCAGACTGTGACTGGAGCAGGTGGTGGCGTTATCTTTACACCATCAATCTCGAGTCATGAAGCCAAAGAAATGATCGCAGATTTGCGTGACAAACTTTCAGAAAGCGACCGTATCTTGCCAGGTGGCTACATCTATCTGTCTGATCTGCTTAGTACACCTGCCATTTTGAAAAATATTGGACGCATCATTGCCAAGAGCTTTATGGACCAAAAAATTGATGCCGTTATGACAGTAGCAACAAAAGGTGTGCCACTCGCAAATGCAGTTGCCAATGTCCTCAATGTTCCATTTGTCATTGTGCGCCGTGACTTGAAAATTACCGAAGGTTCAACGGTCAGCGTCAACTATGTTTCAGGTTCCAGCGGTGACCGCATTGAGAAAATGTTCCTTTCAAAACGCAGTCTCAAGGCAGGCAGTCGTGTCTTGATCGTGGATGACTTCTTGAAAGGCGGCGGAACTGTCAACGGGATGATTAGTCTCTTACGTGAATTCGATTCTGAACTAGCTGGTGTCGCAGTCTTTGCAGACAATGCCCAAGAAGAACGTGAAAAGCAGTTTGATTACAAGTCACTCTTGAAAGTAACCAATATTGATGTTAAGAACCAATCCATCGATGTTGAGATTGGAAATATCTTTGACGAAGACAAATAAGAGATAGAACTAAAGGTTGGAACGATTGTCCCAGCCTTTCTTTGCAAACAGAATAGAAGGATGCTTATGAAAACACCATTTATCAGCCGTGAAGATTTGGAAACGATTGTTGCAGAGTTCCCGACTCCCTTTCACTTATATGACGAGAAGGGAATTCGCGAAAAAGCAAGAGCGGTCAACCAAGCTTTTTCCTGGAACGAGGGCTTTAAGGAATATTTTGCAGTTAAGGCCACCCCAACACCAGCCATCTTGAAAATCCTCAAAGAGGAAGGTTGTGGTGTGGACTGTTCCAGCTATGTGGAGCTCCTGATGAGCCACAAACTGGATTTCCCCGGTTCTGAGATCATGTTCTCATCAAACAATACGCCAGACCAAGAGTACGCTTATGCGCGTGAATTGGGTGCAACTATTAACTTGGATGCCTTTGAAGACATTGAACATCTGGAGCGAGCGTCAGGCATTCCAGAAATCATCTCTTGTCGTTACAATCCTGGAGGCGTTTTTGAGCTAGGAACAGATATCATGGACAATCCTGGAGAGGCCAAGTTTGGCATGACCAAGGATCAGCTTTTTGAAGCCTTTGCTATTTTGAAGGAAAAAGGAGCTAGGACTTTTGGGATTCACTCCTTCCTAGCATCCAATACTGTCACCCATCTCTACTACCCAGAGTTGGCGCGTCAGCTTTTTGAATTAGCCGTTGAAATCAAGGAAAAGTTGGGTATTTCGCTAGACTTTATCAATCTTTCCGGCGGTATTGGTGTCAACTATCGTCCTGAGCAGGAGCCAAATGACATTGCTGTGATTGGTGAAGGGGTGCGTAAGGTTTATGAGGAAGTTCTTACACCTGCAGGACTTGGTCAGGTTAAGATTTTCACAGAATTAGGCCGTTTTATGTTAGCCCCTCACGGAGCTTTGGTCACAAGAGTCACTCATAAGAAAAAAACCTATCGTACCTATCTAGGTGTGGATGCCTCGGCAGTCAATCTTATGCGCCCAGCCATGTATGGAGCCTACCACCATATCACCAATCTGACCCATCCAGATGGGCCAGTGGAGGTCGTAGATGTGGTCGGTTCACTCTGTGAAAACAATGATAAATTTGCCATTAATCGCGAACTACCTCATACAGAAATCGGTGATTTACTGGTGATTCATGATACAGGTGCACATGGATTCTCCATGGGTTATCAGTACAATGCCAAACTACGCTCGGCAGAAATTCTCTATACCGAAGAAGGAAAAGCCCGCCAAATCCGCCGTGCAGAGCGCCCTGAGGACTATTTTGCAACCTTGTATGGTTTTGATTTTGAATCGGATCATTAAAAGAAATTGAAAATGAAAGTGAAAAACAGATTGCTTTCTAAAAAATAGACAAAAAAACCTTGTTTTTCACCTTACTCGTGATATAATAAAACTATAAAACGGTTTCAAGGAAGGTGACGATATGTCTGAAGAAACAATTGACTATGGACAAGTGACAGGAATGGTGCATTCGACAGAGAGTTTTGGGGCGGTAGATGGCCCTGGGATTCGTTTTATTGTCTTTTTGCAGGGCTGTCAGATGCGTTGCCAGTACTGCCATAACCCTGATACATGGGCTATGGAGACCAATAAATCACGCGAACGGACAGTAGATGATGTCTTGACAGAAGCCCTTCGCTATCGTGGTTTCTGGGGAGACAAGGGAGGAATCACTGTCAGTGGAGGAGAAGCCCTCCTGCAGATTGATTTCTTGATTGCCTTTTTTACCAAGGCTAAGGAAAAAGGAATTCACTGTACCTTAGACACCTGTGCCCTTCCTTTCCGTAACACACCACGTTATCTCGAAAAGTTTAATAAACTCATGGCTGTGACAGATTTGGTTCTCTTGGATATCAAGGAAATCAACGAAGAACAGCACAAGATTGTAACCAGCCAGACCAATAAAAACATCTTGGCCTGTGCCCGATACCTATCAGATATTGGGAAGCCTGTTTGGATTCGCCACGTGCTGGTCCCAGGATTGACAGACAGAGATGAGGACTTGATCGAACTCGGTAAGTTTGTCAAGACCCTCAAAAATGTTGACAAGTTTGAAATCTTGCCTTATCACACTATGGGTGAGTTCAAGTGGCGTGAACTTGGTATTCCTTATTCGCTCGAAGGGGTCAAACCTCCAACAGCAGATCGTGTTAAGAATGCCAAGGAATTGATGGATACAGAAAGCTACCAAGACTACATGAAACGTGTTCATGGATAAAAAGAAGCCTGATGGAGACATCGGGCTTTTGTGATGCAAAAAGACTTAGCCTTTCAGCTAAGCCTTTTGAGTCTTATCTAGATCGTTGTTTGCCAGAGTTGCGGTTTTTCTTTTTCTTATTGCTTGTGATAGCCTGAGCCTGCTTAGGAGTCACATCTTTTCTTGCACCTGCAGAAGGGCTGACTTTCGGAGGGTTCTTTTCGTATTCTTCACGTACTTTTTGACGAAGTTTTGGACGAACGACATAGTTGACGATAAATTGTTGGAGAATCATCATGAAACCACCGACAACCCAGTAAAGTGTTACACTGGCTGGTGAGAAGAGGGAGAAGATAACAATCATGAGTGGGCTCATGTAGATCATTTTCTTGATTTGTTCTCTTTGCATTTCATCTTCTACTCCGTGAAGTGAAAGGAGCGATTGAAGATAGTAAAGGACACCAGCACAGGCAACCAAAATCATACTTGGAGACCCTAGAGGAATTCCTAGGTAGCTTGCTTGAGCAACTCCATCAGTATACTGGGCTGCAAAGTAGATAGCAGAGAAGAAAGGCATTTGAATGAGGATAGGGAAACAACCTACACCACCGAACATGCTGATGCCGTGTTCTTTCTGAGCAGCAAAGAGAGCCTGTTGTGCTTCTAGTTTTTCTTCCTGAGTTGTTGCCTCTTTAAGGCGTGTTTGATGTGGTTCGAGCACATGTTTGAGAGCATTCATCTTTTCAGAGTGAAGCGTTGCCTTCCATGATTGGTAGATACCAAGTGGCAAGATAATCAAACGCACAATAATGGTTACGATGATGATAGCGACACCAAATCCAAGACCCTGGTCGTTGGCAAAGTACTTGATAGCCTCAGCCATAGGTGCTCCGATGGTATTCCAAATCAATCCTGTGGGTTGTCCTGTTGCTTTGTCTACTTGGACACAGCCTGTCAAGACGAGTAGCATAGCCACTCCCATAGCAGAGAGGGCAAAACGTTTAATAGATTTCAATGTTTTCATTCCTTCTTTAAAAATTATACCTTTCTATTCTACTGTTTTTTTGTAAAATATACAATAGTTCTGGAGACCTAATTTGCGACTTTGAAGTCCGAATAGGATGAAAAGTTGCTCATTTGTACATCTAGATAGGTGACTTTTGAAAAAGGTGTCGGACCTTTGCGGATTTCTTGGATAAATTTTGCCATAGTGGCAGAGGACTCTGCCTGAGCGAGAATTTCCACTGTGCCATCGTCATTATTCCAAACACGACCAGTGATGCCACCGATTTCAAGCGCTAGAGTATAAACGCCCCAGCGAAAACCAACACCCTGCACCCTACCTTGGGCAATCATTCGAACCTTTTGCATACCAAACCCCTTTGATTGTGTTATAATATTTCTATGACTATTATAACCTCAAAAGCCAATTCTGTGGTAAAAAATGCCAAGAAATTGCATCAAAAAAAATATCGAAAGTCTGCCTATTTGATTGAAGGCTGGCACTTATTCGAAGAAGCTGTTCAAGCAGGAGTGAGGATTGAGAAAATCTTTGCTCTGGAAAGTCACCGAGCTCAGTTAGCTGCTTTTCCTCAAACTGTCTGGGTTTCAGAGGAGATTTTGCGGGATTTGGCAGATACGCAAACCCCTCAAGGCATTGTCGCAGTTATTCAAAAAGCAGAAATGGGACAGCCTGATCTTCGTCAGGGTAAGTTTCTATTTTTAGAAGATGTTCAAGATCCTGGTAATGTTGGCACCATGATTCGAACTGCGGATGCGGCAGGTTTTACAGGGGTTATTGTTTCAGATAAGTCAGCAGATATCTACAGTCTCAAGACCCTGCGTTCCATGCAAGGAAGCCATTTTAATTTGCCCATCTATCGTATGCCTGTTGCTACCTTTATAGAAGAGGCAAAGAAGAACAATTTGCCCATTCTGGTAACGACTTTATCGAGAGATTCCAAAGACTATCGTGAGCTTTCTCCCCTAGAAGACTTTGTTTTAGTTATGGGAAATGAAGGACAGGGGATTAGTTCTGTCATGGTTGAGAGTGCTGATCAGTTGGTTCATATAAGTATGAAAGGTAGGGCGGAGAGTCTCAATGTGGCAGTTGCCGCAGGCATTTTGATGTTTTATTTCAGCTAATTTAAAAAAACTTTGTTATAATCAAGATATAGTTATAGAAAAAGGAGAATCAGAATGAATCAAACAATTATTCAAGAACGTTCAGGTCTCAATCAATTTTACGCTAAGGTTTATGCCTTTGTAGGGATTGGAATTGGACTATCAGCTCTGGTGTCAGCTTTGATGTTGACAGTCTTTCAGGCTCAATTGACTTACTTTTTAATGCATGGCCGTCTCTGGTTGATGATTGCAACTTTTGCAGAACTTGCTCTGGTATTTGTTGCAAGTAGCATGGCTGCAAAAAATAGCCCAGCAGCTCTGCCAGTATTTCTAGTATACTCCCTACTGAATGGCTTCACCCTTAGCTTTGTCGTAGCCTTCTATACACCGGGAACAGTTTTGTCAGCCTTTGTATCCAGTGCCCTTCTCTTCTTTGTCATGGCGGCAATCGGGATTTTCACCAAGAAGGATTTGAGTGGAATGGGTCGAGCTCTGATGGCGGCGCTTGTTGGTCTCATCATAGCCATGGTAGTGAATATTTTCTTGGCTAGTAGCTTCTTTGACTACATGATTAGTATTGCCATGGTCTTGGTCTTCTCAGGTTTGATTGCTTGGGACAACCAAAAGATTCGCTATGTTTATGAGCAGTCACGAGGACAAGTAGCGACAGGTTGGGTCATTTCAATGGCTCTTAGTATTTACCTAGACTTTATCAACCTCTTCCTGAGCATTTTACGAATCTTTGGTCGGAACGATTAAAAATCTATAGAGTCAGTGTTTGAAAGAGCACTGACTTTTTCTTATTTACTCTTTTCTTTTCTTGGAAATAGGTGTATAATGCTTTTAACTAATTTTTGAGGAGCCGTTTATGAAGAAAAGTTTTATTCATCAGCAAGAAGAGATTTCCTTTGTTAAAAACACTTTTACCCAGTATTTGAAAGATAAACTAGAAGTCGTTGAAGTTCAAGGTCCTATCTTGAGCAAGGTTGGGGATGGGATGCAGGACAACCTGTCAGGTGTCGAAAATCCTGTATCCGTAAAGGTCTTGCAGATTCCAGATGAAACCTATGAGGTCGTTCATTCACTTGCTAAATGGAAACGCCACACCTTGGCCCGCTTTGGTTTTGGGGAAGGAGAAGGTCTGTTTGTCCACATGAAGGCCCTTCGTCCAGACGAAGATTCGCTTGATGCAACCCACTCGGTTTATGTGGACCAGTGGGACTGGGAAAAAGTGATTCCAAATGGACAACGCAATATCGCTTATCTTAAAGAAACAGTTGAAAAGATTTACAAGGCTATTCGTCTGACAGAACTAGCAGTAGAGGCTCGCTATGATATCGAATCGATCTTGCCAAAACAAATCACCTTTATCCATACAGAAGAGCTGGTAGAACGCTACCCAGACTTGACACCAAAAGAGCGTGAAAATGCAATCTGTAAAGAATTCGGTGCAGTTTTCTTGATTGGTATTGGTGGGGAATTGCCTGACGGGAAACCACATGATGGCCGTGCACCTGACTACGATGACTGGACAACAGAGTCTGAGAATGGTTACAAAGGACTTAATGGGGATATTCTAGTTTGGAACGAATCTCTTGGTTGTGCTTTTGAACTTTCATCAATGGGGATTCGGGTAGATGAAGACACCCTTCGCCGCCAAGTGGCTCTTACAGGAGACGAAGATCGTCTGGAGTTGGAATGGCATAAAGCCCTGCTCAACGGCCTCTTCCCATTGACAATCGGTGGGGGGATTGGACAGTCTCGAATGGCCATGTTCCTTCTTCGTAAGAAACACATCGGAGAGGTACAAACAAGTGTTTGGCCGCAAGAAGTCCGCGACACTTACGAAAATATCTTGTAGAGAATCGAACCGCAAGGTTCGGTTTTCTTTCTCTTTTTGTCTATAATTTGGTATAATAAACGATATGAAAATCGTATCAGGAATCTACGGGGGGCGTCCTCTCAAGACGCTAGAAGGAAAGACGACTAGGCCAACATCAGACAAGGTGCGTGGAGCTGTCTTTAACATGATTGGTCCTTATTTTGAGGGCGGTCGTGTCTTGGATCTCTATGCCGGCAGTGGCGGTCTGTCTATTGAAGCTGTGTCAAGAGGGATGTCCAGTGCTGTCTTAGTGGAACGGGATCGAAAGGCTCAAGCTGTCATTACTGAAAATATCCAGATGACCAAGGAAGTTTCTAAATTTCAGCTCTTAAAGATGGAAGCTGACCGTGCTCTAGAGCAAGTCGGAGGGACATTTGATCTGGTCTTTTTAGACCCTCCCTACGCAAAAGAACAAATAGTAGCAGATATTGAAAAAATGGCAGAGAGAAATCTTTTCTCCCAAGAGATCATGGTTGTCTGCGAAACCGATAAGTCTGTAGAACTTCCAGAAGAAATCGCCTGCTTAGGTATCTGGAAGGAAAAAATATATGGGATTAGTAAGGTGACAGTCTATGTCAGATAAAATTGGGTTATTTACAGGTTCATTTGATCCGATGACAAATGGACATCTGGATATCATTGAACGTGCCAGCAAACTCTTTGATAAGCTCTATGTTGGGGTTTTCTACAATCCCCACAAACAAGGTTTTCTCCCCGTTGAAAATCGCAAACGAGCGGTCGAAAAAGCTGTGGCGCATTTAGATAATGTAGAGGTCATGTCTTCTCACGACCAACTAGTTGTTGATGTTGCAAGAAGACTGGGGGCCAAAACTCTTGTCCGTGGCTTGCGGAATACCACAGACTTGCAATACGAGTCTAGTTTTGACTACTACAATCATCAACTGGCTCCAGAGATCGAGACCATTTACCTATATAGTCGCCCAGAGCATCTTTATATCAGCTCGTCAGCCATGAAAGAGCTCCTGAAGTTTGGACAGGAGATTCAGCAGTATGTTCCAAACAGTGTTGTGGAGGAATTAGAACATGAAGAAAAAAACTAGATGGCCCTTATATGTCATCCTAGCACTAGTATTGACTTTTTTAGCCTTTGTAGTACCTTTGCCTTACTACATAGAAGTTCCAGGTGGAGCGGAAGATATTCGTCAAGTTTTAAAAGTCAATGAAACAGAGGATACGGAAGCGGGAGCTTACCAGTTTGTAACAGTGGGTATTCGACACGCAACCCTGTCGCATCTTGTCTATGCTTGGTTAACACCATTTACGGATATTAGAAGTGCCAAGGAGACAACGGGTGGTTCTACGGATGCCGAGTTTATGCGGATTAATCAGTTCTATATGCAAACTTCTCAAAACATGGCCAAGTATCAAGGCTTGAAGACAGCTGGTAAGGATATCGAACTCAAGTACTTGGGAGTTTATGTCTTAACCGTGACGGATAATTCAACTTTTAAGGGTATTCTGAACATTGCGGATACCGTGACGGCTGTTAATGATAAGACCTTTGATAGTTCCAAAGACTTGGTTGATTATGTCAACTCTCAAAAATTAGGAGATCCGGTCAAGGTAACCTATGAAGAAGACGGAAAAGTCAAGACTGCTGAAGGTAAAATTATCACTCTCGAAAATGGGAAAAACGGGATTGGTATTGGCTTGATTGACCGTACGGAAGTGACAAGTGACGTTCCAATTCGCTTTTCAACAGCTGGTATCGGCGGGCCAAGTGCAGGTCTCATGTTTAGTCTAGCTATCTACACCCAGATAGCAGATCCAGGCCTTCGTAATGGTCGTATCGTTGCAGGTACGGGAACCATTGATCGGGACGGAAATGTTGGCGACATCGGAGGAATTGACAAAAAAGTGGTTGCAGCCTCTCGTCAGGGAGCCAACGTCTTTTTTGCTCCTGACAATCCAGTCACCGAAGAAGCGAAAAAAGCAGATCCCAATGCGAAAAGCAACTATGAAACAGCCTTAGAAGCTGCTAAAACGATCAAAACAGAGATGAAAATCGTGCCCGTTAAAACCTTGCAGGATGCGATTGATTACCTTAAAAACAATCCCTAATCCGTAGAAAAATCGAAAACTAGCGCGCAAGCGGATAAGATGGTATAATAGTCAGATGGTTCAATTATTATTCACTCTAAGTAGTCATATACTCTTTATTTATTTGAGTTTTTACCTTTTGAAGGATCTTGTAAGATGGGAAAAGGTGTTAAAAGTAACTGCTGCTAACACAAAAAAAGTTCGTTTGTTGGTAGGCTTCTTTAGTATTGTAATGGGCTACATCTTGAGTTCATTCTTTATCAGTTTGTATCAATTGTGGCAAGAAGCATTTAGAGGACTGTTATAAAATCAAAAGTAAAGGAAAAACTATGGAAAAAATTGTGGTTCAAGGCGGAGAGAATCGTCTGGTCGGGAGTGTGACCATCGAGGGAGCAAAGAATGCTGTCTTGCCCTTGTTGGCAGCGACTATTTTAGCAAGCAAGGGTAAGACAGTCTTGCAGAACGTCCCAATCTTGTCAGATGTTTTCACCATGAATCAAGTGGTTCGTGGTCTGAATGCCAAGGTTGATTTTGATGAGGAAGCCCATATCATCGAGGTCGATGCGACTGGTGACATCACGGAGGAGGCTCCTTACAAATATGTCAGCAAGATGCGGGCATCAATCGTTGTTTTGGGACCAATCCTTGCTCGTGTGGGTCATGCTAAGGTATCCATGCCAGGTGGTTGCACCATTGGGAGTCGTCCGATCGATCTCCACCTCAAGGGCTTGGAAGCTATGGGAGCTAAGATTAGCCAGACAGCTGGTTACATCGAAGCCAAGGCAGAACGCTTGCATGGTGCTCATATCTACATGGACTTCCCTAGTGTCGGTGCAACACAAAACCTGATGATGGCAGCGACGTTAGCAGATGGTATGACTGTCATTGAAAATGCTGCGCGTGAGCCAGAAATTGTTGACCTTGCTATCCTCCTTAATGAAATGGGAGCCAAGGTCAAGGGAGCTGGTACCGAAACAATTACAGTGGTTGGTGTCGAGGAACTCCATGGAACAACTCATAATGTGGTACAGGATCGTATCGAAGCTGGAACCTTTATGGTGGCAGCAGCCATGACTGGCGGTGATGTCCTCATTCGAGATGCAGTCTGGGAGCATAATCGTCCCTTGATTGCTAAACTCCTTGAAATGGGAGTAGAGGTGACGGAGGAGTCGGAAGGGATTCGTGTCCGTTCTCAACTGGAAAATCTTAAAGCTGTTCATGTGAAAACCTTACCCCATCCAGGATTCCCGACAGATATGCAGGCACAATTTACAGCTCTGATGACTGTCGCAAAAGGGGAATCCACCATGGTGGAAACGGTGTTTGAGAATCGCTTCCAACACTTGGAGGAAATGCGCCGTATGGGCTTGCATTCAGAGATTATCCGTGACACAGCCCGTATCGTAGGAGGACAAGCTTTACAGGGAGCAGAAGTTCTATCAACAGACCTTCGTGCCAGTGCGGCCTTGATTCTGACAGGTCTGGTAGCGCAAGGGGAGACAGTTGTTGGTAAATTAGTCCACCTTGACAGAGGTTACTACCGTTTCCATGAGAAGTTAGCTCAGCTAGGAGCGAAGATTCAGCGGATTGAGGTTAAGGATGAAGAGGAATAGAAACAAAAACAAGAGAATACGCTATGTACTCCGTCGCTTACTGTTGATTTTTATCGTACTCTTGCTGGGATTCCTCGCTTTAGGAATCGGCTTGATGATCGGCTACGGGATTCTAGGAAAGGGGCAGGATCCATGGGCAATCTTGTCTCCAGCGAAATGGCAAGAATTGATTAGCAAATTTACAGGAAATTAGACTGGGAGACCAGTCTTTTTCTAGAGATATAAGGAGAGATATGAACAAAAAAACAAGACAGGCTCTGATAGGGTTACTCATATTCTTACTATTATCTGCTGGTAGCTATTACATCAAGCAGATGCAGTCAGCACCAAATAGCCCTAGAACAAAGGTTAGTCAGAAAAAACAAGCTTCAGAAGCTCCCAGTCAGGCGCTGGCTGAAAGTGTCTTAACTGAATCAATCAAAAACCAAATTAAGGGTGGTCTTGAGTGGAATGGGGCAGGTGCCTTTGTCGTCAATGGTAATAAAACTAATCTAGATGCCAAGGTTTCTAGCAAACCCTATGCGGATAATAAAACCAAACCAGTCGGGAAAGAGACAGTCCCAACTGTTGCCAATGCTCTATTATCCAAAGCGACTCGACAGTATAAAAATCGTGAAGAGACTGGAAATGGATCCACCTCTTGGACTCCGCCAGGATGGCATCAGGTCAAGAATCTAAAGGGAGCATATACACATGCCGTAGATAGGGGGCACTTACTGGGTTATGCCTTGATAGGTGGATTAGATGGCTTTGATGCTTCTACCAGCAATCCCAAGAATATTGCAGTCCAGACAGCTTGGGCCAACCAGGCTCAGGCTGAAGATTCGACAGGGCAGAACTACTATGAGAGTCTGGTCAGGAAAGCCTTGGACCAGAATAAGAGAGTCCGTTATCGGGTAACTCTCCACTATGCTACAAATGAGGATTTGGTTCCATCTGCTTCCCAAATTGAAGCCAAGTCTTCAGATGGCGAATTGGAGTTCAACGTTCTGATTCCAAATGTTCAAAAGGGGATCCAACTTGATTACCGAACAGGTCAGGTCACGGTGACAAACTAGAAACAATCTATCTAAAGGAATAAAAAGTGCTCCCTTGTCCGTCATTGATAAGGGAGCGATTGTATAAATTAGAAAATAATGTGATTCCTAGGCCGATTTATGATATAATGGAACACAAGATACTATTTTAGGAGAAAGACCATGGAAGACCCGAGCAGTCAGGATTTGTTACTGCAATTTGTACTTTTAGTTGTATTGACCTTTTTAAATGCCTTTTTCTCAGCTACAGAAATGGCTATGGTGTCACTAAATCGTGCCCGAGTAGAGCAAAAAGCAGAAGAAGGCGATAAACGCTACATCCGTTTGCTAAAGGTACTTGAAAACCCTAATCACTTTTTATCAACCATTCAAGTCGGTATCACCTTGATCACGATCTTGTCAGGGGCCAAATTGGCGGATACCCTTGGACAAGTGATCGCATCTTGGATGGGAAGCGGAGAAACAGCTTATGCCATTGCAAGTTTCCTCTCTTTGGCATTCTTGACCTACATCTCTATTGTTTTTGGTGAACTCTATCCTAAACGAATTGCTCTCAATCTCAAAGATGCTTTAGCCATTCGCTCTGTTCCGATTATTATTGGTCTTGGGAAGATTGTCAGTCCCTTTGTCTGGTTGTTATCTGCTTCAACCAATTTGTTGAGTCGTTTAACACCAATGACCTTTGATGATGCGGATGAAAAAATGACTCGAGATGAAATTGAGTACATGTTGACCAAGAGTGAGGAGACCTTGGATGCAGATGAAATCGAGATGTTACAAGGGATTTTCTCTCTAGATGAACTGATGGCGAGAGAAGTCATGGTTCCTCGGACAGATGCCTTTATGGTGGATATTCAGGATGATAGCCAAACCATTATCCAAAGTATTTTAAAACAAAACTTTTCCCGTATCCCAGTTTATGATGGGGATAAGGACAATGTGATTGGGATCATTCACACCAAGAGTCTTCTTAAGGCGGCCTTTGTGGATGGTTTTGACAATATTGTCTGGAAGAGGATCTTACAAGATCCACTCTTTGTCCCTGAAACCATTTTTGTGGATGATCTTCTTAAAGAACTGCGAAATACCCAAAGACAAATGGCCATTTTGCTAGATGAATATGGTGGAATGGCTGGTCTAGTCACACTGGAGGACCTGCTGGAGGAGATTGTCGGAGAAATCGATGACGAGACAGACCGAGCAGAAATTGAGGTTCACCAGATTGGGGACGATACCTACATCGTTCAAGGGACGATGACTCTCAATGACTTCAATGCCTACTTTAATGTTGAATTGGAAAGTGATGATGTTGATACCATCGCAGGTTACTATCTAACTGGAGTAGGAACCATTCCTACAACTGAAAAAATCAGTTTTGAGTTGGTTAGTCAAAACAAACAAATCAAACTCACCAACGACAAGGTGAAAAATGGACGTGTCACTAAGGTGAAAGTTCAAATCACTGAAGTAGAAACGGAAGAAGAAGCAGAATAAAAGAGCTTGAGACACCTTCAGGTGCCCAAGCTCCCATTTATAAAAAAAGACTCACGTGGAGTCTTTTGGTTTACTATAAGGCGGTAGACGGATTTGAACCGACGATCAAGCTTTTGCAGAGCCGTGCCTTACCACTTGGCTATACCGCCTCAACGTTTATTATTATACCTTGAAAATGATTCTACGTCAATAGTTTCTTAAACGAAAATCCAATTTAGGAAACTTTCCCTTTTTATGACAGGCTTTAAAGCCTAGAGAGAAAGTCTGGAAATCGGTCCTTACGGGTTGTAAATTTGCCATTCTAATCACCTAGATAGCAAACAAAGAATAGAGAAATTTGACAAATGAAAGTTTTTTGAGAGTATACGCCTAAATATTCTGAAAATTCGTTTACTTTTTAGATAATATATGATATAATTGATGACAAACCTAAATTTTTTTTAAGAGGAGTTAACAATATGAAAAAAAGTAGAGTATTTGTTGCGGCAGGGATTGCCCTATTAGCAACTGGCGTTCTAGCTGCTTGCGGTTCTTCAAAATCATCTGATTCAACAGCGCCAAAAAATTATGGTTATGTTTATTCAGCTGACCCAGAAACATTGGATTACTTGATTTCAGGAAAACAAAGTACTAAAGTTGCCACTTCAAATGGTATTGATGGTCTTTTTACAAATGATAAATATGGGAATTTGACTCCTGCAGTTGCAGAAGACTGGTCAGTTTCAAAAGACGGTTTGACTTATACCTACAAAATTCGTAAAGGTGTCAAATGGTTTACATCAGATGGCGAAGAATATGCTGAAGTAAAAGCGAAAGACTTCGTAAATGGTTTGAAACACGCAGCTGATAACAAGTCAGAAGCGCTTTACCTAGCAGAAAATTCTGTTAAAGGTTTGTCTGATTATTTATCAGGCAACTCAAAAGATTTTTCTTCAGTAGGAGTGAAAGCAGTTGATGATTATACTCTTGAGTATACCTTGAACCAACCAGAACCATACTGGAACTCTAAGATGGCTTATTCAATCTTCTGGCCATTGAACGAAGAATTTGAAAAATCAAAAGGATCTGACTTTGCTAAAGCAACTGACCCTACATCATTGCTTTACAATGGACCATTCTTGCTGAAAGGGTTGACTGCTAAGTCTTCTATCGAGTTCGCTAAGAATGAAAACTATTGGGATAAAGACAATGTTCATATTGATAAAGTAACCCTTGCTTTCTATGATGGGTCAGATCAAGAATCAATAGAACGTAACTTTACAAGTGGAGCCTATAGCTATGCTCGTCTTTACCCAACAAGTTCAAACTACTCTAAAGTAGAAGAAACATACAAGGACAATATCTTCTACACTCCATCAGGACCTGGTATTTTTGGTCTAGGTGTCAATATTGACCGTCAAGGCTACAAATACACCTCGAAGACAACTGATGAAGAGAAAACTTCTACCAAGAAAGCCCTTCTTAACAAGGATTTCCGTCAGGCCTTGAACTTTGCTTTTGACCGTACTTCTTATTCAGCACAAATTAATGGTAAAGAAGGAGCTCCTCTTGCCGTTCGTAACCTCTTTGTGAAACCTGACTTTGTTTCTGCAGGCGAAAAAACTTTCGGTGACTTGGTGACTGAAAAGATGGCTGCTTATGGTGATGAATGGAAGAACGTAAACTTTGCTGATGGTCAAGATGGTCTCTTCAATGCTGATAAAGCTAAAGCCGAATTTGCCAAAGCTAAAACTGCTTTAGAAGCAGAAGGTGTGAAATTCCCTATCCACTTGGATATTCCAGTAGATCAAGCAGCTAAGAACTACATTACACGTATCCAATCTTTCAAACAATCAGTTGAAACAGTGCTTGGTGAAGACAATGTAGTCATCGATATCCAACAAGTTTCTAAAGATGAGTTTAATAATATCTCTTACTATGCTGCAAATGCTGCGGCAGAAGATTGGGATCTCTCAGGGGCAGTTGGATGGAACCCAGACTACGAGGATCCATCAACTTACCTTGATATCTTGAAAACAACTAATGCTAAACAAACAAAAACATACATGGGGTACGAAGGCGCAGATAATGCTGCAGCAGCTCAAGTTGGTTTGAAAGAATACGATAAGTTAGTTGATGAAGCTGCTAAAGAAACTAGCGACTTGAATGTTCGTTATGAAAAATACGCGGCAGCTCAAGCTTGGTTGACAGACAGCTCTCTCTTCCTTCCTGCTATGTCAGGTAGTGGTGCAGCGCCATTCATTTCTCGTGTAGTACCATTCTCAGCATCATATAGTCAATCTGGAGATAAAGGCTCAGATGTATACTTCAAGTATATTCAGTTACAAGACAAGGTTGTAACTAAAGCTGACTATGAACAAGCTCGTGAAAAATGGCTCAAAGAGAAAAAAGAATCAAACGAAAAAGTTCAAAAAGAATTGGCTAGTCACGTTAAATAAATAACTCTCAAGAGAACTTTCTCTCCATGAGGAGAAGGTTCTTTTGGGATTTTAAAAGGAAACGATATGAAGAAATATATTTTTATGCGTGTATTGCGTTCATTGTTGTCTATTTTCTTGGTGACAACCTTGACCTACACAATTATCTATACGATGGTTCCTCGGAACTTGATTTTCAAGCAGGATACCAACTATAACAAGATTGCAACGACGCCAGATAAACGGGACAATTATGAAAATACCGTTTATGAGCGTATGGGATATATCGAATATTACGATACGAAAGAGTTGCAGGAAAAAGCTAGTAGCATTGACCCTTCTGTTACAGTGGATGCCAATGATACAAATAAAGCTATCTATGAAAAATATATCCACCAACTTGGTAATGGTTGGACTTTAGGTGTATTCTCAGAAAGTGGTCAATTCTATGCTACGCGTGAAATTCCAATTTTTGAACGTGTTTTCAAATTCTATGCCAACTTGATTGACATTGATCACACAAACAAGATTCAAGATCCTGAAAATCCAAACTTGCAACGTTATCTTCGTTTTGAAAATGACCCTGCTATTGGTTGGTCATTGGTTGGTTCAGGTACAAAACATAAATACCTTTTGTATTTCAACAACCAATTCCCATTTGTACACCAAAACTTTGTGAACATTAACTTGGGTGACTCTTACCCAACTTATGCAAACACACCAGTGCTTCAAGTTATCACACAAGGTCAAGGACAAACTAAGACATCAGAAGTTCAATTCCCTACGGGTAAAAAGACTTCATCTGTTGATATCTACTCTCGTACCTACAAATCTCCAAGTCAAGCAGACGCGCGTGAGGTAGCAAACTATGGTAAAGACGATCCGTACACAGCTACAGAAAGCAATTACCAATACCCATCTATGATTGCAAGCTCAGCGGTTGCCGGTTTGATCGGTTTGATTATTTCTTATGCTATCGCTATTCCTCTTGGTTCTGCTATGGCTCGCCACAAAAATACTTGGATTGACAGCTTCTCTACAGGTGCCCTAACCTTCTTGCTTGCCCTTCCAACGATTGCCTTGGTTTACATCGTGCGTTTGATTGGGTCATCCATTGGTCTGCCAGATTCATTCCCTATCTTGGGGGCTGGAGATTGGCGTTCTTATGTCTTGCCAGCAGTTATTCTAGGTCTGCTGGGTGCGCCAAGTACAGCTATCTGGATCCGTCGTTACATGATCGACTTGCAATCTCAAGACTTCGTTCGTTTTGCGCGTGCAAAAGGTTTGTCTGAAAAAGAAATTTCAAATAAACACATCTTTAAAAATGCCATGGTTCCTTTGGTTTCAGGTATTCCTGGTGCCGTGATCGGGGTTATTGGTGGTGCAACATTGACAGAAACCGTCTTCGCTTTCCCAGGTATGGGTAAAATGTTGATTGACTCTGTTAAGGCATCCAACAACTCAATGGTAGTTGGTCTCGTCTTCATCTTCACATGTATTTCTATCTTCTCACTCTTTGTAGGAGATATCTGGATGACCATGCTTGATCCACGTATTAAATTGACAGAGAAAGGAGGCAAATAATGTCAACAATCGGAAAAGAAAAATTTCAGTTCGTAAAACGTGACGATTTTGCCTCTGAAACAATTGATGCCCCTGCCTATTCATACTGGGGTTCTGTATTTAGACAGTTTCTAAAGAAAAAATCAACAGTTATTATGTTGGGGATTTTGGTTGCCATTATCTTGATGAGCTTTATTTATCCAATGTTCTCAGATTTTGACTTCAACGATGTAAGTAAGGTGAATGACTTTAGCGCTCGTTTTATCAAGCCCAATGCCGAACATTGGTTTGGTACAGATAGTAATGGTAAATCCTTGTTTGATGGGGTTTGGTTTGGTGCGCGTAACTCTATCCTCATCTCTGTAATTGCTACTTTTATCAACCTTGTAATTGGGGTTATTGTTGGTGGAATTTGGGGAATTTCAAAATCCGTTGACCGTGTAATGATGGAAGTTTATAACATTATTTCAAACATTCCATCTCTCTTGATTGTCATCGTCTTGACTTACTCAATTGGTGCTGGTTTCTGGAATTTGATTTTTGCCATGAGTGTGACAACTTGGATTGGGATTGCTTATATGATTCGTATCCAAATCATGCGTTACCGTGACTTGGAATACAACCTTGCTTCTCAAACACTTGGGACACCAACCTTTAAAATCATCGTTAAAAATATCATGCCCCAATTGGTATCCGTTATTGTTTCTACGATGACCTTGATGTTGCCAAGCTTCATCTCTTATGAAGCCTTCCTTTCCTTCTTTGGATTGGGATTGCCTGTAACAGTGCCAAGTTTGGGACGTTTGATCTCAGATTACTCACAAAACGTTACGACCAACGCTTACTTGTTCTGGATTCCATTGACAACCTTGATCTTGGTGTCCCTATCTCTCTTCGTTGTTGGTCAAAACCTAGCGGATGCTAGTGATCCACGTACACATAGATAGGAGTAGACATGACAAAAGAAAATAATGTAATTTTGACTGCTCGTGACATTGTCGTGGAATTTGACGTTCGTGACAAAGTTCTGACGGCTATCCGAGGAGTTTCTCTGGACCTGATTGAAGGGGAAGTTCTTGCCTTGGTAGGTGAGTCAGGTTCTGGTAAATCTGTTTTAACAAAAACCTTTACAGGGATGTTAGAAGATAATGGACGTATTGCCCAAGGAAGTATCGACTATCGTGGACAAGACTTGACAGCCTTGACTTCTAACAAGGAATGGGAGAAGATTCGTGGTGCTAAAATTGCGACCATCTTCCAAGACCCCATGACAAGTTTGGACCCAATCAATACAATCGGTAGCCAAATCACTGAAGTTATCGTTAAACACCAAGGAAAAACAGCCAAGGAAGCCAAAGAGATGGCAATCGACTATATGAACAAGGTCGGAATTCCAGACGCTGAAAAACGTTTTGACGAGTATCCTTTCCAATATTCTGGAGGGATGCGCCAACGTATCGTTATCGCGATTGCCCTTGCATGTCGTCCAGATATCTTGATCTGTGACGAGCCGACAACGGCCCTTGACGTAACCATTCAAGCGCAAATCATTGATTTGCTTAAAACTTTGCAAAACGAGTACCACTTTACTATTATCTTTATCACCCATGACCTTGGTGTGGTAGCAAGTATTGCCGATAAAGTAGCGGTTATGTATGCTGGGGAAATTGTAGAATACGGAACTGTTGAGGAAGTATTCTACGACCCACGTCATCCCTATACTTGGAGTCTCTTGTCTAGCTTGCCTCAGCTTGCTGATGATAAAGGGGAATTGTACTCTATTCCAGGAACACCACCGTCTCTTTATACTGAGTTGAAAGGTGATGCCTTTGCCCTTCGTTCAGATTATGCGATGCAAATTGACTTTGAACAGAAAGCACCTCAGTTTTCAGTCACTGATACTCACTGGGCTAAGACCTGGTTGCTTCATGAGAATGCTCCTAAAGTTGAAAAACCTGGGGTCATCGCAGACTTGCATGGCAAGATTCGTGATAAAATGGGTTTTGCTCATCTAGAAGACTAGGAGGAAGGAAATGTCTGAAAAATTAGTAGAAATTAAAGATTTAGAAATTTCCTTCGGTGAAGGAAGTAAGAAGTTTGTCGCGGTTAAAAACGCCAACTTCTTTATCAACAAAGGAGAAACCTTCTCTCTTGTTGGTGAGTCTGGTAGTGGGAAAACAACGATTGGTCGTGCCATTATTGGTCTAAATAATACCAGTAAAGGAGAGATTATCTTTGATGGCCAGAAAATCAATGGGAAAAAATCTCGTAAAGAATCCTCAGACTTGATTCGTCGTATCCAGATGATTTTCCAGGACCCTGCAGCTAGCTTGAATGAGCGTGCGACAGTTGACTACATCATCTCTGAAGGTCTTTACAACTACCACTTGTTTAAAGACGAAGAAGATCGAAAAGAAAAAGTTCAAAAGATGATTCATGAAGTTGGGCTTTTGAAAGAACACTTGACCCGTTACCCACACGAGTTTTCTGGTGGTCAACGTCAGCGTATCGGGATTGCCCGTGCCCTCGTGATGGAGCCTGATTTCGTTATTGCGGATGAGCCAATCTCTGCCTTGGACGTATCTGTTCGTGCGCAAGTTTTGAACTTGCTCAAGAAGTTCCAAAAAGAGTTGGGCTTGACTTATCTCTTTATCGCGCATGACTTGTCAGTTGTTCGCTTTATCTCAGATCGTATCGCAGTTATCTATAAGGGAGTTATCGTCGAAGTGGCGGAGACAGAGGAGTTGTTTAACAATCCTGTCCACCCTTATACTCAAGCCCTTCTATCTGCTGTACCTATTCCAGATCCAATCTTGGAACGCAAGAAGGTCTTGAAAGTTTACGATCCTGACCAACATGACTATGAGACAGACAAACCATCTATGGTGGAAATTCGTCCAGGTCACTATGTTTGGGCTAACCAAGCAGAAGTTGCTCGTTACAAAGAAGCTCTTAAAAAATAAACAGATTAGGAGAGGACCGAATGGTCTTCTCATTTTTAATAGAAAAATTCCCCTTTTACGAGCTTGTAAAAGGGGATTGTATTGTAATTAACGTTTAGACCAAGTGCGTTTCATAAAGAGTAGTAAAATTGGGTAAATCTCTAAGCGACCTGCAATCATTGCAAAGGAGAGGAGGATTTTAGAGATGGGACTAAAGATGGCAAAGCTCGATGTTGTACCTAGAATAGGTCCGATATTGTTAAAACAGCTGAAGACAGCACTGGTCACGACTAGAAAATCATTGCTATCTAGGCTGATGATAAAGATGAGTGACAATAAAATCATAGCATAGATCACAAAATACTTGAGAATCTTGTGTTGGGTATCCTTATCAATCACAGTTTTATTGACATGCAGAGTCAAGACACGATGAGGGGATAAAATAGATAAAATCTGATTTTTGGCAATTTTTGTGAGGATGAGTCCACGGATAATTTTGAGACCACCAGCAGTTGAACCAGCTGAGCCACCGATTCCCATGAGGAAGAGGAGGATAAACTGGGAGAAGAGAGGCCAGTTGGTAATATCTCCGTAACCAAATCCAGTTGTCGTGATGATATTGGATACTTGGAAGAGAGCCATCTCAAAACTCTTAGAGGCACCTTGGTAAAGGTGGAGGGTATTGAGAGTAATCAAACCTGTAGACACTAGGACAATAATCACATAAGCCCGCAGTTCTTCATCTCCAAAGAAGGCCTTGACCCGACGGAGCATGAGGTAGTAGTAGAGATTAAAGTTAACCCCAAAAACCAGAACTCCGATACTAACTAGATAGGTGATGAGTGAGCTACCATAGTGGGCAATTCCGTCGTTATAGACGGTAAAGCCACCGGTTCCTGCTGTTCCCATAGCGATGACAAAACTATCAAACAAGGGCATACCTGCTAGATAGTAGATGACAACAAAGAGGGAGAAGAGCCCGAGGTAAAGGAGATAGAGGATCTGGGCAGTGTTTTTTAGCTTGGATACAACCTTACCAAAGACAGGACCAGGGACCTCAGCCTTCATCACCTCTAAGTGACTATTCTTAGCATTGTCCATAATGGCAAGCGCAAAGACAAGCACCCCCATCCCTCCAATCAAGTGGGTGAAACTTCGCCAGAAGAGGAGAGAACGACTGAGAACCGAAACATCTGTTAGAATGGTCGCTCCTGTAGTTGTAAAACCAGAACTGATTTCAAAGAAGGCATCAATGACACTTGGGATTTGTCTTGAAAAGACAAAGGGTAAGCCACCAAAGAAAGACCAGAGAATCCAACAGAGGGCAACGATTAAGACCCCCTCCTTGGCATAAATCCGTTGATTTTTCGGTTTCCGTAAAACACCTAAACTACCGAGAAGGACTAAAATTCCAATCGTAGAAAAGAGAGCGATAAATACTTGACTGGATTCTTGATAATAGGTCGCTACACTCACAGGCACTAGGAGTAGAATAGCCTCAATCAAGAGAAGTTTTGAGAGGAGGTAACGAATCATACTTTTATTCATTTTTTACCTCTCAATCAAATCATAAATTTTGGTGATGTTTGGCAATAAGGTCGTCACGAGTAACTGGTCTCCGACCTCAAGCATATCCTCTCCGGTCGGGAAGATTGTTTTTCCTTTTCGGATAATGGCTGCGATGAGCACACCTTTTTTTAATTTTAGGTGCGAAAGGGGTTTGGCAGTCATTTTATTAGCTTCCTTGATATGGAATTGCAGGGTTTCAATCTGGCCATTTGCTAGATGGTGCATGGCTTGAAGATCTGAGTATTGGGCATTTACTCGACCACGGATAAAGTGCATAATGGTATCTACCGCGATGCTTTTTGGTGTAATGATACTTGAAAAATCAGGCGCATGGATGATTTCTAGGAGGCTAGTTCGGTTGACCTTGGTGATATTCTTATGGACGCCAACACGGTCAAGAAACATAGAAGTGATGATATTTTCCTCATCAACTCCAGTCAAGGTTGCGACTGCATCATAGTGGGGAGCACTTTCTTCCAGCAAAATGTCTTTTGCAGTTCCATCTCCTTGGACAATATAGAGATTGGGGAACTTTTCACTGAAGAAACGAGCTCTTTCAGGATTGATCTCGATGACCTTGGTATCAATGCGACTGTCTTTTAAAATGCCAAGCAGATAATAAGCGATTTTTCCAGCCCCGACGATAAGCAAGCTTTTCACTGCACGTGATTTAAAATAGTTGTGGAAGAGCATCATATCTACACGATTTCCCGTAACAAAAATCCTATCCTTGTCCTGGATAGTGACATCACCACTTGGAATCATGAGTTGATGGTCTCTTTCCATAGCACAGACAATGATGTTGCCAAATTTTTTACGGAAGTCTGAGATTGGCATTTGACAGAGCCCGCTAGAATCTTTGATAACAAACTCCATCAGGCTGACACGACCCCCAGCAAAACGCTCAACTGAGAGGGCATTAGGGAAATCGATGATATTTGAAATGGCACGGGCTGCTAAGAGTTCTGGATTAACGATAAGTGAAAATCCAAGAATATTTTTCTCTTTAAAATAAGCATTAGAGTATTCAGGATTTCGCACCCGAACGATGGTTTCTTTAGCGCCCATTTTTTTAGCCAGTACCGCTGAAATCATATTCACTTCATCGTATTCAGTTAGAGCGATAAAGATATCACACTCTTGGACACCGGCTTGCTCTAAGATAGTAAAGTCAGCACCATTTCCAAGGAGGCCCATGATGTCAAAGCGACTGACAATATGGTTCAGTACAGCTTCATTTTGCTCGATGAGGACAACGTCATGTTTTTCTGCAACTAGTGAACGACAGAGGGCAAAACCGACTTTCCCTCCACCAACAAGGACAATTTTCATATAAAAAACCTACTTTTTCATGATGTAACTATCATACCCTTTTTTAGCAAAAAATGCACTTGCCAAGGCGATTTTTAAGGGAAGAAAGGCCTTTTTCAAGTTTCTGAAGATAAATCTGCTTATCTTCTATAAAAATGTCTCTCGGATGAAGCGATTTTACTCTTTTACTATCCCTTTTCAGAAATGGAATGACCAAACATGAAAATATCATCAAAAAAAGTAAAAAAATCAAGTCGTTTCTATTGACATTGATTCTGAAAGTGTTATACTAAGGAAGTAGTTTCGCTGATTTACTTCAAACCTGTTGTGAGGTAAGTTAACGACGCCTTAACCACGCTGTTTGCTGAGCTTGACTCCGGGCAGTGTGGCTATTTTTTTGCAATGATAAAAGGAAGCCAATTATGACAAATCACATTGTTTTATTTGAACCTCAGATTCCACAAAATACTGGTAACATCGCGCGTACCTGTGCTGCGACCAATTCTCCCCTCCACATCATCAAGCCAATGGGCTTTCCCATTGATGACCGCAAGATGAAGCGAGCAGGTTTGGATTATTGGGATAAGTTAGAGATTCATTTTTATGATAACTTGGCAGATTTTATGTCTCAGATGAAAGGACAAGTTTACCTGATTTCGAAATTTGCTGAAAAAGTTTATTCTGAGGCGAATTTGGCAAGCGGTGAGGATCAGTATTTTCTCTTTGGACGTGAGGATAAGGGTTTACCTGAGGAATTTATGCGAGAGCATCCCGAAAAGGCTCTCCGTATTCCTATGAATGATGAGCATGTCCGCAGTCTCAATGTTTCCAATACAGTCTGCATGATTGTCTACGAAGCTCTCCGCCAGCAGAACTTTGCAGGTCTTGAGCTTGTTCACACCTATGAAGCAGATAAATTGAAATAATCAAAATGCTTGCACTTGCAAGCGTTTTTTGTTATGATTAAAGTGTCTTCAGGGCGGGGTGTAATTCCCGACCGGCGGTGACTTTAACTAGGAAATGATCTTTTCCTTTTATACTTTGTTGACAAGCTTTGCCTAACCAGAAGTTATGCCTACAGCTTGTCGCCTAGTCTAAAAGAAAAATCTCAATTTCCATTCTCTTAAAGAAGTCCGCGAGCGCAAGCTGATGTGGTGCGATTCCACAACCGACAGTATAGTCTGGATGGGAGAAGACGAAAGAATAGCTTTGTCTGTTCTGATTGGTTTATAGATAAATTGCAACCGCTTGCTCAACAGAGTGAGGGGGAACTTTTGGGATATAAAAAGTGAGAATAGATAGAGGGATCCTTTCCAACTTCTTCTGATTTTATAGAAAATTGGAGGAACCTGTTATGACAAACACACGTCGACTTTCGACCATTGCGATTTTATCAGCCATTTCATTTGTGCTGATGTACTTTGACTTTCCGCTCTTGCCAGCGGCGACCTTCCTCAAGATCGAGTTTAGTATCTTGCCAGTCCTTGTGGGCTTGGTGGTGATGGATTTGCCAGCTGCTCTAAGCATTCTCTTGCTTCGATCACTCTTGAAGTTGCTTCTGAATAGCCAGGGAGTGAATACCTACATTGGCTTGCCAATGAATATCGTAGCCTTGGGAGTTTTTGTTATCGCTTTTGGTTTGATTTGGAAAAAGGAACGCAGCACCCTTCATTTCCTACTAGCATCTCTAGCGGGAACTGTCGGCTTGACTGCTGCTATGTTGGTTCTCAACTATGTCTATGCTGTTCCTTTGTACGCGAAGTTTGCCAACTTTGATATTGGAAAAATTTTGGGACTTTCCAACTACCTAATGACTATGGTATTACCTTTTAACTTGATTGAGGGTGTAATCTTTGCCGTTTCATTCTGGTTGTTATACGTCCTCTTGAAACCAACCTTAAAACATTATGAGAGATAAACAAACATTTTTAATGAAGGGCAGTTTTGCCCTTTTACTTTTCGTCCTTCTTGGCTATATGGTTAAGTTTTACCCCGAAACGCTGGTCGGTTTTGACCAACCGATTCAGACGGCCATTCGTGGTGACTTGCCGGATTATTTGACAATTTTGTTCCGTGCACTTACGCATTTGATTGATATTCCCGTAATCATCACCTGGGTTGCTATCGCAGCCCTTATCTTTTATCGTAAGCAGTGGAAGATAGAAAGCTATTTTATGGCGGGCAATCTGGCCTTGGCCGGTCTTTTAATCGTGATCTTTAAAAACATCTACCAGCGTCCACGACCAGCTATCTTACACTTGGTAGAGGAGAAGGGATTTTCTTTTCCAAGTGGGCATTCTCTGGCAGTGACGCTGATGGTAGGGACTTTGATTGTCATTCTCAGTCAGCGGATGAAAGATCCAGTCTGGAGAAAAATCGTGCAAATGGTCCTTGGGTTCTACCTAGTCAGTGTGCTGGTGTCAAGGGTTTATCTGGGGGTTCACTACCCATCAGACGTCCTTGCCAGTCTTTGTGTGGGCTTGGGAGTCCTGTTTATCGAGTTTCCTTTCTATGACAAGCTCCGCTTTCAATGGCGATTTAAAGGCAAGCAGAAGTGAGTATCGAATTTTCTTGAGGAGAAGGAAATGAAAGGGAAAGCAGATGAAACAGATTTTACAAATAGATAATGCACTGCGTCTTGTTCCTTATTATAAGGTCAATCATTGTGAGGAAGCTTTTGCTTGGTATCAGGATGTGAACTTGGTTTACATCGTAGATGGTGTGAAGAGTCCTTACAGTCCAGCGACCTTGGAAGCTATGTATTCCTATTTGGATCAGCATGGTGAGCTTTTTTGGATTGAAGTCAAGGAGAAGGGAGAATGGTTTCCAATTGGGGATGTTACTCTATCTCAGGATAATCTTCCCATTGTGATTGGGAATCCCGCTTACCAACATCGAGGACTTGGAAAAAAGATTCTAAGTACTTTGATTGAATTGGCTCGAGTAAAAGGATGGAAAGAATTGAGAGTCAAGGAAATCTACACCTACAATTATGCTTCTAGGGGTGTTTCAAGTCGCTTGGATTTGTGGAAAATGGAACAACAGAAAAAGGAACGAGTTTTATACTGAAATTAGTCTAATCTAACTTGTTTTTTAACTAAAAATCTGATAAACTAAGTAGTAATTGAATAGGAATCCGCAAGACTAGTAACTCAAGGGAAGTATATCAGGGAGGAGAGCCGTGACTGCAAGCTCTCTATATGAAAGCTGGGTGAATTCACTTGCGCATGGATTTAGAAATGAAGGTCTGACTTGTCAGATGAAAACGGATGGTACCGCGTGTCAACGCTCCGAGTGGAGTTTTTGGCATGTGGTTTTCTTTTTATCTACGAGAGACTGATGGAGGAATTATGTCAACTATTGAAGAACAATTAAAAGCGCTTCGAGAAGAAACGCTGGCTAGCTTGAAGCAGATTACTGCTGAAAATGAAAAAGAGATGCAAGATTTGCGTGTCTCTGTCCTTGGGAAAAAAGGGTCACTTACTGAAATCCTCAAAGGGATGAAAGATGTATCGGCTGAAATGCGCCCTGTCATCGGGAAACACGTCAACGAGGCTCGTGATGTCTTGACAGCGGCCTTTGAAGAAACAGCTAAGCTCTTGGAAGAAAAGAAAGTCGCAGCTCAACTAGCAAGTGAGAGCATTGATGTGACACTTCCAGGTCGCCCAGTTGCGACTGGTCACCGTCATGTTCTCACACAAACCAGTGAAGAAATCGAAGATATTTTCATCGGGATGGGTTACCAAGTCGTGGATGGTTTTGAAGTGGAGCAAGACTACTATAACTTCGAGCGTATGAACCTCCCAAAAGATCACCCAGCTCGCGATATGCAGGATACTTTCTATATCACAGAAGAAATCTTGCTCCGTACCCACACGTCTCCAGTTCAGGCGCGTGCCATGGATGCTCATGATTTTTCAAAAGGTCCTTTGAAAATGATCTCACCAGGGCGTGTTTTCCGTCGTGATACGGACGATGCGACCCACAGTCACCAATTCCACCAAATCGAAGGTTTGGTTGTTGGGAAAAACATCTCTATGGCAGATCTTCAAGGAACCCTTCAGTTGATTGTCCAAAAAATGTTCGGTGAAGAGCGTCAAATTCGTTTGCGCCCATCTTATTTCCCATTCACAGAGCCATCTGTCGAGGTGGATGTTTCTTGCTTCAAGTGTGGTGGAGAAGGCTGTAACGTATGTAAGAAAACAGGTTGGATCGAAATCATGGGTGCTGGTATGGTTCACCCACGTGTCCTTGAAATGAGTGGAATCGATGCGACGGTTTACTCTGGATTTGCTTTTGGTCTTGGACAAGAGCGCGTAGCCATGCTTCGTTACGGAATCAATGATATCCGTGGGTTCTACCAAGGCGATGTCCGCTTCTCAGAACAGTTTAAATAATGATTAGAAAAGTAGAAAAGGCAGATATTGGGATGTTGTCCAAAATTGCCAAACAAACCTTTCGTGAAACATTTGCTCATGATAATACGGAAGAGCAGTTACAGGAATACTTTGAAAAGACTTATAGTCTGAGAGTTTTGTCAACTGAGTTGGAAAATCCAGATTCCGAAACCTATTTCATTATGCATGAAGAGGAGATAGCTGGTTTTCTCAAAGTCAACTGGGGAAGTGCTCAGACTGAGAGAAAATTAGAGGATGCTTTTGAAATTCAACGCCTCTATGTGCTACAAAAATTCCAAGGATTTGGACTAGGTAAGCAACTGTTTGAATTCGCTCTTGAACTTGCTACAAAAAATAGTTTTTCCTGGGCTTGGTTAGGTGTTTGGGAGCATAATACAAAAGCTCAAGCGTTTTATAACCGATATGGTTTTGAAAAATTTAGCCAACATAGTTTTATGGTTGGTCAAAAAGTAGATACGGATTGGTTACTGAAAAAGAAATTAAGGTAAGAAGAGGATTCTTCTATTGAAATGATAGGAAAGGAAAAGAACTAGAGTGGCAACTGTCATTCTGGAGAACTAAATTATGCTTGTATCTTATAAATGGTTAAAAGAATTGGTGGACATTGATGTGCCATCACAAGAGTTGGCTGAAAAAATGTCAACTACAGGGATTGAGGTAGAGGGTGTCGAATCACCAGCTGCCGGTCTCTCAAAAATTGTCGTCGGTGAGGTCTTGTCTTGCGAAGAGGTGCCAGAAACGCACCTTCATGTTTGTCAGGTTAATATGGGCGAAGAAGAAGCCCGTCAGATCGTTTGTGGTGCCCCAAATGTGCGTGCTGGTATCAAGGTCATGGTGGCACTTCCGGGAGCTCGTATTGCTGATAATTACAAGATTAAAAAAGGGAAAATTCGTGGCTTGGAGTCACTTGGAATGATCTGTTCCCTTGGTGAATTGGGAATTTCTGACTCTGTTATACCAAAGGAATTCGCAGATGGCATTCAAATCTTGCCAGAAAATGCCGTTCCAGGTGAGGAAGTCTTCTCATACCTAGACCTGGATGATGAAATCATCGAACTTTCTATCACGCCAAATCGTGCAGATGCTCTATCTATGCGTGGGGTGGCTCATGAAGTGGCAGCCATCTATGACAAGGCAGTCAACTTTAAAGAATTCAGTTTAACAGAAACAAATGAAGCTACAGCAGAAGCTCTTTCTGTCAGCATTGAGACAGACAAGGCGCCTTACTATGCCGCTCGTATCTTGGACAATGTGACCATCGCACCAAGTCCACAATGGTTGCAAAACCTCCTCATGAACGAAGGGATTCGTCCCATCAATAACGTAGTGGACGTGACCAACTACATCCTGCTTTACTTTGGTCAACCGATGCATGCCTTTGACTTGGATACCTTTGAAGGAAGCGAGATTCGTGTGCGTGAAGCGCGTGTTGGTGAAAAATTGGTGACCTTGGACGGTGAAGAACGTGAACTTGCAGAAACTGACCTAGTCATCACTGTTGCTGACAAACCAGTAGCCCTTGCAGGTGTCATGGGCGGTCAAGCAACAGAAATCTCTGAAAAATCTAGTCGTGTTGTCCTTGAAGCAGCTGTTTTCAATGGCAAATCAATTCGTAAGACTAGCGGTAGTCTGAACCTTCGTTCTGAGTCGTCTTCTCGTTTTGAAAAAGGGATCAATGTGGCAACTGTTAACGAAGCCCTTGATGCGGCAGCTAGCATGATTGCAGAGCTTGCAGATGCGACAGTGCGTAAGGGCATCGTTTCAGCAGGTCAGCTTGATACTTCTGATGTAGAAGTTTCTTCAACCCTTGCAGACGTTAACCGCGTCCTTGGTACGGAGCTTTCATATGCTGATGTGGAAGATGTCTTCCGTCGTCTTGGCTTTGGTCTTTCTGGCAATGCAGACAGCTTTACCGTTAGTGTTCCACGTCGTCGTTGGGATATCACCATCGAAGCGGACCTCTTTGAAGAAATCGCTCGTATCTATGGTTACGATCGCTTGCCAACTAGTCTTCCAAAAGACGATGGTACAGCTGGTGAATTGACTGCGACACAAAAATTGCGTCGCCAAGTTCGTACGATCGCTGAAGGGGCAGGTTTGACAGAAATCATTACCTACGCTCTAACAACTCCTGAAAAAGCAGTTGAGTTCACAGCTCAACCAAGTAACCTTACAGAACTCATGTGGCCAATGACAGTGGACCGTTCTGTCCTCCGTCAAAATATGATCTCAGGTATCCTTGATACGGTGGCCTACAACGTGGCTCGTAAGAACAAAAACTTGGCACTTTACGAGATTGGAAAAGTCTTTGAACAAACAGGCAATCCAAAAGAAGATCTACCAAATGAGATCAATAGCTTTGCCTTTGCCTTAACCGGCTTGGTTGCAGAAAAAGATTTTCAAACGGCAGCAGTTCCAGTTGATTTCTTCTATGCTAAGGGAATCCTTGAAGCATTATTTACTCGCCTGGGACTTGAAGTGACTTATACAGCAACAGATGAAATTGCTAGTCTTCACCCAGGCCGTACAGCTGTGATTTCACTCGGTGACCAAGTTCTTGGTTTCCTTGGCCAAGTGCATCCAGTCACTGCGAAGGCTTATGATATTCCAGAAACGTATGTAGCGGAGCTCAACCTTTCAGCCATCGAAGTTGCCCTTCAACCAGCTACTCCATTTGTGGAAATTACCAAATTCCCAGCGGTTAGTCGTGATATTGCTCTACTTCTCAAGGCAGAAGTCACTCACCAAGAAGTTGTAGATGCTATCCGAGCTGCAGGCGTGAAACGTTTGACAGATATCAAACTCTTTGACGTCTTCTCAGGTGAAAAATTGGGACTTGGTATGAAGTCAATGGCCTATAGCTTGACCTTCCAAAATCCAGAAGATAGCTTGACAGACGAAGAAGTCGCACGCTATATGGAAAAAATCCAAGCATCACTCGAAGAAAAAGTCAATGCAGAAGTGCGTTAACTCATCAATCCATCCTTCGGGGTGGATTTTTGCTTTTCAAAATGACAATTCAGGATCAAAAATGGACAATTGAGGAGTAAGAGCACCTGTATACACTTTAATGGGCTATAATTGTTCTATCACTTGGGTACTCAAAATCCTTAGAGAGTTTAGTTTTTAATGAAGGATGAACAAGATAAAAATGTACATAAATCCTTGTAAAGGCTATCAAAAAGGAGTATAATAAGTGCAACATATTTCGGAGGTGGAAAATGCTAGAAGTAAGAAATCTAGAGAAAAGTTTCGGTTCCAAGCAAGTCTTGTTTGGTGTCGATTTTCAGGCAAGTCCAGGACGGATTCTGGGCTTGGTCGGAAAAAATGGTGCTGGGAAAACAACGATTTTCCACAGTATGTTGAAATTTTTAGAGTATCAAGGAGAGATCAGTCTGGATGGGCAGGAGATTCGTCAGGAAACCTACGCTCGGATTGGTTATCTGCCTGAGGAACGCAGTCTCATGCCCAAGTTGACAGTTCTTGAGCAAGTTCGTTACTTGGCTACTCTAAAGGGCATGGATGCTAAGGAGGTCAAGGAAAAACTCCCTCAATGGATGGAGAAACTGGAAGTGAAAGGAAAGCTGACTGATAAAATCAAGAGCCTCTCCAAAGGGAATCAGCAGAAAATTCAGCTGATTATCACCCTAATCCATGAGCCAGACTTGATTATCTTGGATGAGCCCTTTAGTGGTTTGGATCCAGTCAATACCGAGTTGCTCAAACAGGTCATCTTGAAAGAGAAAGAGCGCGGTGCAATCATTATCTTTTCTGACCATGTTATGACCAATGTCGAGGAGCTTTGCGATGATATTCTGATGATTCGAGATGGGCGTGTGGTCTTGCATGGGCCTGTTCAGGATGTCCGTAATCAATACGGGAAAACACGTCTCTTTGTTTCAAGTGGACGAAGCAAGGAAGAACTGGAAAGTCTTCCTCATGTCAAACAGGTGAGCTTGACTAAGCAAGGCAGTTGGAAATTAATCCTAGATGATGAGGACGCTGGAAGGGAACTCTTCCCCATCCTCACTCAAGGTCAATATATCGCGACCTTTGACCAACAAGCTCCAACAATCGATGAAATCTTTAAACTAGAATCAGGGGTGGAAGTATGAGAAATATGTGGATTGTAATGAAGGAAACCTATCTTCGACATGTCAAGTCGTGGAGTTTCTTCTTTATGGTGATTTCGCCGTTCCTCTTTTTAGCCTTATCTGCAGGAATTGGCTACCTCCAAGGGTCTTCTATGGCCAAGAATAGCAAGATAGCAGTAGTAACAACAGTGCCATCTGTGGAAGAAGGGCTCAAGGGTACCAATGGTATCAACTTTGATTATAAGGATGAAGCCAGTGCCCAGGTTGCTATCAAGGATGAGAAAATCAAGGGTTACTTAACCATTGACCAAGAGGACAGCGTTCTCAAGGCTGTCTATCACGGTGAAACTTCTCTTGAAAGTGGCATCAAGCTGGCTGTAACCAATAAGCTAAATGAACTGCAGTATCAACTGAATCGTTCGGCAGCTAATTTGTCTCAAGAGCAGGAAAAATACTTGAGTCAAACTGTTGACTTTACTGAGAAAATTGATGAATCTAAGGAAAACAAAAAAATTGTTCAAACCATTGCGGCCGCAGGGCTTGGTTTCTTCCTTTATATGATTTTGATTACTTATGCTAGTGTCACTGCTCAGGAAGTAGCTAGCGAGAAAGGAACCAAAATCATGGAAGTGGTCTTCTCTAGTATTCAAGCTAGCCATTATTTCTACGCTCGTATGCTGGCTCTTCTCCTTGTGATTTTGACTCATATTGGAATTTACATCGTGGGTGGGCTGGCTGCGATTCTGCTCTTTAAAGACCTACCAATCTTGGCTCAATCTGGTATTTTAAACCATCTAGGAGAGGCCTTCTCGCTCAATACCTTATTGTTTGTCTTGGTTAGTCTCTTTATGTATGTTGTTTTGGCAGCCTTCCTAGGTTCTATGGTTTCTCGCCCTGAGGATTCAGGAAAGGCCTTGTCACCATTGATGATCTTGATTATAGCAGGATTCGTCGGAGTGACTGCTCTAGGTGCTGCAGGGGATAATTTGGTTTTGAAAATTGGTTCCTACATTCCCTTCATTTCGACTTTCTTTATGCCATTTAGAGCTATAAATGGGTATGCAAGTGGTCTAGAAGCTTGGATTTCGCTTGCTATAACGGTTGTTTTTGCAGTCACTGCAACAGCCTTTATCGGACGCATGTATGCTAGTCTAGTCCTTCAAACGGATGATTTGGGAATCTGGAAAACCTTTAAACGTGCTTTAGCTTATAAATAGGAGTGCCTCGCGAAAGCGAGGTTTTTCTAGATGTTAAACACTGAAATCGGCAAAAATATTTTTCATATCTATTGACTTTTAGTAGTAAAATTTGGTATGATAGTAGATGGTATTGTTTACCCCATTTGTAAGGCCCCGGAACCTTTCAAATACCCCGCGGACCGGAACATCCGCCCTGTAAACAAAAACGATATTCATATAGGAGAAATCATGAACAAAACTACATTCATGGCTAAACCAGGCCAAGTAGAACGCAAATGGTACGTTGTTGACGCAACTGATGTACCTCTTGGACGCCTTTCAGCAGTTGTTGCTAGCGTACTTCGCGGAAAAAACAAACCAACATTTACACCACACACTGATACAGGTGACTTCGTAATCGTTATCAATGCTGAAAAAGTTAAATTGACTGGTAAAAAAGCAACTGATAAGATCTACTATACTCACTCAAACCACCCAGGTGGATTGAAATCAATCTCTGCTGGTGAACTTCGTTCTAAAAATGCAGTACGTTTGATCGAGAAATCAGTTAAAGGTATGCTTCCACACAATACTCTTGGCCGCGCTCAAGGTATGAAATTGAAAGTATTCGTTGGAGCTGAGCACACTCACGCTGCACAACAACCAGAAGTTCTTGATATTTCAGGACTTATCTAAGGAAAGGAACAATAAAGTATGTCACAAGCACAATATGCAGGTACTGGACGTCGTAAAAACGCTGTTGCACGCGTTCGCCTTGTTCCAGGAACTGGTAAAATCACTGTTAACAAAAAAGATGTTGAAGAGTACATCCCACACGCTGACCTTCGTCTTGTTATCAACCAACCATTCGCAGTTACTTCAACTGTAGGTTCATACGACGTTTTCGTTAACGTTGTAGGTGGTGGATACGCTGGTCAATCAGGAGCTATCCGTCACGGTATCGCTCGTGCCCTTCTTCAAGTAGACCCAGACTTCCGTGATTCATTGAAACGCGCAGGTCTTCTTACACGTGACTCACGTAAAGTTGAACGTAAGAAACCAGGTCTTAAGAAAGCTCGTAAAGCATCACAATTCTCAAAACGTTAATCAATACGATTATATCAACGTTTCAAAGCACTTTGCAAAGATTTTGCAAAGTGCTTTTTTGTCGATTTTTGAGCTTGAATAGCTTTGTGATAACCTTCTGATAACCTCTTCTAAATTTTAAAAATCGTGATTCTATTTTGCTTTATTGAGATAATCTGCAAATTTGTCAATAGAATTTTTCTCACCAGTTTTTGTGGTGTGAGTATAGACATCTAATGTCATCTGACTGCTTGCATGACCGAGACGTTTTGATGTATTAGAAGGATCGATTCCAATTTCAGACATAAGTGTTGCATGTGTATGTCTAAACCCATGTGGGCTAATTGGTTTTAATTTATGCTTTTTAATTATTCGATTCAGTACGTTATTAATGTAATCAGCATGCAAAGGTTCAATTTTGTCATTACTTGATATGTAAGAGAACATATATTCGTTACTAATATTCAGCTTTGTAAGAGGCAACTGAGATTGTTCTTTTAGATAGAAATTTCTCCATTGTTTAATAATATCGATTGTCTCATCATCAAGATAGATTGTGCGAACTGAAGATTCATTCTTTGTGCTCTTTTCAATCGCTTTACCGTCAATTCTTCCTAGACTTTTGTCTATGTTTAAGAGATTGCTATCAAAGTCAATATCAGCCCATTTTAAAGCGTATAATTCCCCTTTTCGTAGTCCACTAAATGCAAGAAGTCTAAATAAAGCAAAATGTTTAAATGGCTCAGTTTCTTTCACTATATCAAGGAAATGATGTAATTCCTCCAGTGACCAAAAATTATCTGATCTAGTTTTTTTGATTTTAGGCATAATAACATTCTTCATTGGATTGCGATCAATGTAGTTCATATTGATTGCAAAATCAAAAATTTTTGAGGTATAGGATTTTATCTGCTTGATATTTTTGAAAGTCTGAGATTTTTGTGTAATAAAATTTTGACAGTCCAAAGGACTGATTTGGTCAACACATTTATCGCCAAATACTGGTAGAATATGTATTCGATAGATATTTTTTGTTTGGGAAGAAGTTGTTTCTTCAACGGTACCAACATATGCCTTAAACCATTCTTGATAAAGTTCTTTATAAGTGACTTTGGGATTAGGTTTGTCGGCATTTACTGTAGGGGCGACGACACCAGCTTCTAAATGAGCTTCGTACAATTTTGCCTCTTTTTTGGTTTTGAATCCTCTCTTTAAGTGTCTTTTTTTCTTTCCATAAGCATCTAAGCCAATGTAAAAGCTGACATAGTAAAGGATTCCTTTTTTTGTTTTGTATTTGTGTATAGACATTTTTTCTCCGTATCTAAGTTTTCGGAGCTTATGTAATTGAGAAATGAGTGTCTATCTATTTTTTCTATCTTCTTGTCGGATAGCGTATTCGTCTGTTTTAATCCAGCTCTGCCAAACTTTAGAGTCTTTATTTTGGTGATTCATATAGTCTATAAACTCAGACATAAAACGTTTGTTTTTCTCAGCTAGGTATTCTGAGAATATATGACGAAATTCATCTGAAAAACTATCATCAAGTGGTAGTGTTAATGCCCTTTCGCCAAATTCGATACTTTTCTTTAACTTCTCCATATCGCTTTTAAAAGGTGTCACAGAACCAATTTTAGATGTTTTGAAACTATCTGTAACAATTTTAAGATTTGATGGAGCGTGTGGGTTGCTATCAAGTCCCATAATGTAAGCGACGGAAACATTAAAGTATTTTGCCAATTTTTCAGCATTATCTTTTTTAGGTTTGCGGATTCCTTGATTGTATCCAGAAAGTGTAGGATAGGCTATATTTGTAGCTTCGCTAATTTCTGTCAATTTTTTTCCGCTATCTTCTATTAGTTTAGTAATATGATTGGTCATGAGAACCTCCTTTTTATTATTATAACACATTTTATTCTTTTTGAATAAAAAAGCTTGAAAAAATTTAAAAAGGATATATAATTCAAAATGAATAACAAATTAAATGGTTTCGGAGCTTATTTAATTTAGAAATGAGGTGTGAATTTATGTCGGAAACTACTTTAGTTGTCCAGCTTCCTAAAGAATTAGAGAAGCAATTACGTGCTCACTATGATGAGATGATTTCAAATGCTGTGGCAAGAGTATTTGAAGATAAAGAACTTTATAAACCCATGGTTCGTATGTCAGGTCTATCTAGGTGGTTAGATGTATCTACGACTACAATCCAAAAATGGACGAAAGAAGGAATGCCAACCATGGTGATTGATGGAGTGACTTTATACGATAAAAGAGCAGTAACAAGATGGTTGAAGCAATATGAAAGATAGGTACTCGTATGAATGGTGTTCAGTGGATCAAGATAACAACAGATATATTTGATGATGAAAAAATTCAATTAATAGAATCAATGCCAGAAGGAGATACCCTTATTGTAATATGGTTCAAAATTCTGGTGCTTGCAGGAAAGCAAAATAATAGTGGCATACTGAGTCTAGGGAACAAGGTATATTACACAGAAGAGATGCTTTCAACAGTGTTTAGACGAAAAGCGACATCTGTGAAATTAGCTCTTAGCATGTTTGAAGAATTTGGCATGATAGAAATCATTGATGGCGCTATTACCATTCCAAAATGGGAGAAACATCAGAATATAGATGGCCTAGAAAAGATTAGAAAACAAACTAGGGAACGTGTTGCTCGTCATAGACAAAAACAAAAAGCACTAATTACAGGCGAGCCGCAACTCGTTTTAGACTGTAACGTTACAGTAACGGATGAAAATGATAATGTAACGCAAGAGATTAAGAACGAGAGTAAGAATAAGAAAGAGATTGAGAATATACTGGATAATAGTTCTAGAAAGCCTGAAACTTATATTCCACCTAAATATTATTCTTTGTTAGAATCCATTTCTTATAAGTACAATGATAGATTTTTGTATCCTAACAATTACACTTTAACACATGCTCAGAAGATGAAAATAGGCGAGTATTTGGCTAGTGGATATGTAACTAGTGATGAAGTCATTAGTATGATTGAACGGATTCCTGAGGATGCGACTTCTCCTTTGGCGTATTTATTTAAGTCTATGGAGAATTTAAAGCAGGAACGGATACTAGAGTGCAAAGCAATTGCTCATGAAAATGCCAGAAAGAAGTATATGATAAATGAGTAGATATCGGACTGTTCTAAAGAAATGTTATATCACTGAAGAGCAAAATGAAATAGTGAATAACTTAATTGAAATGACAAACCATCTAAGTTTTTCCTCTTATGCTAGAAAAATGTTGTTTAAACGTTCGCCAATTTATCTTCAATTTGATTTTGAATCTTATCATGACTTTATATTTCAAGTTAGAAGGATTATCAACAACTTACGTCAGTTAGAAAGAATAGCAGAACAAAGTGAAGATTTCGATAATGTAAGGATATTTCACTGCTGTGTTGAGATGATGATAGGATATGAAAAGAAGACAAGCAAACAAGTGAAAGAACTTGTGAAACGACTAAATAAGAAAACGAGGTGATAAGATTATGAGAATAAAATCGGTGTTGAAACAGGTATTTTTGACAGAAGAAGAAAATAAAAAATTAAATGATTGTATGAGGAAGGAAAATATTTGTAATTTTTCTGAGTTTGCTAGAAAAAAATTAATCCGAACAGATTTGAACATTCATAAAGTCTCTTTTGAAGGTTTAGTTCCATTAACAGAAGAGTTGGAACAGGTAGGAAAGAATATCAATTATATAGCCCGTCTTGCAACTGTAGTTGGGAGAATAAGCTATGAAAACAAAATGGATATGTCTATTTTGATGCAAAAAATAGTTGATGTGATGGAGGAAAAAGATGTTTATTTTCAAAAGTAATATGGATAAGGATTTTGATCAGATATGCGAATACATATTGAAATTAAAGCGAGCAGAATTATTTCTTCATGGGATTAAACAACAAGATAAAACGAAGGCTCGTTTGTATCATGCGATGCTGGAATACTACGATGCTAACCATAAAAAAGAAAGCCATATGAGAATTTTAAAATAAGGAAATGCTGTAAAAATTTTTTTGCAGCGTTTTTATATATCTTCTTAAAAAATTTGTACACACAAAGTACAGCTAAAGTGATTTTTTGATCATTGTATCGAAGGGGAGAAATTTCTCATATTATGACTTTGCGAGCTCAGAGTCTGTATACACACACTCCCAAAATCACCCCCAAAATTTGTATACACATAGTGTATGTACTTTTGAGGTGATTTGAATTTTGGGGAATCCCCAAACCCCTGATGGAATTATACGAGATAGGAAAAGAAAGTGGTATAATAAACATACGATAGTAACCGTAATATGTTCTGTTCAAATAAATGAATTATATCTAAATTTTAATTTTAAAAAGAAGGGAATAAAATGACTTTTGATAACCTAGTACATCAGATTAATGAACTTGCTGAAACGCAACGTGATAGAGGAACATACTTTGAGTATTTAGCACGTGCCTATTTTCAAAATGAACCAACTTACCAAAATGAATTTAAAAATGTATGGATGTTAGCTGATGTTCCAGCTGAATTTGGCATACCAAAAGCTGATATTGGTGTTGATTTGGTTGCTGAAAAATCTACTGGTGAATTAGTTGCTATTCAGGCTAAGTTTTACAATCATGCCATTCAAAAGGCCAATATTGATTCGTTCTTAAGTGAGCTTGGAAAAGACTATTATGAATCAGGGATTATAGTAGCTTCAACTGATAAATGGGGCAAAAATGCAGAAAATGCTTTGTCTGACAGAAGTGATGTTATTCGTATTGGTTTATCTGATCTAAGAAATTCCCGTATTGATTGGACAAAGTTCTCTTTTGATCGTCCAGAAGAAGTAACTGTAAAAGCAAAAAAGAAACCAAGATACTACCAGAGAGAAGTTATCAAATCAGCATTGGAGCACTTTAAAGAGAATGACCGTGGTCAACTGATCATGGCTCCAGGGACTGGAAAAACCTTTACCAGTTTGAAGGTGGCAGAAGCTATGGCTAAGGAAGCTGGTCAAGAACAATATACAGTCCTTTATCTTGTTCCTAGTATTCAACTTTTGACTCAGACCTTGAGAGGTTGGAATAATGATACTGAGCTGACTATGTCCTCTATGGCTGTTACCAGTGATAGGAATGCTAGCCGTGGAAGTGTCAAGCAGGATGAATCAAATATAACAATTAAAGCTAGTGATATAGGTTATCCCGCTACAACTTCATCAAAAAAAGTTGTTGAAAATTATCAAGAGTTAATGGAACATCCTAAAAAAGAAATGTTAGTAGTGTTTGGTACTTACCAGTCTATTGATGTACTAGGAAAAGCTCAACAAAATGGATTTCCTGATTTTGATTTGATTATTGCTGATGAGGCTCACAGAACAACAGGTGCTAAAGCCTTTGGCGAAGAAGCTTCTGCTTTTACAAAAGTTCACAGTAATTCAAACGTAAAAGGTGCTAAACGTCTTTATCAAACAGCAACCCCTAAGCTTTATGGAAGTGAAGCAAAAAAGAAGGCTGAGAGTAATTCAATTCTAATCTCAAGTATGGATGATGAAACTTTATACGGTAGTGTATTCTATCGTTTAGGTTTTGGAGATGCTATTAGTCATGACATACTAACTGATTATAAACTGATGGTTTTAGCAGTTGATGAAACAGTTGTTCAGAAAGATATGCAAAAAGCTCTTGCTGATTCAGAGAATGGGCTGAATATTGATGATGTAGGGCGTATCATTGGTGTTTGGAATGGAATGATTAAACGAGAAAGTTTTGCAGATAAAGTTTCTGGCGAACCAATGCAAAGAGCTATAGCCTTTTCTCGGACTATTGAAGATAGTAAAAGGCTATCAACTCAGTTTGAAAATGTTGTTAATGAATACCTTAATAGTGATGAAGGCTATTCCGTAAATGTTCGTCACGTAGATGGCAGTATGAACGCCCTTGAAAAAAATGAAGCATTAGATTGGTTAGCTAGTAATGATATTCCTGAAGATTCAGCTCGTATTTTGTCAAATGTTCGCTTTCTAACAGAAGGAATTGATGTTCCTAATCTTGATGCTATTATCTTCCTGTCTCCTCGAAAATCACAGGTAGATATTGTTCAGGCTGTCGGACGAATCATCCGTAAATTTGAAGGAAAAGAATATGGCTACATTATTCTACCAATTGTAGTTCCAGCAGGTGAGACACCAGAAACAATTCTCGATAACAATAAAACATACGATGTTATTTGGCAGGTGTTAAACGCACTGCGTTCAGTAGATGAACGTTTTGAAGCTACAGTTAATAAACTAGAATTAAACAAACAAAAACCAAAAAATATCCAAGTTATTGGGGTTGGTGGTGCACCAGACGATCCCAATTTCAATGAAAGTTATGTGAAAGAGCCAATAGTTGCTTATCAAACAGAACTTGAACTTGAATGGGAAGCTGTCGAAGGTGCAATTTATGGTAAGATTGTTCAAAAAGTGGGGGATAGACGTTACTTAGAAGACTGGTCAAAAGATGTAGCTGATATTGCTAGACGTCACATTCAAGGAATTGAGTTCATCTTAGAACAAAATCCTGATAGTAAATCTGCTTTTGATAAATTCCTTCATAGCTTACAACACAATATCAATGAATCAATTGACCAAAGTCAAGCGATTGAGATGTTGGCGCAACACTTAATTACTTTACCAATTTTTGATGCACTCTTTGGAGAATACAGTTTTGTTAAGAACAATCCAGTCAGTTCTGCCATGGAACAAATTGTAGAAGAGCTATCACAATTTGGCTTTGAAAAAGAGCAGAAAGAGTTGCAACCATTTTATGATTCAGTTCGCCTACGAGCTGAGGGCATTGATAATGCTCAAGCTAAGCAGAAAATCATTATTACTCTATACGATAAATTCTTTTCTACCGGTTTCAAATCAACCACAGAAAGATTAGGTATTGTCTTTACTCCTGTAGAAGTTGTAGATTTTATTGTAAAGTCAGTAGATGTAGTCTTGAGAAAGCATTTTGGTAAGACTTTAGCGAGTGAGAATGTTCATATTTTGGATCCATTTACTGGAACTGGAACATTTATCACTAGAACATTGCATTACTTGAAATCACTGATGGATAGTGGTGAAATTACCTTTGATGATATTCTAAGAAAATATACACAAGAACTGCATGCAAATGAGATCGTTCTTCTAAGCTATTACATTGCTGCCATTAATATTGAGGCTGTATTTGATGAAATTAATGGTGATGAACCGTATGCACCATTCGAAGGAATTGTCTTAACGGATACTTTTGAATCAACAGAAACAGAAGACACTCTTGACGACTCTTTCTTTGGCACAAATGATAAACGTCTGAAACGACAACAAGAGAAACCAATTACAGCGATTATTGGAAACCCACCATATTCAATTGGACAAAATAGTCAAAATGATAATAATCAGAATGTATCATATCCAAAATTAGATACACGATTAGCAGAAACTTATGAATGCTGGGCTCACAAAAGGATTATACGATTCTTACGTAAAAGCTTTCCGTTGGGCATCAGATAGACTTACAAATCAAGGTGTGATTGGATTTGTAACGAATGGTAACTATCTTAATACCAATTCAGCTGATGGTTTACGTGCTGGACTTTACGAAGAATTTAATCATCTTTATATTTTTAATCTCCGTGGTGACCAGAGAACACTAGGAGAACAATCTCGAAGAGAAGGTGGGAAAATCTTTGGTTCTGGGAGTCGCACGCCTGTTGCGATTTCAATTCTAGTCAAAGATGGTTCAGATAGCCATGAACTCCACTATCATGACATAGGCGATTATTTATCACAAAAGGAAAAACTAGCAATTATTTCTGGATTTGGCGATGTTTCGCAACTAGATTGGCAAGAGATTATTCCGGATGAAAACAATGATTGGCTTAATCAAAGAGATCCGAATTATCAGAAATATGATAGTTTAGCAGGAGAAGATAAAGTTGTGTTCTTGCAAAACATCATAGGTGTTTCGACGAATAGAGACAGTTGGGTCTATGGTTTTTCTGAGCAGGGCACTCTTGCAAACTCTAAGAGATTAATTGAAAATTATAATTCTGAAGTTGTCAGATTATCAGATATTTCAATAGAAGAAAAGAAAGATTACTTAAATAGAAAAGATGATTTTATAAAGTGGTCTGCAAAACTTGAAGACTCTATCTTAAAATCTAAAAAGATCCAATTTGATAAAAATAGTGTTGTCCAATCACTTTATAGACCCTTTACAAAGAAATATCTATACTACGGCAATGATGTCGTTGAGAGACCTGGACAGTGGTATAAGAAATTCGGTAAGGATAACTTAGTTATAATGACTACTGGGAGAGGTGTGTCGAGAGATTTTTCACCTTTAGTAACAAATTTAATTCCTAATATGGATAGTTTGGAAAAATCACAGAGTTTCATGCGTTTTGACAACGAAGTTGATGAAACATCATTGTTCCAGAATAATGATAATATGAATCAAGAATTTGCTGATAAGCTAGGATTAAATTTGGATGACACCTTTGCTTATGTCTATGGGTTACTCAACTCTAAAGAATATCAAGAAAAGTATGCTAACGATTTGAAGAAAGACTTAGCTCGAATTCCAATTGTTAAGAATAAAGAAAAGTATGTTGAAGTTGGTCAGAAATTGATGGACTTACATCTTAACTATGAAGAAATCCCTGTTTATGATGGGGTAGAGATTACACCTATTGTTAATCCAAGCTATAAAGTAACTAAGATGAGATTCGCTAAGAAACGTGATGAAAATGGTAAATCGGTGAATGACTTATCCACAATCATATTTAACAGTGATATCACTATAAGTAATATCCCCGAAAAGGCGTATGAATATGTTGTGAATGGACGCTCAGCTATTGAATGGATAATAGATCAGTATCAGGTTAAAACTGATAAAAAATCAGGAATTACAGATGACCCAAACGACTATAGTGAAGATGAAAAATATATCTTCAATTTACTATTGAGAATTATCAATGTATCTGTACAAACGGTTGACTTAATTAATAGTTTACCTAAATTTGAGGTGGAGGAGTAAGAATATGGATTTTTTTTACGACAAAGAAAAAAGTTTTGAGAAAATTGAATTGCATTATCTATCTAATACAATTTCCTATGGTGTAGAGAAAAATAAAGATGGAAATTCTTTTTTCTATGATTCTAACGGAAAACTGGAACATCCTGACTCTCAAGAGGAACAGCAAAAAGTCTTTACAAAAATTGACTTTCAACGTATGATTAGTGGAAAAATTCACAGAATAGTTTACGGTGAAAAATATTCAAACATTGTTTTTCTAGCAGGTGCAGGAGCATCTGTGGTAGGAGGAAATTCAAACTATGGTAAGACAGTAAAAATGATTGCTGACGACATATTTGTAAAATTAGATAAGTCGGATAACTTGTATAGCCTTGAAGAATTAGCTGAGATGTGTAGGTACAAAGATGGTAATATATTAGATAAAGAAAAATTTGGAGAATCCGATAAGCCTAGATTGGATGATGGATTTAATCTCGAAGATTTCTTATCAACACTATTCCATTACCGGCCATATGCGCCTGATACAGATAAAGACAAATTTAATAATAGTATCAAAAAGATTTTACAACTAATTAAAGAAAATACAAATTATTCATATGACAGTAAGGAACTGAAGCATGGTAATTTATTAAACTTTTTGTCAAGCTTATCAGGAAAGGATGGAAATAAATTTTCGGTTATTACGACAAATTATGATGTTTTAATCGAAGAAGCTGCGGCAGAAAATAATTTTGTTGTTTTTGATGGTTTTAATTTCACTCCAATACCGAAGTTTGATAGCAGTATGTTTGAATGGAATCTTATAAGGGAAGTTCAGAATATCAACACTAGAGAGGTTGAATATAAGGATAAGACATTCAATCTTTTAAAAATACATGGTTCACTTACATGGGAAAAACAAGATGATGGAACTATTTTGAGAAAAAATAAAGATAGCATCATAGATACAGACAAAATGGTAATGGTCTTTCCAAGTTCTGATAAATATGCTCAAAGTTACCAAGAACCATATTTTGAACTCTTTACAAAATTTCAAGATCTTATAAAGCGTCCAAACACTTTGTTGATTTCATCTGGATTCAGTTTCGCGGATGCTCACATTTCCAAAATGGTTATTCAGGCTTTGAAAAATAACACTAGTTTAAAACTTTTGGTTACTGATTTTAATATTGATCCAAATAGAGAGTACAATAAGAGTGATGGAAAATTTAAGTTAATTGATAAATCTGACTCGAAATACAATCAAAATTGGGCAAAACTTATAGATTTAATGGATAAAGGGTATCCAATTACATTTTTAAAGGCTACCATGAACAGTGATTTAGTTGATCTCTTGAGAGGAAAGTACTTAAATGACGAAGATTGACATTTTTTATAAAGTAGCTGATAAAAGTAATTACTATCTTGGAATGATTTCTCAGGTAAATCGTTCATACTCAACAATTCAAATTGAGAACTTATCTTTATTCTCATATAGGAAGTTAAAGAAAGATATACTTTCACCTAATACGATTAATTACTATGTTTTGATTGATTCAAATAATGGGTTATTCTTTGGAGAAATATTTCAGTCTAAGCTTCCAAATTCAGATAGTGTTCACGAAATGTTAACTAGTGGGTTACAAGAGAAAATATTTCCTGAAATCAGTATAGATATTCTTGGATATATACCACTAGGTGAAAAGTATTTTAAACTGAATGGTACAAACACGGTTGGTATCGCTGATAAGGTATATATGGCTAATGAAGAAGTAGTAGAACTTTTTATAAAATCAATAGAAGTCAATCCAGATAGCGAAAATAAACTATCAACATTTGCTAATTTAGCGTTTGGCTCACAGAATTACCCCATAAAATTACAGCCTAAAACTTTGTTTAATAGACATTTAATGACTATTGGAACTACTAATAGTGGCAAATCTACATCAGCTTTGAGCATTTTGGATAAACTAATCAATGATGGTATAAGGACTTTAATAATAGATCCAACAGGGGAGTATTCAGACTCATTTACAGACGATGAAGTAGATAAATACATACTTGGACAAACTGCTTTCTTACCTTTATCACAAATGTCAATTAATCAATGGTCAATTCTATTTGAGACAAATGATGGAACACAACCAGCAGTTTTGGCTGAAGCTATACGTTCTTTACGTTTTCAATATAAAAATAAAATTGATGGAATATATCATAAAGTAGGAAAACTTGTTAGTGATGTAGAAGTAGAGCTTTCAAGTCTGACGGATGAAGATAAGAATTTTAATATACAATTTTTATCTGCACAAATAGCTGGTGAAACAACTAAACAAAATAAAAAGGGAGAATTTGAGTCGGATTTATTCAATTTTAATGTGAATCAGTACCTCATTCAAAAGGTCAATTATAAGTTGAATAATACATCTCTTGTAAATTTTTTCACTTCTGATGGTCAAAGTTTTATTGATATTATTGATTCATTTTCAGCAGGAGAAACAAAAAAATCATTGTATATAGATGTTTCTCAAATTGGAACAACTGATGGCATTGGTGGGATGATTATTGATCTCGTTTCAAATCATTTAGTAAATTTAAGTTCGGCATCAATAAAACCATTTGTTATGTTTATTGATGAAGTTCATAGATATACAAAAGGTATTAATAATGATGGATTTACATTTTACACAGGATTAAATAGTATTGCTCGCGAGGGTAGGAAGAAAGGTATATTTCTGTTTTTGACAACTCAGAATCCAAATGATGTTGATAAAATATTGTTAGGGCAAGTTGGCACTTTATTAGTTCATAGGCTAACTTCACCAGATGAAATAAAAGCTATTCAAAATCATCTGATGGAGAATCAAATCAATCAAATTAAAAAATTAAATACTGGTGAAGCAGTCCTGACTAGTATTAATTTGCTTAAAAATTTATATATACAAGTTGAAAAGTGTAATCGGCCTCATCATAATGAAACACCTAGCCTATTATCTTAAGAAAAACAGATTCAGTAAGTAATACAGAAGAATCATCATTATTTAACCAAAAATTAGGAGAAAATAAATGAAATATGATTTTAATTACTGGCAATTTTCGCCAGAAAATCAATATTTGGATAGGAAATCAGCTAGGAAAAAACCATCGGAATTGTTAAAGCATCTGATTGCCTTTGCTAATGCTGATGGAGGTCAGTTGATTATCGGGATTGAAGATGAAAAACAGGACAATATTATCACTGGTTTTAAGGATGGGAAAGCCTATCCGATTGATGATTTCAAAAAGATAGATCGAGAGATGCGGGATACACCGTTGGACTTATCTTTTGAGGAAATACCTGTGGTTAATCATAAGGGAGAAGACGACCTGATTTTAATTATCTCAGTTGAATTATCATCGAATCGAGTGATTGCCGCTCCAAATGATGAAGTTTATCTACGACAGGGAGACGAATCAGTCAAGCTGAGTTATGAGCAACGTATACAACTTAGTTACGATAAGGGACAGCGTTTCTTTGAAGATGAGATCATTGAAGATGCTACATTAGATGATATTGATGAACTATTGGTTCAGGATTTTAAGGACCATTTTGATATTTCAGAACGTTCAACTGAGGAGATATTAAAGGCAAGACGGTTTCTTATCAATGGTAAATTGACAAAGGCGGCTATTCTCATCTTTGGTAAGTATCCTTCAGCATTTTTCCCTCAAGCACGTGTTCGTTTTCAACGATTTGATGGGATAGATGTAGGTACAGGAAGTGAATTTAATGTTATTAAGGAAGTAACATTTGATGATGCATTGCCTAAATTAATTGTTAAAGTTAGAGATTTTATTCGAACCCAGCTACGAGAGTTTCAGTATCTAGATAGTGATGGTAGATTTCAGATACTTCCAGAATATCCTGAATTTGCTTAGTTTGAAGGAATTGTAAATGCAGTAACCCACAGGAATTATTCAGTATACGGAGATCATATCAGGGTATTGATGTTTGATAATCGTCTAGAGATTCATAGCCCAGGAAAACTACCGAATATTGTAACTGTTGAGAATATAAGACATGAACGTTTTTCTAGAAATCCGCGTATAGCTCGTACCTTAACTGAATTTGGATGGGTCCGAGAAATGAATGAGGGAGTAAAACGAATCTATTCTGAAATGGAATCTGCTTTTCTCCATGAACCGTGTTACTCTGAACCAGGAAACAAGGTAGTTTTAACTTTAGAAAACAGTATTACAAGTAGAACATTGAGAACACGTGATTCTTTGGAAAGTAAACTTAGAGATTATAGTGATTTAAGTGTTGATGAAAAATTATTGATACAGTATATGTACAATACAGCAGAACCTATGACAACTAAAAAAGTAGCAGAATTCTTAGGTAGGAGTATTTCTTACTCGTCGAAATTATTGAAAACGTTGAGAGCTAAAGGTATTTTAACATGGTATGGGACAAGTACGAAAGATCGCAGTCAATACTATAAATTAGAAATGAAATAAAAACGAAGAAAAACGAAGAAAAATAAATCGTTATTTCTCAACTACATAAGCTCCGAAAACTAAAAAGTGATAACCCTTTGATAACCTCTTGATTTTCAAAAAGATTATATATGTAAATATTGAGGATTTATCTCTCAAAATTACTTGACTTTAGTGATAATTTACTATAAATATCATGATGTAGAAAAAACCAGGTCTTAAGAAAGCTCGTAAAGCATCACAATTTAGTAAACGTTAATTCGATAGAATTACTATACATACAAAGAGCACCTTTCGGGGTGTTCTTTTTTCGATTTTCTTACTAAATTGAGGGATATATAGTAGTATTTTTTAGTAATACTTGATATTTTGGTATAATATGATTATTAAATAGTCTGAATATATAGTAACAAGGAGGAAGTAATGGCTGATTTTTTTGCTGGGAAAATTGTTTATCTTGATGAGCAAGCTGTTTTTGATTTTTTAGAATTACATCAAGATGGGATACAATCTGATATCATAAAACGTGTGTCCGAAAATATGGTTGAGGTAGATGCCGAGGGAAAGGTTGGTATGAATTTCTTTACTCGATTTAAAATAGGACTCTCTGGAAATGCTTCATATCAACGAAGCGGTGTAGTAGAATCACAGATTACCTCTACATTGCTAAGTAACTTTAAAAAGTTTGCGACCAATAAAAAAGGTTCTTCAAAAGTGGAACGTTTAGATAATGTTAAACTTTTTATTGAAAAAGACTCCCCCGCTTTTTACCGTAATATCACTCCTGTTCTCGATATGATTAGTGATATTACTAAAATGAATAGTATTACAGATGATGATAAAAATAATTTTAAAGGTATTGAAATAAAGAATATTGAACGAACTTTGGACCGACTTTCTGGATATTATGAAATTAAGGGAATTAGTTCCGAGAGTAATGAAAGTGTTTTCAGATTCAATATATCGGGTCTACGTAATAATTATACGTTGAGTGACTTAACCAAGATGGATGTCAAACTTTATGGAATTAAGGTTGGAGAAGTAGATTCAATTGATTTAAGTTTTAATACAATGATAGATAGATTATCAAACCAGAGACAGTCACAACTAGGAGCTGACTTTGATGAAGAACAAAATAATGAGAAAATACCGATATATGATGTTCTAGTGGCAGGTGTGTAATGGTAAGATTTAATATTTTTTTGAGCCAGTTCAAAAGTTTAATGAAAGGGTCGCAAAATTAGATAACTATGTTTCATTTAATGAGGTTATTATAAATTGGACTAAAGATTCTACTATTATTGATATAATAAAACCTCTAATAGATAAAAAGAATTGTATTTTTAGAATGGATACCTACTCGCTTTCTGGGAGCCTAGTTTTTGAAAATATTGATTTATTAATCAAAATTTTTAATGATTCAGGAACTGAAGAAATATATCTTCATAATCCCCCTAAAAAATTCTTTAATTCATTAAAGCAACAAGTTAAATCAGCATTTTTAAATATTGAACAAAGTACTTTTGCAAAAATTAGTGAGGAGCAACTTAAAAGGATTTCTGAAGATTTAAATGAAAAAATAGTTGGTCAAGAAAAAGCTAAGAAAAGTTTATTAAGGAAATTGGTTACTCAGTTGGTGCGTACGAATGCGAAACCACTAGTATTAATGTTTTATGGTGAACCAGGAATAGGAAAAACTGAAACAGCAAAACAACTATCATTTACACTGTATGGAAATAACAATATTATTAGAGAACAAATGTCGATGGTTGGTGGTGAATCAAGTGTAAAATATTTTAAATCAACAAACCATAGCGAGAACTCATTTTCTAAAACATTACTAAACAGAGAATCTAATGTTATTTTGCTTGATGAGTTCGCTTTAGCTCCTGCATTTTTTCATAGCACCTTCTTTCAAATGTTTGATGAAGGCATTTATGAAGACCAAAATTATAAAGTAGATTTAAGTAACTCAATTATTATTTGCACTTCTAATTTTAAAAGTCGTTTAGAAATGGAAAAAAATATTGATATAGCATTATTGAGCCGATTTGATGGTTTTGTTAAATTTTCTCCACTATCTATTGATGAGAAAAAGCAAATTTTAAAATTGACGTATTCAAAAATTATTAGCTCTGAATATATAGATGAAAGGTATCAGGAATATCTAGATGAGGACAAGATATTAGCTTGTATTGAATCGCATCTAAACACCCTCCCTAATGTTAGAGCAATAAGGAAGTACGTTGAAGATGTTGTTGCGGATGAATTATTGGAGGTCATAATAAATGGTAAATCAAACTGATTAGGATAATAACTTTAGAGAACGATAAAGATTATGGAGTGGAGAATTTAAAATGAAAAAATTGAAAAAACTAACTTTTTATAAAACGATTTGGTTTTGGTTAACTATATGTTTATTGGTTTACATATTAAGACAATCTAAAGTGACAGTTGTTAAAATGTTTATTGATATCGTTTCTTATGTTTATCAGCAAGTCATAAGTGAACCGATTGCATTTTTGGCATTTCTTATCAGTATTATTACTGTATATATACAAAGAATTAATGTTTTAAAAACAGATAGAAGAGCTAAATTATCCATCTCCTATAAAAAAGAGGAGATGTCAGAAGTAAAAGCTGTATTCAACGGTGAGGAAAAGGAGATTGAGGTACCTAAGCTAAGAATATATGAAAATTCAGGAACCATAAAGTCTACTTACATATTCACACCTTATATTAAAAATAATGATGTAAAAAATGATACAATAGATGATAACTATTTTTCATTTAATGCAGTTCATATCCATCTTAATGAAAATACTAATTTTTTCAATCCAGCCAGGCTACATTATAATAATTGTATTGATCCCAGTTCGTTCATTTCGAATAATCCAAATGAAAATCAATCTCATTTTATTTTTTGTTTATTCGAAGGTGTAGATGGTTCTTATAAATTATTATTGCTTGTTTATTTAAAAAATGAAAATGGAAACTATGATCTTCAAGTTATTGATAGGGTAGACGCATTAAATAAAGGAGCGGTGTATTTGCAACATTACTATAATCAGTTTAAAAAGTGTGAAAAATATCTTTCTGAAAATAATATCATCATCTCTTGAGTTAAATAAATAGACCTTTACAGTGAATATTAATCAAAAATGCCTCACTAATTAAGTGAGGCATTTTTGATTGTATAGAAGATACTGCATAGTCTATTTTTAGCCTTATTGAAATGATTTCAGGTCATTTTAGTTTAATTTTGGGAATCAAGAAAGGCTTTAAATCAATATTTCTGACGTTAACAAGTCTAAAAAAATCTTGGAACAAGTTTTGCATGTTCATCATAATATTTTATAGATTCCTTTCATACCAAGGGTTTAGCCCCTGTTTCTTAAATTTTACTGCCCACTTCTGCCCAGAAATGAGTAGTGTAAAAATCTTAACTATTATACCATGTTTAGTTTGAATGACAAAGTGAGGTAGTGTAAAATAAGTTGTGTAAACACCAAAAGGAATAAATCCGTTATAGTAGAGTTGCGAAACATTACTAGAAAAAGATTTATTCCTATGACTCAGTTTTCGCATAACTACTTAACTTCCTAGTCCAAAAGCAAGATATTGATAATAACAGAAGGAGAAACTTTCTCTTTTTTAGTTCAACTTATTCAATTTTTTTATTAAATATTGTAATAGAAGGTCAAAAGATGTTGGTATCATGCTACACTAAAATAAATTAAAACAAAACCTTGTCAAACCAGGCTTGAAAAAAGCTCGTAAAGCATCACAATTTAGTAAACGTTAAAACTTATTTACACTTATTGAAAGCATCTCGTATCAAAAATACGGGGTGCTTTTTCTGTTCACCCCAAATTTTTGTAACTAGGTGATACTTGAAACGGACCTAACCTATTCCCCTATTTCACTTAAACTTATTCATATTTTATGAAATTAATCAGTAGATATAGTTCTGAAAAGCCTTGATATTTCGCTCTTTTTAGTTCAAGTGAAAACAATACTTTCCAAACCAGGTCTTAAGAAAGCCCGTAAAGCTTCACAATTTAGTAAACGTTAATTCGAAAGAATTACTATACTTACCAAGAGCACCTTTCGAGGTGTTCTTTTTATATTTTCATACTAAATTGGTGCAATTGACGTAGTTGTTGAGGCTTTAGCCACTTACAAATACGGCTGCAATCTGACAAAGTCAGTTGCTTCTAAACGTTAAGAACCAGATACAATACAGCATTTTCAACACCTCATGGTTCACACCATGGGGTGTTTTTTGTTTTTCTCATCTTCTCACGATATTGCCCATGTGGTATAATGGGATAAGGATTGTTCCTCGTTTCAGACGAGTTTATGGATTTCAGGATAAGTTAGCAGGTGAGACGAGTATTTCTGTCAGTCTCCTATACACCTGTTAATAGCTATCCAAAATAAAAAGGGGATTGTAGATTGGTTTTATTGGTATTAGTGCTTTTGGGTTTGCTCATTCTAATCTTAAAAAGGAGACAGAAAACTGCTAAAAAATCTGAAGGAAACGCCAAGAAAAGAAATTGGCTATTAATAGGTTGCTTATCCATAGTAATCCCAATCGTAATCTTCACAGTGCTTAGTCCTATTCTTGCTCTAATGGATATGTGGGGGCTATTTGCCCATGCAAGTCGAACTGAACTTGAGCAAGCTGTGCATCGTTCTTATCAAAATTACGGTCTTACAGGACAGTTTGAGTTAGAGGAATACGAGAAAAACTATACAAGCGTGGGAGGATTTATAATCCATGGTACCTACAGTGAAAATATAGCCGGAAAAACCTATCAGGTTAAAACTCGATTTAAATACTATACTCGCTTTTCGGAAAATGAAACATATAGAAAGACAGATGCAGAGGTTGATTACAAAAATTATAAAAAAATTTATGATGTTTTCCCAGAATTAGCCTATTTAGGTATTGAGGTTAGTCCAGGCACCAGCGAATTTTTAAAAACGCTGGACAGTTCAATCAAAGATCCTAAACTTCCTGATTTGAAGTATCAAGGTATTGGTTTTGAATTTAATAACCAATCTGATAATATCTATCTTTATAATGAAATATTAGAGGAAAATCAAAGCAAGGGCTAAGCTCTGCAAGGAATGTATCCCATGGATGCTCAATATCTTTTCCAAAAAGAGATTTTTATACCAACATTTGAATTTCAGTATTTCGTTCCGAAGGAAAAAAGAGATCTCTTGTATGCTGACTATCCTAAAGAGCTTGAAAGGCTCATGAAGGAATTTTTTGCCAACCAACCCCTACCACGAGGCCTTTATGCTGTAAAAATTGCTAAGTATAAAGAGGATAAACTTGTCAGTGATAGTGGTGTATACTATGTGAGGATTGATAATCGTCAAGTTGCAAAGCTGTTGCAAAAATTAGAGTAGGAGTTGCTAGGGATAGGTCAGTCTAACGATATTTTTACTAAGAAGAGAAGGGGAGATTTGTCAGTTTATCCAAGATTTTAGCTGGAGTCAACATACAAAAATTTGAGTGTGGATAATGATGGAAGAGGATTTGTAATGATCAGTTTAGAGTTGCTGTCTGAAGAAAATAGTCTAGACGTTTATTCTTTTGAAAAAGAAAATCGGGAGTATTTTGAACGAAATTTACCTCCTAGACCAGCTAACTATTTTGATTTAGAAGGTTTTAAAGAAATTACAAGGGACTTGTTGACGGAACAAACGAATCGTGATGTCTACATGCATCTCATTAGAGATTCGCAAGGTGTTATGGTCGGAAGAATCAATTTAAGTGTCTTAGAGAATGATCGAAATACAGCAGGACTTGGGTATAGGATTGGGGAAAATGTTACTAACTTAGGCTATGCCAGCGAAGCAGTTAAGCTCGTTTTAGACAAGGCCTTCACGACTTATGGTTTCAATAGAATCATTGCAGGAACGGCAACGGGTAATCTGGCCTCTCAGAGAGTGCTTTTAAAAAATGGCTTCACCTTTAGTAGGATCATAGAAAATGACTTACAAATTCATAATGAGTGGATTCATACAGCAGTATTTGAGATAACGAGACCATAATATCATCATTTCCAGTCTACTGACAAGGTTAATGGAGTCATCAATCTTTCCGGACATTCAAGAATGTTTTCTTGGATGTTTTTTGTTTAGAATCTCCGGGTATGTCTGTTAAAATTTGTTTTTCCCAGTGGACAATCGTCCACTTTTTTTATATAATAAAACTAAACCGAATTGGTTGAGTTTTGGAGATGTAAGCTCAACCGTCGATTTGTTTTTCTAAGAGAGATATTCTCAATAAAACATCACACTAGGGGGTGAATCATGTACCAACCAGAAAAACTCAAGGCTCGGAGAAAAGAGTTAAAATTGACACAGAAGGAAATTGCAGAGGAATTAGGGATTAGTTTTCAGGCTTACTCGGCTTGGGAACGTGGAATTAAGGAACCATCCAAGGAGAAGGTTGCCCGGCTAGAAAATATTTTAAAGGTGGCAAAGGGATATTTCACTCAGATCGAGATTGTTCGTCTCTACAATAGTCTATCCAAGCAAGGGAAGGACAAGGTTGTGCTTTATGCTCGCAACCTAGCTCAAGAGGAACAAACTCAGAAGGTGGCGACCATGCCAGAGCGCCTCTATGAGTACCGTGTCTACGAACGCATGTCAGCAGGGATCGGGGCTTCGGTCTACGATGACAAGAATTTTGATACGGTCTACTTTAACGAGGAGTTGGCCCATGATTTTGCGTCCTGGGTGGCTGGGGACTCTATGGAACCTAAATATCAAAATGGTTCGGTGGCTCTGATTCGAGAGACGGGATTTGACTATGACGGGGCAGTTTATGCAGTGGTCTGCAACAACCAGACCTATATCAAACGGGTTTATCGGGAGGAAGATGGCTTGCGTCTGGTATCGATCAATCCTAAATACAAGGACATTTTCATCTCCTATGAAGAAGATCCTCGGATTGTGGGGATTATCGTTGGGAATTTTGTGCCGATGGAGGGTTAGCCTATGGGCTACTTTGATTATTCCAGAGAGCCCAAAAGTGATATTGCCTTTGTCGATATGAAATCTTTTTATGCCAGTGTCGAGTGTGTGAAAAGGGGATTGCATCCGCTGAAGACCTCGCTTTGTGTCATGAGTCGCGCGGATAATTCTACTGGTCTTATCCTAGCCTCCTCTCCCATGTTTAAGAAGATTTTTGGCAAGTCAAATGTTGGCCGGGCCTATGATCTGCCCTTTGATATCAAGAGCCGCAAATTTTCCTACTATAATGCCAGAAAGCAGGGGTTGCCTACAGATTCAGACTATGTTCGTTACATCGAAGATTGGGCCCAAGTCACCTTGATTGTCCCTCCTCGGATGGACGAGTACATCGCAGTCAATATGGAAATCCAGCGAATCTTTCAAAACTATGGTAGTCCAGATGATATTTATCCCTACTCTATCGATGAGGGCTTTATCGATCTGACCAGTTCGCTCAACTATTTCATCCCAGACAAGAGTCTCTCTCGCAAAGACAAGCTGGATCTGCTTTCTGCTCGTATTCAGAGGGATATTTGGAGGCAGACAGGGATCTACTCTACAGTGGGTATGTCCAATGCCAATCCCTTACTGGCCAAGTTGGCACTGGATAATGAGGCCAAGCACACCCCGACCATGAGGGCCAACTGGTCTTACCAGGATGTGGAAGAGAAGGTCTGGGCCATTCCCAAGATGACGGACTTTTGGGGGATTGGCAGGCGGATGGAGAAACGCTTACATGCTCTGGGGATTTTTTCCATCAAGGAATTGGCAACCAGCAATCCCGACCAGCTAAAGAAAGTTCTGGGTCAGGCTGGCTTGCGTTTGTGGTTTCATGCGAACGGGATTGATGAGAGCAATGTTCATAAGCCCTATAAAGCCAAGTCCCAGGGGTTGGGAAATTCTCAAATTTTACCGAGAGACTACGTGAAGTTACGGGATATCGAAATTATTCTCCGAGAAATGGCAGAGCAGGTGGCTATTAGATTGAGAAGGGTGGGAAAGAAAACAACCCTTGTCTCTATCTATGTCGGTTTCTCTAAAGAGGAGGTTAGGCCGTCTATTCACACACAAATGAAGGTCGAACCTACCAATAATACAGCTATCTTAACGGATTATGTTTTGAAGTTATTTCATAACAAATACACTTCTGGGGCGGTCAGAAGTGTTGGAGTCAACTATTCAGGATTTGTGGACGAGTCCTTTGGTTTGATCTCCCTCTTTGATTATGTTGACAAGTTAGAAAAAGAAGAAAGGCTCCAGACGGCTATTGACTCCATTCGGGAACAATTTGGTTTCACTTCTCTCCTAAAGGCCAATGCACTGGAAGAAGCCTCTAGGAGTCTTGCCAGAAGCAAACTGATTGGTGGGCATTCTGCTGGAGAATTAGATGGATTACAATGATTGATCGTTCTTATTTACCTTTTCAATCTGCGCGAGACTATCAAGATCCAGGGATGCAGAAGTGGATGGGCTTTTTCCTCTCAGAGCATACCAGCTCGCTTGGTGAAGAAAAAAATCGTGTTGATTTTTCGACGAATTTGAAATCAGTTGAGAAGCTACTCTTGCTTTCTCAGCTTTATGTTGGTCAATTGAAGGGATGTTTTGTTGTCAAGGAAAAGAAACAGAAAACCACTATCATTGGTGAAGTGAAAGAGTTGTCCTCTAAAACCTTATCTATTAGAACAAACGAGGGATATAGGCTGATAGAGATTGCAGATGTTTTAGAAATTCAACTGTGGGAGGAGGAGATTGATGATTAGAAAAGAGATGCATGAAAACAAACTGCAGATGGACTATCCCTTGAACTCAACTAGCTTTGAAGATACGAGCAGAAGAGCGACTTCCATCGCAAGAGATAGTCATATAAGAAAAAAGCTTTATAGTTTTTGCTGATAATTTTCTTGAAATCGTAGTTGAATTTGAAAACACTTATCCTCAATGATTATCTTATTTATAGATGTATACCAGAACATCCATGTAAATTTATGGATGTTTTTTTGCTTGCCATTGATAAAAAAGAGAAGACCAGATGGTCTTCTCTACGGGGGAACTGAAATATGGGAAAGAATTAATCAAAGATTGTTATTAGTCTTTGAAATTCTTTTGGAAGATGAGGAGAGACAAGATAGAAGTGATGGCTGCCAAGAAGAGGAAGGCAGTTGCTTCTTGTTCTCCAGTCGCTGGGAGTTGTCTTTCCTTGTCTTGTTTAACTGTAGTTGTAACAGGAACTTTTTCATCTTTTGCTGGTGAACTGTCTGTTACGACTGGAGTAGTCTCTATTGGTAGGACATACTCAGGAAGAGTTACAACTGGTGGCGCTTCTGTTCCAACTGAGCTTTGTTTGATACCAACCTCAATCACTCGCTCTTGAGCTGGAGTTGTTTCCGTTTGGACAACCTTGCGCTTGTCACCGTCTACTTCAACATACTCGACTAGCAGACCGTCCTTACCTTCTGATAGAACTTGCTCTTTTCCTTTGTCTAATTGTGGGTTTTCGCGACGGATAGTCTTGAACGGTATTGTCTTATTGACGATTTCCAAACTTGGAAGTGTAAAGATAAGATCCTTGACCCCTTCCTCAGGACTTGAAGAAGTAATCGGTTTTTCAGGTTGAGCTGGTAGAGGGTGCTCAGGAAGAGTCACAACTGGTGGCGCCTCTGTTCCAACTGAGCTTTGTTTGCTACCTACCTCAATCACTCGATCTTGAGCTGGTGTTGCTTCTGTTTGGAGAACCTTACGATTGTCACCGTCCACTTCAACATACTCGACTAAGAGACCGTCCTTACCTTCTGATAGAACTTGCTCTTTTCCTTTGTCTAGTAGGGCATTTTCGCGACGGATAGTCTTGAACGGCACGGCCTTATTGACAATTTCCAAACTTGGAAGTGTAAAGACAAGGTTCTTAACTCCTTCTTCAGGAGATGAAGAAGTAATCGGTTTTTCTGGTTGAGCTGGTTTTTCAGGCTCAGCTGGTTTTTCAGGCTCAGCCGGTTTCTCAGACTCAGCCGGTTTCTCAGGCTCAGCTGGTTTTTCAGGCTCAGCTGGTTTTTCCGGTTCAGCCGGTTTCTCAGGCTCAGCCGGTTTCTCAGGCTCAGCTGGCTTCTCAGGTTCAGCCGGTTTCTCAGGCTCAGCTGGTTTTTCAGGTTCAGCCGGTTTCTCAGGCCCAGCTGGTTTCTCAGGTTCAGCCGGTTTCTCAGGCCCAGCTGGTTTCTCAGGTTCAGCCGGTTTCTCAGGCTTAGCTGCTTCAAGCTTGCTAATTTGTTCAAGAGCGGATTCTAGCGCTTTATTAACTTCTTCTTGAGTCTTGGCCTCTTGAATTGCAGCAATTGCTTGGTTTGCAAGTTCAATTAATTTCTTCTTAGCTTCATTGTTAGAACCAAGCTCACCGACTTTTTTCTCGATGGCTTCTGTCAAGCTAGCCATGGCCTTATTGTATTCGATTTCCGGCTGTTTCGGTTCAGCTGGTTGCTCAGGTTTCTCAGGTTCTTCTGGCTGTTTCGGTTGCTCTGGACTAGGCTCCTCTTGGCCTCTTTGATAGTTCTCATCCTTGGATAGAATATCTTGTAGGGCACTGACTGTCAACATGACTTCTTGAACATCCACTGCATCAGCACTGAGTTGGTTTCTCAATTTTTCTAGATTTGCTTGGAAAGCTTGGCGTGCAGTAGCCGTATTTTTCAAGCCTGCTGGGTCAAAGTTGGACAGATCATCTTTCCATTTTGAGATAGACTGGATGATATCTGCCTTGCTGTAGAGTTCGCTTCCTTCACCACGAGTGATGAATTGATCCACCTGAATACCGATATTTCGAGACAAATCGTTTCGATCAGGATCGAGTTGAAGGGTGACTGCGTGCAAGTTTTCGTCCAGACCTTTTAGGCTAACCAGAGTTTGATTGCCTTGGCGTTGGGCAGCATGACCGCTAAAGTATTTCTTACCATCAATAGTTGAAGCATTTCCCATGCCATCTTGGTAAGGGACTTCTTTACCATCTAAGAAGACCTTGTAGATACCGTGACCTGGGTCTACAAATCCCTTGATGTCAAGTCCAGTACCGTAGAAGTAAGCTGTGACAGTTGTCTTTTTCTTTTGTTCGTCAGTTAAGCGACCAAAGGAAGCCCAAGACTCTGTCTTTTGGTACTTATCTGCCGAATTGGTTTCATGGTGCCAGCCAGGACTGTAATCCAACTGACTAGCTTGGTCATCATAACTTGTTTGGTCCTTGATCAGCAATTCAGCTTTCATCACTTGGATGGTTGCATCGGTAGCGAAACCGAGCAGGGCACCATCAGTGACAGAAGTGAGCTTGGCTTTAAAGTCAAAGATAGAGTCGGCTTGTTCTGTAAAGTCAATCGTTGGGATGGTAACAGTCTTTTCTGTTTCTCCATCTTTAAAGGTCACATCTTGAGTTGTATCTTGGTAAACTTTACCGTGAACCCCAGTTCCAGGTTCTGTGATGAAGCGAACAGTAGCAGCCCCCTTGCTTCCACCAACACGTTTAATCTTAACAGTGACTGGTTTTCCTTTTTCGACTTCGTAGTTGGTAGACTCGAGTTCAAACATCCCTTTACTATCATTGTTTAGGGTGTAGATTCCTTCTGTAGCAATTGGTTCGCCTGTTTTGTTTACAAGGGTAATAGTGTGTTGGCCTGGTGCTAAATCGCCTGTCTCAAAGACTTTTTGGCTGCGTTTACGGCTAGCATTCTTAGTTTGCACATCTGCAACCTTTTGACCATCAACGTAGACGGACATTTCTCCATGACCAGGATCGACCGTAGAGACGACATAGGCCTTGGTTCCTGTAAAGGTATAGCTTGCTTTGGCATCTTTTTGATTGGTCCACATAGAAGTGCCACGAACGCCTTCAGATTCATTATACCAAGTTGTTCCAGCTGTATCTGCCGTTGTGTTTGAGTGGTATTCAAGTCCAAGAGGGTAGCCATCTGTCTTTTCAATGCTGCTTGGTGTCTTGTAGACTGAGAAGTTGGTTAAGATTGGGGTTGCTTGAGCACCGGTGATGGTTACACGGATTTTTTGTGCTTCAACAGGCTTGCCTTGAACCAAGCGACGGTAACCAACGGTCGAACCTTCGCCATATGTCACCCAACGTCCGTTGATTTCGACTTCAATCTTGAAACCAGAGATACGTTGCCCTTTGGCGATGTCTTCCTTGAGTTCAACGACGTCAAAGCGTCTCTTTTGTCCCAAATCGACTGTAAAGCTACCGGTTGTGGCATCATTTGAGAGGGCCCAGCTGGTGTCATCTTTACCGTCTGTGAGGTGGCTTTCTTTGTAGAGGTGGTTTTGACGAGTAGAACTTGCTGTTACAGTCGCGCCTTTGGCAAAGTCAGTCGCATACATTTGGTCTAGGGTTGCCTTGAATTCCTTCAAGCGAGTCACATCCGCATCAGCAAATTTTCCTTCTTTATTTGGTGGAATGTTGAGAAGGAGTGGGGTTCCACGACCAACAGACTTGAAGTAGATATCCATCAACTCTTTGAGTGATTTCGGCTGTTGATTGTCATGATAGAACCAGCCTGAACGGATCGAAACGTCAGCTTCCCCTACAGAGTACATATCACCATCAGGGTCACCATGGTTGAGGTATTCGTTTTTTACATCGTCTGTGATGTTGGCCCGTTTGACTTTATGCCATACAGGGTCACCTGCGATCCCCCGTTCATTTCCGATCCAGCGAACACTTGTCGGCTGAGCAGAGAAAATGGCAATATCTCCTTCAGCTTCTTTGATGTATTTGAACCATTCATCAAAGGTATAGGTTACTTTTTGGGCACCGCTACCACGCGCACCGTCCATCCAAACCTCGATAAATTTCCCTTTGTTACCGTATTTCGGATTACCAAGGATTTCTTTCAGCTGGTTGAGATAGTATTGGTTGTATTCCTTTTCGGTTGCAACATGGTATTTAGGATGGTTGGCATCCCATGGTGATAGATAAACACCCATATTCATGTCATACTTGCTAGCAGACTTGGAAACTTCTTCGAGAAGGTCACCCTTTCCATCTTTCCATGGGCTAGCAGCTACGGTATGGTTGGTGTACTTAGATGGATAAGCAACGAAACCGTCGTGGTGTTTAACCACCATAATGGTTCGTTTGAAGCCCGTTTCCTTCAGAGTACGGATCCATTGGTCTGTATCCAAGTTGGTTGGATTGAAGTATCGGGGGTCTTCTTTCCCATTTCCCCATTCAGAATTGGTATAAGTGTTCATTCCGTAGTGGATGAAGGCTGCCAATTCTTCCTTGTGGTAATCGAGTTGAGCCTTGCTTGGAAGAGGTCCATGATTGCCAATCTCAGTTTCTTTGTCTTCTGGATGAGCGACTGGTGGAGTCGGTGTCGTTGGATTGGATGTGTCAGCGATTGGCTCGTATTCAAAGACGACTTCATTCACACCTTTTTGCTGGATGGTTGCTTCCAGGCTAGTCTTGACTGGACGGTAGCCAGCAATGTCTTTTGCATGGAAGGTGTTGACAAAGGAAACATCGTACTCTTGACCGTCATTGTTATCAACTGTCGTTTCCGCTAGTTCAGTAGTTGTTCCTTTTTGACGGTAGTAAACTTTGAAGGAACCTTTATTGACTTTATAGACTACCTTGATAACACGGGTTCCAGGAGCTGTTTTGCTAACGACATTGTGGTTCCACTCGTCTTTTAGTTGCTTCTGAATCTCGACCCCATCAATGGAAAGAATCTGGTATTTCTCTAGGTTTTGCTTGTAGAATTTGGTTGGAGTGATTGCTTTCTTGAAATCATAGTCAAAGCCAGTTCCCACTTCTGTTTTGTCTAAGAAAGTATCATTTTCTTTGACTGCATTGCCTGCTTCGTCCACGTGCTGGATAACGACACGTCCGTAATCAATTCCCTTGACTAGAGTAGCGACACCGCTCTCATCAAAGGAGTACTGATTTTCTCCGATGACAGCTGTTTTATTTCTGAGCATTTCACCTTCGGGTGTAAAGTAGTAACGTTTGCCATTATCCCCTTGATACCAGCCCTTGACACCATATTTGTCAATGATATCTTTGACCCATTTGAGTTGTTCAGGAGAGAGGACAAGTCCACCACCAAAGCGGTCTTTCTCAGGGACACCGTTGTCAACCGTTCCGTGTTGGTGTACGCCGATGACTTTTCCATCACCATTGATAATTCCGCCACCAGACAAACCAGATACAGAAGTTGTTTGGTAAGTGATGCCAGTAGCTCCCTTGTCATCATAAGGATCGACGGATTTTACCTTGCCGTCAGCCTTATAGAGTTGGCCAGCTACGATAGGCTGTTTGAGTTCTTTCGAACTAGAGTCAGTTGGATAACCAATCGTGCTGACAGGGTCTCCTGCTTTGTAAGTCTTATGCTCAGCGAGTGGTACAAAAGTTGCTGCTTTATTTGGGCTTGCAATTTGTATAGGGACAGGTGCTACAACTGCTGCCAAGTCATTTTGATATCCCTTGCTAAATTCTTCTTTGTTCCAGAAGTGGATATCTTTCTCTTGAAAGAGTGTGGTATTTCCTGAATTTGGCTGAGAATTTTTAACGGGAGCGTTGGATCCTAGATTGTAATAGAAGCGCGCAGAATCTCCGCCACGAACATGACCTTCTTTATCCAAAAAGTTATGAACAACTGTCAAGAAGACGTTAGGGGCTACGAAAATACCAGACCCAGAAACGATGTATTGTTGAGAACCGCCATTGTAAATACTATAGACCATAGTTGCAGCAGTAGCAGGTTGTCCCTCGTAGTTGATGTGCTTGAGGTCTTGCCCACCGTTAATGATGGCACGGTTTCCGTTCTCGGCTTCCTTTGGAGTTTCTTCCTTAGCCTTTAGAATGCTCTCAGTTTCTACTTTAGGACTAGCTTTCTGTTCAACGATAGTCTTTGTATCGAGTTCTTTGACAGGTGTGTCGGGGTAGGCACGGTCCTGAATGTCTTCGGGGAGCAAGTCAGCACTGTTGGTATCTGCAACAGGTGTTTCTTGTTTTTCAGTCTCTACACGGCCTTCTTCTTTGACTGGTTCAGCCTTGGTCTCTTCTATATCTGCTACTTGTTTAATTTGCTGATCTAAATTGGATGTCGTGGCAGGAGACGTTTCGTCTGCACGCACGGTTCCAGAAGCAAAAAATGCCAGTCCGACGATGACAGATGCCACACCTACAGTCAACTTCCGAATGCTAAATGTTTGCCCTTTTTCAAAAAGGTATCGATTCATAATATACTCCTAGTTTTTAGAAAGGCAGTCAGCTACTGCTAGAGCCCAAGTCTGACTTGGTTACAACTTGATTTAATGAAAAAACTCTCTGATAATTGTAAGCCACCTTACCTCCTGCTTATAAAGCGCTTTCATTTTAAGATAAAAAATTTAAAAGGTCATTTCTCCTTTAAAATGACTGAAAACTTTTAATATAACAAATATACTAAATTGATGAAAGAATTGCAATAGCAAAAAACAAAAAAATAAATATAAATTAAAGAAAATCCGTTACTTTTTAAAGAAAAAACGCATCCTTTTACGGCTCAAACTAAATGAAAGGATACGTTTTAAAAAGAAATTAGAGTATTTTTTGAAGAGACTCTTGGATGATTTTGGGGTCTGTTTTGGAAGAGAAGCGCTCGAGGACTTGTCCATTTCGACCAATGAGAAACTTAGCAAAATTCCATTCGATTCGTTTTCCTAGCGGGCCAGATTTCTGATCTTTTAGCCAAACATAAAGAGGATCTGCTTCCTTGCCGTTGACCTTGATCTTGGCAAAGCGAGGGAACGTTGTCTGATAGTGTAGGCTGCAGAAGTTATTGATTTCCTCTGCGCTGCCGGGTGCTTGTCCCATGAACTGATTGCAAGGGAAATCTAAGATTTCAAAACCCTGATCTTGATAGCGATCATAGAGTTCTTGAAGTCCCTGATACTGGGGCGTTAAACCACATCCTGTAGCAGTATTGACAATCAAGAGAACGTTGCCACGATAGCTCTCCAGGGGAGTTGCTTGGTTGTTTTGGTCTAAAACGGAAAAATCATATATATTGGTCATTTTTCTATATTCTCCTTATGCATTCCTGATTCAGAGTGTTTCATCTCGCGTTCCGATAAAAAGGTGTAGGTCATGGTTCCAAAGATGGCACCAATACCCAATCCTAACACTAGTAAAGGGAGCATTTTATCGAAATGGAAGAGGTCATCCCCAAAGGCATCTATGGGGAGATGCTGAACAAAGAGTTTGTGAAAGATTAGTAAGAGAAAGAGAATAAGCTGAATGCTGAGGAATACACCCCAACTACGAACTTTGATCTGGCTTTTGCTGTATCTTTTGTGATGGATTTCGGACGGGTCATCCTTGTCGAAATGTAAGTTGTGAACTGCTAGTCTCGCCCTAGATGCGAGGACGAAGATAAGTCCAAAATAGAGGTAAGGCATGGCATCTCGAACCAACTCTATGAAGCGTCCAAATAGGAGATAGAACAAGAAGAGTAGGAGGGAGGAGTAAACGATTTGGATCAAGGCACGGGCACAAGCCTTGTAAATCATCTCTTGACGGCATTCATCAAAAGGCCCTTGTATGTGAAAGAATAGTTTGAGTAAGCGAGTGGTGAAATCTTCTTTTTTCATGGGAGTAACCTCCTAAATGAGCGATTTTTGATTGACTTCTTTAAAGAGTTGATAGAGAGTATAGAAGTAAACCAAACTAAAAATGATACAGATTATTAAAAATACCAGGTATCTCCAATCCATAGGATTTGTTAAAAGTTGTGGAAAGGATACGAGGATAAAACAGAGAGATGCGTTTAGAAGACGTGTTTTTTTTGATTGGATTTTCTGGAATCTATGTCCCTTGTTCAATACAGGAAGGAATAAAAGAAAGATAATCAAGAAAGGATGCTCAATATGTCCAGAAAGTAGGAAAAAGGTAACAAAGATACTGATAAAAACATGACTGATCAGTAGTTTAGCTAGTGATTTCATAAGGCGCCTCCTAGTCGTCTTCTTGGTCTTTTTTAGCTCTTGCAATACGAAGTGAGTCGACAATATGTATCATCACTCCGAAAAAGAAAGCTCCCAGTATAGTTTTAAAAATATGTTTTGTATTTAGAAGAGAACTGATAAAATTTGAATTTTCACTTGTTAGAGTATCAATGAGTGGAATTATAAAAAATATCACTGTTCCATAAATCGAAGCTGCTTTCAGACCAGGATAACGTAACTGTTTCTTTTCTTTTTTCATGAGTTGGCTCCTAATCATCCTGGTCTTCCTTGGCTTTTGCAATGCGACGGGAGATGATAATCTGTATGACCACTCCAAAGAAGACAGACTGGAGGATACTTGAAAAAATATTTTTAAAAGCGAGAAGAGACTGAAGATAGTCCTGACTCTCACCTAGCAGTATATGGAGAAGAGGGGTTACAAAAAAACTCATTACTCCAAAGACTATCCCAGCTTTCAGACCAGAGTAGTGTAGTTGCTTACTTTCTTTTTCACTCAGCATATCTGGATCAATGGCTGTGATGCCTGTTTTCTTAGTTTGGGAGAGCACATAGAGAGCAGAAATCATCGAAATGCCGAATATCACAATAGGATAGCCGATAGCGACAATTTGCGGGTATTTATAAGCAAGGACAAAGGGAATAAGATTACCTAAAGTCATGAGGTAAAAGAGAATCACAAAGATTTTATTACCGATACGGTCAGCCTCGCGTCGTTTGTGTTCATCAAGTGGTCCTGAAATGCCATATATGCGTTTAATGAGTTTTTCAGTGAGAGTTTCTTTTTTCATGAGTTGGCTCCTTTTTTAAAATCGTCTTCCCAAAAGAGACTGTTAAGGTCAGTTTGGAGGCTACGGGCGAGATTGAGACAAAGTTCCAGAGTTGGATTGTACTTGTCGTTTTCAATCATGTTGATGGTCTGTCTCGAGACACCGATATCTTTGGCGAGCTCTAGTTGGGAAATGCCCAGTTTCTTACGGGATTCTTTGACACGATTCATCTGTTCTCCTTTTTGATATGTCGTATATATTTGACTATATTATATTCTTTTGGGGATAAGATGTCAAGTATATGTGACATTTTTTGGAGAATTTTTTTCGAAGAAACTTAGCTTTGTCTGACAAGTGCAAGCTGGTCAGATTTGTGGTAAAATAGATAAGATATGACAAAAGAATTTCATCATGTAACGGTCTTGCTTCATGAAACGATTGATATGCTTGACGTAAAACCTGACGGTATCTACGTTGATGCGACTTTGGGCGGAGCAGGCCATAGCGAATATTTATTAAGTAAATTGAGCGAAAAAGGGCATCTCTATGCCTTTGACCAGGACCAGAATGCTATTGACAATGCGCAAAAACGGTTGGCACCCTATATCGAAAAGGGGATGGTGACTTTTATCAAGGATAACTTTCGTCATTTGCAGGCACGTTTGCAGGAGGCTGGTGTCCAGGAAATTGATGGAATTTGTTATGACTTGGGAGTGTCCAGTCCTCAGCTGGATCAGCGTGAGCGTGGTTTTTCTTATAAAAAGGATGCGCCACTGGATATGCGCATGAATCAGGAAGCTAATCTGACGGCCTATGAGGTGGTCAATCATTATGACTATCACGACCTAGTTCGGATCTTTTTCAAATATGGCGAGGATAAGTTTTCTAAACAGATTGCCCGCAAGATCGAGCAAGCGCGTGAGGTGAAACCAATTGAGACAACGACGGAGTTGGCAGAGATTATCAAGTCAGCTAAGCCTGCCAAGGAACTCAAGAAAAAGGGGCACCCTGCCAAGCAGATTTTTCAGGCTATCCGAATCGAAGTCAATGATGAGCTGGGTGCAGCAGATGAATCCATCCAGCAGGCCATGGACATGCTGGCTCTGGATGGTAGGATCTCGGTCATTACCTTCCATTCGTTGGAAGACCGCTTGACCAAGCAACTATTCAAGGAAGCTTCAACAGTGGAAGTTCCCAAAGGTTTGCCCTTCATTCCAGATGACCTTAAGCCCAAGATGGAATTGGTATCCCGTAAGCCAATCTTGCCAAGTGCTGAAGAGCTAGAAGCCAACAATCGTTCGCATTCAGCCAAGTTGCGCGTGGCTAGAAAAATTCACAAGTAAGAGGAAAAACATGGCAGAAAGAATCGAAAAAACAAGTCAGTTATTGCAAACGAAGTTTAAAGGTTTTTCACGTGTGGAAAAGGCCTTCTATGTTTCGATTGCTGCAACAATGATTATCCTGGCAATCAGTGTTGTGTTTATGCAGACCAAGCTATTACAAGTTCAGAATGAATTAACTAAGGTTAATGCTCAAATTGAAGAAAAGAAAACAGAGCTCGACGATGCCAAGCAAGAGGTCAATGAATTGATTCGTTCAGAACGTTTGAAAGAAATTGCAAACTCTAAGGATTTGCAGTTAAATAACGAAAATATCCGAGCGGCGGAGTAAGATATGAAACAGTGGAAAGAAAAAATCATCCGTTATGCCATTCGTAACCGTAAATCCCCAGAAGAAAACCGCCGAAGAGTAGGGAAAAGCCTGAGTTTATTGGCTGTCATACTCTTCGCTGTCTTTTTGGTCAATTTTGCGGTCATTATCGGAACGGGTAAAAAATTTGGTAAGGACTTGGTTCAAGAAGCCAAAAAGGTTCACCAAACAACCAAGACGATTCCTGCAAAACGGGGAACCATCTACGATCGTAATGGAACACCCATTGCTGAGGATGCGACTTCGTATAATATCTATGCCGTTATTGACAAGACCTACAAGTCAGCAACAGGCAAAGTTCTCTATGTAGAGGATTCTCAATTTAATAAGGTAGCTGAAATTTTCCATAAGTATCTGGATATGGAGGAGTCCTATGTCAAAGAACAACTTTCTCAGCCAAATCTAAAACAGGTATCTTTTGGTACTAAGGGAAATGGGATTACCTATGCCAATATGATGGCCATTAAAAATGACCTAAAAACTGCTGGCGTTGAGGGAGTTGACTTTACAACAAGCCCTAACCGTAATTATCCCAATGGACAGTTTGCTTCTTCCTTTATCGGTTTAGCGCAACTTCATGAAAATGAGGATGGCACAAAACGTTTGATTGGGACATCTGGATTGGAGAGTTCCTTAAATAGCATTCTGGCGGGTACAGATGGGATTATCACCTATGAGAAGGATCGTCTGGGAAATATTGTTCCGGGTACAGATCAAGCTTCCCAACAAACGGTAGATGGAAAGGATGTATACACAACCCTTTCTAGTCCCTTGCAATCCTTTATGGAAACCCAGATGGATGCCTTCCAGGAAAAGGTAAAAGGCAAGTATATGACGGCTACCTTGGTCAGCGCTAAAACAGGGGAAATCCTGGCTACGACCCAACGACCGACCTTTAATGCAGATACCAAGGATGGCATCACAAAAGACTTTGTCTGGCGTGATATCCTCTATCAAAGTAACTATGAGCCAGGATCGACCATGAAGGTGATGATGCTGGCCTCAGCTATTGATAACAATACCTTCCCTGGTGGCGAATACTTTAACAGTAGTGAATTGAAAATAGCAGATGCGACCATTCGAGACTGGGACGTCAATGAAGGATTAACTAGTGGTGGCACCATGACCTTCTCTCAAGGATTTGCCCATTCAAGTAATATCGGGATGACCTTGCTTGAGCAAAAGATGGGGGATGCAACCTGGCTGGACTACCTCAACCGCTTTAAGTTTGGGGTGCCGACCCGTTTTGGTCTGGCGGATGAGTACACAGGTCAATTACCTGCTGATAACATTGTCAATATTGCCATGAGCTCATTTGGACAAGGGATCTCTGTCACCCAGACTCAGATGCTTCGTGCCTTTACAGCCATTGCCAATGATGGGGTTATGTTGGAGCCCAAATTTATCAGCGCCCTCTATGATCCAAATGACCAGTCTGTTCGTAAGTCTCAAAAGGAAATCGTCGGAAATCCTGTGTCCAAAGCAGCAGCGTCCTCTACTCGGGAGCACATGGTCATGGTCGGAACAGATCCTGTCTACGGTACCATGTACAACCACAGCACAGGAAAGCCGAATGTCAATGTTCCGGGGCAAAATGTTGCCCTGAAATCAGGGACTGCTCAGATTGCCGATGAGAAGAATGGGGGTTACCTGACAGGTGAAACCAACTATATCTTCTCTGTTGTGTCGATGCATCCTGCAGAAAATCCTGACTTTATTCTCTATGTAACGGTGCAACAGCCAGAGCATTATTCGGGTGTTCAGCTGGGAGAGTTTGCCAACCCAATCCTTGAGCGAGCTTCTGCCATGAAAGAATCCCTCAATCTTCAGTCAACTGCTAAGAACTTGGATCAGGTTAGCAAGACGACAAGCTATGCCATGCCAGCTACCAAGGACTTTACTCCAGGTGACCTAGCAGAGGAATTGCGTCGCAACCTTGTCCAACCAATCGTTATTGGAACAGGAATCAAGATCAAGGAACTCTCGGTTTCTGAAGGAGATAATTTGGAAGCTAATCAGCAAATCTTGATCCTGTCAGATAAGGTCGAAGAAATGCCTGATATGTATGGATGGACAGATGAAAATGTGCAAACATTTGCCAAATGGCTGAATATAGAAGTCGAGTGGGAAGGTAGTGGCAAAACGGTCAAGAAACAAAGTGTCCGTGCCAATACAGCCCTCAAAGATATTAAAAAAATGAAAATAACTTTAGGAGATTAAGATGATTAGTTCCATTAGTGCTGGAGTTCTAGCCTTTCTATTGACCTTGATAGGTATTCCAGCCTTTATCCGATTTTATCGAAAAGCACAGATTACGGGACAACAGATGCACGAGGACGTCAAGCAACACCAAGCTAAAGCTGGAACTCCAACCATGGGAGGTCTTGTCTTCCTTATCATTGCAGTAGTTGTGAGTTTTCTGGTTGCTCTCTTTACCCAACAATTGACCAACAATGTAGGCATGATTTTGTTTATCTTGGTTTTGTATGGTTTGGTAGGTTTTTTGGATGATTTCCTCAAGGTCTTTCGTAAAATTAACGAAGGCTTGAATCCTAAGCAAAAACTTGCTCTCCAGCTCCTTGGAGGAGTGATTTTCTACCTCTTTTATGAGCGTGGTGGCGACATGCTTTCGGTCTTTGGTTACCAAGTACATCTGGGTATTTTCTATATCTTCTTTGCCCTTTTCTGGCTAGTTGGCTTTTCAAATGCAGTGAATCTGACTGACGGGATTGACGGCTTAGCAAGTATTTCCGTAGTGATTAGCTTATCGGCCTACGGTGTGATTGCTTATATGCAAAATCAACTGGATATCCTACTTGTGATTCTTGCCATGATTGGTGGTTTGCTAGGCTTCTTCGTCTTTAACCACAAGCCTGCCAAGGTTTTCATGGGAGATGTGGGTAGTTTGGCTCTAGGTGGGATGCTGGCAGCAATCTCTATGGCCCTCCACCAAGAATGGACCCTTTTGCTGATTGGGATTATCTATGTCTTTGAGACAAGCTCTGTTATGATGCAGGTCACCTACTTCAAACTTAGTGGCGGGAAGCGTATTTTCCGTATGACACCTGTGCATCATCATTTTGAGCTTGGAGGATTCTCAGGCAAGGGCAATCCTTGGAGCGAGTGGAAGGTTGACTTCTTCTTCTGGTCAGTTGGGCTTCTAGCAAGTCTCTTGACCTTAGCCTTTTTATACCTACTGTAAAAAATAATTTCTAATTACAAAATAAAACAGGATGAAGGTGATCTTCATCCTGTTTTTGTGTGCTTAAAAGTTAGTTGGATTCATCCTTTCTTCCTTTTAACATAAAAGTGGCTGTGAGGGCTAGGCTGAGACCTGCTAAGAAGAGGAGTGGGTTGGACGCTTCTCCTGTTGCTGGAAGTTCTTCTTTAGGAGAATGATTTCCAGCTTTAGCAAGACTCGGACTAGCTGAAAGTTGTTCAGCCTTGTGTATCAAGGCTTCTTCATCTGAAGTACTTGGTTTTTCCTCTGTGTTAGAGCTTGTTCCAGTTGCTTGATAGACGACAGCATAGGTACTGAAATGATTAGTGATGAATTCTACCTTTCCGTCTCGAACGGTGAAATCAAGGGCTTGCAACTCCTTGGTCGGAGTGAGGTAGTAGACATTTTCGACGCTAGCTGAAATAGGCAAGCGAACTAAGACAGAACCTTTCGGCTGCAAGCTATGATCTGTTGGATTTTTAAGTTGTAGGTCGTAAGCATCATAGGTCTTGCCAAAGAGTTCTTGAGCTAGGACACGTCGGCTAGAGATGTGAGAAATTCCTTCCAAGTCAGCAGCTCCACCGATGATTTCGACCCCTGTCTTTTTATCTTTCAAGGTGCGCAACTGATACTCAGGTCGGGTGAGGGTTGGAGTAGCCTGATCTCCACTAGTTTCGATAGGCTTAGTGTACTCAGGTTTTTCAACAGTAGGGGCTTCCTCTTGCCCCGCGGTTCCAATAGGTTCGTTGAATTCAGGAATTGTCAGAGTAGGTGGTTCTTCTTGCCCTGCAGTTCCGATAGGCCCAGTGTACTCAGGTTTTTCAACAGTAGGAGCTGGTTCCTCCCCCTTGCTTGTAGTTGGCTGCTTCTCGTCAACCTTCTTCTCATCTTTTTTAGTAAAGACAGCTACGACAGGGCTGCTTGTGGTATTTCCTTGAATGGTATAAGCTTCAATGACATTTCCAGCTTTGCGATTGGTTTCTTCAGGAATTGGAATTTGAACTTGATTGTCTTGGATTGATAGCACGGTCTGATCCCCACTTGTAACCAGATGCGTTTCGTCCACTTTGCGCAATACCAGAGGATCTTTGACACCTGGGAAGGTTACAGCAATGGCTTCCCAATCTCCAGCTGGTAGGCTTAAGGAAATTTCTTTGTCATTTTCCTTAAGAGGAGCGATACTTGGACTATCTATACCAATAGCAGGAGCTTTGATAATATCAAAGGAATCTAGAGAAATTTTCTTGCGACCTTCTGGTGAATCTGGGTCAACACGTAATGTCAGGGTGTGCGGACCGTCAGTAAGGTTTGTAAATTCGCCAATAAAGGCTCTCTTTTCGGTTGCACCTGAAGTGTAGAAGTCTAGACTTGGCATTTCTTTGCCATCTAGTGTAACACGTGCTCGTCCAAGAGCGAGGCTCTTCAAGCCATAAATACGAATGCCCGTTCCTGTAAAGGAAATAGTTGCCTGAGCTTCTGAAGCAGTACTTGGGTCGCTGTTGTTAATATCAGCGTATTTTTCCGTACCATCGTAGAGCTCAGGGTCAGACCAGTCTTTAAACTGGGAACCATACTGGATACGCGAATCACGGTCGTCCATTTTTTCTATCGTGTTACCTGTTCCTGCTAGAATCTTGAAGTAGTCTAATGAAATTTTCGAGCGCTCACTTCCACGTCCTTTGTGTTCACGTTTAACACTAAGAGTCAGTGTATGAGGTCCATCTGATAATCCTGTGAAGCGACCGATGAGGCTGCCTTTTTCAGTTGTCCCAGCAGTATGGAAATCAAGTTCTCCAACTTCTTTTCCGTCAATTTTAGCAGTAGCAAGACCTAGTTCGGACGATTTTAGTCCATAGATTTCGATACCAACACCATTGAAAGGAACAGTAGCAGTCACGTCTTGGTCTGTGTAGTCCCCTTTTGAAAGGTCAGCAAATTTTTCTGTTCCTCCAAATAATTCTGAATCTGCCCAGTTTCCAAAGGCAGCTCCGTACTGGATACGGCTATCTCGGTCGTCCATCAACTCGCTGTATGTTTCGACAGTGGCCTGTTCGGATACCTGTGTGGAAACTTCGCCCAGCATCGCCTTGACAGTATAGGCATAGGCGAGTTGAGGATTTAGTGATCGATCGATAAAGTTAGTTTGATTGGTTACAAATTCTTTAGTTGCAGAGGTTTGGCCAGATTCATCTTTTACTTGTCTTTGGATGACATAGTGGGTAGCGCCTTCAACTTGATTGAAGGTGAGTTCGGCAGTGACTCCATTTTGTCGAACTGCTGTCAGACTGGTTACACGACCATGGAAGTGTTCAAAGGTAATAACATCCCCCTTTTGTGTTGCCAGTTGGATGCGGCCATCTTTGAGGACAGTTGCCTTGACTGCTTTGCCATTGACCTTGATTTGGCTGGCTTCGATATTTGGATAGTCTACAACTAAGTCTCCACCGACATTTGAAAGGAAGGACAAGCTTTGCAGGTTTTTATCTTTCCACTTCATGCTGACTTCAAAGTTACCACGGGCAATCAAGCCAGAAACCTGTCCGTCTTTCCAAGCATCTGGAAGGGCTGGCAATGGCGCAATATAGCCAGTATGAGATTGCAGGAGCATTTCTGCCATCCCACTAGTTGCTCCAAAGTTTCCGTCGATTTGGAAAGGCGCGTGAGTATCCCAAAGGTTTTCTAGGGTTGAATACTTGAGCTGTTCAGCAAGCAAGCGATGGGCACGGTTACCGTCTAAGAGACGAGCCCAGAGGTTGATTTTATTGGCCTTAGACCAACCAGTCCCACCATCTCCGCGATGGTTGAGGGTAGCACGCGCAGCTTCTAGGTATTCAGCCTGATCCTTGCTAAAGAGTGTACCTGGGAAGAGACCTACCAGATGGGAAACATGGCGGTGGTTATTTTCAATGCCTTCGTTGGTGAATTGTGGGCTATCTTCTTCGTACCATTCCTTGATACGGCCCTCATTGTTGATGTGAAGGGGTTTTAGTTTGTCAAATTTAGCCTTGACCTCTGTGACTAAGTCTTGGTCGACTTTTAGATGGTTGGCGACCTCCATGTAGTCGTGGAATAGCTGCCAGACTAGCGACTGGTCAAAGGTATTTCCGATGGTGATGGTACCGTGTTCTGGTGAGTAGGATGGAGAAGACACCCAACGGTCACTGGCCTGATCATAGTGCAAGAAGGAGTTCCAGAACTTAGCGGTTTCCTTGAGCATAGGATAAATCTTTTCTTTGAGATAAGCTTCGTCCTTAGTGAATTTATAGTAGTCATAAACGTTCTGCATCATCCAGGCATTAGCAGCTGGAGACCACCCCCAATAGTAATTCCAACCAGGAGTAGTCCAGCCAAATGGTGTTGCTTGAGTGTGGACCAGCCAACCATTTTCTTGTCCGTCTTTGGATTCGATACCTGCGTATTCCTTGGCAGCGATACGGCCATAGTAACGCATGTCGTCAATATAATTGATCATTGGCTTGGCTGTTTCAGCAAGGTTGCTCATGTAAGCCGGCCAGTAGTTCATTTGCAAATTGACATTGAGGTGGTAGTCAGCGTTCCAAGGTGGATTGTCTACAGCATTCCAGACTCCTTGTAGGTTGGCAGGAAGGGCATCTGTCCGATCACGAGACGAACTAATCAGTAGATAACGACCATATTGGAAGAAGAGTTCTTCCAGTTTTTGCCCTTTGCTAGGGTTATAGCTTTGAAGGGCCTTTTTTGTCGTTTGAGCAGTCTTGCTTCCACCTAGATTTAGTTTAACGCGGTTAAAGAGACTTTGATAATCCTTGATATGGTCCTTTTTAAGTGTCTCGTAGTCTTTGGACTTAGCAGCTTCTACAATACTTTTAACCGTTTTTTCAAGGTCAATGTCTTTTCGATAGTTGGTTTTTGGATTTTGAGCAAAGTTAGTCTTGGCGCTGAGATAGAGGGTCGCATAGCTTGCACCTGTGACGGTTAGAGTCTCATTCTGAACAGTCACCTTTCCGTCCGTTTTAATTCCTAGATAGGATGCAAATTTGAGGCCGTTATCTTTGACAGTCCCTTTTAGAAGGATTCCGTTTTCATCTGTAGTGACATGACCATTCTTATAGTTGGAATATTCCCAAGAGTAGTTCCCATTAGCAAGCAAGTCTTCTGTCAAGCTATTCCAAAGGGTAAAGTCAAGTGTCCTGTTTCCTTTTTTAGTCAAGTGGGTCACGGTGACATCATCAGGATAGCTGGAGAAGGTTTCGCGTTTGAAGGTGGTCCCATCTTGGGTGTAAGAAGTTGTCGTAGTGGCTTCTGTGATATCCAAACCACGATGATAATCAGTTACTGTATCTAGTCCTTTCTTCTGGTTATTAAAGACCATGAAGATATCTCCAAAGGCTAGGTAACGTCCATACTGGGCGTTGTTTGGTCCAACTAGATTTTGTTCAGCTAGCTGTTTTGCTTTTTGGCGGTCACCAGCTTCGAGGGCTTTACGTATCTCTGCTAAAACCTTGTAGCGATCCTTGTAGTTTCCTCCGTTATAGTCGGTGCTATCGGGTTGTGGTCCTCCAGACCAGAGGGTCTTTTCGTTGTACTGGATTCTCTCTTCCCCGATGAGACCGAAAACCTTGGCTCCCATCTCTCCATTTCCGACAGGAAGGGCTTGTTTTTCCCATCCATCATAGGAGGGAGCTGTTGGCTGATCGTAGTTGAGTTGATAGTTTTCTTGCTTTGTCACCGGCTGATCTGCTTTTTCAGGTTCCTTATTTTCTTTAGCTTCTACAATGGCTTCTTCACTAGCTTGACTACTTATAGTCTGAGTCTCCTCGGTTGGCTTGCTTTCGGAAACTGCTGGACTCTCTGCTAGAGACGGATTTGTAGTTTCAGTAGCTTCAACTGCTATAGGTTCACTATCAGGCTTAGTGCTAGCTTCGACTGAGGTCTGTTCAGTTTGTTTGACCTCGATACTATCAGCAGAGACAGTGTGGCTGGCTAGAAAAACAGCCCCCAGTAAAACAGAAGCAGTCCCAACAGTCAGCTTGCGGATGCTATAGCGACAGGATTTCTCCCAAAAGTGTTTTTTCATAAAACCCTCCTTCATTTATTCGAAACCGCTTACATTTTATAAAGCAGTTTCGTTTGTTTTGTTTCTATTTATCTCCTCACCTCCCATTCTAATGGTCGCTTAGCATTTGTCAATAGCTTTTTAGCAAGAGACATATTTGTTGTTGTTTTTTCTTAAAAAAGTAGAAGAAAGAGAGGAAAGGGTGGAATTACTCGTAATTTCATAGTTCAATCTGATTTTAAGACTAGCTTAGAATTGGCTTAACCCCTCCTTGAAAGCGTAAAACAAACTAGTCAGGAAAGTCACTTTGTGGTATAATATAGAAGACTCAAAAAGAAACAGGAGAAAAAGAATGGATTTACTTTTAGCAATTGTCTTGATTGTGCTAGCTTTTCTAGGAGGAGCTCTTGGAGGGATGTACTTGGTTCGTAAGCAAATTGAAAAAGAATTTGCGGACAACCCACGTTTGAACGCTGAGGCAGTTCGTGCTCTCTTGAGTGCAAATGGTCAAAAACCAAGCGAAGCCAAGGTACAACAAGTATACCACCAAATCATCCGTCAACAAAAAGCAGCCCTCGCTAACAATAAAAAGAAAAAATAAATAAGGAAAAGTCTGGGATGAAAGTTCCAGACTTCTCACTATGTTCAATAGTTCTCAAGGATAAGACTTTTTCCTTGCATTCTATTGATATTTGATTATGATTAAGAGAGAGGCAGTTGACATTCCATCAAGCTGTCTGTCAGTTCGTTCAGGACAAGAAATCATGATGAACTATCAATCAGAAAAAAGACTAGAAAGAAGACTGTATGGATAATCGACCAATTGGTTTTTTGGATTCGGGTGTCGGGGGCTTGACCGTTGTTCGTGAGCTCATGCGCCAGCTTCCTCATGAAGAAATCGTCTATATTGGAGATTCGGCGCGGGCGCCTTATGGTCCCCGTCCTGCTGAGCAAATTCGGGAATATACTTGGCAGTTGGTCAACTTTCTTTTGACCAAGGATGTCAAGATGATTGTCATTGCTTGTAATACTGCGACTGCGGTCGTCTGGGAAGAAATCAAGGCTCAACTAGACATTCCTGTCCTAGGTGTGATTTTGCCAGGAGCTTCGGCAGCCATCAAGTCCAGTCCAGGCGGGAAAATCGGAGTGATTGGAACTCCCATGACGGTACAATCAGACATCTACCGTCAGAAAATCCATGATTTGGATCCAGACTTACAGGTGGAGAGTTTGGCCTGTCCCAAGTTTGCGCCCTTGGTCGAGTCTGGTGCCCTGTCAACCAGTGTAACCAAGAAAGTGGTTTATGAAACCCTGCGCCCCTTGGTCGGAAAGGTGGATAGCCTGATTCTGGGTTGTACCCATTACCCACTCCTTCGCCCTATCATCCAAAATGTTATGGGACCAAAGGTTCAGCTGATCGATAGTGGAGCAGAGTGTGTACGGGATATCTCGGTTTTGCTTAACTATTTTGAAATCAATCGTAGTCGAGATGCGGGACCTCTTCAACATCGTTTTTACACAACAGCCAATAGCCAAAGTTTTGCCCAGATTGGAGCAGAATGGCTGGAAAAAGAGATTCATGTGGAGCATGTAACTTTATGACAAACAAAATTTATGAATACAAGGATGACCAGGACTGGTATGTCGGTGTCTGGGATGTCTATGGAGGCATCTATAGCCTTATCAAAGATCCTCTCGAGCTTGAGTTTATGGATTTAGCGCGGATTTTTCGTGACGAGGAAAAGGGCTTTCCGATTACAATAACGGTGATGCGCTGGTTTTCTAACTACCGTCTGCTCTCCTTTATCGTTGAGATTTTAAATGCAGAAGCAGGCCGAAACTTGGAAGTTATCCAACGTCAGGGAGCCCTGCTCTTGGTTGAAAATGGAAAACTTTTGCATGCAGAATTGCCTAAAGAAGGCGTTGATGTAGAAGCCTTCTTTGAAACTAGCAAGGTTAGAGAAACCTTGTTGATTGCGACTCGCAACGAAGGCAAGACCAAGGAATTCCGAGCTATCTTTGACAAGTTAGGCTATGATGTGGAAAATCTCAATGACTATCCAGATCTGCCTGAAGTAGCTGAAACAGGTATGACTTTTGAAGAAAATGCTCGACTTAAAGCAGAAACTATTTCCCAATTAACAGGCAAGATGGTGCTAGCAGATGACTCTGGTCTCAAAGTCGATGTCCTCGGTGGCTTGCCAGGTGTCTGGTCAGCCCGTTTTGCAGGAGTGGGAGCGACTGATCGTGAAAACAATGCCAAACTCTTGCACGAATTGGCCATGGTCTTTGAGCTCAAAGATCGTTCAGCTCAGTTCCACACAACCTTAGTCGTAGCTAGTCCAAACAAGGAAAGCTTGGTGGTTGAAGCTGACTGGCCAGGTTATATCAACTTTGAACCCAAGGGCGAAAATGGTTTTGGCTATGATCCCCTTTTCCTTGTGGGAGAGACAGGTAAGTCAGCAGCCGAATTAACCCTTGAAGAAAAAAATAGCCAATCCCACCGTGCCTTAGCCGTTAAGAAACTTTTGGAGGTATTTCCATCATGGCAAAGCAAACCATCATTGTAATGAGTGACTCCCACGGCGATAGCTTGATTGTCGAAGAAATTCGTGACCGCTATCTGGGGAAAGTTGATGCCATTTTTCACGATGGTGACTCAGAACTCCGTCCAGACTCTCCGCTCTGGGAAGGCATCCATGTCGTCAAAGGAAATATGGACTTTTATGCCGGCTACCCAGAACGTTTGGTAACTCAACTTGGTCCAACCAAGATCATCCAGACGCATGGACACTTGTTTGATATCAATTTCAACTTTCAAAAGTTGGACTACTGGGCTCAGGAAGAAGAAGCCGATATCTGTCTCTATGGTCACTTGCATGTGCCAAATGCTTGGATGGAAGGTAAAACTCTCTTTCTCAATCCAGGCTCCATCAGCCAACCACGAGGGACTATCAGAGAATGTCTCTATGCTCGAGTGAAGATTGATGACAGCTATTTTAAAGTAGACTTTTTGACACGTGATCATGAGATTTATCCAGGCTTGTCCAAGGAGTTTGCTCGATGATTGCCAAGGAATTTGAAGCATTTTTATTGGGGCAGGAAGAAACTTTTCTTACCCCTGCTGAGAATCTAGCAGCCTTGATTGATACCCACAATGCCGACCATGCAATTTTGGTGCTGAGCCAAATCACCTATACCCGTATCCCAGTTGTGACCTTTGACAAACGCTTTGTTGGAACCATTGGTCTGAGAGACATTTTGGCTTATCAAATGGAGCAAGGTTTGACGGATGAGCAGATGGCAACGACAGACATCGTCAATATGACCAAGACGGATGTGGCAGTTGTCGCTCCAGACTATAACATCACTGAAGTCCTCCATAAACTGGTGGATGAACCTTTCTTGCCAGTGGTAGATGATGAAGGGATTTTTCAAGGAATCATCACGCGCAAGTCCATCCTCAAGGCTGTCAATGCTCTCTTGCATGACTTTAATAAGGAATATGAGATTCGATGCAAATGAGAGATAGGATTTCAGACTTTTTAGAGGGAAAGCAGGGATTGTCTGCCAATTCCAAGCAGTCTTATAAGTATGATTTGGAGCAATTTTTAGATATTGTAGGTGAGCGGATTTCGGAGACCGGTCTCAAGATTTACCAAGCCCAGCTAGCCAATCTAAAAATCAGCGCCCAGAAGCGAAAACTTTCGGCCTGTAACCAATTTCTCTACTTTCTCTATCAGAAAGGAGAAGTGGACAGCTTTTATCGTTTGGAATTAGCCAAACAAGCTGAAAAGCAGACTGAAAAGCCAGAACTGTTAGACCTAGACTCTTTTTGGCAGGAAAGTAATTATCCAGAAGGACGCTTGCTGGCGCTTCTTATCTTGGAAATAGGACTCTTGCCAAGTGAGATTTTAGCCCTTAAGGTTGCAGATATCAATCTGGATTTTCAGGTGTTGCGAATTAACAAGGCTTCCCAACAGAGGATTGTCACCATTCCTACGCCCTTGATTCCAGAGCTAAAACCCTTGATGGGGCAGACCTATCTCTTTGAAAGGGGAGGGAAAGCCTATTCTCGTCAGTGGGCCTTTCGTCAGCTAGAGTCCTTTGTCAAAGAGAAAGGTTTCCTAGCCTTATCAGCCCAAGCCTTGCGGGAACAGTTCATTCTAAGACAGATAGAAAAGAAGGTCGATTTGTACGAAATTGCAAAAAAACTAGGATTAAAAACAGTCCTGACCTTAGAAAAATATAGATAATGGATATTAAATTAAAAGATTTTGAAGGGCCGCTGGACTTACTCTTGCACCTAGTTTCTAAGTACCAGATGGATATTTACGATGTACCCATTACAGAAGTTATCGAACAGTATCTAGCCTATGTCTCAACTGTGCAGGCCATGCGTCTGGAAGTAACGGGCGAGTATATGGTTATGGCCAGTCAGCTGATGCTGATCAAGAGCCGCAAGCTCTTGCCAAAGGTAGCAGAAGTGACAGACTTGGAGGATGACCTAGAGCAGGACCTTCTCTCTCAAATCGAAGAATACCGCAAGTTCAAGCTCTTAGGTGAGCACTTGGAGGCTAAGCACCAAGATCGGGCCCAGTACTATTCCAAAGCGCCGACAGAGTTGATTTACGAGGATGCGGAGCTTGTGCATGACAAGACGACCATTGACCTCTTTTTGGCTTTTTCAAATATCCTAGCCAAGAAAAAAGAGGAGTTCGCACAGAATCACACGACCATTTTGCGGGATGAGTATAAGATTGAGGATATGATGGTCATCGTAAAAGAGTCCTTGTCTGGACGAGACCAGTTGCGTTTGCAGGATTTGTTCAAGGAAGCCCAGAATGTTCAAGAGGTTATTACCCTCTTTTTGGCAACCCTAGAGTTAATCAAAACCCAGGAACTGATCCTCGTTCAAGAGGAGAGTTTCGGAGATATCTATCTCATGGAAAAGAAGGAAGAAAGTCAAGAGGCACAAAGCTAGACTTGATAGAGAGGAAAGATGAGTACTTTAGCAGAAATAGAAGCGCTCTTGTTTGTAGCAGGTGAAGATGGGATTCGGGTCCGTCAGTTGGCTGAACTCCTCTCTCTGCCACCGACAGGCATCCAACAGAGTTTAGAAAAATTAGCCCAGAAATATGAAAAAGACCAAGAGTCGAGCTTGTCTCTGATTGAGACAGGTGGTGCATACAGATTGGTCACCAAGCCTCAATTTGCAGCGATTTTGAAAGAATACTCCAAGGCGCCCATCAACCAGAGCTTGTCTCGGGCTGCTCTTGAGACCTTGTCCATCATTGCCTACAAGCAGCCGATTACGCGGATAGAAATTGATGCTATTCGTGGGGTTAACTCGAGTGGAGCCTTGGCAAAGCTACAAGCTTTTGAATTGATAAGAGAAGATGGGAAAAAAGAAGTGTTGGGTCGCCCCAACCTCTATGTGACTACGGATTATTTCCTAGATTACATGGGGATTAACCATTTGGAAGAACTGCCAGTGATTGATGAGCTTGAGATTCAAGCTCAAGAAAGCCAATTATTTGGTGAAAGGATAGAAGAAGATGAGAATCAATAAATATATTGCCCACGCAGGTGTGGCCAGTAGGAGAAAAGCAGAAGAGTTGATCAAGCAAGGTTTGGTGACAGTTAACGGCCAAGTGGTGCGTGAACTCGCAACGACCATCAAGTCTGGTGACAAGGTCGAAGTGGAAGGTCAACCTATCTACAACGAAGAAAAGGTCTACTATCTGCTTAACAAACCACGTGGAGTGATTTCCAGTGTGACAGATGACAAGGGCCGCAAGACTGTTGTCGACCTCTTGCCCAATGTTAAAGAACGCATTTACCCTGTGGGACGTTTGGACTGGGATACATCAGGTGTCTTGATTTTAACCAATGATGGGGACTTTACAGACGAGATGATTCACCCCCGTAATGAGATTGACAAGGTCTATGTCGCGCGTGTTAAAGGTGTGGCTAATAAGGACAATCTCCGCCCCTTGACCCGCGGTCTTGAGATTGATGGCAAGAAAACCAAGCCAGCTGTCTATGAGATTCTCAAAGTGGATCCAGTCAAAAATCGCTCAGTAGTGCAGTTGACTATCCATGAGGGGCGTAATCATCAGGTTAAAAAGATGTTTGAAGCCGTCGGTCTTCAAGTGGATAAGTTGTCTCGGACACGTTTTGGACATCTAGACTTGACAGGTCTTCGTCCAGGAGAATCCCGTCGCCTTAATAAAAAAGAAATCAGCCAACTACACACTATGGCTGTAACCAAGAAATAATGAAACGAATCTTAATAGCGCCAGTACGCTTTTACCAACGTTTTATCTCACCAGCCTTTCCACCCTCTTGTCGCTTTGAGCCGACTTGTTCCAACTACATGATTCAGGCTATTGAAAAACATGGCTTTAAGGGTGTCTTGATGGGCTTGGCTCGGATTTTACGTTGCCATCCCTGGTCGAAAACAGGGAAGGACCCCGTCCCAGACCACTTTTCCCTCAGACGAAATCATAAATAAAACGAATTACAATGGTGATTCGTTTTTTTCATAAGCAGTTTCAAGTTGGAATGATGATTTCCACTACACTTCTCCTATAAAAAGTGGTAAAATGGAGGACAGAAAGAAGGAACTGATATGACAACATTATTTTCAAAAATCAAAGAAGTAACAGAACTTGCTGCGATCTCAGGTCATGAAGCGCCTGTCCGGACTTATCTTCGTGAAAAGTTGACACCGCACGTGGATGAAGTGGTGACAGATGGCTTGGGTGGTATTTTCGGTATTAAACATTCAGAAGCTGCGGATGCACCGCGCGTCTTGGTCGCTTCTCACATGGATGAAGTTGGTTTTATGGTCAGCGAAATCAAGCCAGATGGTACCTTCCGTGTCGTTGAAATCGGTGGTTGGAATCCAATGGTAGTCAGCAGCCAACGCTTTAAACTCTTTACTCGTGACGGTCGTGAAATTCCTGTGATCTCAGGCTCTGTCCCTCCACATTTGACACGTGGAACAGGTGGACCAACTATGCCAGCTATTTCAGATATTGTTTTTGATGGTGGGTTTGCGGATAAGGCTGAAGCAGAAAGTTTTGGCATCCGTCCAGGTGACACCATTGTCCCTGATAGCTCTGCTATCTTGACAGCCAATGAAAAAAATATCATCTCAAAAGCTTGGGATAACCGCTACGGTGTTCTCATGGTGAGCGAGCTAGCCGAAGCCTTGTCAGGTCAAAAGCTTGGAAATGAACTCTATCTGGGTTCTAACGTCCAAGAAGAAGTGGGTCTCCGTGGTGCCCATACTTCCACAACTAAGTTTGACCCAGAAGTTTTCCTAGCAGTTGACTGTTCACCTGCTGGTGATGTTTATGGCGGTCAAGGCAAGATTGGGGATGGAACCTTGATTCGTTTCTACGATCCAGGTCATTTGCTTCTCCCAGGAATGAAGGATTTCCTTTTGACGACAGCTGAAGAAGCTGGTATCAAGTACCAATACTACTGTGGTAAAGGCGGAACGGATGCTGGAGCAGCTCATCTGAAAAATGGTGGTGTTCCATCTACAACTATCGGTGTGTGTGCCCGTTATATCCATTCTCACCAAACTCTTTACGCTATGGATGACTTCCTAGAAGCTCAAGCTTTCTTGCAAGCCTTGGTGAAAAAATTGGATCGTTCAACGGTTGATTTGATTAAACATTATTAAACATAAGGGAGGTGCCAGGGATGGCAGAACTAAATCTAGAAAACTTAATAAAAGAGCTCTACAACCATGCTCGACATGATTTGAGTGACGATTTAGTCGCTGCTCTCATAGAGACTGCTAAAAAACTGCCTACTACAAATGAGCAATTATTAGCAGTCCGTCTCTCAGGCTTGGTCAATCTTGAACTGTTCAGAAATCCCAAACACCCAGCACCTGAATTGATCAACTTGGCCCGCTTTATCAAAAGAGAAGAAGCCAAGTACAGAGGAACCGCGGTTTCTGCTATTATGTTTGGTGAACTCTTTAAAATACTTTGATTCCACTGTGAATCAAAGTATTTTTTATATGTCAGAAAAGACATTCTTGATTAAGAGAAAAAGCCATCCCATTCAGGATAGTTTTTTGGTACTTAGATTTGTTCAGCGATGACCTTTTCAGCTAGGTTCATGGCATGGTCAGATACACGAGTGTAGTGAGAAATGATGTCGATAAAGTTGACCCCAGCTTGTGTTGAACACTCCCCCTTGTTAAGGCGTTTGATGTGGGTTTTTCTGAGAATGCGTTCCATATTGTTGATTTCTTTATGGCGTTCAATCAGACTTTGAGCTTTTTCAATATTATTGTTTTCCACACTATCAAGGGCATCCTTGATAAAGTCAGTGGTTTTTTGATAGATATCAGCCAATTCCTCTAGAGCAGCTTCAGAGAAATGAACATCTTTGCGTTGGAGGTAGTCTGTTAGGTTGAGCAAGCCTTCTGCGTGGTCCCCAATCCGTTCCAAATCACGAGATGAATCAAGGATGTTAGTCAACACTTCGCTTTCCTTTTGGCTCAAGGATTCGCTTGAGAGCCTGATGAGGTAACGAGTGAGTTTTTCATCAATGGTGTTGATGGCTTCCTCTGTCTTGTGCCCTTTTTCAGCTACCTTTTCATCCAAACCGATGATATAGTTATAAGAAAGGTCAAAAGCTTTTGCTGCATAGTTCCCCAAGTGCAAAAGTTCTTTTTTGGCATTTCCTAGAGCGATAGAAGGAGATTGTTGGATAAGTTGTTCGTCGAGATAAAGGGGCTCGTACTTGACAACCTCGTCTTCACCAGGGATGAGCTTGGTTACAAAGTAGGCCAAGGCTCCGATGAATGGAAATTGTACAATGGTGTTACTTACGTTAAAGGCACCGTGCGAGAAGGCGATGGTCATCTCAGGTGAGAGGTGAAGGAGTGCCTGGAAGTACTCGATCATAGCAGTAAAGGGGCCTAATAAGATTAAGCAAAGAATAGTCCCTAAAACGTTAAAGGTAACGTGGGTTGCTGCAACGCGTTTCGCAGAGACATTGGCTCCAGCTGCGGCAATGATAACGGTTAAGGTTGTCCCGATATTATCCCCGAAGAGAACTGGTAGTGAACCTTTAAGATCAAGGAACCCACCTGCATAGAGGCCTTGCAAAATCCCGATTGTAGCCGAGGAAGCCTGGATGAGGACGGTAATCACTGCACCAGCTACCACTCCTAAAATAGGATTTTGTCCCAAGGTTACCATATATTCCTTGAATTGTGGTAAATCTTTAAGCGGGCTCATACCGGCACTGATGAGGTTGAGGGCGTAGAAGATTCCCCCGACACCAAACAGGATGCGCCCGATATTGTTTGCTGTTCTGTTTTTTGTAAAGAAGAGGAACATGGTTCCAAGGAAAATCAAGGGTAAAGCATACTCACCAAGCTTGAAACCGATGATAAAGGAAGTAACGGTGGTTCCGATGTTGGCTCCCATGATAATTCCGATAGCCTGTCTAAGAGTGAGAAGACTAGCGCTGACCAGCCCGACCGTGATAACTGTAACCCCTGTACTTGACTGAATCAGGGCAGTTACGACAATCCCGACTAGAACACCTAAAAAGGGATTGCTGGTATACTTGTCAATGTAAAAACGAAGGCGATCTCCAGCAGCTTGTTGCAAACCGTCTCCCATGGTCTTGATACTGTATAAAAACAGTCCTAGACCTCCTAAAAAGTGAAATAAAATTTCCTGCCAATTAATGGACATTTCTTTTTCCTCCGAAAAATAATAACGGAATTTCTCCTATTCTATTTTAAAGGATAAAAGTAAATCTCACAAGTGTTTAGCTGAAATTTTCATAAGAAACAAGAACTTTCTTTTAAAATGAGAGATAGATTCCCTTTAAGATAGATGATTTATAGGATTGTGTCCAAATTTTACTGATTATTATCCTAGTTATAGTTTTTATGTTAAATAGATTGACATCGCTTTCATATAGGATAAAATGAAGATTATCCTGTTCAGGTGGCGTACACTGAGAACAGTTACTTTTTATCAAAAAAGTGAAGCGCTTACTTTATATTTTATTAGGAGGATAAGATGAAAGATCTATTTTTTGAAAAACGTTGCCGTTACAGTATTCGTAAGTTGTCAATCGGGGCTTGTTCCTTGATGATTGGTTCAGCTCTATTTGCGAGCCCAGCTCTTGCCGAACAAGTCGCAGTCCCTGAAACAGCTGCAAATACGAGCGCCCAAGCTACAAGTACTAGTGAGACAACTAATCCAGATACTGCAGCTATCGAAAAACAATTATCGGAAACAGAGAACAAAGTAGCTGAGCAACCAATTTCAGAAAACACTCCAGCAATAGCTGATTTGGTCAATGAAAAAGAAGAGGCAAAACCCGCTCCGGCAGATAAAGCTGAAAAACCTGCTCAACCAACTGAAAAAGAAGAAACCAAACCAGAGGAAGCTCCTCCAGTAGCTGAGAAGAAAGCCGATAAACCAACTCTAGCAGACGTTCCTAAAAATGAAGAAAAGAGTCTCCGACCTAAAGAAATCAAATTTGATACATGGGAAGATTTGTTGAAATGGGAACCGGGTGCGCGTGAGGACGATCCCATCAACCGTTCCTCAGTTGAACTTGCCAAGCGCCATAGAGGTCAGTTGGTTAACGAAAAAGCAAGCAGAAGAGCCAAGGTTCAGGCGCTAGCAAATACCAACTCAAAGGCTAAAGACCACGCTTCTGTTGGTGGCGAAGAATTTAAAGCTTACGCCTTTGACTATTGGCAATACTTGGATTCAATGGTCTTCTGGGAAGGTCTAGTTCCAACTCCCGATGTCATTGATGCAGGGCACCGCAACGGAGTTCCCGTTTATGGAACCTTGTTCTTCAACTGGTCAAATAGCATTGCCGACCAAGAGAAATTTGCCGCTGCCTTGAAACAAGATGCAGATGGTACCTTCCCTATCGCACGAAAACTTGTCGATCTTGCTAAGTATTACGGCTTTGATGGCTATTTCATCAACCAGGAAACAACGGGTGATTTGGTAGAACCTCTTGGTGAAAAAATGCGCCAATTCATGCTCTATACAAAAGAATACGCAGCCAAAGTCAACCATCCAATCAAGTATGCTTGGTACGATGCCATGACCTACAAATACGGTCGTTACCACGAAGATGGTCTAGGTGATTACAACTATCAGTTCATGCAAAAAGAAGGCGACAAAGTCCCTGCAGATCAATTCTTTGCCAACTTCAACTGGAACAAGGAAAAGAATGACCACTCCGTAGAGATGGCAAAATGGCTAGAACGTAGCCAATATGATGTCTTTGCAGGCTTGGAATTGCAACAAGGTGGTTCTTATAAGACCAAAGTCAAATGGGATGCCCTCTTAGATGAAAAAGGCAAGTTGCGTTTGTCATTGGGACTCTTTGCGCCAGATACGATTACCAGTCTAGGGAAAACAGGAGAAGACTACCACAAGAACGAAGACATCTTCTTTACAGGTTATCAAGGAGATCCGACGGCTCAAAAACCAGCGGACAAAGAGTGGTATGGGATTGCTAATTTAGTTGCGGACCGGACACCAGCAGTGGGCCGGACCTTCACTACCTCTTTTAATACAGGTCATGGTAGAAAGTGGTTTGTAGACAGCAAAGTTTCTAAGGATTCTGAGTGGAACTACCGTTCTGTTTCTGGTGTCTTGCCAACATGGCGCTGGTGGCAGACTTCAACGGGGGAAAAACTTCGTGCAGAATACGACTTTACAGACGCCTATAATGGTGGGAACTCCCTTAAATTCTCAGGTGATGTAGCTGGCAAGACAGACCAGGATGTGAATTTGTATTCTACTAAACTAGAAGTGACTGAGAAAACCAAACTCCGTGTTGCCCACAAGGGAGGAAAAGGCTCTAAAGTTTATATGGCCTTCTCTACAACACCAGACTACAAATTTGAGGATGCAGACGCATGGAAAGAACTAACCCTTTCTGATAACTGGACGAATGAAGAATTTGACCTCAGCTCACTAGCTGGAAAAACCATCTATGCAGTCAAACTCTTCTTCGAGCATGAAGGAGCTGTAAAAGATTATCAGTTCAACCTAGGACAATTAACTATCACGGACAATCACCAAGCGCCACAAGCACCTACAGGTCTCTCTGTGGTGAAGCAATCTCTTAAGAATGCCCAAGAAGCTGAAGCAGTGGTTCAATTTTCGGGTAACCAAGATGCGGATTTCTATGAAGTCTACGAAAAAGATGGAGATAACTGGCGCTTATTGACAGGTTCATCTGCTTCAACCATCTACTTGCCAAAGGTTAGCCGTTCTGCTAATGCGACTGGTAGGACTCAAGAATTGAAAGTCGTTGCAGTTGGTAAAAATGGACTCCGTTCTGAGGCTGCAACTGCGTCATTCAACTGGGGCATGACTGTTCAGGATACAACTCTCCCAAGACCTTTGGCTGAAAATATTGTTCCAGGTGCAAAGGTTATCGGTAGCACTTTCCCGAATACTGAAGGCGGGGAAGGCATCGAAGGTATGTTGAACGGTACCATTACAAGTCTGTCAGACAAGTGGTCTTCAGGACAATTGAGCGGTAGTGTCGATATTCGTTTGACCCAACCACGTCGTGTTGTTAGATGGGTCATGGATCATGCAGGAGCTGGTGGTGAGTCTGTTAACGATGGTTTAATGAATACTAAGGACTTTGATCTTTACTACAAGGATACAGATGGTGAGTGGAAACTAGCTAAGGAAGTCCGTGGTAACAAAGCGCACGTTACGGATATCACTCTTGATAAACCAATCACCGCTCAAGACTGGCGCCTAAAAGTTATCACCTCAGATAACGGAACACCTTGGAAGGCCATTCGTATCTACAACTGGAAGATGTACGAAACCTTGGACACGGAAAGTCAAAATATTCCAATGGCTAAGGTAGCTGCTCGTTCACTTGGAAATCATCAAGTTCAACTTGGCTTCTCTGCTGTTCCAGCAGGTGCAACCATCACCGTTTACGACAAGGCAGATTCACAAACGCCAATTGCAACCTTGAAGTCTGAAAATGGTGGCGACTTGGCAACAGCACCATTGGCCTTTGACAAGCAACCAAATCTTCTCTACTATCGTACCCAACTACCGGGCAAAGAAATCAGTAACACCTTGGCAGTAGCGATTCCACAGGATGAGAGAAAAATTGCTGCAGTTAGCCTTGAAAAAGGACCTAAGAAGACGATTTACAAAGAGGGAGAAAAACTTGACCTCAGAGGGGGAACCCTCCGTGTTCAATACGAAGGGGGACAAGCCGATGAACTGATCAACCTTACTCACTCAGGTGTGACTGTATCTGGATACGATGCTCATCAAAAAGGGGAACAAAAGCTCACAGTCAGCTACCTTGGACGTCCTGTTACTGGTGACTTAAAGGTACAAGTGACAGGTCAAGATGAAGGAAAACCAAAAGAAGTAGCAGGATTGTACATTACTCAGAAACCGAAAATGGACTATCTAGTAGGAGAGCAACTGGATCTTGCAGAAGGTCGCTTCGGCGTTCTCTATGATGATGAGACAGAAGAGACTCACAGCTTTACTGATAAAGGTGTTGAAATCACGGGCTACGATGCTCAAAAGACTGGCCGTCAAACCTTGACCTTGCATTACAAGGGGCACACTGCTGAGTTTGATGTCTTAGTTTCTCCAAAAGCAGCTGTCAACGATGAGTACCTCAAACAAGAAATCACTGCTGCCCAAGGCCGTCAGTCAACCCTTGACTACACCTTCTCAAGTGAGGACAAACAAGCAGCACTAGTAGAGAAGCTCACTGCAGCCAAAGCTGTAGCAGAAAACCACAATGCTAGTCAAGAAGAAGTCAACCAGGCTTTGAATGAGTTGAAACAAGCAGGAGCAGACCTGAATGGAAATCAACGTTATCAAACTGCTAGAGAAGAACTGGAAGACTTGTTGACAAAAGTTCGTGAAAAAGGTCCTCAAGCTGAGTTGATTGCCCAAGCAGAAGCTTTGTTAGCTTCACAAACGCCAACTCCACAAGCTTATGCGGACATGAAAGAAAAGCTGAATAAGAAACTTGCCCCTGTGGAAGAAAGCCACCATGTTGGCAGCATGGATCCAAATGAAGTGGCCCCAACGGTTGAGGCCCTCCCTGAACTAGTTGTTGAAACTGAAACAACAGCCTTTGAACTTCAGGAGCGACCAAACGCCGAACTTCTCAAAGGTCAACGCCGTCTTGTGCAAGCTGGTGTGGAAGGCCAAGTTCGTCGCTTTATAGAAGTAGATACCCAAGGCAAACGCACTCTTCGTTCGACTGAGGTAGTCAAGGAAGCAATCCCAGAAATCACCGAAGTTGGAACAAAAGTTCTATCGAGTAACCAACCAGCTGAAGGTGTGAAAGATTTAGTTCTCGAGAAACCAACTCTTGAAATTGAAGAAAAACCACTTGCCTTCGAACGTCAAGAACGACTAAATTCAGCTCTCCTTAAAGGCCAACGTCGTGTTGTGAAATCAGGAGTTGAAGGCCAAGTTCGTCACTTTGTAGAAGTAGATGCCCAAGGCAAACACGCCCTTCGTTCAACAGAAGTTCTCAAGGAAGCAATCCCAGAAATTGTTGAAGTAGGAACGAAAGAAGAGCAAGTCTCACAAACAAGGGATCAAGCGCTTTTAGCTGCACCAGCAAAAGTTGAAGAAGCAAGCAAACAACTGCCAAATACTGGGGCAGAAATAGATGCCGGTCTAGTAGCGCTGGGACTCCTCGGAGTAATGAGTGGCTACGGCTTGCTTGCTGGAAAGAAGAGAGAAGACTAATCGGATTTACGAATCTTGGATTTTCTCATAAAAACTAAAAAACAAGGTTTGACGGCAAATCAGTCAGACCTTGTTTTGACTAGTAGAAATCAGTGAAAGAATGATTAAATGAGCTAGTCTTTCTTTCAATAATCAGTTATTTAACAAGGTTTTTCTAGATTTTATTTTAAAAATGTTAGTTTCAGTTGCAAGAATGAACTCGAAAAGTTTAGGGTTTTGCTATCTCTTTTGCTGATTTTGTGATATAATTAACACGTATAAAAAAAGAAGGAGTCATATCTAATGGCAAAATTGACTGTTAAAGACGTTGACTTGAAAGGGAAAAAAGTTCTCGTTCGTGTTGACTTCAACGTACCTGTTAAAGATGGCGTGATTACCAATGACAACCGTATCACTGCAGCTCTTCCAACTATCAAGTACATCCTTGAACAAGGTGGACGTGCAATCCTCTTCTCTCACCTTGGACGTGTAAAAGAAGAAGCAGATAAAGAAGGTAAATCACTTGCTCCTGTAGCTGCTGACTTGGCTGCTAAATTGGGACAAGAAGTTAAATTTATCCCAGGTGTTACACGTGGTGCTGAATTGGAAGCCGCTGTTAACGCTCTTGAAGATGGACAAGTTCTCTTGGTTGAAAACACTCGTTTCGAAGATGTTGACGGCAAGAAAGAATCTAAAAACGATCCTGAACTTGGTAAATACTGGGCATCTCTTGGAGATGGTATCTTCGTAAACGATGCATTCGGTACAGCTCACCGTGCACACGCATCTAACGTTGGTATCTCAGCAAACGTTGAAAAAGCTGTTGCTGGATTCCTTCTTGAAAATGAAATTGCCTACATCCAAGAAGCAGTTGAAGCTCCAGAACGTCCATTCGTGGCTATCCTTGGTGGTTCAAAAGTTTCAGACAAGATCGGTGTTATCGAAAACTTGCTTGAAAAAGCTGATAAAGTTCTTATCGGTGGTGGTATGACTTACACATTCTACAAAGCACAAGGTATCGAAATCGGTAACTCACTTGTAGAAGAAGACAAATTGGATGTTGCCAAAGCTCTTCTTGAAAAAGCAAACGGTAAATTGATCTTGCCAGTTGACTCAAAAGAAGCAAACGCATTTGCTGACTACACTGAAGTGAAAGACACTGAAGGTGAAGCAGTGGATCCAGGCTTCCTTGGATTGGATATCGGTCCTAAATCTATCGCTAAATTCGACGAAGCTTTGACTGGTGCGAAAACAGTTGTATGGAACGGACCTATGGGTGTATTTGAAAACCCTGACTTCCAAGCTGGTACAATCGGTGTGATGGATGCTATCGTGAAACAACCAGGTGTGAAATCAATCATCGGTGGTGGTGACTCAGCTGCCGCAGCGATCAACCTTGGTCGCGCAGACAAGTTCTCATGGATCTCTACTGGTGGTGGAGCATCAATGGAACTTCTTGAAGGTAAAGTATTGCCAGGATTGGCTGCACTTACAGAAAAATAATCTTTCGTAAATGAAACGATGAAAAGAGGAACTTTGTTTCCTCTTTTTCTTGTAGCTTGAATTAAAAACGTTTCCGATTGATTTTGGCTCATAAAATCAACTAAATTATGATAAAATGGAAATAGAAAGTTGAGATTATGGGTTATTTTAAAAAATATAAATTTGATAAGTCACAGTTCAAGCTTGGTCTACGAACCTTTAAAACCGGAATTGCTGTTTTTTTAGTTCTCTTGATTTTTGGATTCTTTGGTTGGAAGGGGCTTCAAATTGGGGCTTTGACAGCAGTTTTCAGTTTGCGAGAAAGCTTTGATAAGAGCGTCCATTTTGGAACTTCACGTATCTTAGGAAATAGCATCGGAGGTTTTTATGCTCTTGTCTTTTTCCTCTTAAATACCTTATTTCAAGAAGCCTTTTGGGTGACCTTACTGATTGTGCCAATTTGCACCATGTTAACCATTATGACAAATGTTGCTATGAACAACAAGGCAGGAGTTATCGGTGGTGTAGCAGCTATGTTGATTATTACCCTATCAATACCGAGCGGAGAAACATTTTTGTACGTGTTTGCTCGTGTATTTGAAACTTTTATGGGTGTTTTTGTCGCAATACTCGTAAATTATGATATTGATCGCTTCAGAAATCTTTTTGAGAAAAAAAGAAAATAATGTTATATTTTGTGACATTATCAATTGACGTATGTATTTTTTTAGACTATAATAGACAGAAAGAAGGAAATTGTGAATGAAGGAAAGAGAATTTCGCCGAAATATGGCTGTTTTTCCTATCGGCAGTGTGATGAAGTTGACCGATCTATCGGCGCGTCAGATTCGTTATTATGAAGATCAAGAGTTGATAAAGCCTGATCGAAACGAAGGGAACCGTCGTATGTATTCTTTGAATGACATGGATCGTTTGCTTGAAATCAAAGATTACATTTCTGAAGGTTTCAATATCGCTGCCATTAAGAAGAAATATGCTGAACGTGAGGCGAAATCCAAGAAAGCAGTGAGCCCAACGGAAGTGCGTCGTGCGCTTCATAATGAGCTCCTCCAACAGGGACGCTTTGCTTCAGCGCAGTCACCTTTTGGTCGCGGTTAGGCAACCGCAAGTAGTCAGATATTAAGGAGAAAAACCATGCCAATCACAGCTGCAGATATTCGTCGTGAAGTCAAGGAAAAAAATGTTACCTTTATTCGTCTCATGTTTTCAGATATCTTGGGGACGATGAAAAACGTCGAAATTCCTGCTACAGATGAACAGTTAGATAAAGTCTTGTCAAACAAGGCTATGTTTGATGGATCTTCTATTGAAGGTTTTGTACGTATCAATGAGTCAGATATGTACTTGTACCCAGACTTGGATACATGGACAGTCTTCCCTTGGGGAGATGAGAATGGAAGTGTTGCAGGTTTGATCTGTGATGTCTATACAACAGAGGGTGAGCCATTTGCAGGTGACCCTCGTGGTAATCTGAAGCGTGCGCTTCGTCATATGGAGGAAGTGGGATTCAAATCCTTCAACCTTGGTCCAGAACCAGAATTCTTCCTATTTAAATTGGATGAAAATGGGGACCCGACACTTGAAGTAAATGACAAGGGTGGCTACTTTGATTTGGCACCTACTGACCTTGCAGACAATACGCGTCGTGAAATCGTGAATGTCTTGACCAAAATGGGATTTGAAGTAGAAGCGAGTCACCATGAAGTTGCGGTTGGTCAACATGAAATTGACTTCAAGTATGATGAAGTTCTCCGCGCTTGTGATAAGATTCAAATCTTTAAGCTCGTTGTAAAAACCATTGCTCGCAAACATGGCCTTTACGCAACCTTTATGGCAAAACCAAAATTTGGTATCGCTGGATCAGGTATGCACTGTAATATGTCCTTGTTTGATGAGAATGGAAATAACGCCTTCTTTGATCCAAGCGATCCAAGAGGAATGCAGTTGTCTGAAACGGCCTATCATTTCCTTGGTGGTTTGATCAAGCATGCCTACAACTATACTGCCATCATGAACCCAACGGTTAACTCATACAAACGTTTGGTTCCAGGATACGAAGCGCCTGTTTACATTGCTTGGGCTGGTCGTAACCGTTCACCACTTGTGCGCGTGCCTGCTTCACGCGGTATGGGAACTCGTCTTGAGTTGCGTTCAGTAGACCCAATGGCAAACCCATACATCGCTATGGCGGTTCTTTTGGAAGTTGGTTTGCATGGTATTGAAAACAAAATCGAAGCACCAGCTCCTATTGAAGAAAATATCTACATCATGACAGCAGAAGAGCGTAAGGAAGCTGGAATCACTGATCTTCCATCAACTCTTCATAACGCCTTGAAAGCTTTGACAGAAGATGAAGTGGTCAAGGCAGCCCTAGGTGAACACATCTACACTAGCTTCCTTGAAGCCAAACGTATCGAGTGGGCTAGCTATGCAACCTTTGTTTCACAATGGGAAGTTGATAATTATTTAGATCTTTACTAATATAGAAGAAAGATTGCCTGAGGGTGATCTTTTTTTGCATTTTATATCGAGCTGTGATATAGTTTATATAACGAGGTGCGATATATCGAGCTAAATAGGAGGTGGGGTTAAATGGAATTGACGGATAAGATTCGTCGGGTTTATCTTCCCATGACGGAAACGGGTTTTTATATCTTGTTTTGTCTGCAGAAGGAGAACCATGGATATGGTATTACACAAAAGGTCAAGGAGATGACAGATTCGCAAGTTTCGATTAGTCCTGGGACTATGTATGGGACCTTGTCAAAGATGGAAAAGGATGGCTTGATTTCCTTTGTTCGCGAAGAGGAAAAACGTAAAATCTATCAGATCACAGACTTGGGACGAAAAGTCTTAGATATTGAATTGAAGCGTATTGAACGGCTCTACAGAAACAGTCAAGAGGAATTATGATGGAAAAGAAAAATGTTTATCGAATTGTTACAATAGCGGATTATGAGAGGGAGGCAGTTTTTCTAGGGGAAATGCATGCTAAGGGCTGGAAGCTTAGGAAAGTAAGCTATTCTATCTTATTGGTTGCGGTTAAGTATACCTTTGAAAAGTGTCAACCTGAGCAGGTGTCTTATCAGTTGGACTTTTATCCCATGAAAAAATCAGAGAGAGCCTCCTATTTACAACTATTTAAAGACTGTGGATGGGAGCATATTATAGATTTTAATGGTTTTTCCTACTTTAGAAAGCTTCATTCTGGAATTGAGTTGGATACTGAGTTTGAAATCTATAATGACGCTACTGGGAAGTTAGCCATGGTCAAACGGATTTTAATAATGCGGATGCTTCCTATTTTGCTTCTCTTTTTAGCTCTACTACCGGTTTTCTCAAAGTTTCTCAGTGGAGGTAGTAATTTCAGTTGGGTAATGTTTTTGATTGTTATTATGGATTGTGTTTTATTGATAGTTTTTGCGATTCAGATTTCTTATATTTTTTGGAGCTTGTTTCAAAAATGGAAAGAATTATCTGAAAAATAAAACCATGTATGTTTTCTGATTTGGAGGTAAGGCAATGAATAGCAAAGTACAATTTCGGATTTTCACCATTGTTGATTTGGACAAGGAGGAAGAATATTTGCATGAGATGCATTTGAAAGGTTGGAGATATAGAACTAGTCGTTTGGGCTTTTTCTATTTTGAGAAATGTCAACCGGACGATGTCATCTACTGTATCTATGATTCTAGATTTCTTAAAAAGTATAAGCATGAACTGCAAGATTTTAGAAATAGAGGTTGGGAATCAATAGAAAGAGGTTCTTGTTTAATTCTTCGTAAACCAGCTTCCGATATACTTTCAGATGATCAAATCTATATGAGTAATGACCTCAGGTGGGAAGTTATGCGGTCTAGACTTCGTTCCTGTACAGCTGCTTTCTTAGGTAGTTTTGTTGTTTGTATGAGTTTGTTTCGAGAAAACTTGTCTCAATCTTTCTTTGTTATTTTTGTTTTATATGTTTTCCTGATTTCTTATCTAATCTATGGTTTTTTCAGACTTAAAAGGAAATACCAAATTGATGAAAAGTAAGTTTCTAGGTCCTCAGACTGATTTTTAGCACTCTTGATAAAAGAGTGCTAATTTTTTGAGTTTTTGTCTTGACATTCTCTTCTAAGGGTGTATAATAGAACCATGAGTTAGCACTTGGGTACATAGAGTGCTAATCGATCAGACAGAGAGGAGTGATGAGATGGTTACAGAGCGTCAGCAGGATATTTTAAATCTGATCATTGACATCTTTACCAAAACGCACGAACCTGTCGGATCCAAAGCCTTGCAAGAATCTATCAATTCTAGCAGTGCTACCATTCGTAATGATATGGCGGCTCTAGAAAAGCAAGGTTTGCTTGAAAAGGCTCATACTTCAAGTGGTCGGATGCCAAGTGTTGCTGGTTTTCAGTACTATGTGAAACACTCACTGGATTTTGACCGACTGGCTGAAAATGAGGTCTATGAGATTGTCAAAGCCTTTGATCAGGAATTCTTCAAACTGGAAGATATTCTACAAGAGGCTGCTAATGTCTTGACAGACTTAAGTGGTTGCACAGTTGTAGCGCTAGATGTTGAGCCGAGCAGGCAACGGTTGACAGCCTTTGATATCGTTGTTTTGGGACAACATACTGCTCTTGCAGTTTTTACGCTTGATGAGTCTCGAACGGTTACCAGTCAGTTTTTGATTCCAAGGAACTTCTTGCAGGAGGATTTGCTGAAACTGAAGGCAATCATTCAGGAACGTTTCCTCGGCCACACCGTTCTAGATATTCACTACAAGATTCGGACAGAGATTCCGCAGATTATCCAGCGCTACTTCACAACGACGGACAATGTCATCGATCTCTTTGAACACATCTTTAAGGAAATGTTCAACGAAAACATTGTGGTGGCGGGCAAGGTCAATCTCTTGAATTTTGCCAATCTAGCAGCCTATCAGTTCTTTGACCAACCACAGAAAGTGGCTCTGGAGATTCGTGAGGGTCTGCATGAAGATCAGATGCAAAATGTCCGTGTTGCAGATAGTCAAGAGTCTTGTCTGGCAGACCTAGCAGTGATTAGCAGTAAATTCCTCATCCCTTATCGAGGATTTGGAATTCTGGCGATTATCGGTCCGGTCAATCTGGATTACCAGCAATTGGTCAATCAACTCAATGTTGTCAATCGAGTCCTAACTATGAAACTCACAGATTTCTATCGCTATTTGAGTAGTAATCATTATGAGGTGAGTTGAACATGAAATTACATAAATTCCTAAAAAGGAGGCGAAAAATGTCTGAGGAAATAAAAAACGAAGAAGTAAAAGAAGAGGAAGTTGTTGAAACAACTGAAGAAACAACTCCTGAAAAGTCAGAGCTAGACTTGGCAAATGAACGTGCGGACGAGTTTGAAAATAAATACCTTCGTGCTCATGCAGAAATGCAAAATATCCAACGCCGTGCCAATGAAGAGCGTCAAAACTTGCAACGTTATCGTAGCCAGGATTTGGCAAAAGCAATCTTACCATCGCTCGACAATCTAGAGCGTGCGCTTGCCGTTGAAGGATTGACAGATGATGTGAAGAAGGGCTTGGAGATGGTGCAAGAAAGCTTGGTTCATGCTTTGAAAGAAGAAGGAATCGAAGAAATTGCAGCTGACGGTGGATTTGACCATAACTATCATATGGCCATCCAAACTCTCCCAGCAGACGATGAACATCCAGCAGATACCATCGCCCAAGTCTTCCAAAAAGGCTATAAACTCCATGACCGCATCCTACGCCCAGCAATGGTCGTTGTCTACAACTAGGCTAGAGAACTTAAAAACTTGTCCGAAACGACAATAAACTATGAAGAAAGAGTAAGAGGCAAGCCGGAGGCTTGCAAGGAAGATATTTCCCACCGTGGTGAAAGTTTCAGTAGCTTTTGCTACTGAAACAGGGGATTTTTGAGACAATAGGCTCAAAAATAAGTGATGAAATCCCGAAGGGAGTTGCTCACGTCCCCACCACTTAAGGGAAATATCAAAAATAGAAAATTAACTAACAAGGAGAAAAACACATGTCTAAAATTATCGGTATTGACTTAGGTACAACAAACTCAGCAGTTGCAGTTCTTGAAGGAACTGAAAGCAAAATCATCGCAAACCCAGAAGGAAACCGTACAACTCCATCTGTAGTATCATTCAAAAACGGAGAAATCATCGTTGGTGACGCTGCAAAACGTCAAGCAGTAACAAACCCAGATACAGTCATCTCTATCAAATCTAAGATGGGAACTTCTGAAAAAGTTTCTGCTAACGGTAAAGAATACACTCCACAAGAAATCTCAGCTATGATCCTTCAATATTTGAAAGGTTATGCTGAAGAATACCTTGGTGAGAAAGTAACTAAAGCTGTTATCACAGTTCCAGCTTACTTCAACGACGCTCAACGTCAAGCAACTAAAGATGCTGGTAAAATTGCTGGTCTTGAAGTAGAACGTATCGTCAACGAACCAACTGCAGCAGCCCTTGCTTACGGTTTGGACAAGACTGATAAAGAAGAAAAAATCTTGGTATTCGACCTTGGTGGTGGTACATTTGACGTCTCTATCCTTGAACTCGGTGACGGTGTCTTCGATGTATTGTCAACTGCAGGGGACAACAAACTTGGTGGTGATGACTTTGACCAAAAAATCATCGACCACTTGGTAGCAGAATTTAAGAAAGAAAACGGTATTGACTTGTCAACTGACAAGATGGCAATGCAACGTTTGAAAGATGCGGCTGAAAAAGCGAAGAAAGACCTTTCAGGTGTAACTTCAACTCAAATTAGCTTGCCATTTATCACTGCTGGTGAAGCTGGACCTCTTCACTTGGAAATGACTTTGACTCGTGCGAAATTTGACGATTTGACTCGTGACCTTGTAGAACGTACAAAAGTTCCAGTTCGTCAAGCCCTTTCAGATGCAGGTTTGAGCTTGTCAGAAATCGATGAAGTCATCCTTGTTGGTGGTTCAACTCGTATCCCAGCCGTTGTAGAAGCTGTTAAGGCTGAAACTGGTAAAGAACCAAACAAATCAGTAAACCCTGACGAAGTTGTTGCCATGGGTGCTGCCATCCAAGGTGGTGTCATCACTGGTGATGTCAAAGACGTTGTTCTTCTTGACGTAACACCATTGTCACTCGGTATCGAAACAATGGGTGGTGTCTTCACAAAACTCATCGACCGTAACACAACTATTCCAACATCTAAATCACAAGTCTTCTCAACTGCAGCAGATAACCAACCAGCCGTTGATATCCATGTTCTTCAAGGGGAACGCCCAATGGCAGCAGATAACAAGACTCTTGGACGCTTCCAATTGACTGATATTCCAGCTGCACCTCGTGGAATTCCTCAAATCGAAGTCACCTTTGATATCGACAAGAATGGTATCGTATCTGTTAAAGCCAAAGACCTTGGAACTCAAAAAGAACAAACAATTGTGATCCAATCGAACTCAGGTTTGACAGACGAAGAAATCGACCGCATGATGAAAGATGCAGAAGCTAACGCTGAAGCCGATAAGAAACGTAAAGAAGAAGTAGATCTTCGTAACGAAGTAGACCAAGCAATCTTTGCGACTGAAAAGACAATCAAGGAAACTGCAGGTAAAGGCTTCGATGCAGAACGTGATGCTGCCCAAGCTGCCCTTGATGACCTTAAGAAAGCTCAAGAAGACAACAACTTGGACGAAATGAAAGCAAAACTTGAAGCATTGAACGAAAAAGCTCAAGGACTTGCTGTTAAACTCTACGAACAAGCCGCAGCAGCTCAACAAGCTCAAGCAGGAGCAGAAGGCGCACAAGCAACAGGAAACGCAGACGATGATGTCGTAGACGGAGAGTTTACGGAGAAATAAGGGGCTAGTGTTATGAGTGTTAATAAAAATAATCTTTCTGACATTGCAGATTATCATGAAAAGATAAAGTTTTTTGAAGAATTATTTAATTTGGATTATAATCCAACAGAAATGATGGTAACTGTGGAAAGAAATGGGAATGTCATTTATAAAGAATTTACAGAAGTAGCTGTTGGTAAGAGTAAATATGACTACACTTCTGTGTTTAAAGATATTATGATTTACTTTTCAGATCATATATGTCAGGAATTACACCTATATAAAACACAAGACCCACACTATAATAAATTTGAATTTGATTTAGCTAAAAAGTCTTTGAAGATTACTACTAGAGATAATACAACCATTTTTATTTCAAATGAATAATCGAAATCCAGAGGTTGCAACCCAGCCTCTGTTTTTCGGTAAAATAGAGGATGTTGCGTATGAAAAAAGTACTTTGTATCATTTATCCTAATTTTTCTCTTTATGAGATAACCGCTTTAACAAGTACTTTAGCTCTGTCTTTTGATATCACGATTGATTATGTCGCTTCAGATTATTCGATAGTTATATCTGAGGATGGCTTACCTTGTCAACCTACAAAAACATTGGATCAAATCTGTATAGAAGAGTATTCTTGTATCATTTTACCAGGAATGGTAAATATAGGGCCTGCTCTACAGGATGAGAAATTGATCTCGTTTTTGAGAAGTCTCGATGAGCAAGATATCCTAATTGCAGCCGTTTCTTCAGCGCCACTTTTATTGGCGAAAGCAGGTTTGTTGAACGACACGAAATTTACAGGTGGAATTTGGCAAAACTTCTTTGACTATTTTGAATTTCTTCCACGTGAAAATTTCCAACCGAAAGTTCTTGTGCAAGATAAACAAATCATTACGGCTATCGGTTTTGCACATCAAGAGTTTGCAAGAAAAGTGATTCTAGGTTTAGGATTGGCAGAGAATACGGACAACTATTTTAAAGAACAGAACGAGCATGCTGAAGAGGATTTGATATTTACTCTATCAGATGAAGAGTTTGATCAAGTGAAGCAGAGTATAGAAAATAGCCTCTAAAGATTTACATGAAAATTATAGAAAGGAACAAGGGTGTTCGAGAAATTGAACTCGAGCTCTGAGCTTTCTTACTAAATATAAAAGAAAGGAATTGAACCCGACCTAAATTCTCGGAAAAAAGATAAATCTGCCTAGGAGCATCGCTCCAGCGTCAGATTTCCTATTTTTCAGTCGAATTTTACGGTCTTGGTATCTTGTATGAACAATACTGAATTTTATGATCGTCTGGGGGTGTCAAAAAACGCTTCGGCAGACGAGATCAAAAAGGCTTATCGTAAGCTTTCTAAAAAATATCACCCAGATATCAACAAGGAGCCTGGTGCTGAGGAAAAGTACAAGGAAGTTCAAGAAGCCTATGAGACTTTGAGTGACGACCAAAAACGTGCGGCCTACGACCAATATGGTGCTGCAGGTGCCAACGGTGGCTTTGGTGGTGCCGGTGGTTTTGGCGGTTTTGACGGAGCAGGTGGCTTCGGTGGTTTTGAAGATATCTTCTCAAGTTTTTTCGGCGGAGGCGGAGCTTCACGCAATCCTAACGCTCCTCGTCAAGGGGATGACCTCCAGTACCGTGTGAACTTAACCTTTGAAGAAGCTATTTTCGGAACTGAAAAAGAAGTTAAATACAACCGTGAAGCCAGCTGTCGTACATGTAACGGATCTGGTGCTAAGCCAGGGACAAGTCCAGTCACTTGTGGACGCTGTCATGGCGCTGGTGTCATTAACGTCGATACGCAGACTCCACTTGGTATGATGCGCCGCCAAGTAACCTGTGATGTCTGTCATGGTCGCGGAAAGGAAATCAAAGATCCATGTACAACTTGTCACGGAACAGGCCATGAAAAACAAGCTCATAGCGTACATGTGAAAATCCCTGCCGGAGTAGAAACAGGTCAACAAATCCGCCTAGCGGGTCAAGGTGAAGCAGGCTTTAATGGTGGTCCTTATGGTGACTTGTACGTGGTGGTTTCAGTTGAAGCTAGTGATAAGTTTGAACGCGAAGGAACAACCATTTTCTACAAGCTGAACCTTAATATTGTCCAAGCAGCTCTAGGAGATACTGTGGAAATTCCAACAGTGCATGGAGATGTTGAATTGGTTATCCCAGAAGGAACTCAGACTGGCAAGAAATTCCGTCTACGTGGTAAGGGCGCACCGAGCCTTCGTGGCGGTGCCGTTGGTGATCAATATGTTACAGTTAATGTCGTGACTCCGACAGGTTTGAACGACCGTCAAAAAGCAGCCTTGAAGGAATTTGCAGCTGCAGGTGACTTGAAAGTCAATCCAAAGAAAAAAGGCTTCTTTGACCACATAAAAGATGCCTTTGAAGGAGAATAAAGTAAAAAGAGCCGATTGGCTCTTTTTTGTGTAATCTTTGGAAATTTAGCACCGAGAAAATCATTCTTTAGCTGGTTGGCTATTTAGCTCTTTGAGTGAGCAAGCCAACCGCATCCATCTCCTGAATGAGTTGCTTGATTTCTGCTTCTTTGCCAGGCTTAACGGTGATGGTATCAATGTGGTTGATTGCCGAGTTATCCTGAATATCCACTAAGGTCAAAGCTTTTTCATAGAATGCAATTCCCTTTTTTAGACTTTCCTGATCATTCCAAAAGAGAATTGAGTAATTGGGATTAAATTTCTTTCCGATTTTTTGGAGATACTTCTCGCTTTCTTTCTCTAAAAACTGCAATAAACCATGATTGAACAAGTTATCCCCTACTTTATAGTAGGAAATCTCTCCTGTCTGGAGGACACAGACTTCGAGTTGATTTTTGGTGAGTTTTGGACTTTCTTTTAGGACGGTGCGACTATTGATAACCTCATCTGAGAAAGTAACATAAAAATTTAAGCCTCCACCCTCGAATTGATACCTCCCATTTGATTCTACTCTCTCAGGAGGGAGGTCAAGGGAGATAAAGATTTGTTTTAAGGTTTCATTCCCTTTTTGGATGTCACTCGGTGAGGCCTTGAAAAGATTCATCAGTAGTAGAAATGCCAAGGCTGCAAGCAGGCAGAGGCAACCACAAGGGATCGCGATGACCTTCGCTAGAACTTTTAAAGACTGTTTCATTTTCATCCCCTCCTTTTTCTGCTCAAACCTAGTATCCAAAAAAGAGTCTAAGGAAAGTTGAATGCTCTCTTATCCTTGATTTTCTTCTTGGAGGACCGCCATTCTGGTTTGGAAATCTTTTTCCAAGACTTTGAATTTATAGGTCAAATCTTTTTGGTATTCCTTGATAAGGGCTTTTTGTTGGTCGATGATTTGTAGGCTGTTTTGGATGATATCCAAATCATCCTTGATAGCTTGGACGCGGTCAGTTGTATCTAGCACTTCATCCTGAATGGCTTGGCGATTTTTCACGACAAAATAACTTCCAGCTGCAGCTCCTGCGAAGAGCAGTAGATTTGATAGCTTCATGGTATCTCCTTAAGCGTTTTTAATGGTTTCAGCGACTTGGGCAAGTTTGTCAAAGTCAGGTTCGTGGGCGATAAAGTCAATCTTGAGGTCATCTTCTGCACTGTAGCGCGGTACGAGGTGCACGTGAGTATGAAAGACCGTTTGACCAGCGACTTCCTCACAGTTGGCGATGATATTCATACCAGCAGCTTTGGTGGCTTTCATAACTTTTTGAGCCACTGTTGGCACTTGGGCAAAGAGTTGGCTGGCACTAGTAGCGTCCATTTCTAAAAGATTGCGATAGTGTTCTTTTGGTACGACTAACGTGTGTCCAGGCGTTACTTGAGAGATATCAAGAAAGGCAAGAACCTGCTCATCTTCGTATACCTTTGAAGCAGGAATCTCCCCTGCGATAATCTTACAAAAAATGCAATCTGACATAAAATCCACCTCTACTGTATTGAATTTTGATATAATATAGCTACATTATACCAGATTCGGAGAAAATATGTTAGAAATTAAAAACTTGACAGGTGGCTATGTTCACGTCCCTGTTTTGAAAGATGTGTCCTTTACAGTTGAAAGTGGGAAGTTAGTCGGTTTGATTGGTCTCAACGGTGCTGGGAAATCAACGACAATCAATGAGATTATTGGTCTGTTGACACCTTACAGTGGGGAAATCAAGATTAACGGTCTCACCTTGCGAGAAGATGCGACCAATTACCGCAAGCAGATTGGCTACATCCCAGAAACGCCTAGCCTGTATGAGGAATTGACTCTCAGAGAACATATCGAGACGGTTGCTATGGCTTATGGTATCGATCAGAAAGTGGCTTTTGAGCGTGTAGAACCTTTGTTAAAAATGTTTCGTCTGGATCAAAAATTAGACTGGTTTCCTGTCCATTTCTCCAAAGGAATGAAGCAGAAGGTTATGATTATCTGTGCTTTTGTGGTAGATCCAAGTCTTTTCATCGTAGATGAGCCTTTCCTTGGTCTTGATCCCTTGGCGATTGCCGACTTGATTCAGCTTTTAGAAGTGGAAAAGCAAAAAGGCAAGTCCATCCTCATGAGTACCCATGTGCTGGACTCTGCAGAAAAGATGTGTGACGCCTTTGTTATCCTTCACAAGGGAGAGGTGCGGGCTCAGGGCAACCTCCAGCAACTGCGCGAGGCCTTTGATATGCCCGAAGCTAGCTTGAACGACATTTACTTGGCTCTGACCAAAGAGGAGGAGTGATGAAAGACTTGTTTTTAAGGAGAAAGCAGGATTTTCGTAAGGAGTGTGTCGGTTATCTGCGTTATGTTCTCAACGACCACTTTGTCTTGTTCCTGCTGGTTCTCATCGGTTTTCTAGCTTACCAGTACAGTCAACTCTTGCAAGATTTTCCTGAAAATCATTGGCCCATCCTCTTGCTTTTAGGGATTGTATCTGTCTTACTTATGGCTTGGGGAGGAATCGCAACCTACATGGAAGGGCCTGACAAGCTCTTTCTCTTAGTCAGTGAAGAGGAGGTTAAGTCCCACCTCAAAGGGCAGACAGTGCGCTCGCTAGTTTTTTGGCTCTTTGTCCAAACCCTTTTCTTGCTTTTGTTTGTACCCTTGTTTTTAGCCATGGGCTATGGTTTTCCAGTCTTTCTCATCTATGTGGTTTTATTGGGAGCTGGAAAATATCTCCTCTTTCGCCAAAAAGCCAGTAAATTTTATACTGAGACTGGCCTCAACTGGGATTATGTGATTGCCCAAGAAAGCAAACGCAAGCAAGTTTTGCTTCGTTTCTTTGCTCTCTTTACTCAGGTCAAGGGCATTTCAAATAGTGTCAAACGTCGCTCTTATCTAGATTTCATCCTAAAGACTGTTCAAAAGGTGCCTGGGAAGATTTGGCAAAACCTCTATCTCCGTTCTTACTTGCGAAATGGAGACCTCTTTGCCCTCAGTCTCCGTCTCCTCTTCCTATCCTTGTTAGCTCTAGTCTTTATCGAACAAGCTTGGATAGCGACGGCAGTGGTGGTTCTATTTAACTACCTCTTGCTTTTCCAGTTGCTGGCCCTTTATCACGCCTTTGATTACCAATACTTGACCCAGCTTTTCCCACTAGACAAGGGACAAAAGGAAAGAGGGTTGCAGGCTATAGTCAGAGAATTGACCAGTTTCGTCTTGATAGTGGAATTAGTCGTCGGCCTTGTGACTTTCCAAGAAAAACAGGCCCTCCTAGCCTTGCTGGGTGCTGGTTTAGTTTTACAAGTCTTGTATCTCCCTTATCAGGTGAAACGTCAGATGCAGGACTAATACTCTTCGAAAATCTCTTCAAACTACGTCAGCTTTATCTGCAACCTGCGGCTAGCTTCCTAGTTTGCTCTTTGATTTTCATTGAGTATAACATTACTTATATGACACTAAAAAAGAAGTTGAGTTCAGTTTGTCTCAGCTTCTTTTTAGGTACTACAGGATAATGGTTGGTCCGTAGAGACTTATACTCTTCAAAAATCAAATTCAAACCACGTCAGCTTCGTCTTGCCGTACTCAAGTACAGCCTGCGACTCGCTTCCTAGTTTGCTCTTTGATTTTTATTGAGTATTAACTTGGTTTTGACTTGGTCAAAGTGGAAGCGGTCATAGGCCCGCCAAGCGGCGCGAGTAGGAGCATCTGGATCAAGAGCGCTGAGTCCCATGAGAAGACTGGAAGTTTGGTAAAATTTTTCCAATTCAATCAAGAATTGATTATCCACTGTCTCAGCCTTGGCTAGAAAGCCAAGAATAGAGTTTAATTGCTCCTGAAAGCGGACGTCGTCAGCGGTTGTCTGTTTGCATGCTTGGTAGGCTTTGTTTAAGTCAGTAATCAAAGTCTGAGCTCTTTTGATAGGGTCTGTATCTGTCATGATGATTCCTCCTTTAATCTGGGTGCTAGTCTTGTTTCTAGCAACTGTGTTTTGATACTGTCAGTCTATCACTTTTATCTCCTTTTTCAGCTTCAAATATTTAATTGTCATTGAAATTTCCTGAATGGTAATAGCGGGATTTTATGATAAAATACTTGTAAGGTTATCATGGTTATTTAGTAAAAACTTCAACACTTTAGGAATTTTTGAGAACCGTTTAGGATTTGGTGAAAAATAGTTTCTAGACTTATGGTATCCTCTTTTTAGGAGGTTTTATCCATGAACTATATCATCATCCAAAAAGAGAAAGAAATTTTCAAATTAAACATAAAGGATATCTACTATATCCAAACGCATCCAAGCAAAGCCCATACCATGCATATTGTTACAGAAAACGCTAGCTTTGATCTATTTCAAAATTTAAGTAATCTTGAGAAACAATATGGGGAAACCTTAACGAGATGTCATCGAAATTGTCTGGTTAACCTTGAACAAGTAAGATCCATGGATATCCAATCAAAGACCCTCTTTCTTGGAGAAGAAGGTCAATATGCTGTCAAGTATGCCAGACGTCGCTATAGAGAGATTCGTCAAAAATGGTTGAAAGAAGGAGAGTAAGAAGATGAGAATATGTGTTTTAGAAGATGATTTTTCCCAACAAGCTAGGATTGAAACGACGATTGAGAAACTCTTGAAGAAACATTATATCACTCCCAGCTCTTTTGAAGTCTTTGGCAAGCCAGATCAACTGCTGGCAGAGGTGCATGAGAAGGGAGCACATCAGCTATTCTTTTTGGACATTGAGATTCGAAATGAAGAAATGAAAGGTCTGGAAGTGGCTAGAAAGATTCGGGATCGGGATCCTTATGCCCTGATAGTCTTTGTGACGACTCACTCGGAGTTTATGCCCCTCTCCTTTCGCTACCAAGTGTCTGCTTTGGACTACATTGATAAGGCCCTTTCGGTAGAGGAGTTTGAATCTCGGATTGAGACAGCCCTTCTCTATGCCAATGGTCAAGATAGTAAAAGCCTGGCGGAAGATTGCTTTTACTTTAAATCAAAATTTGCCCAATTCCAATATCCTTTTAAGGAGGTTTACTATCTCGAAACGTCACCCAGACCCCATCGTGTTATTCTCTATACCAAGACAGACAGGCTGGAATTTACGGCGAGTTTAGAGGAGGTTCTCAAGCAGGAACCCCGTCTCTTGCAGTGCCACCGCTCCTTTCTCATCAATCCAACCAATGTAGCTCGTTTGGATAAAAAAGAAAAACTCCTTTTCTTTCCCAATGGTGGAAGCTGTCTGATCGCGCGTTATAAGGTCAGGGAAGTGTCTGAGGCTATCACTAACTTGCACTGAGCTAGGAGAGTTTATGTATATTGTTTGGATATTGTTGTATACACTTGTTTCTAATGGACTAGAAATTGTCATTTTCTTTAAGGTAGATGGAATTGATCTTACTTTCGAGAGGATTTTTAAGGCCTTTCTTTTTAAGATACTGTTGGCCTTTGTTTTTGTAATGATTAGCTATATAGTAGGAAATACTTACCTATCTTATTTTATGGAACCCTTGTATGGCATAGGCTTATCTTTCTTATTGTTAAGAGGGCTTCCTAAAAAACTCCTTTTCTTTTATGGTCTCTTTCCAATGATATTAGTGAATCTCTTTTATAGAGGAGTTTCTTATTTTGTGCTTCCATTTTTGGGGCAAGAGCAAGTATATAATGACTACTCATTTACTGGGTTATGTATCATAATTTTCAATTTCTTCATTTCTCTAGCCTTTTTGAAATGGTTGGACTATGATTTTACTAACTTGAGAAGGGAGATCTTAGATAAAGCCTTTCAAAAGTCCCTGACTCATATTAACTGGATAATGGGGGCTTACTATTTGGTTATACAAAGTCTGTCCTACTTTGAATATGAACAGGGGATTCAATCAACGACTGTTCGCCATCTCATCCTAGTGTTTTACCTACTCTTTTTTATGGGGGTTATCAAGAAGCTGGATACCTATTTGAAGGACAAACTTCATGAGAGATTGAACCAAGAGCAGGACTTGCGCTATAGAGATATGGAACGCTATAGTCGGCATATAGAGGAACTTTACAAGGAAGTACGGAGCTTTCGCCATGACTACACCAACCTCTTAACAAGCTTACGTCTGAGTATTGAAGAGGAGGATATGGAGCAGATAAAAGAGGTCTACGACTCCGTCTTGAAGGAGTCCAGTCAGAAATTGCAGGACAATAAATATGACATTGGACGATTGGTGAATGTTCGGGACCGTGCCCTTAAAAGTCTCCTAGCGGGAAAATTTCTAAAAGCTAGAGAAAAGAACATTATCTTTAATGTCGAAGTTCCTGAGGAGATTCAAGTCGAGGGGATGAGCCTACTTGATTTTCTAACCATTGTGTCTATCCTTTGTGACAATGCTATTGAAGCCAGTGCAGAGGCCAGTCAACCTCATGTTTCAATCGCCTTTTTTAAAAATGGGGCACGGGAGACCTTTATCATTGAAAACTCCATCAGAGAAGAGAGCATAGATATTTCTGAAATCTTCTCCTTCGGAGCAAGTTCTAAAGGGGAGGACCGAGGAGTTGGTCTCTATACCGTCATGAAGATTGTGGAAAGTTATCCCAATGTCAGTCTCAATACCACCTGTCAAGATCAAGTCTTTCGTCAGATGCTTACTGTGATACATGCAGAATGATAAAAAATAAGACCGAGAGTGATTGTTTCTCGGTCTTATTTTTTATAGTTGTATTGGCTGATGAAGTCCTTTCGTATTGTTATACTTAATTATATTAAGACCATATAAGATATCTTCCCACCATCCTCCACCTGTGATTTGATTGAGTTCAGTAGTTGTTAGTTCTTGAAATGAAGTTAGGTTTTGATTCTTATCCATGTTACAATTCTCCTTTTTGATAAGATAATAAATAGTTGCAGAGTGTTATCTGAAAATTAATCAGAATGTGTTAAAATTTTATCTTTGAAGTAATCAAAATATGTTTTCTTTGCAGTTACACTAGTAACGCGACCTTGTAAGCCATATTGGATGAGCTTACTGTCTTCGTTAGATAGTTTTGCAAGAGCGGTTAATTTAAAGAGATTTCCTTGCTCTGTTCTGGTCGGAGTTTGATCAATTGTCTGAAGTTGGCCGATGATGGTAATGCCGTGATTTCCAATCTTCTCCAGTTTTAATCTTACAGTTTGTCCTTTATCTAGTAGCGGTAGATAGTCAGAAGATACGTAGTAAGTGATTAGTACTTCTCTTGTATCTGTGATGACAGGGAATATTTGAGCAATTTCTGTACCAGTTGGAATTCTATTTTTACCTTCAAATTCGCTGTTCAGATGAACGATACCTTTACTTGGAGCGGTTAAAGTATTATTTTCTAAGCGCTGTGTCGCTTGATCTAGCTGTACTTTTAATTCTGTTAATTGGTTCTCCACGGTTAGTTGCTGTTGTGAGGCTGTCTGTAAAAACTGAGTGCGAAGTACTTCAATTTTAGTTTCTAAACTATTATCATAAGTTGCTACACTTCCAATCCCAGCTTGCTGAATTTTGAGGCTTGCGATAGATGATTCAAGACCTGCAATACTTTGATTTATTTGAGATAAAAATGGCTCCTCTGCAGTTCCTTGTGTTTGTCCTTGTGAGGTTACAAGATAACGATTTAAAATTGACTGGTGCGGATTGCCAGTTGGTAAGCGTACTCTTTTATTTATGATAGCATCTCTCAGTTCTTCATATTCTCCAATTTGTTGTTGAACTTTTGTAATTTCTTGTTCGATGGCTGATGAACTGCTATTGGCAAGATTAGCTTGATTTGAAACCTCGGTGTTAGTCTTTGTGATACCCAGTTCAATATCACGAGCTTGTTTGGTAAAATTCATAAAGGTATTATGGTAGCCAAATTCATCCTCGCCAGAAAAAAGATCAGTCGCTTTTTCTAAGCTTTGTTTCAAAATTCCAAGTCCTTCTTTTTGCTTCTCAAGTCTTTGTAATTGAGTTTCTAAGGCAGTTTTCTGACTTTCTTCCATTGTTTCAGAGTATTTGATAAGTAAGTCCCCTTTTTCAACTACTTGATTTGCCACTAAATGATTAGCAAGGATAGGATTATCACTGGTTGACTGAATGGATGCAATGACACTTGTAGGGGCGATTTCTCCTTGGGAAGTAACAGTAATTTCTTTTGTGGCAACAAGGGAGAAAATCAAGATGAAAGTAAACAGTAATGAAAGAGGTATAATTAACACTGTCGCATAGTTATGGTAACGTCTCTGATAAAACTCGACGCTTCTAAAAAGATTAGGATTCATGACATTCTCCTTATTTATTGAATAGATGATGGTAGAAGCCTTGCGCCTGCATTAACTCTTGGTGACTGCCAACTTCAATGATTTTCCCCTGGTCAAGAACAATGACACGGTTAGTCCGTTCGGCTATACTTAGACGATGGGCTACAAAGAGAATGGTTTTATCAGTTAGGGACATAAGATTATCTATAACCTTTTTCTCAGTCAAAACATCGAGAGCACTAGTAGCTTCATCTAGTATTAAAACAGGAGATTTAGTTAGGAGAGCACGAGCGAGGGCTATTCGTTGCTTTTGTCCTCCTGATAGACCAGCTCCATCAGAGAGCTGAGTTTGATAGCCCATAGGCATTCTTTCAATGTCTTGACGGATTTCAGCTAATTCACAAGCTTTTAGAATATCTTCTTGGCTAATCATATTATTACCACCCAAGGTTAAGTTTTCCAAGATAGAGCCATTAAAGATATAGGCTTGTTGGGGCAGGTAATTAATATGACGGCGCAAGACTTTTTTATCAATATTTTTAATATCCTGATGATTGATGGAAATATGTCCTTTGTAGGGTTCAAAGAAATTGACAATCATTTTGGCTAAAGTTGTTTTACCAGAACCGCTAACTCCAACTAGGCTAACCTTATCTCCTTGTTTAATCGTGAGATTAATATCTGTTAAGGTATCTCGTCCAAAACCATACTTATAAGAAAGGTCATCAAATTCAATATCGCCCATCAAAAAATGTGAATGAACAGGGTTTTCTTGAACTTGAAATTCAGATTCGACTAGATAGACTTCGTTCAAACGGTTATTAGCGACCTTTGCAGATTGGAGTTTGGTTTGGAGGTTGATAATATTTTCCATAGGAGTTGTAAAGTAAGAAAGAAGTGTGTTAAAGGTAATCAGCTGACCGATAGAAATTTTACTAGACATAACTAATTGAGCCCCAAACCATAGGATAAGGACATTCAGAACTAACTTTGTTCCTTGTTTTAAATTAGTTTGTAAAATAGAATATTTAGTAAGTTTAAAGGATTTTTCCAAATAATCTACAAATTCACTGTCTATATTTTGGTAGCGATTTTCTTCACTTGTGAGTGACTTGATGGTTTCAATCCCATTGATATCTTCGATAATGGCAGAACTAACCATAGAATTACTTTGCATGACATCGTGGTTCATTTTTTCAAAAGGCTTCATAAAAGAAAAGATGATGAACATGTATATAGGAACGGAAATAAGAGAAAGAAGGAAGAGATTAGGGTTTTGTGCCAGTAAGACGCTCCCTACAAGGATCAGAATGGAAACATCAAGAAGAAGAGAGAGAATGGTAGAAGCTAAGGCATCTATAATAGAGTTGGCATCTGTGAAGCGTGAAATGATTTCTCCTGTACGACGTGTCGCAAAGAAAGACATAGGAAGTTCAAAGATATGACGAATATAGGCCAAAATTACATCAATGCTTAATCTCTGACTCAGAACAGTTAGGAGATAATCTCTGGAGAAGCTCATGGCTTGTTGGAGGATATAGGTGATAATTAGACCAATTGAGATAATTCCTAAAGTTGATTTCATCTGATTTGGAATGTACTCATCCAAGATTCCTTGGAGATAATAAGAACCACCGATATTGATAATAGTGACTAATAAGCTTGAGAGAACAATGTAAGCAATGAGAGATTTTTGTTTGAAAATCAGAGGGAGGAAGCTCAGTAGACCATTCTTTTTATCTTTATGGGGTTGATAGCTGGGTTTGGGAGCTAGAAAAATAGCTACTCCAGTCCATTCAGAGAAAAAGCGTTCTTTTGACATTTTGGTGATTTTTACAGAAGGGTCAGGATCACCAATAATCAGATAGTCTTTCTTTGTTTGATAGACAACATAGTAATGTTGGAGTTTCCCTTCTTTGTTAACGTGAACGATAAATGGATAGGGGACATCGCTCATATCAAAGAGCGTTTTATCTGCTTGAACAGGCCTTGTTTCAAATCCCATTTCATTTGCGGCTTTTACAATGCCAAGAGCAGTCGTCCCTTCTTTATTGGTCTTTGCAAGTTCTCTCAAGTGAGCTAGAGAAAAATCTGAACCATAGAATTTGGCAATCGAGGCTAAGGCAGCGACACCACAGTCTCTAGCATCTATTTGAGGAACAAATGTACGTTTATAAGAAGTCATTGGCAAATCCTTTCATATAAAATATGAATTTATTATACCATGATACTAAGTTCATATTTTATAAAATCTTGAATTGTCATTGAAACTTCCTGAATGGTAAAAAAGTGATTAGAAACTATCTTTTTTTAAAAAATTTAGAGGTGGTTTCAAATAAAAAGCTAATTCAAGACGTTTCGATGACAATTCAAGATTTGGATGAAAAACTTTAACAAATAATGATATACTAAACTTGTCAAGGTTACAACAGGACAAAAATTAAAAATAAAAAAAGGAGTATTTGTCATGAATACAAAAACGATGTCACAATTTGAAATTATGGATACTGAGATGCTTGCGAAAGTTGAAGGAGGTTTCGGAGGTTGGGGAGATATGATTGCTGGTTTATTGGGTGGGCTAGCACCTTCTCCAACTTTGGATCAATTAAATGGTAAGTGGCCTATTATACATTTTTCAAAACCATGTGGTCCTTATGGTATAGGGGGAACTCCAAACTCATGTAATGGTATTTAAAAAGGATTGAAGCTATGAAGGCAAAATATGGGAATCAAATTGTTGATGTTTGGGAAATTGGTCAAGCAACTCCTAAACCAAGTTGGGTAGAGGAAGCTTTTCAAAAAAATTATATGGTTTGGTTGGATAATCATGTGCGCATTCTAATGGCAGGTCTCAACACTTCTCTCGCAACGAATATCAAGTTTGGTCTAGTTGGAACAGTTGGAGGAGGATTCGCTGGTTATGGAATGTATGTTCTTGGTTATCCAGGTGATTATATAGATATCACCAATCATAGAGTTGTTTCTGCTAAAACATTTCACAAAAGTTATCAAATTTTAGAAAATGATTAGATGTCATTTAATTGTAATGGAGAAAGCAATGAAAAAAATATTTTTAAAAAAACGGACCATCTTCCTTGCGAGATTGTTCCTAGGGCAGTTGCCCTTGCTTGTCTCTACTTATCTATTTCTATCTCGTCAATTTTTAAATTTTTCCTTAGTTTTCCAATTTCTTTTAGTGGTTATTAACTTGGCTTCTATTTTGGTTACTGTTTACCTTACTAGGGAAATGAGGATAAGAGAGTTTGAAGATGATGATTTGGTTAGTCCTAGAACCAATCAACTCATGTTCATCGGCTTGACAGGCTTTATGTCTATTATCTGTTTGTATAGAGGTATCACAGCAGGAGAATCTTACCAACAACTAATCGCTTATATTGGCGCGGTTCTATGCTTGCTTATCATGCTTTTGCTTATTTGGGGTTTGAAGTATTATAAAAAGTAGAGGTTAATGAAGTATAAAAGGGTAAGTGTTTTCGAAATACTCACCCTTTTATAATGAAGTTTTTGCAATTCAAGACGTTTCGATGACAATTCAAGATTTGGATGAAAAATTTTAAAAAACAATGATATACTAAACTTGTCAAGGTTGCAACAGGACAAAAATTAAAAATAAAAAGGAGTATTTGTCATGAATGCAAAAATGATGTCACAATTTGAGGTTATGGATACAGAGATGCTTGCGAGTAAAGTAGGAGGAAAAACAATATATTACGGTAATGGTTTATATTGTGATAACTCTAAAGGTTGCTGGGTAAACTGGCCTGAAGCTATAAATAAAATTCTTACTAATTCTATTGTTAATGGATTTTCAGGTGGGAATGCAGGTTGGAATTCGGGGGGACCTCTATAATGAGAGGTTTAAAGTGGTTTTCTGGAGGAGTTGAAAGACGCCGTGAAGCTATCATCATATTAGAAAAACTTATTCAAAATATAAAATGTGATTCTCAACTTCTCCCTTTGAAAAATATATTGATTTCTTACGAATATGAATTAAAGAAAGGAAGTATATCGATTCCTTATACCCTTAGTAGAATGAACATTGAAATTTCGAATGTATTAATTGAAAATGCACTACATTTGTCTGAAATTCAGTCTGATCAGATAAAAAAATTAAGAGAATTATCTAATATTAGATATGGATACTAGGGTGTAGTCCAAGTGATATGTTAATTATAGTTTATGTATTCCTAATATTTTTATTGTGACTCTGGATTTGAGTGAAAAAAATTAAAACAGTGCTATACTAAACTTGTCAAGGTTGCAACAGGACAAAAATTAAAAATTAAAAATAAAAAAGGAGTATTTGTCATGAATACAAAAATGATGTCACAATTTAAGATTATGGATACTGATATGCTCGCTTGCGTTGAAGGTGGAGATACAGTAGGGGCTGGAGAAGTTGTTCAAGCATTGGGAGTTTGTACAATAGGAGGTGCAGCTCTGGGGAGTGTTATCCCAGTTGTGGGAACTCTTGCTGGAGGGATTTTAGGAGCACAGTTCTGTACAGCAGTTTGGGGAGCTTTGAGGGCAAGTTAAATTTTTAGAGATATAGCAGATTAAAATATAATAGTAACAAATTGATTAAGAGAATTTAAAGCAATTTCTAAAAATGCTTTAGAAACGACATTGTGCGATGCTAGATTCAATTTACTATAGTAGTAAAAGGAGGTGATTTATATGAGATACAGGTTATTTCTTGTTATTTTCTTGACTAGTATTTTGGATATTCTTTTAGGGACATTTTTGCAAATCTCTAATGTATCGATTGGGTGGATTGTTCTCTACAGTGGCTTGTTCGAAGTAGGAGTTTTCCTTCTTGCTAATAAAGGAGTAACGGTAAAAATCAAGGAAGTAGAAATTCGAAATCGCTTTAAATTTATTTTTGGAAAAACGTTATGGTTTCAAATCCTTTTGCTTATCTTTGCGATGGTCAAACTGTATCTTGGTTTGGATGCGAAGTTGATTTTATTTTACGGACATATTTTCATTATCTTTAATGCCTTAATCTATCTTTTATCTACTAGCCAAATTAATTTAATAAAGAAAGTGTGAAAAGAATGGAACAATCAGTCAATAATTTCTTCATTTTATCCGATGAAAAACTAACAACGATAACAGCTGGTGATAAACAACTTGCAGATGCATTTTTAAGTGGAGTAGGTGGTGCAGTTGAGGGGATTTCGCTTTGTATGCAGACAATCCCTTTTCCAACTCCTCAGATTTATTTGATTTGCGCAGCTGGTGGGGCAGCAGCTTCAGTTTTATGGCCACATTAGAGGATTGAGTTAGTATAGAGAGTTATTAATCTGGGTATTTCTTTGAGTTTATACTCTCTATACTGTATAGGAATATATCATGTATAAACACTTATTTTTCCCATATTCAAAAACCTTAGATTGGTTGACACCCTATATTCTAGTCTTGGCTTCCGACACCATTGCCTTCAATGTTTTTGTGCTAACCTTTGTGTCCGTTGTGATCTTCTATTTCTTGAATCCCATGATAGCTTTTATAGCTATATTCTTTGGTGCTGGCTATGTTGTCGGATTTTGGTTATTAAAATGGTTTGTTTTAGAGAGATTGGAGGTAAAGAATGGCTTGTAGGAAGGCTTACTTAGTGTTTAAGTGATTACCCTTATGGCTGTTTTCAATAAAGATTATACCTTGTTTTTTGATTTTTATTATAAAAATGTCAAATGCATCTCCTTACATTCATTCCTGATTCCTAAAAACTGAATCACTGTTTTCCTCAGGTTTATCTGGGGGAGGCAGTGCTTTTTTGAAATAAAGACATAGATATTCCTGTTTTCCAATTTCCCTTATTTTAACCATTCGGGAAATCTCAAGCACTACTTAAGATTTAGAGTAAGGATTTAGGGAAATATGGTTTATATTAGAGATGTTCCGAGTTTATAAAGGAGGGATTACATGAAAAAGTATCAGCTTCTATTCAAAACAAGTGCAATTTTATCCTACCTATTTTTCGTATTTGGTCTTTCTCAGCTGACGCTTATCGTCCAAAACTATTGGCAATTTTCTTCTCAGATAGGCAATTTATTCTGGATTCAAAATATCTTGAGTTTACTTTTTATTGGAGTCATGATTGTGGTTCTTGTTAAGACAGGCCATGGTTATCTCTTTCGCATTCCAAGAAAAAAATGGCTTTGGTATTCGATTTTGACAATATTAGTGGTAGTGTTCCAGATCTCTTTTAACGTTCAGACAGCTAAACATGTTCAGTCAACTGCGGAAGGTTGGGCTGTATTGATTGGTTATAGTGGGACTAACTTTGCAGAGCTAGGTATTTATATAGCCCTGTTCTTTCTGGTTCCACTGATGGAAGAGTTAATCTATAGAGGATTACTGCAACACGCTTTCTTTAAGCATTCGCGATTTGGTCTTGATTTGCTTCTTCCTTCTATTTTATTTGCTCTCCCTCATTTTTCAAGCCTGCCTAGTCTGTTAGATATCTTCGTCTTTGCAACAGTTGGAATCATCTTTGCTGGTTTGACCCGCTATACCAAGAGCATTTATCCATCCTATGCGGTGCATGTGATTAATAATATTGTAGCGACATTACCATTTTTGCTGACTTTTTTACACAGGGTATTTAGCTAAAAATAGTAGATTAAAAATAATTATCGATTATGAGAAGTGAATAAGATTAGATTTCTGAATAATAGAATTTAATTTTATTCACTTCTTATTAGTTGACTAAGGAAATTGTGCTCTTTGAGCAATTCAAGACGTTTCGATGACAATTCAAGATTTGGATGAAAAATTTTAAAAAACAATGATATACTAAACTTGTCAAGGTTGCAACAGGACAAAAATTAAAAATAAAAAAGGAGTATTTGTCATGAATACAAAAATGATGTCACAATTTGAGATTATGGATACTGATATGCTTGCTTGCGTTGAAGGTGGTAGAAAATTTGGTGATTGTGAAACTGCAATTTCCGCTGGAATTGGTGTAGGTGCTGTTTTTGCAGGCCCGTGGGGAGCGGTTGGTTTAGGCATGGTAGCAGCCGCTTATTACTGTTAATAATCATTTGGATATTAGTATTTATAGTGATACCAAACTTAATTTGGAGGTAAAAAATGAATAAGAATAATATTAAGAAATTTGAAGTTGTTGATGTAGAACTACTATCAACTATTAATGGTGGTGATTGGCGTTGTGTGGTAGGAACAGCAGGAGGTGCGATATTTGGAGGTGCACTTGCAGGTCCGTGGGGAGCGGTTGGTTTAGGCACGGTTACTAATATGTTTTTTTGTGCTACCCCTGTTAGTTAATGCCTAATGAAAATCAGAGATTAAACTAGTAGACTAGTTACAAATAGCTCAAAGCACTGTTTTGAGAAGTATAAGCGACAAATAATTTATAGGCTAATGTAAAAAATTAGAGTTCTTATGAAAGTTTTTAAATTTTTGAAGTATATGCTAAGTAATATCAATATCGATGAATAGTTTAAATATAGGTTAGTTAATAGATAATACTACAGTATTCTTGTCTAGAGCAGAGGGAACGTTAGTCAGTATTAGAATTGAAAACTCACTTATTTAGTATATATTAAAGTAAGAGTGAAGGAGAAACTAGAAATATGAAAAAATACGTATATTTTTTAGATTTGTTTGCCCGAGTTTTATTAATATTGGCGTCTATTTTTCTTTGTATAAGAGTATTCATGATTTCAACGGAACTCTGGAGAAATATTTTGGTACTGGTAAGTACTCCTATTACAATCTATAGTCTGATAAAACATAGATTAGATAATAAGCTATATAAAAATCATAGTAAGAAAAAGTTATGAAACTATTGATCTATAGAACTGGTTTACGTGATTTGTAAAAAACAGAATAAATAGTAGGTATTCTCAAGTATTCATCTTTTAAATAGACTTTTGTTTTAGTAAAAGAATATTAAAAAGTAGTGCTATAATAAACCTGTCAAGGTCGCAACAGGACAAAAATTAAAAATAAAAACAGGATATTTAGCTAAAAATAGTGGAGTAAAAATAATTATCGATTATAAGAAGTGAATAAGATTAGATTTCTGAATAATAGAATTTAATCTTATTCACTTCTTATTAGTTGACTGAGAAAATTGTGCTCTTTGAGCAATTCAAGACGTTTCGATGACAATTCAAGATTCGGGTGAAAAATTTTAAAAAACAATGATATACTAAGTTTGTCAAAGTTGCAACAAGACAAAAATTAAAAATAAAAAAGGAGGTATTCATCATGAATACAAAAATGATGGAACAATTTGAGATTATGGATACTGATATGCTTGCTTGCGTTGAAGGTGGTGGCTGCAATTGGGGAGATTTTGCCAAAGCAGGTGTTGGAGGAGGAGTAGCAAGAGGTCTTCAACTAGGCATTAAAACAGGAACATGGCAAGGCGCTGCAACTGGTGCTGTGGGTGGAGCTATACTTGGAGGTGTAGCCTATGCAGCAACATGTTGGTGGTAATTATGGATTTTAAAAGTTTTATAATTGGTTTAGTAGTTGGTATATTTGGTCCTTATATGGATGATTTAATTAGAAAAATATTTTCAAAATCTCCCAAAAAGGATACGGATAGTACCCCGTAAAAAATAAATTTCTCCCCTGTATTTGCTAGCTTAATTTACAGGGGAGTTTCTTTAATTTTGTTTAGCATGTCAAAATAATATGTGATAGCAGGATGAAAAGTCTACAAACAAGTTGGTATCAATACAATATAAAGAGGAAAGTATGTTTTTCATGCTTGCTTTTTTAATTTTTTTACAATTCAAGACGTTTCGATGACCATTTAAGATTTAGATGAATTTGTAATTTTAAATAAGGTAAGATAAAGACAACAAATGTAAAGGAGTATTCTTATGAAGAAACAAAAGATAAAATCGCTATTACTTGTACCACTTGTATTTGCATCTATTATTACAGGTGTTGTATATGCAGAAGAGCAGACTACTTCTTCCTCTATACAGACTAATGATAGTTCTCTTGTGGCACCAGATTTACCATCGACTAAGGAAAATATGGAGCATAAATCTTCCGTTGTGACTCCCGAAGAGTATGAACAGAATGTTGAGAACTTTAAAAAGATAGATATTGAAGCTGTACGTCAATCTTTTACAGAGGATCAATTGGAACATACCATTTATTTTGGTAGAAAAACTTGCTCTCATTGTCGTCAATTTTCTCCTGAATTGAAAGAATTTAATAACTTGATTGAAAAGAAGTTAGAGTATTATGATTTGGATGGCAAAGATTTTGATGGGGAGGCGAGAGAGTTTCTATTTAAAAAAGTCGGGATTCCAGGAACACCAACAATTTTGTATTTAAGAAACGGACATCCGATATCTGGATGGGTTGGTGGGGGAGCGACTGCACAACAGGTTTATGATTATATGTACTCTAGAAACTCACCTAAGCAAACGGAGACAGTGGCATCTTCTGAGGATACAGTAACTGGAAGTGTCCGTGATGATAAAACAGGAGAGGTGAAGAATTCAAAGGAAAATTCGACTAATAACAGTGATAACAGAGAGCCATTGAAGAATAATATTCCTCATTCTGACACTATAACTGTTCAGTCTGAAGATTTGGTAATGATAGATAAGAAGAAGCAAGGGGAGTCATCTCAGACGATTTCTGAAAATACTGAGAAGTTACAAACTCCTTTATCCAAGGTTGAGGGGAATGATTCTCCCTCCAAAACCAGTCATTTGAGTAAACAATTACTACCTAATACAGGAGTGGAAGAAAGTTACAATCTATTACGTCTAGCGGTTGCACTCTTAATTACTTCAGGTATGATTAAGTGGAGACAAAGAATTCATAAATAAAAATTCTTGAATCCTTATTTTGATTGACTCTAATCGGAGAGAGGTTGTATTTATGGCCATTTTTAATAAATGTCATGCCTTGTTTTTTTGATTCTTAGTATTTGCAATCGTTGGTGCAGCGGGGTATTCCATCAATCAAGGGGATTATTTTCAACACCAGTATACATTCATTGTTGTAAAGAGTCTCTTGCTTTTCCTTAGTTTTGGCTATGCGAAATGGTTTGACATGATTTCTTTTGGGATTTTAAGCAAGAAACAACTCTTGCTGTTCATTGGAATCTTTCTTTTTACTGTGCTGGTAAATATAGGTTATCATACCTTTTTCTCAGTTTCTTCTGGTGCAGCAACCCAACACCTTGAGGAAACTAGTAACGGACTTTCGCTTTCCTTTATTGTAAGTGTCACAGTTTTGGCACCTATCCAGGAGGAATTTATTTTTAGAGGAATCCTGCAAGGTGCGATTTTTGAAAATTCTTGGCTAGGGCTTGTACTGACTTCCTCTCTCTTTTCTTTTCTGCATGCTCCTTATGATTTTCCTTCGTTTTTCTATTATCTACTTGGAGGCTTGTTGCTGGGGGTTGCTTACAAAAAGAGCCAAAACCTATGGGTTTCCACTTTAGTCCACATGTCTTACAACAGTTTACCACTCTTAACTTATTTATAAAAATCATGAAAAGGTAAGCAGACGATGATGCTTGCCTTTTTCTTTTCATAATAATGGCTCAAGCCGATCCAGAGGCTTTTCTTTGAAAATCGGGTATGGACTGGTTGACGAATAGACCAAAAACTAGTAGAATAGTAAGGAAACTTTATACGGAGGAAAGAAATGGACTTGGGTGATAATGAGCTAACGCTGACCCCTATCCCTGGGAAGAGCGGCAAGGCTTATATGGGAAGCTACCCTGATGGGAAGCGCGTCTTTGTAAAAATGAACACCTCTCCAATCCTACCTGGCCTAGCCAGAGAACAAATCGCTCCTCAATTACTATGGACTCGTCGTTTGCCAGATGGTCGTGATATGTGTGCCCAGGAATGGTTGACGGGTAAAATCTTGACACCGCACGATATGAACCGCAAGCAGATCATCAATATCTTGACACGTCTTCACCGCTCACGTCCCTTGATGAAGCAGTTGAGCCGTTTGGGATATACCATGGAGACGCCAGTAGACTTGTTGAAGTCTTGGAGGCAGGAAGCACCCGAAGTCTTGAAACGACATCAGTACTTAAACTCGGTGATTGATGATTTGCGCAGGACGGTTCCAGGATTTAGGGAAGACCATGCAACGATTGTGCATGGTGATCTTCGCCATAGTAATTGGATTGAGACAGAGAGTGGACTCGTTTATCTAGTGGATTGGGATTCGGTTCGTCTGACGGATCGTATGTTTGATGTAGCGCATATGTTGTGTCATTATATTCCAGAGCAACATTGGCATGATTGGCTAACTTATTACGGTTATAAGTACAATCAGACAGTGTTAGATAAATTGTATTGGTATGGTCAGTATTCTTACTTGAGCCAGATTGCCAAATACTTTGTAAATCAAGATTTAGATAATGTAAACCGGGAGATTTATGCCTTGCGTGTCTTCCGTGACAAGTATGGAAAGAAGAGATGAGAGTTAGAAATCGTAAAGGGGCGACAGAATTACTAGAGGCCAATCCTCAGTATGTGGTCCTCAATCCCTTGGAAGCAAAAGGGAAATGGCGAGACTTGTTTGGAAATGATCATCCTATTCATGTTGAAGTTGGAAGTGGGAAAGGGGCCTTCGTATCAGGAATGGCCAAGCAAAATCCTGACATCAACTACATCGGGATTGACATCCAAAAGTCGGTATTGAGTTATGCCTTGGACAAGGTGCTTGAAGTTGGAGTGCCCAACATCAAGTTGCTGTGGGTAGATGGTTCAGATCTGACCGACTACTTTGAAGACGGTGAAATTGATCGTCTCTACCTAAACTTTTCAGATCCCTGGCCTAAAAAACGCCATGAAAAACGTCGTTTGACTTACAAGAGTTTCTTGGATACCTTCAAGCGTATTTTGCCTGAGAATGGGGAGATCCATTTCAAGACAGATAACCGTGGTTTGTTTGAGTACAGCTTGGTAAGCTTTTCTCAGTATGGGATGAAACTCAATGGGGTTTGGCTAGACTTGCATGCCAGTGATTTTGAAGGTAATGTCATGACGGAATATGAGCAAAAATTCTCCAGCAAAGGTCAAGTGATCTACCGAGTTGAGGCAGAATTTTAAGAAATAGCTTGAAAACCAGCTGTTTGAGTGCTTATACTTTACATAAATTGACAAACGTGCTATACTGATAGTAAGAATATGAGAAAGAGAGGCGGGGAAATATCTTCGCCTCTTGCTTATGAGGAGGTGGACACAATCGCAACAATCGTAGAATTAGTCAGAGAAGTTGTAGAACCTGTCATCCAAGCACCTTTCGAACTCGTGGATATCGAGTATGGAAAGATTGGCAGTGACATGATTCTCAGTATTTTTGTAGATAAACCCGAAGGAATTACCTTGAACGACACGGCAGATTTGACAGAAATCATCAGTCCTGTCCTAGATACCATCAAGCCTGATCCCTTCCCAGAACAATATTTCCTAGAAATCACCAGTCCAGGCTTGGAACGTCCTTTGAAAACCAAGGATGCTGTCGCTGGAGCAGTTGGGAAATACATTCATGTCGGGCTCTACCAAGCCATCGATAAGCAAAAAGTCTTTGAAGGAACCTTGGTATCCTTTGAAGAGGATGAGTTGACTATGGAGTATATGGACAAGACACGTAAGAAAACCGTCCAAATTCCATACAGTTTAGTATCAAAAGCACGTTTAGCAGTAAAACTATAGAAAAGAAAGGATAGCTTTTGAGGATTCAAAAGTGAAGAAAACATGAGTAAAGAAATGCTAGAGGCCTTCCGCATTTTGGAAGAAGACAAGGGAATCAAAAAAGAAGACATCATCGACGCAGTAGTAGAGTCGCTTCGTTCCGCTTATCGCAGACGCTATGGTCAATCAGACAGCGTAGCTATCGACTTCAATGAAAAAACAGGAGACTTTACAGTTTATACTGTCCGTGAAGTTGTTGATGAAGTATTTGATAGCCGTTTGGAAATCAGCTTGAAAGATGCTCTTGCCATTAATTCAGCCTATGAGCTTGGTGACAAAATCAAGTTCGAGGAAGCACCAGCTGAGTTTGGTCGTGTAGCAGCCCAATCTGCTAAACAAACCATCATGGAAAAAATGCGCAAGCAAACACGTGCCATCACTTACAATACTTACAAAGAACATGAACAAGAAATCATGTCTGGTACAGTAGAACGTTTTGATAACCGTTTCATCTATGTCAATCTCGGCAGCATTGAAGCCCAATTGTCAAAACAAGACCAAATCCCTGGAGAAGTCTTTGCTTCTCACGATCGTATCGAAGTTTATGTCTACAAGGTTGAAGACAATCCTCGTGGTGTCAATGTATTTGTTAGCCGTAGCCATCCAGAGATGATTAAGCGTTTGATGGAGCAAGAAATTCCAGAAGTCTACGATGGAACTGTTGAAATCATGAGCGTAGCTCGTGAAGCAGGTGACCGTACCAAGGTTGCTGTTCGTAGCCACAATCCAAATGTGGACGCTATCGGTACAATCGTTGGACGAGGTGGTGCAAACATCAAGAAGATCACCAGCAAATTCCACCCAGCTCGTTACGATGCCAAGAGTGACCGCATGATTCCTGTCGAAGAAAACATCGACGTTATCGAGTGGGTAGCGGATCCAGCTGAGTTTATCTATAATGCCATCGCACCTGCAGAGGTTGACCAAGTTATCTTTGATGAAAACGACAGCAAACGTGCCTTGGTCGTTGTGCCTGATAACAAGCTTTCTCTTGCAATCGGTCGTCGTGGACAAAACGTTCGCTTGGCGGCTCACTTGACGGGTTACCGTATCGATATCAAGTCTGCCAGTGAGTTTGAAGCTATGGAAGAAGCAGGTCAAGTGGATTACGCAGCTGCAGACGAATTGATCGAAGAATAAAAGCTGCTAGAGGAGGGAAAGATGAAAATAAGAAAAATCCCTTTGCGCAAGTCTGTTGTATCCAACGAAGTGATTGATAAGCGTGATTTGCTCCGTATTGTCAAGAACAAAGAAGGACAGGTCTTTATCGATCCGACAGGCAAGGCCAATGGCCGTGGCGCTTATATCAAGCTAGACAATGCAGAAGCCCTAGAGGCAAAAAAGAAGAAAGTCTTTAACCGCAGCTTTAACATGGAAGTTGAAGAAAGCTTTTATGACGAGTTAATCGCTTATGTTGATCACAAAGTGAAAAGAAGAGAGTTAGGACTTGAATAAGCAAAAGATAAGCAATCTCTTGGGACTTGCTCAGCGAGCAGGACGGGTCATATCGGGTGAGGAATTGGTGGTCAAGGCCATCCAAGACCAGAAAGCCAAGCTAGTCTTTCTAGCCCATGATGCTGGTCCCAATCTGACCAAGAAGATTCAAGATAAAAGTGACTATTATCAAGTAGAAGTTATAACCGTGTTTTCAACACTGGAATTAAGCATAGCAGTCGGAAAATCGAGAAAGGTTTTGGCTGTGACCGATGCTGGATTTACAAAGAAAATGAGGTCTCTTATGGAATAGAAGAGGAGGACATGATTTGTCTAAGAAAAGATTGTACGAAATCGCAAAAGAACTTGGAAAAGAAAGTAAAGAAGTTGTAGCGCGTGCAAAAGAGTTGGGCTTGGATGTAAAAAGCCACTCATCGAGCGTGGAAGCTGCTGCTGCTGAACAAATCGCAGCTAGCTTTAAACCTGCTGCTCCGAAAGCAGAAGAAAAACCTGCGACACCAAAAGCAAGTGTAGAAAAGAAAGCAGAAAAGTCTGTATCAGCTAAACCAGTAGCCGCTAAGGAAGAAAGCAAATCAGCTACACCTGCAGCTCCTAAGGAAGAAAAAGTAGTGGCCGCAAGACCACAGAGTCGAAACTTCAAGGCGGAGCGTGAGGCGCGTGCCAAAGAGCAGGCAGAACGACGCAAACAAAACAAGGGCAACAACCGTGACCAACAACAAAACGGCAACCGTCAGAAAAACGACGGCCGTAATGGTGGCAAACCTGGTCAAGGGAACCGCGAAAATCGCCGATTTAACGACCAAGGGAAAAAACCACAAGGTCAAGGAAATCGTGGCAATGATCGCCGTCAGCAACAAGACTTCCAGCCCAAGCAAGTTGGCCCACGTGTTGACTTTAAAGCCCGTGCAGCAGCCCTAAAAGCAGAGCAAAATGCAGAATACGCACGATCAAGCGAGGAGCGCTTCAAACAATCGCAAGCTGCCAAAGAAGCCTTGGCTCAAGCTAACAAACGCAAGGAGCCAGAGGAAATCTTTGAAGAAGCTGCTAAGCTAGCTGAACAAACGCAGCCAGCCGTAACAGTAGCTCCTGTAGCTAAGGAAGCGCCAGTGGATACACGTCGTAAAAAACAAGCTCGACCAGACAAAGAACGTGATGATTATGATCACGAAGAAGATGGTCCTAGAAAACAACAAAAGAATCGAAGTAGTCAGAATCAAGTGAGAAATCAAAGAAATAGTAACTGGAATAACAACAAGAAAAATAAAAAAGGGAACAAGCAAAACAACCGTAACCAGGCTCCAAAACCTGTTACAGAGCGTAAGTTCCACGAATTGCCAACAGAATTTGAGTATACAGATGGTATGACTGTTGCGGAAATCGCAAAACGTATCAAACGTGAACCAGCAGAAATCGTTAAGAAACTCTTTATGATGGGTGTGATGGCCACACAAAACCAATCCTTGGATGGGGAAACAATTGAACTCCTCATGGTGGATTACGGTATCGAAGCCAAACAAAAGGTTGAAGTGGATAATGCCGACATCGAACGATTCTTTGTCGAGGATGGCTATCTTAATGAAGATGAATTGGTTGAGCGTCCACCAGTTGTAACCATCATGGGACACGTTGACCATGGTAAGACAACCCTTTTGGATACCCTTCGTAATTCTCGTGTTGCGACGGGTGAAGCGGGTGGTATCACTCAGCATATCGGTGCCTACCAAATTGTGGAAAATGGCAAGAAGATTACCTTCCTTGATACACCAGGACACGCGGCCTTTACATCTATGCGTGCGCGTGGCGCCTCTGTTACCGACATTACCATCTTGGTTGTAGCGGCAGACGACGGGGTTATGCCTCAAACTATCGAAGCCATCAACCACTCAAAAGCAGCGAACGTTCCAATCATCGTAGCCATCAACAAGATTGATAAACCAGGTGCTAATCCAGAACGTGTTATCGGTGAATTGGCTGAACACGGTGTCATGTCAACTGCCTGGGGTGGAGATTCTGAGTTTGTAGAAATCTCAGCTAAATTCAACCAAAATATCGATGAACTTTTGGAAACAGTCCTTCTTGTAGCAGAAATTCAAGAACTCAAGGCAGACCCAACAGTTCGTGCGATCGGTACAGTTATCGAAGCTCGCTTGGATAAAGGAAAAGGTGCGGTCGCAACCCTTCTTGTTCAACAAGGTACCTTGAATGTCCAAGATCCAATCGTTGTCGGAAATACCTTCGGTCGTGTCCGTGCTATGACCAATGACCTTGGTCGTCGTGTTAAGGTTGCAGGCCCATCAACACCAGTTTCTATCACAGGTTTGAACGAAGCGCCAATGGCGGGTGACCACTTTGCCGTTTACGAAGATGAAAAATCTGCGCGTGCAGCCGGTGAAGAGCGTGCAAAACGTGCCCTCATGAAACAACGTCAAGCTACTCAACGTGTCAGCCTTGAAAACCTCTTTGATACACTTAAAGCTGGTGAGCTTAAGTCAGTTAACGTTATCATCAAGGCCGACGTACAAGGTTCTGTTGAAGCCCTTTCTGCCTCACTTCAAAAAATTGATGTGGAAGGTGTGAAAGTTACTATCGTTCACTCGGCAGTCGGTGCTATCAATGAATCTGACGTGACCCTTGCGGAAGCTTCAAATGCCTTTATCGTTGGTTTCAACGTACGCCCTACACCACAAGCTCGTCAACAAGCCGAAGCTGATGATGTAGAAATCCGTCTCCACAGTATTATCTACAAGGTTATCGAAGAGATGGAAGAAGCCATGAAAGGGATGCTTGACCCAGAATTTGAAGAAAAAGTTATCGGTGAAGCAGTTATCCGTGAAACCTTCAAGGTATCTAAAGTGGGAACCATTGGTGGATTTATGGTTACTAGCGGTAAGGTTACTCGTGACTCTAAAGTTCGTGTTATCCGTGACGGTGTCGTTATCTATGACGGCGAACTCGCAAGCTTGAAACACTACAAAGACGACGTGAAAGAAGTTACGAACGGTCGTGAAGGTGGATTGATGATTGAAGGCTACAATGATATCAAGATGGATGATGTGATTGAGACCTATATCATGGAAGAAATCAAGCGATAAGATTTTTGCTCCTTTCTTAGGTGGTGAGGGACGCAGGCAAACCGATGGTTTCATTGCTTATTTTTGAGGCTAGTGTCTTAAAAATCCCTTGTGATGGGACTGATAAATCAATTCCATCACTTTCACCACAGCGAAAGAAGCGGATGAGTTCAAATTGAACTTCGTTTCAATTTGAGCTGAAAATCAATAAATTTAAAAATAGCTAGGTCTGCTGGCCTAGCTTTTGGTTCAAAGTAGAGAAAGGAATATCATGGCAAATCATTTCCGAACGGATCGTGTGGGCATGGAAATCAAGCGTGAAGTCAATGAGATTTTGCAAAAGAAAGTCCGTGATCCGCGTGTCCAAGGTGTGACCATTACAGATGTTCAGATGCTAGGTGACTTGTCTGTTGCCAAGGTTTACTACACCATTTTGAGTAACCTTGCTTCGGATAATCAAAAAGCTCAAATCGGGCTTGAAAAAGCAACTGGTACGATCAAACGTGAACTTGGTCGCAATTTGAAATTGTACAAAATCCCAGATTTAACCTTCGTCAAAGATGAATCCATCGAATATGGAAACAAGATTGACGAGATGCTACGCAATCTGGATAAAAACTAAGAAAGAGGGGGTGCCCCTCTTTTTTAGTGTTTGCTAGTCAGGCTTATGGTATAATAAAAGTAGCAAAGTCATTTTAGAACATACATGGAGGTCGTCATGGATAATATCATCGATGTGTCAATTCCCGTTGCAGAAGTGGTGGATAAGCATCCAGAAGTCTTGGAAATCCTAGTGGAGCTGGGTTTTAAACCACTTGCTAATCCCTTGATGCGAAATACAGTCGGTCGCAAAGTATCGCTTAAGCAGGGTTCTAAACTTGAAGGAACGCCTATGGACAAGATTGTCCGCACGCTAGAAGCGAACGGCTATGAAGTGATTGGATTAGACTAATGGCAGATGAACGGATTCATATCCTACGGGATATTTTGTTAGAATTGCACAACGGCGCCTCTCCCGAGTCGGTTCAGGAGCGTTTTGATGCGACCTTTACGGGTGTTTCAGCCATCGAGATTTCCCTCATGGAGCACGAGCTGATGAACTCAGACTCAGGTGTCACCTTTGAAGATGTCATGGAGCTCTGTGATGTCCATGCCAATCTTTTTAAAAACGCTGTTAAGGGCGTCGAAGTGGAAGATACCGAGCATCCTGGTCACCCAGTTCGCGTCTTCAAGGATGAAAATCTGGCTCTCCGTGCAGCCTTGATTCGCATTCGGAGATTGTTAGATACCTATGAGTCTATGGAAGACGAGGAAATGCTGGCAGAGATGCGTAAGGGTTTGGTTCGTCAAATGGGGCTGTTGGGGCAATTTGATGTTCACTACCAGCGCAAGGAAGAGCTCTTCTTTCCTATCATGGAGCGCTATGGACACGATTCACCTCCTAAAGTCATGTGGGGAGTGGACGACCAGATCAGGGAACTCTTTCAGACAGCTCTAGCGACGGCTAAGGCACTACCAGAAGTGTCGATTAGTAGTGTAAAGGAAGCTTTTGAAGCTTTTGCGACAGAGTTTGAAAGTATGATTTTCAAGGAAGAGTCCATCCTCCTCATGATTCTCCTTGAGTCTTTCACTCAGGATGACTGGCTTCAGATTGCGGAGGAGAGTGATGCTTATGGCTATGCCATCATCCGTCCGTCTGAAAAATGGGTGCCAGAACGTCAGAGTTTCGTTGAGGAAAAGAGTGCAGAGGAGCCAGTACAACTAGACACGGCTGAAGGCCAAGTTCAGCAAGTTATCGATACACCAGAAGGCCAGTTTACTATTACCTTTAATCCTAAGGAAAAGGAAGCAGTGCTGGATCGCCATAGTCAACAGGTATTTGGCAATGGCTATCTCTCCGTCGAGCAGGCCAACCTCATCCTCAATCACCTCCCTATGGAGATTACTTTTGTCAATAAAGACGATATTTTCCAGTATTACAATGACAATGCGCCAGCTGATGAGATGATTTTCAAACGGACGCCGTCCCAAGTTGGACGCAATGTTGAACTCTGCCATCCGCCCAAGTACTTAGACAAGGTGAAGGCCGTTATGAAAGGTCTTCGTGAAGGGGTCAAGGACAAGTATGAAATGTGGTTCAAGTCAGAGTCGCGAGGCAAATTTGTCCACATCACCTATGCTGCGGTACACGATGAAAACGGGGAATTCCAAGGCGTGTTGGAGTATGTTCAGGATATCCAGCCCTACCGTGAGATTGATACGGACTACTTCCGTGGATTAGAATAAGGAGAATCAATGAGTTACGAACAGGAATTTATGAAGGAATTTGAAGCCTGGGTCAATACCCAGATCATGATCAACGACATGGCGCACAAGGAAAGTCAAAAAGTTTACGAAGAAGATCAAGACGAGCGTGCCAAAGATGCCATGATTCGCTACGAAAGTCGCTTGGATGCTTACCAGTTCTTGCTTGGTAAGTTTGAAAACTTCAAGGCAGGTAAGGGATTTCATGATTTGCCAGAGGGATTGTTTGGCGAGCGAAATTATTAAAATAGTGATACTTTCTTGATTTTTTCCCAAAATCTTGATAGAATATCTTTATTAAATCCTTGTCAGAGCAGGGATTTTTTATTGAAAGGATTTTATCATGTCAAAGAAACTCCAACGTAAAAAACAATTGCGAAATAGCCTTCGTCGTTCAGGTGCATTTTCAACTACAGTGACCAAGGTTGTAGAAGAGACTAAGAAAGTTGTGAAACATGCAGAGAAGTCTGCCAGCGAAGCAGGAAAAGTTGTCTCTAAAAAAGTGGAACAAGCAGTAGAAGCGACCAAGGAACAAGCTCAAAAAGTAGCCAATTCAGTAGAAGATTTCGCAGCGACTTTAGGTGGTCTCTCAGTAGATCGTGCGAAGACTTTCTATGATGAAGGCATCAAGTCGGCTGCTGATTTTAAAAACTGGACTGAAAAAGAACTCCTTGCCTTGAAAGGAATTGGCCCAGCTACCATCAAGAAATTAAAAGAGCACGGAATCAGCTTCAAGTAATTTTTCTTGTTCCTTGCATTTCTGTGAAAAACTTGTTACAATAAAGCCATTAGAGGTGTTTTGAATCCCACATTTTACAGAAAGTGGCGGAGCTGAGAAGTCCACAAATGTGTCAAAACTGGTTGCTGATGGATGAAAATGAAATAAACAAAGATGCGGGCTTGGCCCGAAATTGGGTGGTACCGCGGATAAACACATTCGTCCCTGTCATGTAGATGGCAGGGGCGATTTTTTGTAGAAAGCGAGGTAGAAGGATGACAAGAGCAACATTACCAGAACGAATAGAGACCGAGCGTCTGGTCTTGCGAGTCCGAACAGTGGCTGATGCCGAGGATATCCATGCCTACGCTAGTCTCCCAGAGGTCGCTTATCCAGCAGCATTTCACCCCGTCAAGACCTTGGAAGATGAGATTTATTATCTGGAGCATATTCTGCCCGAGCGTAATAAAAAGAACAATCTCCCAGCGGGCTATGGAATTGTCGTTAAAGGAACCGATAAAGTCATTGGTTCTGTTGACTTCAATCACCGCCACGAAGATGATGTGCTTGAGCTTGGCTATACCTTGCACCCAGACTATTGGAGACGTGGTTATGTGCCAGAAGCGGCGCGTGCCTTGATTGACCTAGGTTTTAAGGATTTGGGGCTTCACAAGATTGAACTGACCTGCTTTGGCTATAACCTTCAAAGTCAACGAGTCGCAGAGAAACTTGGCTTTACCCTCGAAGCTCGCATCCGAGACCGCAAGGATACCCAAGGAAACCGCTGTGACAGTCTGATATATGGCTTGTTGAGGAGTGAGTGGGAATTAGAAATTGGTAGTTGAACTGTTTGAGAATTTCGAACAGATGGGATGTATTGAAGAATTTTGAAAGAGAGGTGAGAAGATTGGAAATAAGCCAGATTATTACTCTAATTAGTGGAGCAGGTATAGGAGCTGTACTAAGTGCACTTTTAACGTTCATAAATAGTAGCAAAAAGAATAAACTTGATTTTATAACTAAAGAACGTTCAGAGTGGAGAAAAGATATCCAAGCTATTTTAGATGACTTGGGTAAAGTAGGTAAACGTTCAGAAGCTATTCAACGCTTAAAATCACGAATTAATCCATATGGAAAGAATTTAACTGCTGAAGACAAAGACTCTTTTTATTTGCATGACGGTCATATATGGAGGTTGATTAAAAAAATTGATATATCTAATACTGAACAGGTAGAAGAGTTAGCCGATTATGTTCGTTTGCTTTGGAAGTACGACTGGGAGAGGTCTAAGTATGAGATAAGATTTGACATTATTAATAGCTTTATATACTTTTTACTTGTTGTTGAACCTATATCCAATTCTTTATTAATTCTGATTAAATTTGAAGAGCTGTGGGTTCAAGTTGAACTGTTCTGTATATCTATTTTAATGATATTAGGTACCTTCCACTTCAAAGAATTCACTAAAAAAATTAAAGAATGGACAAGATATGAATTCGTATATTTTGGTTTGTTAACTTCGGCAATGAGTATTAGCTCAGGGTTTATGTTGTATTGGATAATTCCTACTAGCATAAGCATATTGAAGCTTATTATTTTGAATCTTTTGGTGATGTCACCAATAGCAGGTGCAATTATAACTATTATTTTAAAAGGTAGTGGTGAAGAAGAAAAATATATTGGTACTTTAAAGAAAATTGGAAATAAGGAGAACTAAAATGAAAGAACTTTCACCTAAATACAATCCAGCCGAGGTTGAGGCTGGTCGTTACCAAAAATGGCTTGACGAAGATGTTTTCAAGCCTTCAGGCGATCAAAAGGCTAAGCCTTATTCGATCGTGATTCCACCACCAAACGTTACAGGTAAACTTCACCTTGGCCACGCTTGGGACACAACCTTGCAGGATATCATCATCCGTCAAAAACGCATGCAAGGTTTCGATACGCTTTGGCTTCCTGGTATGGATCACGCGGGGATTGCCACTCAGGCTAAGGTTGAGGAGCGCTTGCGTGGTGAGGGCATTACGCGTTACGACTTGGGTCGCGAGAAATTCCTTGAGAAAGTCTGGGAATGGAAAGACGAATATGCCACTACCATCAAGGAACAATGGGGCAAGATGGGCCTCTCTGTAGATTACTCTCGCGAGCGTTTCACCCTTGACGAAGGCTTGTCAAAAGCTGTTCGCAAGGTCTTTGTGGAACTTTACAAGAAAGGCTGGATCTACCGTGGTGAGTTTATCATCAACTGGGACCCAGCAGCTCGCACAGCCCTTTCTGATATCGAGGTGATTCACAAGGATGTCGAAGGTGCCTTCTACCACATGAACTATATGTTGGAAGACGGTTCACGTGCCCTTGAAGTTGCGACAACTCGTCCTGAGACCATGTTTGGGGACGTTGCCGTTGCGGTCAATCCAGAAGACCCACGCTACAAGGACTTGATTGGTAAAAACGTCATCCTTCCAATTGCTAATAAACTCATCCCAATCGTTGGAGATGAGCACGCTGACCCTGAGTTTGGTACTGGTGTCGTGAAAATCACGCCTGCCCACGATCCAAACGACTTCTTGGTTGGTCAACGCCATAACTTGCCACAAGTCAACGTTATGAATGACGACGGAACCATGAATGACTTGGCCTTTGAATTTGCAGGCATGGACCGTTTTGAAGCACGTAAGGCAGTCGTTGCTAAGTTGGAAGAAATCGGTGCCCTTGTTAAAATCGAAAAACGTGTCCATAGTGTTGGTCACTCAGAGCGTACTGGTGTCGTAGTTGACCCACGCTTGTCTACTCAGTGGTTCGTCAAGATGGACCAATTGGCTAAGAATGCCATTGCCAACCAAGACACAGACGACAAGGTAGAATTCTACCCACCTCGTTTCAACGATACCTTCCTCCAATGGATGGAAAATGTCCATGACTGGGTTATCTCTCGTCAGCTCTGGTGGGGTCACCAAATCCCTGCTTGGTACAATGCTGAGGGTGAAATGTATGTCGGCGAAGAAGCTCCAGAAGGTGACGGATGGACTCAGGACGAAGACGTCTTGGATACGTGGTTCAGTTCAGCCCTTTGGCCATTCTCAACTATGGGCTGGCCTGATGTCGACTCAGAAGACTTCAAACGTTACTTCCCAACTTCAACCTTGGTAACAGGTTACGACATCATCTTTTTCTGGGTGTCTCGTATGATCTTCCAATCCTTGGAATTCACTGGCCGTCAACCATTCCAAAACGTCCTTATCCACGGTCTCATCCGTGATGAGCAAGGACGCAAGATGTCTAAATCTCTCGGTAACGGGATTGACCCGATGGATGTCATCGAGAAATACGGTGCCGATGCCCTTCGTTGGTTCCTTTCAAACGGTTCTGCACCAGGGCAAGACGTGCGCTTCTCTTATGAGAAAATGGATGCGTCTTGGAACTTCATTAACAAGATTTGGAACATCTCTCGCTACATTCTCATGAACAATGAAGGTTTGACTCTTGAGCAAGCAACTGCTAATGTCGAAAAAGTTGCAAACAAAGAAGCCGGAAACGTTACAGACCGCTGGATTCTCCACAACCTCAATGAAACGATCGGAAAAGTTACTGAAAACTTTGACAAGTTTGAGTTTGGTGTCGCTGGACACATTCTCTACAACTTCATCTGGGACGAGTTTGCGGACTGGTACGTTGAGTTGACCAAGGAAGTCCTTTATAGCGACAACGAAGAAGAGAAAGTCATCACACGTTCTGTTCTCCTTTACACTTTGGACAAGATCCTTCGTCTCCTCCACCCAATCATGCCATTCGTGACCGAGGAAATCTTTGGACAAATCTCAGAAGGCTCTATCGTTACAGCGGAATACCCAACTGTCAACCCAGCCTTTGAAGACCTTGCTGCTCACACTGGTGTCGAAAGTCTCAAAGACTTGATCCGTGCTGTTCGTAATGCGCGTGCGGAAGTAAACGTAGCACCAAGCAAGCCTATCACAATTCTTGTCAAGACAAGCGATAGCGACTTGGAAGCCTTCTTTAACAGCAATGTCAACTACATCAAACGCTTCACAAATCCAGAACACTTGGAAATCGCTTCAAACATTCCTGCACCTGAACTCGCTATGTCAAGCGTCATCACAGGAGCAGAAATCTACCTGCCGCTGGCAGACCTCCTCAATGTCGAAGAAGAACTGGCTCGTCTTGACAAGGAACTAGCTAAATGGCAAAAAGAACTGGATATGGTCGGCAAGAAGCTCTCTAACGAACGCTTCGTAGCTAACGCCAAACCAGAAGTCGTCCAAAAAGAACGCGACAAACAAGCCGACTACCAAGCCAAATACGACGCGACCGTAGCGCGTATTGATGAGATGAAGAAGTTGGTATAAGTTGAATGAATTACTTTAATAAGTTTACAGACTTTTTAAAAAACTATTTTGAACATTGTAAAAATCAAGGATGGAAGAAATTTTTTGCTTTCTTCCTCCTGCGTTTTGCAGTTTATTTAGTGCCAGTTTTGTTAGCTTTTCCTAAAATTAGTGATATAGTTAATCAGCATTGGTGTTATATTGTTTTATTCTGTATTTTCAATTTAATTTTATTTGTTCTGATGGAGTATGTGTCCACAAAGAAAATCTTTGATGAAGAAGAAAAAATTATTGAAAAATATAAACAGGATATTGAGGATATTGAAAACATACATAGTGTTGATTTGAAGAAAGCAGAGGATGACATTATTTCTCTGAACGATGAGGTTGAAGAAAAACAAGATCAGATAAATGATCTTGAATCGAGTCTTCAATATTACATAAAACAACATGATAAGCTTACAGAGACAATAGGAATGTATTCTGGTATAATAGACTCTAATATTCAAAAATTTATCTTTCAACTTTTTAAAAGTTTGAAGTTAGGACATCATGACAGAATTTCATTATATAGACGTGACGAGATTAAGTCTGATTTTGTCATTTTAACTCGATACAGTAAAAATGAAGAATATAAAAAGCAAGCTCGAAAAACTTATCCTCATGATGAGGGGTTTATTTCTAAATGTTGGGGAAGTGAACCGATTTTTTATATTGATATGATGGATGAATTTCCCAATGTAGAAGACGAGGATGAATTCAATACTTATTTCGAAAAATACTATTCAAATCAAGGGATAAAATTTAGTCCGGATGTTTTAAGAAATATTTCGATGAAAAGTCGTTCTTTTTACGTAAGGAATATTTATGATGAATCTCAAGAGAGGACATTTGGTGTTTTAGTAATTGAGTCAATTGATCCCAAAATAGGAAACTTTTCATCAGAAGAGGAAATCACTAAGCGTTTAGATGATGATCCGTTGATTATGCCGTATCTCTATTATCTGATGAATAATAATTTGAATTAGGAGGTGTCATATGAATAAAATCATTGATAACGTAGTGAGATATTTGGTTAGATACTATCCTGAGTCTTCGGAATTAAATAAAACCAAACTTACTAAGTTAGTGTACTTGGTTGATTGGAAATCTGCTCAAAAGTACCGTAAGCAAGTAACTAATATAAATTGGAAATTTGATCACTATGGGCCGTATGTTTCGGATGTTATTGAAACTGTTAAAGCAGATAAAGATCTTTCGATCAATGAGACATACTCTGCATTTGGTACAGCTAAATATATAATAAATTCTAATATTAATAAAGAGCTATTAGATTATAGTTCGTTAACTCCACTACAAATATCAATTATTGATGAGGTGATATTGGAGACAAAATCATTGTACTGGAACGATTTCATAGATCACGTTTATTCAACATATCCTATTGTTCACTCTGAAAGATATTCTGATTTAAATTTAGTAAGTTTAGCAGAGGAAGAAAGCAGGTAACTACATGACAAATTCTGTAAGTTCGAACCGCTCTTAGAAGTACGATATTGTATCTTAATTTTCATATGTAACTGCAACGAATTCATCTGGATTGATACCGAAAACCCACCTAGCGATGCTATCGGCTGGGTAGTAAAGAAATAAAAAGTCCTGTCACTTTCTCCCATTTAACCTTTGACTATTCCGTAAAATTATCGTAAAATAAAGAGTAAATGATAAAATGAGGTCAGAGTCTGTTCGCTCTGGCGATAGTAGTATAAATGAGGAGAAACGCTTTGGAATTAGAAGTATTTGCTGGGCAAGAAAAAAGTGAACTATCTATGATTGAGGTAGCGCGTGCTATCTTGGAACTTCGTGGTCGCGATCATGAGATGCATTTTAGCGATCTTGTAAATGAAATTCAAAACTACCTTGGAACATCAAACAGCGATATCCGCGAAGCTTTGCCTTTGTTCTACACAGAGTTGAACTTTGACGGTAGCTTCATCTCACTTGGAGACAACAAATGGGGGCTTCGTTCATGGTATGGTGTGGACGAAATTGACGAAGAAATCATCGCTCTTGAAGAAAGTGACGACGATGAAGTAGCACCAAAAGCTAAGAAAAAACGCGTCAATGCCTTTATGGATGGCGATTCAGATGCCATTGACTACAATGCGGATGATCCAGAAGATGAAGATGCATACGAAGCTGATCCAGCTCTTTCATATGATGATGAAAATCCAGATGATGAGAAAAATGAAGTGGAAGCTTACGATGCAGAAATCAACGAAATCGCTCCTGATGACTTGGGTGAAGATGTAGAACTCAACGAAGAAGACGACGAGTTTTCAGATGATGACGCTGAAACGAGTGAAGAAGAGTAAAAGACTTCACAGAGGAGATCGTAAGATCTCCTTTTTCGTTCCTTGAACAAGTCATCTGTTTGGATGTGGATCTTTAGTTGGTTTTCTGAAAGTAATCTTCTTATTTTCAGGTTTTACCGATTCGGGTTGACAAATGTTCTGCTTTAAGGTATTATATTGTTCGGGCACCTCTTTTAGAGGTCGGGGCTCCCTAGTTACTAGGGAGCTATTTTTGTTTTTTCAGGAAGTTTTTCTTGAAATGTCGTTATTCATAAGGGTCTTGTTTTCTATCTCCCCTCGTAGTTAACAAGGCCTTGAGCATTTTAGAAAGAGGAATCTATGTCTACGAAATATATTTTTGTAACTGGTGGTGTGGTATCGTCTATTGGGAAAGGGATTGTCGCAGCAAGTCTAGGCCGTCTCTTGAAAAATCGTGGTCTCAAAGTAACCATTCAAAAATTTGATCCTTATATCAATATTGATCCGGGAACCATGAGTCCTTACCAGCACGGGGAAGTCTTTGTGACAGATGATGGGGCTGAGACAGATTTGGACTTGGGTCACTATGAACGTTTCATCGATATCAATCTCAACAAATATTCCAACGTGACAACTGGTAAAATCTATAGTGAAGTTCTTCGTAAGGAACGCCGTGGAGAATACCTTGGTGCAACTGTTCAAGTCATTCCTCATATCACAGATGCTTTGAAAGAAAAAATCAAGCGTGCTGCTGTAACGACTGATTCGGATGTCACTATCACAGAGGTTGGTGGAACCGTTGGGGATATCGAGTCCTTGCCATTTCTAGAGGCCCTTCGTCAGATGAAGGCAGATGTGGGTGCAGATAATGTTATGTATATCCATACAACCTTGCTTCCTTATCTAAAGGCTGCTGGTGAGATGAAGACCAAGCCAACTCAACATTCTGTAAAAGAATTGCGTGGTTTGGGAATCCAGCCAAATATGTTGGTCATTCGTACAGAAAAACCAGCTGGTCAAGGAATTAAAAATAAACTAGCTCAGTTTTGTGACGTAGCTCCAGAAGCCGTTATCGAGTCTTTGGATGTCGAACACCTTTACCAAATTCCATTGAATTTGCAGGCACAAGGCATGGACCAAATTGTCTGTGACCATTTGAAACTAGACGCACCAGTAGCAGATATGACAGAATGGTCAGCCATGGTGGACAAGGTCATGAACCTCAAGAAACAAGTCAAGATCTCCCTCGTTGGTAAGTATGTGGAGTTGCAAGATGCCTACATCTCAGTGGTTGAAGCCTTGAAACACTCTGGTTATGCCAACGACGCAGAAGTGAAGATTAATTGGATCAATGCCAATGATGTGACAGCAGAGAATGTAGCAGAACTCTTGTCTGATGCGGACGGAATCATCGTACCAGGCGGTTTCGGTCAACGTGGTACAGAAGGAAAAATCCAATCCATCCGCTATGCGCGTGAGAATGATGTTCCAATGTTGGGTGTCTGCTTGGGAATGCAGTTGACTTGTATCGAGTTTGCTCGTCACGTTTTAGGACTTGAAGGTGCCAATTCTGCAGAACTTGCACCAGATACAAAATACCCTATCATTGATATCATGCGTGATCAGGTTGATGTTGAAGATATGGGTGGAACCCTTCGTTTGGGACTTTATCCATCTAAGTTGAAACGTGGCTCTAAAGCAGCGGCTGCTTATCATAATCAAGAAGTGGTGCAACGCCGTCACCGTCACCGTTATGAGTTTAACAACGCCTTTCGTGAACAGTTTGATGCAGCAGGTTTTGTCTTCTCAGGTGTTTCTCCAGACAATCGATTGGTAGAAATTGTAGAGATTCCTGAAAATAAATTCTTTGTAGCGTGTCAGTATCACCCTGAACTTTCCAGCCGTCCAAACCGTCCAGAGGAACTCTACACAGCCTTTGTCACTGCAGCAGTTGAGAACAGTAACTAGTTATCTTCTAATCTCTGAGAGCAATTTCAGAGATTTTTTAATTCATTCAGGAACTCAGGCGCTTGGCAATAAGAATTAGACTCACTGAGGGAAGAGATTTTCCTTGTTCGTATACGGCTTCCCTATTTGTCCTAGAGCCCTTTTTGTGTTACAATGAATGGTATGAAAGCTAAGAAATTATGGATGACTGGCTTGACTGTGGCTGGTCTAAGTGCCCTCGCTTTGGGTGCCAAAAAAGCAGCAGATAACCACAAACTGATGAAGACGCAAGAAGAGTTGACCGCTATCGTGAGCGAACTTTTCTCAGATATGGGTGAGATTGCGACTCTCTATGTTCAAGTCTACGAAAGTAGCCTAGAGCGACTCGTCGGAGGCGTCATTTTCGAGGATGGCCGTCACTATACCTTTGTCTATGAAAATGAAGACCTGGTCTATGAGGAAGAAGCCTTATGATTATTCCCAGTAGTATAGAAGAGCTAGCAGGTTTTGTCGAGCAAGATGGCAAGAAGGTCTTTCTTTTTGTGGCGGATTGGTGCGGTGATTGTCGTTATATCTATCCTGCCTTGCCAGAGATTGAGGAGACAAATCCAGAGTTCACCTTTATTCGAGTGGACCGAGATCAGTATCTGGATCTGGCCAAAATCTGGGATGTTTACGGGATTCCTAGCCTTGTTGTTCTAGAAAAGGACAAGGAAATCGGTCGTTTTGTCAATCGCGACCGTAAAAGCAAGGAACAAATTAACGACTTTTTAGCAGGACTGAAATAGGAGAAAAGGGAAACAATGATTTTTACATATAACAAAGAGCATGTCGGCGATGTCCTTATGGTCATCGTGAAAAATAGCGGAGATGCCAAACTGGACGTGGAGCGCAAAGGCAAAGTAGCCCGTGTTTTCCTCAAAGAAAATGGAGAAACAGTGGCTTGGAATATTTTCGAAGTTTCAAGTTTGTTTGAAATTGCAGAGCGTGGTCAAGTCTTTTTGACAGATGAACAAGTAGAACGTTTGAACCAAGAATTGCGAGCGGAAGGCTTTGCAGAAGAAATTGTCAATGACAAAGAACCTAAGTTTGTTGTCGGTGAGATTATCGAGATGGTAGCTCATCCAGATAGTGACCACCTCAACATCTGCCAAGTTGCAGTCGCAAGTGACAAGACAGTGCAAATCGTGGCAGGAGCACCTAATGCGCGTGTTGGGTTGAAAACCATTGTAGCTCTTTCTGGAGCGATGATGCCAAAAGGCAATCTCATTTTTCCAGGCGAGCTTCGTGGTGAAAAGAGTTTTGGCATGATGTGTAGCCCTCGTGAATTGCATTTGCTAAATGCTCCGCAAAAACGTGGGATTATTGAATTATCAGAAGACCAAGTTGTTGGAACTCCATTTGACCCAGCTAAACACTGGACTGCCTAGGAAATTGTCAGTATCTGATACACCAGATAGAGGGGGATAAGATGGCGAAAAATGTAGTGATTACAGGAGCGACCTCAGGAATCGGTGAAGCGATTGCGCGTGCTTATCTGGAGCAGGGGGTGAATGTCGTCCTAACTGGGCGACGGACAGACAGACTAGAAGCCCTCAAGTCGGAATTTGCAGAAACTTTTCCAAATCAAACAGTTTGGATCTTTCCACTGGATGTCACGGATATGACCATGGTCAAGACTGTCTGCTCCGATATTTTGGAAACGATAGGTAAGATTGATATCTTGGTCAATAACGCCGGACTGGCTCTTGGCTTGGCTCCCTATCAAGACTATGAAGAATTGGATATGCTGACCATGTTGGATACCAATGTCAAGGGTTTGATGGCAGTTACTCGCTGTTTCTTGCCTTCTATGGTAGCAGCCAATCAAGGTCATATTATCAATATGGGATCGACCGCAGGAATCTATGCCTATGCTGGGGCAGCTGTTTACTCAGCCACCAAGGCTGCAGTCAAGACTTTTTCAGATGGACTGCGAATTGATACCATTGCGACAGATATCAAGGTGACCACCATTCAGCCTGGAATTGTTGAAACAGATTTTTCTGCGGTACGTTTTCATGGTGACAAAGAGCGTGCTGCGACCGTCTATCAGGGAATTGAAGCCTTGCAAGCTCAGGATATCGCAGACACTGTTGTCTATGTGACCAGTCAACCCCGTCGGGTGCAGATTACAGATATGACTATTATGGCCAATCAACAGGCGACAGGTTTCATGGTTCATAAAAAATAAAAAATTTTCTCGAAAAGTTACAAATTTTTGTAACTTTTTTTGATTGTCTGCGAATAGATAAGTAGGAGGATGAAAAATGTATAATAAAGTTATCTTGATCGGGCGTTTGACGTCTACACCAGAACTGCACAAAACCAACAATGACAAGTCAGTGGCGCGTGCAACTATCGCTGTGAACCGTCGTTACAAAGACCAAAATGGGGAACGTGAAGCTGACTTTGTCAATCTGGTTCTTTGGGGAAAATTAGCTGAAACCATGGCAAGTTACGCAACCAAAGGTAGTCTTATTTCTGTTGATGGGGAGTTGCGTACCCGTCGCTTTGAGAAAAATGGTCATATGAACTATGTGACTGAAGTTCTCGCCACAGGATTCCAACTCTTGGAAAGTCGTGCCCAACGTGCTATGCGTGAAAATAATGCAGGACAGGATTTGGCAGACCTGGTCTTGGAAGAGGAAGAATTGCCATTTTAAGTAGTGAAAAGTCTGAGTTGGTCTCAGGCTTTTTATCTTGAGAAATTCAAACTTTTTTCTTGACTATTTCTGACCAAGTGATACAATAGAACTATAAATTAGCACTCGGTTACAAAGAGTGCTAATAATATGTAGTTCATCATGGAGGAAAACAGATGTTGAAACCATTAGGAGACCGTGTGGTCTTGAAAATCGAAGAAAAAGAACAAACTGTTGGAGGCTTTGTCCTTGCAGGATCAGCTCAAGAAAAAACAAAAACAGCCCAAGTTGTAGCTACTGGACAAGGTGTTCGTACCTTGAATGGTGACTTGGTGGCTCCAAGCGTTAAGCCTGGAGACCGTGTCTTAGTTGAAGCCCACGCAGGTCTTGATGTCAAAGATGGCGATGAAAAGTACATTATCGTAGGCGAAGCTAACATTTTGGCTATCATTGAAGAATAGAAGGAGAAAGTAAGTATGTCAAAAGAAATTAAATTTTCATCTGATGCTCGTTCAGCTATGGTTCGTGGTGTCGATATCCTTGCAGACACTGTTAAAGTAACCTTGGGACCAAAAGGCCGTAATGTCGTTCTTGAAAAATCATTTGGCTCACCATTGATTACCAATGACGGTGTTACTATTGCTAAAGAAATTGAATTAGAAGACCATTTTGAAAATATGGGTGCCAAATTGGTATCAGAAGTAGCTTCAAAAACCAATGATATCGCAGGTGACGGGACAACTACTGCAACTGTTTTGACCCAAGCGATCGTCCGCGAAGGAATCAAAAACGTCACTGCGGGTGCCAACCCAATCGGTATCCGTCGTGGGATTGAAGCAGCAGTTGCCGCAGCTGTAGAAGCCTTGAAAAACAATGCCATTCCAGTTGCTAATAAAGAAGCCATCGCTCAAGTTGCTGCCGTATCTTCTCGTTCTGAGAAAGTCGGCGAATACATCTCTGAAGCTATGGAAAAAGTTGGCAAAGATGGAGTCATCACCATTGAAGAGTCACGTGGTATGGAAACGGAACTTGAAGTCGTGGAAGGAATGCAGTTTGACCGCGGTTACCTTTCACAGTACATGGTGACAGATAGCGAAAAAATGGTGGCTGACCTTGAAAATCCATACATTTTGATTACTGATAAGAAGATTTCAAATATCCAAGAAATCTTGCCACTTCTAGAAAGTATTCTCCAAAGCAATCGTCCACTCTTGATTATTGCGGATGATGTAGATGGCGAAGCTCTTCCAACTCTTGTTTTGAACAAGATTCGTGGAACCTTCAACGTAGTAGCAGTTAAGGCACCTGGCTTTGGGGACCGCCGTAAAGCCATGTTAGAAGACATCGCTATCTTGACAGGCGGAACAGTCATCACAGAAGATCTTGGTCTTGAGTTGAAAGACGCTACTATTGAAGCGCTAGGTCAAGCCGCTAGAGTGACTGTGGACAAAGACAGCACGGTTATCGTAGAAGGTGCTGGAAATCCTGAAGCGATTTCTCACCGTGTTGCGGTTATCAAGTCTCAAATCGAAACTACAACTTCTGAATTTGACCGTGAAAAATTGCAAGAGCGCTTGGCAAAATTGTCTGGTGGTGTCGCAGTCATCAAGGTCGGAGCTGCAACTGAAACTGAGTTGAAAGAAATGAAACTCCGCATTGAAGATGCCCTTAACGCTACTCGTGCAGCCGTGGAAGAAGGGATCGTTGCTGGTGGTGGAACTGCTCTTGTAAATGTTATTCCAGCCGTGGCTGATTTAGAATTGACAGGAGATGAAGCCACAGGACGCAACATTGTTCTCCGTGCCTTGGAAGAACCTGTCCGTCAAATCGCTCACAATGCAGGATTTGAAGGATCGATCGTTATCGATCGTTTGAAAAATGCTGAAGTGGGTACAGGCTTCAATGCTGCAACAGGTGAATGGGTCAATATGATTGAAGAGGGAATCATCGACCCAGTGAAAGTGAGCCGTTCAGCCCTTCAAAATGCAGCATCTGTAGCCAGCTTGATTTTGACAACAGAAGCAGTCGTAGCCAATAAACCGGAACCAGCAGCCCCAGTTTCAGCAATGGATCCAAGCATGATGGGCGGCATGATGTAAAAGTAACTTATAAAAAACACAAAAGGAGGGAACATGCATCCCTCCTTTTATGGTTTTCTCTTCTAAAATTGATTTGAGCTCTCCTAACTTATATGATAAAATAAGACTAGAAGAAGGAGAAGAACATGATTGATGTAGAAGAAATTCTGAGCAAGATGAATCCCAACCAGAAGATTAATTATGACCGTGTTATGCAAAAAATGGTTCAAGTTTGGGAGAAAAATGAGCAACGTCCCGCTATTCTCATGCATGTTTGCTGTGCTCCTTGTAGTACCTATACCCTAGAATATCTGACCAAGTACGCTGATGTGACCATCTATTTTGCCAATTCCAATATCCATCCCAAGGCAGAATACCACAAGCGGGCTTACGTCACCAAGAAATTTGTCAGTGATTTCAATGAGCAAACAGGAAATACGGTCCAGTACATAGAAGCGCCTTATGAACCCAATGAATATCGGAAGTTAGTCAGAGGACTGGAAGAAGAACCAGAAGGTGGTGATCGTTGCAAGGTTTGTTTTGATTACCGTTTGGACAAAACAGCACAGGTAGCTATGGACTTGGGCTTTGACTACTTTGGTTCAGCTTTGACCATCAGTCCCCATAAGAATTCTCAAACCATCAACAGCATCGGAATTGATGTACAAAAGATTTATACGACCCACTATCTTCCAAGTGATTTCAAGAAAAATCAAGGCTACAAGCGCTCGGTGGAGATGTGCGAGGAGTATGATATTTATCGTCAATGTTATTGTGGATGCGTCTATGCAGCTCAAGCCCAGAACATTGATCTTGTTCAGGTTAAGAAGGATGCCACGGCTTTCTTGTTGGATAAGGATGTTGAAAAAGACTATTCCCACATCAAGTTTACTGTTACTAAATTAGATATATAGAAAGCAACCCAGCTGAAAAGCTGGGTTTTTCAAATAAAAAAACCAGGGCTCTCACCCCAGTTTGACAACTTTACCGATTCTTTAGTTCTATGTAGCGTTTGTACCAAATGTTGACATAGGCCTCTGAGAAAGGACCGCGTCCATTGTTAATCCAATCAACAAGGATTTTAACATGCTCTTTCAAAATATAGTCTAAATCATCAGGATACTTCATTTTGCGTTTATGGCGCTCATACTCTTCAACGTCCAAGAGACGCTTTTCGCCATCAGTGAAGACCTTGACATCCAAATCATAATCAATGTATTTCAGGGCTTCCTCATCTAGATAGTAGGGGCTGGCCATATTGCAATAGTAGGAAATCCCATTATCACGAATCATGGCAATGATATTAAACCAATATTTTTTGTGAAAGTAAACAATAGCCGGTTCTCGAGTTACCCAACGACGACCGTCACTTTCGGTAACAAGTGTGTGGTCGTTGACGCCAATAATAGCGTTCTCTGTTGTTTTTAGTACCATGGTGTCCCGCCAAGTACGGTGGAGACTCCCATCATGCTTATAACTTTGAATTGTAATAAAGTCGCCTTCTTTTGGAAGTTTCATAACTAACCAACTTTCTACAATTTATAAGTTTATCATCTACTATTATATCATAAATTGGTCTAATTTTTTTGAATTTTACACGAAAATGTTAAAGATATTCTCTGAGAGCGCTTGCTATATCCGAAAAATCATAGCCTTTTCTAGCTAAAACTTGAGTCAATCGTTGCTTTAGTTCGTAACCTTCATATTTGCGAGCGTATTTAGTATATTGTTTGTCTAACTCTTTAAAAATGAGTTCTTGAGTTGTTTCTTGATCAACTTGACTGTCCAAGTCATCAAAGGCACTTTTAGCATCAGCATAGGAGAAGCCCTTGTTAGTTAAGTTTTGAATAATCTTATCTTGCAAAGCGCGAGCAGGAAGCTTTCCCGTGTATTTTTTAAGTAGTTTTTCCGCCACACGTTGAGCGACCTCTGTAAGATCAAAATCCTTTAGAACATCTTCAATAGTTGATTTAGCAACTCCTTTTTGAGACAGTTTCTGAGCCAGCATATAAGGCCCCTTATCTCCAGAAAGTTGATTGGCATTGACGATAGAGTAGGCATACTGACGATCATTAATCCACTTATCTTCTTTAAGATTAGCGATAACTTGACTAGTGATTTTTTCATCAAGATCATACTTTTTCAGATACTCTCTCACTTCCTTTTCAGTACGAGCCTTGAAGGATAAATGGTAGAGAGCGAGGTTCTTACCATAAGAAAACTGAGCAAAGTCCTGAATCTCGGTAAGTTCTTCTTTACTAATGGCCTTATCTCGAGTTAGCATAAAACGGACAATGGTATCCTCCGTGATATAAGAGGTTTGCTGTCCATCTAGTTCCATCAAGTAGAAACGTTTTTTCTTTTCAAGTTTTGTGATTTTCATAGTTCTATTATACCCTAAAATGTGATAAGATAGGGGTATGAATCTGAAAGTTAAACAAAAAATACCTTTAAAAATCAAGCGGATGGGTATCAATGGTGAGGGAATCGGTTTCTACCAGAAAACCCTCGTTTTTGTGCCAGGCGCCCTCAAAGGAGAAGACATCTATTGTCAGATTACTTCTATTAAACGAAACTTTGTTGAAGCAAAATTACTAAAGGTTAATAAGAAGTCGAAATTTCGAGTCGTACCGGCTTGTACGATTTATAATGAATGTGGCGGTTGCCAGATCATGCATCTTCATTACGATAAACAGCTAGAGTTCAAAACGGATTTGCTCCATCAAGCCCTGAAAAAATTTGCTCCTGCAGGATATGAAAACTATGAAATCCGTCCAACTATCGGAATGCAGGAACCAAAGTACTACCGTGCTAAGTTGCAATTTCAAACTCGGAAATTTAAAAATCAGGTCAAAGCAGGTTTGTATGCGCAAAACTCTCATTATCTCGTAGAGTTGAAAGACTGTTTGGTACAAGATAAGGAAACCCAAGTGATTGCGAATCGCCTAGCTGAGCTTCTCACTTATCATCAAATTCCCATCACCGATGAGAGAAAAACGCTCGGTGTTCGCACCATCATGGTACGCCGAGCGAGAAAAACGGGTCAAGTTCAGATTATCATTGTCACAAATCGCCAGCTTAATTTAAATCAACTGGTCAAAGACTTAGTCAATGATTTTCCAGAAGTTGTCACGGTTGCTGTCAATACAAATACATCAAAAACAAGTGAAATCTATGGTGAAAAGACGGAAATTATCTGGGGTCAAGAGAGTATTCAAGAAGGAGTACTTGGCTATGAGTTTTCTCTCTCCCCTCGAGCTTTCTATCAGCTTAATCCTGAGCAGACAGAAATTCTCTATAGTGAAGCAGTTAAAGCTCTGGATGTCAGCGAAGAGGATCATCTGATTGATGCCTATTGCGGTGTTGGGACGATCGGATTTGCCTTCGCAAATAAGGTCAAGAGTCTCAGAGGGATGGATATTATTCCAGAAGCCATAGAAGATGCCAAGCGAAATGCTCAAAAAATGGGGTTTGACAATACCCATTACGAAGCGGGGACAGCAGAAGAGATTATTCCACGCTGGTATCAAGAAGGCTACCGAGCGGATGCCTTGATAGTCGATCCTCCTCGTACAGGCTTAGATGATAAGCTACTGGATATCATTCTGACCTATGTTCCAGAAAAAATGGTCTATGTATCTTGCAATGTTTCGACCTTGGCACGAGATTTGGTTAAACTAGTAAAAGTCTATGACCTCCAGTATATCCAGTCGGTCGATATGTTTCCCCACACTGCACGAACAGAAGCAGTGGTTAAGTTAGTGAAGAAAAGAAAAATCAACTTCACTGAAAAAAGTTCTTGACAAAGGTAAAAAAGTAGGTATAATAGAAAGAGTTGAAAAGCTCAAGGTCCGTTGGTCAAGGGGTTAAGACACCGCCTTTTCACGGCGGTAACACGGGTTCGAATCCCGTACGGACTA
>CAJNCS010000007.1 GCA_905221325.1 bacterium
AATGTAATGGTTCCATATGATTCTTTCTAATGATGGTTTGGTCGCTTTTCATTATAGATCTTATGGGACTTTTTTTTTCTACAACAAAATAGGCTCCATAATATCTATAGGGGATTTACCCACTACAAATATTATAGAGCCATATTTCTTTGATCCATGATATAATAGAAGAAAATGGAGGATAGAAAATGTCTAAAGTAAGATTGTACTTGGTTCGTCATGGAAAAACGATGTTTAACACGATTGGACGTGCGCAAGGATGGAGTGATACACCTCTAACAGCAGAAGGTGAGTTGGGAATTCATGAGTTAGGAATTGGCTTGAGAGAGTCTGGTTTGCAGTTTGACCGAGCTTATTCTAGCGATTCAGGGCGCACTATTCAAACCATGGGAATTATCCTGGAAGAACTTGGCTTGCAGGGGAAAATTCCTTATCGAATGGATAAGCGAATCCGTGAGTGGTGTTTTGGTAGTTTTGATGGAGCCTATGATGGGGACCTCTTTATGGGGTTGATTCCGAGAATTTTCAATGTTGACCATGTTCATCAGTTGTCCTATGCAGAACTAGCAGAAGGTCTAGTTGAGGTTGATACAGCTGGCTGGGCGGAAGGTTGGGAAAAACTCAGTAGTCGAATCAAGGAAGGCTTTGAAGCGATTGCCAAAGAAATGGAAGAACAAGGTGGGGGAAATGCTCTCGTCGTAAGCCATGGAATGACCATTGGTACCATTGTTTATCTAATCAATGGCATGCATCCGCATGGTCTCGATAATGGTAGCGTGACTATTCTTGAATACGAGAACGGTCAGTTTACGGTCCAAGTCGTTGGCGACCGTAGCTATCGGGAACTGGGACGCGAGAAGATGGAAGAAAATAAGCATTGATAGAAGATAGCTCCTCAGAGGAGCTAATTTTTTTCTTCAGCTAAGTAAGAGTGCTTTTAGAGCCAATCTTTCTTGATAAGGGAGGGGAAAAGATTCTTTCTCGTCTTTCAAATTCCCTCAAAAATGGTATAATAGTAACATCATAAAATTGGAGAAATAGCATGAGTTTTTACAATCATAAGGAAATTGAGCCTAAGTGGCAGGGCTATTGGGCTCAACATCATACATTTAAGACAGGAACAGATGCCTCAAAACCGAAGTTTTATGCTCTCGATATGTTCCCATATCCTTCAGGAGCTGGATTGCACGTAGGACACCCAGAAGGTTATACAGCAACGGATATTCTCAGCCGTTACAAACGTGCGCAAGGCTACAATGTCCTTCATCCAATGGGTTGGGATGCCTTTGGTTTGCCTGCAGAGCAATACGCTATGGATACGGGGAATGACCCAGCAGAATTTACAGCGGAAAACATTGCTAACTTCAAACGCCAAATCAATGCGCTTGGATTCTCTTACGACTGGGATCGTGAAGTCAACACGACAGATCCAAACTACTACAAGTGGACTCAGTGGATCTTCACCAAGCTTTACGAAAAAGGCTTGGCCTATGAAGCTGAAGTGCCAGTAAACTGGGTTGAGGAACTAGGAACAGCCATTGCCAATGAAGAAGTGCTTCCTGATGGAACTTCTGAGCGTGGTGGCTATCCCGTTGTCCGCAAACCAATGCGCCAATGGATGCTTAAAATCACTGCTTATGCAGAGCGCTTGCTTAATGACTTGGATGAGTTGGATTGGCCAGAATCTATCAAGGATATGCAACGCAACTGGATTGGTAAATCAACTGGTGCCAATGTAACCTTCAAAGTGAAAGGAACAGACAAAGAATTCACAGTCTTTACGACTCGTCCTGATACCCTTTTTGGTGCGACTTTCACTGTCTTGGCTCCTGAGCATGACTTGGTTGACGCTATCACAAGTCCAGAGCAAGCTGAGGCAGTAGCTGACTACAAACACCAAGCTAGTCTTAAGTCTGACTTGGCTCGTACCGACCTTGCAAAGGAAAAAACTGGTGTTTGGACTGGTGCTTATGCTATCAACCCTGTCAATGGCAAGGAAATTCCAATCTGGATTGCGGACTATGTTCTTGCTAGCTATGGAGCAGGTGCGGTAATGGCTGTTCCAGCCCACGACCAACGTGACTGGGAATTTGCCAAACAATTTGACCTTCCAATCGTAGAAGTACTTGAAGGTGGAAACGTTGAAGAAGCTGCCTATACTGAAGATGGACTTCACGTTAATTCAGACTTCCTTGATGGCCTTAACAAAGAAGACGCTATTGCTAAGATTGTGGCTTGGTTGGAAGAAAATGAATGTGGTCAAGAGAAGGTGACCTACCGTCTCCGCGACTGGCTCTTTAGTCGTCAACGTTACTGGGGTGAGCCAATTCCAATCATTCATTGGGAAGATGGGACTTCAACAGCTGTTCCTGAAAGTGAATTGCCACTTGTCTTGCCAGTCACCAAGGATATCCGTCCTTCAGGTACAGGGGAAAGCCCATTGGCTAACTTGACAGACTGGCTTGAAGTGACTCGTGAAGATGGTGTCAAAGGTCGTCGTGAAACAAACACTATGCCACAATGGGCAGGTTCAAGTTGGTACTACCTCCGCTATATCGACCCACATAACACAGAAAAATTGGCCGATGAGGATCTCCTCAAACAATGGTTGCCAGTAGATATCTACGTGGGTGGTGCAGAGCATGCTGTGCTTCACTTGCTCTACGCTCGTTTCTGGCACAAATTCCTCTATGATCTTGGTGTTGTACCTACTAAAGAGCCATTCCAAAAACTCTTTAACCAAGGAATGATTTTGGGAACAAGCTACCGTGACCACCGTGGCGCGCTTGTAGCGACTGACAAGGTTGAAAAACGTGACGGATCCTTCTTCCATGTGGAAACAGGAGAAGAGTTGGAGCAAGCGCCAGCTAAGATGTCTAAATCGCTCAAGAACGTTGTCAACCCAGATGATGTGGTGGAACAATACGGTGCCGATACCCTTCGTGTTTATGAAATGTTCATGGGGCCACTTGACGCTTCAATCGCTTGGTCAGAAGAAGGTTTGGAAGGAAGCCGTAAGTTCCTAGACCGTGTATACCGTTTGATTACAAGTAAAGAAATCGCTGCGGAAAATAATGGTGCTCTTGACAAGATTTATAACGAAACCGTTAAATCTGTTACTGAGCAAATCGAATCCATGAAATTCAACACAGCCATTGCCCAACTTATGGTCTTTGTCAACGCTGCTAACAAGGAAGATAAGCTTTATGTAGACTATGCCAAAGGCTTTATCCAATTGATTGCCCCATTTGCACCTCACTTGGCAGAAGAACTCTGGCAAACTGTTGCAGCAACAGGTGAGTCCATCTCTTACGTAGCTTGGCCTACTTGGGACGAAAGCAAATTGGTTGAGGACGAAATCGAAATCGTCGTCCAAATCAAAGGTAAAGTTCGTGCCAAACTCATGGTCGCTAAAGACCTCTCACGCGAAGAATTGCAAGAAATTGCTCTCGATGACGAAAAAGTTAAAGCAGAAATTGACGGTAAGGAAATCGTGAAGGTGATTAGTGTACCAAATAAATTGGTTAATATTGTTGTGAAATAACCAATTTATTTGCTGATTTCCAACCTCAAACAGTTCCCCAAACTGTTTGAGCCAACTAAACTCGTTAATATCGTTGTGAAATAAGATAGGAATCCTTCAGAGTAGAATCTGGAGGATTTTTTGAATTTTTTCATGAAAGTATGATATACTATGTGCAACTGTAAAGTTTGAAAAGCAAATCAAGGAGAAAGCAATGCCAATAAACGAATATGGTCAGATGATTGGTGAGTCAATGGAAGGTTATACACCAGGAGAACGGCCTTCCATTGATTTCTTAGAAGGGCGCTACGCTCGGATAGAAGCTCTTTCAGTGGAAAAGCATGCGGAGGATTTGCTAGCTGTCTATGGTCCAGATACGCCTCGGGAGATGTGGACCTACCTCTTTCAGGAGCCGATGGCAGATATGGCGGAACTGGTCACCGTCTTAAATCAGATGTTGGCTCGTAAGGATCGTTTTTACTATGCGATTATAGACAAGGCAACTGGTAAGGCCTTGGGAACTTTTTCTCTCATGCGCATTGACCAGAATAACCGAGTAATAGAAGTGGGTGCCGTCACCTTTTCACCAGCACTTAGGGGGACGAGGATAGGAACAGAAGCCCAGTATCTCTTGGCTCGCTATGTTTTTGAGGAACTCAACTATCGTCGCTATGAGTGGAAATGTGATTCTCTAAATCTCCCATCAAGACGAGCTGCGGAACGTTTGGGCTTTGTCTATGAAGGAACCTTCCGTCAGGCAGTCGTTTATAAGGGGCGTACGAGGGATACGGATTGGCTCTCTATGATTGATAAGGACTGGCCTCAAGTCAAAGCTCGTTTGGAAGCATGGCTGGCTCCTAAAAATTTTGACAAGAATGGACGGCAGTACAAGAGTTTGAGAGAAATCTAAGAGGTGCTGACATGATTACCGTTAGAAAGCAAGAATTAGTAAATATAAATGATGTTTTGCATCTCTATCAGGCAGTCGGTTGGACAAACTATACACATCAACCCCAGATGTTGGAGAAGGCCTTATCTTACTCATTAGCGATTTATCTGGCACTTGATGGCGGTGCCGTGGTGGGCTTGGTCCGTTTGGTCGGAGATGGTTTCTCATCGGTTTTTGTCCAGGATTTGATCGTTTTGCCTAGCTATCAGCGCCAAGGGATTGGCAGTGCCTTAATGAAAAAAGCTTTAGAGGATTACAAAGATGCCTATCAAGTCCAACTAGTGACCGAACATACAGAAAAAACCTTGGGATTCTATCGTTCTCTGGGATTTGAAACCTTATCTACTTACGATTGCACAGGAATGATTTGGGTCGATCGAAAAAAATAAAAATAATTATTTTTCTTAAGTAAAGTTTAAGTCTCCTCGTGTATTATATAGTCATTAAATAAAGACCTCCTAATTACTCTTCGAAAATCTCATCAACCTTCGTTAGAGTCGACTTAGCTAACTATAGTTATACTTGCGTCTATCTGCCTAGTCTGATTTCGATTTTCATTGAGTACCCTTTATTTAATGAAATCCTAAACTTTTCTTTTTCATCATAATCTCCTAAAGAAGTCACCCAATCAGGTGGCTTTTTTGTGACTTGAGAAAGGAAATTTCATTTGGAAAAAATTTTTCTAAAAAAATGATAAATCAGAAAAAAGTTAAGGTAATTTTAAGTCTCCTCGTGTATCATATAGTCATTAGATAAAGACCTCCTAACTTTATTTAATGAAATCCTAATCCTTTCTTTTTCATAATAATCTCCCTAAAGAGGCCACCCAATCAGGTGGCTTTTTTGTTTGTGGCTTGGATTTTTGATATAATAGAGCCATGAGTAGAATTTTAGATAATGAGATAATGGGGGAAGAGGAGTTAGTTGAACGTACGCTCCGTCCTCAATACTTACGTGAATATATCGGTCAGGACAAGGTCAAGAATCAGCTGCAAATATTTATCGAAGCAGCCAAAATGCGGGATGAGGCGCTGGACCATGTTCTTTTGTTTGGCCCTCCAGGACTTGGGAAAACAACCATGGCTTTTGTCATTGCCAATGAACTAGGAGTCAATCTCAAGCAAACGTCTGGTCCTGTTATCGAAAAAGCGGGTGACTTGGTAGCGATTTTAAATGACTTGGAGCCTGGAGATGTCCTCTTTATTGACGAGATTCATCGCTTGCCCATGTCGGTGGAAGAGGTGCTTTATAGTGCCATGGAGGACTTCTACATTGATATCATGATTGGAGCAGGGGAAGGCGGTCGCAGTGTCCATCTGGACTTGCCACCTTTTACCTTGATTGGTGCGACGACTCGTGCGGGTATGCTTTCTAATCCTTTGAGAGCACGTTTTGGGATTACAGGTCATATGGAATACTATGCCCACGCTGACTTGACAGAGATTGTTGAGCGGACGGCAGATATTTTTGAGATGGAAATCACCCATGAGGCGGCTGCTGAGCTGGCCTTGCGCAGTCGTGGGACCCCTCGTATTGCCAATCGTCTCCTTAAGCGCGTGCGCGATTTTGCCCAGATTATGGGAGATGGTTTAATTGATGATGTCATTACTGATAAGGCCTTGACCATGCTGGATGTAGACCATGAGGGGTTAGACTATGTGGATCAAAAAATCCTTCGTACCATGATTGAGATGTACGGTGGTGGTCCAGTTGGTTTAGGAACCCTTTCGGTTAATATTGCTGAAGAACGTGAGACGGTGGAAGATATGTATGAACCCTACCTCATCCAAAAAGGTTTTATCATGCGGACACGGTCTGGACGGGTGGCAACAGCTAAGGCCTACGAGCATTTGGGCTATGAGTATAATGAAAAATAAACAAGAAATCCTAGATAATGTTAGAGAAAATCCTGATATGGTGGCTATTCTGACCATCATCCGAGACCTTGGTCTGCAAGACTCGTGGTTGGCGGCAGGTTCTGTCAGAAATTTTATCTGGAATCTCTTGTCAGACAAATCGCCTTTTGACCGTGAAACAGATGTAGATGTGATTTTCTTTGATCCAGCTATCTCTTATGAAGATACGTTGGGCATAGAGAGCAAGCTGAAAGAGGATTTTCCCCAGTATCAGTGGGAGTTGAAAAATCAGGTCTATATGCACCTTCACAGTCCCCACACTGCACCCTACACGAGTTCTCGTGATGCTATGAGTAAGTATCCCGAGCGTTGCACGGCGGTAGGCCTTCGCTTGAATGAAGATTCTACTTTAGAGCTCTTTGCCCCCTATGGTTTGGAGGATATTTTAAAGTTTCAAGTTTCCCCGACTCCTCATTTCTTAGAGAATGAGGGCCGAATGAAACTCTATCAAGAGCGTTTGTCCAAGAAAAAATGGCAAGAAAAATGGAAAAATCTCACTTTCTCAAAAAACTTAAGAAAAATTTAAGCTAGGAGGTGTATACTGAGTTCATAAGTTAAGAAAAACTTAACTTAAACTCCTAAAACTTTTTCATAATAATCTCCCTATAAAATAAAGTCGCCCAATCAGGCGGCTTATTTTTGTCTATCTGTAAGCAGGGCAGTAACTTAGCAATAGAAGAATAGAGGGAAATATGGTATAATGAAACGATAGATTTTTGAATAGGAATAAGATCATGTTTGGATTTTTTAAGAAAGATAAAGCTGTAGAAGTTGAGGTTCCAACACAGGTTCCTGCTCACATTGGCATCATCATGGATGGAAATGGTCGCTGGGCTAAAAAACGAATGCAACCACGGGTTTTTGGTCATAAGGCAGGGATGGAAGCCCTCCAAAAGGTGACCAAGGCAGCTAATAAGATGGGAGTTAAGGTCATCACAGTCTATGCCTTTTCAACGGAAAACTGGACGCGCCCAGATCAAGAAGTCAAGTTTATCATGAACTTGCCAGTCGAGTTTTATGATAACTACGTCCCTGAATTGCATGCAAATAATGTTAAGATTCAGATGATTGGGGAGACAGATCGCCTACCTAAGCCGACTTTTGAAGCTTTGAAAAAAGCAGAGGAGTTGACCAAGAACAATACAGGCTTGATTCTCAATTTTGCGCTTAACTATGGTGGTCGTGCTGAAATTACGCAGGCTTTTAAGAGCTTGGCTCAGGAAGTTCTAGATGCCAAAATCAATCCTGGTGACATCACAGAGGATATGGTTGGGGAGTATCTTTTCACCCAGCATCTGCCCAAGGATTTGCGAGATCCAGATTTGATTATCCGTACGAGTGGTGAGTTGCGTTTGAGTAATTTCTTGCCATGGCAAGCAGCCTATAGCGAGCTTTACTTTACGGATACCTTATGGCCTGATTTTGATGAGACATCTTTGCAGGAGGCTATTACGGCCTATAATCGTCGCAATCGCCGTTTTGGAGGAGTTTAGGAGAAGATATGACCCAAGATTTACAAAAGAGAACATTGTTTGCTGGATTGGCCCTGGCTATTTTCCTTCCCATTTTGTTTGTGGGAGGACTCTTGTTGCAGGTAGGGATTGGTTTGTTAGCCATGCTGGCTGTCCATGAACTCTTGCAGATGAAGGGGCTAAAGACCATGACCATTGAGGGGGCTTTGACCCTCTTTGCGACCTTTGCCCTCACAATTCCTTTAGAAAACTATCTGACATTCCTGCCAGTTGACGGGAATGTGGTTGCCTACAGTGTTTTGATTACAATTATGCTAGGGACGACCGTTTTCAGTAAAAACTATACGATTGAAGATGCTGCCTTTCCAATTGCTGTGAGCTTTTATGTTGGTTTTGGTTTTAATGCCTTACTAGATGCTCGGGTGGCAGGTTTTGACAAGGTGCTTCTGGCCCTCTTTATCGTTTGGGCGACAGATAGTGCGGCTTACCTGATAGGGATGAATTTTGGCAAGCATAAGTTGGCACCAAGAGTTTCTCCTAATAAGAGTATTGAGGGCTTTATCGGTGGGATTCTAGGTGCGGTACTGGTAACAGCAATCTTCATGCTAGTAGATAGCACAGTTGCTCTCCCTTATGGGATTTATAGAATGAGCCTCTTTGCCGTCTTCTTCAGTGTGGCGGGTCAGTTTGGTGACTTGATTGAGAGTGCCATGAAACGCCATTTCGGTGTCAAGGATTCTGGGAAATTTATCCCTGGACATGGCGGTGTGTTGGATCGCTTTGACAGCATGCTGATTGTGTTTCCAATGATGCACTTATTTGGCCTCTTCTAAAGAAAGGAATATTGAATGATTGGATTGCTAACCTTTATCCTAGTTTTTGGGATTATCGTGGTGGTGCATGAGTTTGGACATTTTTATTTTGCCAAGAAATCAGGCATTTTAGTCCGTGAGTTTGCTATTGGTATGGGCCCCAAGATTTTTGCCCATATCGGTAAGGACGGCACTGCTTATACCATTCGGATCCTTCCTTTAGGAGGGTATGTTCGTATGGCTGGTTGGGGTGATGATGCGACAGAGATCAAGACAGGAACCCCGGTCAGTTTAACACTTGCAGAGGATGGTAAGGTCAAACGGATCAATCTATCTGGGAAGAAACTGGATCAAACAGCTCTCCCTATGCAGGTAACCCAGTTTGACTTTGAGGACAAGCTCTTCATTAAAGGCTTGGTCCTGGAAGAAGAAAAGATCTTTGCAGTGGATCACGATGCAACAGTTGTTGAGGCAGATGGAACCGAAGTGCGTATCGCTCCTCTGGATGTACAGTATCAAAATGCTTCTATCTGGGGCAAGCTCATCACCAACTTTGCAGGTCCCATGAATAACTTTATCTTAGGTGTTGTTGTTTTTTGGATTCTGATCTTTTTGCAGGGTGGTGTTAGAGATACTCAGACAAATCTCTTTCATGTCATGCCAGAAGGAGCTTTGGCTAAGGTGGGCGTAGCTGAGACAGCTCAAATCACCAAGGTCGGCTCGCATGAGGTTAAGAATTGGCAAGACTTGACCCAGGCTGTGGAAGCAGATACCAAGGACAAGACAGCCCCGACCTTGGATGTGACCATTTCTGAAAATGGTAGCGAAAAACAAGTCACTGTGACGCCAGAAGAGAATCAAGGACGTTATATTCTTGGGGTTCAACCGGGGGTCAAGTCAGACTTTCTATCCATGTTTGTTGGTGGCTTTACAACCGCTGCTGACTCAGGGCTCCGTATCCTTTCGGCTCTGAAAAACTTGATTTTCCATCCAGATTTGAACAAACTCGGTGGTCCTGTTGCCATTTTTAAGGCAAGTAGCGATGCTGCTAAAAATGGAATTGAGAATGTCCTCTATTTCCTAGCTATGATTTCCATCAATATCGGAATTTTTAATTTGATTCCGATTCCGGCTTTGGATGGTGGAAAGATTGTGCTCAATATCCTAGAGGCTATCCGCCGGAAACCCCTTAAACAAGAAATTGAAACCTATGTCACCATGGCTGGTGTAGTTATCATGGTTGTCTTGATGCTAGCTGTGACCTGGAATGACATTATGCGACTCTTTTTTAGATAATCGAGGAATATTATGAAACAAAGTAAAATGCTAATCCCAACGCTTCGCGAAATGCCAAGCGATGCTCAAGTTATCAGCCACGCCCTTATGTTGCGTGCTGGTTATGTTCGTCAAGTTTCTGCCGGTGTATATTCTTACCTACCACTCGCTAACCGTGTGATTGAAAAAGCTAAGAATATCATGCGCCAAGAGTTTGATAAGATTGGTGCGGTGGAGATGTTGGCTCCTGCCCTTCTCAGTGCTGATCTTTGGCGTGAATCAGGCCGTTATGAAACCTATGGTGAAGACCTTTATAAACTGAAAAATCGTGAAAAGTCAGATTTTATCCTAGGTCCGACACACGAAGAAACTTTTACAGCTATTGTTCGTGACTCTGTCAAGTCTTACAAGCAATTGCCACTCAACCTTTACCAAATCCAACCGAAATACCGTGATGAAAAACGTCCACGTAACGGACTTCTCCGTACGCGTGAATTTATCATGAAAGACGGCTATAGTTTCCATGCTAATTACGATAGTTTGGATGTGACTTATGACGAGTACAAGGCAGCCTATGAACGTATTTTTACTCGTAGTGGCTTGGACTTCAAGGCCATCATCGGTGACGGTGGAGCCATGGGTGGTAAGGATAGCCAAGAATTTATGGCGATTACACCAGTCCGTACAGATCTCGACCGCTGGGTTGTTTTGGACAAGTCAGTTGCCTCATTTGATGAAATTCCTGCAGAAGTACAAGAAGAAATCAAGGCAGAATTGCTCAAATGGATGGTTTCTGGTGAAGATACCATTGCTTATTCAAGTGAGTCTAGCTATGCGGCTAACTTAGAAATGGCAACAAACGAGTACAAACCAAGCAATCGTGTTGTCGCTGAAGAAGAAGTGACTCGCGTCGAAACTCCAGGTGTTAAATCCATCGATGAAGTGGCAGCCTTCCTTAACGTGTCAGAAGAGCAAACGATTAAAACCCTCTTTTACATGGCAGATGGGGAGCTTGTTGCAGCCCTTCTAGTTGGAAATGACCAACTCAATGAAGTCAAGTTAAAGAACCACTTGGGTGCAGATTTCTTTGATGTTGCGAGCGAGGAAGAAGTATCAAATGTTATCCCAGCTGGTTTTGGTTCACTTGGTCCAGTTGGTTTGCCAGAAAATGTGAAAATCATTGCAGACCGTAAGGTACAAGATGTTCGCAATGCTGTTGTGGGAGCCAACGAAGATGGTTACCACTTGACGGGTGTGAACCCAGGTCGTGATTTCACTGCAGAATATGTAGATATCCGCGAAGTTCGTGAGGGTGAAATTTCACCAGACGGACAAGGCGTTCTTAACTTTGCGCGTGGTATCGAGATTGGTCATATTTTCAAACTCGGAACTCGTTATTCAGCAAGCATGGGTGCAGATGTTTTGGACGAAAATGGTCGTGCTGTGCCAATCATCATGGGTTGTTACGGTATCGGTGTTAGCCGTCTTCTCTCAGCAGTTATGGAACAACACGCTCGCCTCTTTGTTAACAAAACGCCTAAAGGGGAATACCGTTATGCTTGGGGAGTTAACTTTCCTAAAGAATTGGCACCATTTGATGTGCACTTGATTACTGTCAATGTCAAAGATGAAGAAGCGCAAGCCTTGACAGATAAACTTGAAGCAAGCTTGATGGGAGCTGGTTACGAAGTCTTGACAGACGACCGTAACGAACGTGTCGGAGTGAAGTTTAGCGATAGTGACTTGATTGGTCTGCCAATCCGTATCACTGTCGGGAAAAAAGCAGCCGATGGCATCGTAGAAGTTAAGATTAAGGCGACTGGTGACACCATCGAAGTTCATGCAGACAACTTGCTTGAAACGCTTGAAATCCTCGGCAAGAAATAAAACTATAATCAGAAGAAAAACAAGGCAAAAATGTAACTAGTTTTTACCTTGTTTTTTCTGTATAATGGGAAAAATGAGTAAATGAAGAGGTAAAGCTATGCTAAAATTTCCAAAGGATTTTGTCTGGGGTTCCTCCACTTCTGGACCACAGACAGAAGGACGAGTGCTTGGTGATGGTAAAGGAGATAATCTCTGGGATTATTGGTTCCAAGTAGAGCCAAATCGTTACTACAATGGAATTGGACCTGATAAAACATCGACCTTCTATGAAAACTGGGAAAAGGATATTGAGCTTTTGGTAGAGACTGGGCATACAGCTTTTCGTACTTCTATCCAGTGGTCTCGTATTTTCCCGCAAGGTCGTGGAGAAGTCAATCCTCAAGGGGTGACTTTCTACCGTCAGGTTTTTGAAGCTATTAAGGCCAAAGGGATTCGTCTCTTAGTCAATCTCTATCACTTCGACCTGCCTTTTGCCCTCCAAGAAGACGGCGATGGTTGGGAAAATAAGGCAACTGTCAAGGCTTATGAAGACTATGCTCGTTTTTGTTTTGAGACTTACGGTGACTTGGTGGACCAATGGATTACCTTCAATGAACCCATTGTCCCCGTAGAGTTTGGTTATTTCTATGATGCCCACTATCCTCACAAGGTAGATGCCAAAGCGGCGGTTAAGGTTGCCTATCACACACAACTGGCTAGTAGTCTTGCGGTTAAGGCCTGTCATGAGATTTTGCCTGATTCTAAGATTGGGATTGTCCTTAACTTGACGCCAGCTTATCCACGTAGCCAGCACCCTGCGGATGTCAAGGCCGCTCGCATTGCCGATCTCTTCCAAGCTCAATCTTTCTTAGACCCGTCTGTACTGGGAGCTTATCCAGAAGAGTTAGTAGAGATTTTAGCAGATCATGATTTGCTGCCAGAGTACACTGTTGAAGAGTTAGAACTCATTCGTGAGAATACAGTTGATTTCCTAGGAGTCAACTACTACCAACCTTTGCGCGTTATGGCGCCGCGTTTTGCTAAACATCCAGACAGTCCCATCTTGCCAGAACATTTTTACGAGCCTTATATCATGCCTGGCCGTAAAATCAATCCCCACCGCGGTTGGGAAATTTATGAGCAAGGGATTTATGACATCGCTCAAAATATTAAGGAAAATTATGCTAATATTGAGTGGATGCTGACCGAAAACGGCATGGGTGTTGAAGGTGAAGATAAATTCCGTGTGAATGGCATGATTCAGGACGACTATCGTATTGACTTTGTCAAAGGACATCTTCGTGAACTTCACCGTGCGATTGAAGATGGAGCCAACTGTAAAGGATACTTAATATGGACCTTTATTGACTGCTGGTCATGGCTCAACAGCTATAAAAATCGTTACGGTTTGGTTGAGCTTGACTTGGAAACACAGGAACGTCGTCTAAAAAAATCAGGCCATTGGTTCAAGGAACTCAGCGACCATAATGGATTTTAAGAATAAAAAGAGTGAGATGGTGTTCATCTCACTTTTTATTACAATATCATCACCAAGGTCCCAATCGTAATCAGGATACAGCCAATAATTGTTTTAAACGTCAGGACATCCTGTAGGAAGAAAAAGGCTAGAACGAGGGTAATGACGAGACTGAATTTATCGACAGCAGATACCTCAGTCGCATTGCCCATCTGCAAGGCCTTGTAGTAGCAGAGCCAGGAGGCGCCAGTGGCTAAGCCTGATAAGATGAGAAAGAGCCAACTTTTTCTACTGATGTTGACAATTTCGGTCTGACTATTGGTCAAGAAAACCATGGCCCAGGCCATAAGAATGACGACGACTGTACGAATAGCGGTTGCTAGATTGGATGGAACTCCCTCAATCCCGATCTTGGCTAAAATTGACGTTAAGGCTGCAAAGATAGCTGATAAAAGTGCGAAGAAAAACCACATGGCAAATACCTCCTCTATTCATTATAAGTAATTGATGCTGACTTGTCAGGTATCAAGTGAAATTCTGATAAAATGCGAGATAAAAAAACTATACCAATTTTTCTTCTTGACAAGTGAGAAAAACAAGTATATACTGTTTTTGCTGATTCTGTAAAAGGGAAATCAGACTATACCAATTTAAGGAGAAAGCACAGCTGGTCTGTGTCGTATATACTATGTGTGGAATTGTTGGTGTTGTTGGAAACACAAATGCAACTGATATTTTGATTCAAGGGCTTGAAAAGCTCGAATACCGTGGCTATGATTCTGCGGGGATTTTTGTCCTAGGTGGTGCTGAAAATCACCTGGTTAAGGCTGTCGGTCGTATCGCAGAATTGTCTGCCAAGACAGCAGGTGTTGAGGGGACAACTGGTATTGGACATACGCGTTGGGCGACTCACGGAAAACCAACTGAGGACAATGCTCACCCACACCGCTCTGAGACAGGACGTTTTGTCTTGGTGCACAATGGAGTGATTGAAAACTACCTTGAAATCAAGGAAGAATACCTTGCAGGTCACCACTTCAAGGGGCAAACCGATACAGAAATTGCCGTTCACCTGATTGGGAAATTTGCAGAAGAAGATGGTCTCTCAGTTCTTGAAGCCTTCAAAAAAGCCCTTCACATCATCCGTGGGTCTTATGCCTTTGCCTTGATTGATTCACAAGATCCTGAAGTCATCTATGTCGCTAAGAACAAATCGCCACTTTTGATTGGTCTTGGAGAAGGCTACAACATGGTCTGCTCAGATGCTATGGCTATGATTCGTGAGACCAACCAATACATGGAAATTCATGACCAAGAGTTGGTAATCGTCAAGGCTGATAGTGTCGAAGTTCAAGACTATGATGGCAATCGCCGTGAACGTGCTAGCTATACTGCGGAGCTCGACTTGTCAGATATCGGCAAGGGGACTTATCCTTACTACATGCTCAAGGAAATCGATGAGCAACCAACTGTTATGCGTAAACTCATCCAAGCCTACACAAATGAGGCAGGTCAAGTTGTCGTAGATCCAGCTATCATCAAGGCTGTTCAAGATGCAGACCGCATTTACATCCTTGCAGCTGGAACATCGTACCACGCAGGATTTGCTTCTAAGAAGATGTTGGAAGAGTTGACAGATACACCTGTTGAACTTGGAATTTCATCTGAGTGGGGCTATGGTATGCCACTTCTCAGCAAAAAACCACTCTTCATCTTTATCAGCCAGTCTGGTGAAACAGCTGATAGCCGTCAGGTTTTGGTCAAGGCTAATGAAATGGGAATCCCAAGCTTGACAGTGACAAACGTCCCAGGTTCAACCCTTTCACGTGAAGCCAACCATACCATGCTTCTTCACGCGGGTCCTGAAATTGCTGTAGCATCAACAAAGGCCTATACGGCGCAAATCGCAGCCCTTGCCTTCCTTGCAAAAGCAGTTGGAGAAGCAAACGGCAATGCCAAAGCTCAAGCCTTTGACCTGGTTCATGAGTTGTCAATCGTAGCTCAGTCTATCGAATCAACTCTTTCAGAAAAAGAAACCATTGATGCCAAGGTTCGTGAGCTTCTTGAAACCACTCGCAACGCCTTTTACATCGGACGTGGTCAAGACTACTATGTAGCCATGGAAGCCAGTCTTAAGCTCAAAGAGATTTCTTACATCCAATGTGAAGGCTTTGCGGCAGGAGAACTCAAGCACGGAACCATTGCCTTGATTGAAGATGGGACACCTGTCTTGGCTCTCTTGTCAGATCCAGTCCTTGCCAACCATACTCGTGGAAATATCCAAGAGGTCGCAGCCCGTGGTGCCAAGGTTCTCACTATCGCAGAAGAAAATGTTGCTAAAGACACAGACGATATCGTTCTTACGACCGTCCACCCTTACCTCTCACCAATCTCAATGGTCGTACCAACGCAATTGGTTGCTTACTTCGCAACACTTCACCGTGGCCTTGATGTGGACAAACCACGTAACCTTGCTAAGTCAGTAACAGTAGAATAAGCTAAGAAAGTCTAGTTCATCTAGACTTTTTTGCTCTCTCTTGGTATACTTGAGTGAGGAGTATTTTTGCTCGCCTTTAATTTTTTATAAGGAGAAGAAAATGAAGAAGAAAAAAAGTATTATTGCTATGGTGGTTGGTATCGTCTTGTCTAGTTCTTTCTTGATACGTACGATCTTGATCCATCAGCAGAGACAAGCGAAAAAGCAAAACCTGGAACGGATTGCTGCGGTGCAAGAGACGGTTCAGTCTCAAGATCAAAAGAAAGCTGAAGAGCAGAAAGAACACTTTAAAAAGGCATTTGAAGGTATGGATAAAACTTCCATTCTAATGAAAAACTATGATAGCCACACAAAGATTAATGGGGACTACAGTTTTGGTACAAAGGATGGCGTGTACTACCTAGTAGAATTAAAAACAGGGAATAAAGTAGCTCTGGAAGGTGTGGACAAGGCCTTTCCATTGTCTGTCAAAAATGAGGACACAAATAGTACGGAGCTTGCCCTGGTTGTCCGTAAAGACCAAGTCTGGTATATGATTGATACAAAGGGTGAGACGATTTACACTTTTGAACAAACAGAATTGACAGAAAACTCGAAGTTGACTTTGAAAGACAATAAACTACAGGTAGAATAAACCAAGAAAGCCTAGATGAACTAGGCTTTTTCTAATGAGCAAATTCATTGAAAATAAAACTAATTAGTGATAAAATACCCTAAAAACTAAAAGAGATAGCGAGGAAACAGGATGGTAGAATTAGGAATTTCAACATTTGGTGAAACAACAGCTCTGGAGGCGACTGGGCAGATTTACAGTCATGATGAACGCATTCGTCAGTTGGTGGCAGAAATTGAGCTGGCTGATAAGGTTGGTTTGGATGTGTACGGGATTGGAGAGCATCATCGGGAGGACTTTGCGGTATCGGCGCCAGAGATTGTTCTTGCAGCTGGGGCAGTCAATACCAAGAAGATTCGTTTGACCAGTGCGGTCAGCATTCTCTCGAGTATGGATCCGATTCGCTTGTTCCAACAATATGCCACTATTGATGCCTTGTCAAATGGCCGTGCAGAGATTATGGCTGGGCGTGGATCATTTACCGAGTCTTTCCCACTGTTTGGCTATGACTTGAAAGACTATGAAGCTCTCTTTGATGAAAAGTTAGATCTGCTTCAGTTGGCAAATGAAAGCACCAAAGTGAATTGGCAGGGGCAATTGACCCAAAGCATTGCTGGAAAAGAAGTCTATCCTCGTCCAGTTCAGGACAAATTGCCATTGTGGGTGGCGACAGGTGGTCATGTAGAGTCAACAGTGAAGATTGCTCGGGTGGGGCTGCCGATTGTCTATGCTATTATTGGTGGTAATCCGCGTTATTTTAAAAAGCTGATTCAAGCTTATCGTGAGATTGGAAGGGAGGCTGGTTATGCGGATAAAGACCTGAAAGTGGGCGCTCATTCTTGGGGCTGGATTGCTGAAGATGGCGAGCAGGCTGTCAAAGATTATTTCCATCCGACCAAGCAAGTAGTGGATACTATTTCCAAAGACCGTCCGCACTGGCAGGAGTTGACCTATGAGCAATATTTGGAGCAAGTTGGTCCAAATGGAGCCATGTTTGTGGGAAATCCTGATCAGGTGGCAGAAAAATTGATTCGCATGATTGAGGATTTAGACTTGGACCGCTTCATGCTCCATCTACCGCTTGGTTCTATGCCACATGATCAAGTTTTGAGAGCTATTGAACTCTTCGGCACACAAGTGGCCCCCAAAGTACGAGCTTACTTTGCCATGAAAGAGGAGTTATAAAAAAATTCAATCAGTTGAGTCGATTGGTGAGGATCACCCTTGGATTCAGCAACAGGTGGAAGTGGTACAAGCGATAGAGCATACTATCTAGTGGAATATATACTAGTTTATACCAAGTACAAGATAAAATATCAAAAAAGACGATTTCCGCTTGGAAGTCGTCTTTTTTGATATTCTCGCAAATACGATATCTTGTGGTTTGTGTAAACTGGTAGATAGCTCCCTTATTTTATTTATCAAAACCTTGTAAGTTTTTTTGGCGCTCTTCAGTTTGACCCTTGGCATCCAATTTATTACCATTGTAGACAGTGCTTTCCCATGATCCGTACATTGGGTTAGGGAAAATGATGAATTTCTCACCAAACTCTTTTTGTAATTCCTCTAATTTTTGGTCGCGCTCAGTTTCAGAGGTCTTTGAAAACTCTGCAAAGTCCACAAGATTGTCTCCTAGTAGCATGACTAAGTTGGTTTTTTCTTGGACTGCTTGTCTACGACCTTCTTTAGATTTGACGCCTTTTTCTAAGAACATGAGATGATCGCGGCTTTGTACAGGAATCCCTTCATTTTCTAGGTTTTTGATCGTATCATCTACCTGATCTATCGTGCGGTCAGATACATAGTAAATTTGGACACCGTTTTGGTCTGCAAATTGGAGAAAGTCTTTAGCACCTGGTACAGCCTTGGCTGCGGCTTTTTTTACCCAAACATCCCAGTTTTCTGGGGTAAATGCTGTTCCATCTTTGACATTTTGCGCTTGATAAGGGCTATTGTCTAATACGGTTTCGTCCAAGTCCAAAACGATAGAGTAGGGTTTATCTGTCTGTGTTTTTAGTAGTTCTTTCAAACGATCAGTAGCGACATTATAGCCTTGTAGATAGAGTGCCTTGGTTTCAGCTGCTTTTTGATACCAAAGAGTTGACATAGTATTTTCTCTTGAACGCAACTGATCATAGGTCATTGTAACCTGATTATCAGATGTACTACTTTGTGTTGTCTGTGAATTTGCCGAATTTGTGCCACAGCCAGTCAGTAAAATGACGGAAGCAAGTGTAGAAGCAATTGTAATGGTAACTTTGGATATTTTCATAATCCCATCCTCCTAATAATAGTCTACTAATATTGTAGCGTTTTCACGGGATTTGTGCAAGGGAATATCGAGAGAAAATAAATTTTTCACTAGTAATTTGGTATTAGGATAAAATTATGTACTTAATTTGGGAATGAAGATAGATATAAAAAAATCCAATCGGCTTGATAGAAAATCTATATCAACTCCTTTTTGAAAAATAGATGAAAATAAAGTGAATCTTTGAAAGGCTAGTAACATCAAGCTTTTCAGGGATTTTTTCTTTATTGATATAAAAATTTCTAATCGAGTTGATAGTCAATATATATTGGGAAAAGGGAAAAAGGAGTGGTAAGATGGTTTCAATTCAAATGGAAGGAGAGAGGTATGGCAAGTAAAAGAGATCTAGTCTTTAGAGCGATCCGAGGCGATGAAGTGGAAAGAGTTCCTGTGGGATTTTGGTTTCATTTTGTAACACTCGAAGAAAAGGGGCAGGGATTAAATAATCCACGTATCTTTCAAAAAAGCGTTGATGGGCATCGCAACTATGTGGAAAGGATTCGCCCTGATTTTGTCAAAATTATGAGCGACGGTTTTTTCCTTTATCCAAGTAATGTCTATAGTCCTAAGATTGCAAGCATTCAGGAGCTGACTTCTATTGAGTCGATTGGTGAGGAACACCCATGGATTCAGCAACAGGTGGAAGTGGTACAAGCGATTCGAGAGACCTTTACCGAAGAGATTGCTTCTTTCTACAATATCTTTTCACCGATCTCTTACCTCAAGCGCTGGTTCCGTACAGAAACTTCGCGAGGTGATAAGGAAGTAGCTGATCTATTGCTTGAAAATCCTGAGCAATTTAGAGCGATTCTAGATGTGATTGCAGGAGATATTGCTATCCTAACTCAGAAAATCATCCAGGAAGGTGGAGTCGATTGGATTTATCTTAGCACCCAGGAAATTCAAGATGAGCGCATCACACAAGCACTCTACCAAACCTATATCGAACCGAGCAATATAGCGATTTTGGAAGCAGCTAATCAGGTGGGTGGGATCAATATCCTCCATATTTGTGGTTTTGAAGGTGCGAGCAATGATGTGACGATATTTAAGGACTATCCAGCTCAAGTGGTCAACTGGGCGACCCACCATGAGGATGTTAGTTTGACACAGGGGCAAGAGTTGTTTCCAGGCAAGGCCGTTTTAGGTGGATTTGAAAATGGCAAGAAAAGCTTGCTTTATCAAGGTTCCAAGGCGGAATTGCAAGATGAAACAAGGCGGTTGCTGGCTGAAGCTGGTAGTAAAGGAGTTCTTCTGGGAGCTGACTGTACTGTTCCAGATGACTTTGACTTAGAGAGGTTGGACTGGATTCGGCAGGCAGCGGTTCTCTAAAAGGAGGAGCTATGAAAAGTAAAAGATGGGGCATCTTCATTGCAGTCGTTGGTTTGCTGGCCTTGGTCACCATAAGTGTCGTAAAAAATCAGCACTGCAAAAATGGAGAGAGATGTCGTGGAGTTCAGGATTTTTCCAAGTCCAGTCTCCCCTTTCTACGCTCGAATGATATCGCAAGCAGTTTATTAGTTGAAAAAGTAAGAAATGGAGAATAAGAATGTCAGAAAAAAGAGAATGGGTTTTAAAAGCATTTAGAGGTGAAAAAGTTGAACGTGTGCCAGTTGGTTTTTGGCACCATTTCACATCAGAAGACGAATGGCTACACGGTTTCTCAAATCCAGCCATTATTGAGAAAAATATCGAGGGCCATAAGCGCTTTATCCGAGAAGTTCAGCCAGACTTTATCAAACTCATGAGTGATGGCTACTTTGCTTATCCAAATCCAGCGATTGCCAAAGGAAAATCACTTCAAGAATTGGCAACCATTCAACCACTCGGACCAGATCACGCTTGGATAAAAGAGCAGGTGGACTTGGTTAAGAAAATCAAGCAAGAGTTTACAGAAGATATCGTTGCGATTTACAATATTTTTGCTCCTGTGACCTATCTTAAGTGGCTGCTTGGGGAAGTGTCTGGTGGCGATGACCTCATTGCAGATTTTCTGGTGGAAGATCCTGAAGCTCTGAAGAAAGTGTTGGATGTGATTGCAGAAGATATTGCGAGTCTCAGCCGAGCTGTCATCGAAGAGGCTGGTGCTGATGGAATCTACCTCAGCGTGCAAAGTATCCAAGATCAACGAGTGTCGGCAGCAGATTATCAAGCTATCATTGCACCTAGCGAGATAACTGTTTTGGAAGCAGCTAGTGCTGTTGGTGGTGTCACGGTCCTTCATATCTGTGGCTACGAGGGAGCGCGAAATGATATTCACCTTTTTGCAGACTATCCTGCCCAAGTCTTTAACTGGGCTGTAGGACCAGAGGGAATCACTCTCAAGGAAGGCCGTGAGATTTTCAAGGGGCGTACGGTTCTCGGAGGATTCGAAAATGGCAAGACGGGCTTACTGTATACTGGTAGCAAGGATGCCGTTCAGGCTGAAGCGAAGAAACTAGTCGCTGAAGCTGGGAAACAGGGTTTGGTACTTGGGGCAGATTGTACCATTCCAAGTGATATCGCAGTTGAACGTATCCAGTGGGTGAGAGAAGCGCTTGAAAACTAAAGGAGAAAAAGATGAGTAAAAAAGCATGGATTATCGGTGGTGTAGCAGTTGTTGCAGTAATTGGGGCGACGATTATCGGGAGAAGTTTAGCTGGCGCTCCAGCCAAGGAGGGAGAAACGGCTTCGTCTACTGAAGTCATAACCTTGAAGGTTGCCCATACACAAAATTATGTACCTTATGACTTTGTCAATGAAAAAGGGGAATCAGATGGTTATGAAGTAGCTGTTTTGAAGGCTGTTGATGAGAAGTTGGCAAACTATAAATTTGAATATACGGGTACCAGTGATGACGACCTCTTGATTGGTCTGGAATCAGGTAAGTATGACATCGGAACCAAGGGAGCTTGGTACACAGATGAACGAGCTAAAAAGTTTATCATTCCATCTGAACCAGTCGGAGCGAGCATCATCGGATTTACTGTCAGAAAAGAAGATGAACAGAAATACAAAACCATTGATGACTTTGCTAAGAATAAAGGGAAATTGGTTCCCATCTCTCCACAGAATGCTCAATGGAATGTTATCACCAGCTACAATGAAAAACATCAGGATGCACCGATTGAGCTAACAGCAGCTGAATCCTTTAAAGTGGCAGATGCTTATGCCTGGGTCTTAGAAGGACGTTATGACGCCTTCTTTGATATCAAACTGTCCTTTGAAAAAGCAGTTACCGCAGAAGATGGCCCTTATCACCAATATGCGGATAAACTCAGCTGGTTCCCATATAAAGGCATTCCAACTTATCCCTTGATTCACCGTGATGAAAAGGGTGAGAAATTCGCTAAAGAATATGAAAAAGCAATCAAAGAGTTGAAAGAAGATGGTACGCTTGCTAAGCTATCTCAGCAATACTTTAAAGAAGATGTCTTTAGTTATGTAGACAAAGACTAGGCCAGAAATTCCAAGACTAGAAAGGGTTTTGCATGGTTTCTTATGATTTTTCCAAGGTCTTTCAGTTTTTGCCGACCTTATGGCAGGCACTTCCTATGACCTTGTCCATTCTCTTTTTTACCACTCTTCTTGGGTCCCTTTTTGGAGGTTTCTTGGCCTGGGCACAAGTAGGAGAAGACAAGAGTTTTGCAGCGATTTCCAAAGGCTATATCTTTACCCTACGTTGTACACCGCCGATTGTCTTGCTTTTTCTAGTCTTTTATGGCTTGCCAGAATTTCTGAAATGGTGGCTTGGTTTAGATATCAACAACTGGTCTAAAACTATTTTTGTTCTCTTGACGATGATTCTCTTGTTTGCCGCTATTGTTGCCGAGGTTTTCAAGGCGGCCTATCAAGCTATCCCAAAGGGGCAGACAGAGGCTGGGCTTAGTATTGGTTTGACTCCAAGTCAGACTTTTTGGAGAATCATTTTTCCTCAAGCTTTTCAAGTTGCTCTTCCCAATATAACAACTGCTATTCTCAATCTTATGCGGGATGCTGCCTTGGCTTATACGATTGGTTTCGTTGATGTTATGGGGGCGGGGAATCTCTTGATCAGTCGCAATTTAGGGAACTACTCTCTGGAAACCTATACGGCAGTTGCGCTTCTTTACTGGGGGATTGCCTTGGTTATTTCTAGCTTGAGTCGTTTGCTTGAGAAGTCTTTGGAAACAAAAGGGAGGTAAGAAATGGATATAGACTATATTGTAAAGATCTTTCTGGAGACCTTGAAGGGTGTGCCAATCACCTTGATTATCATGATTGTGGCTATGGTCTTAAGCTTTTTACCAGCTCTATTTTTAGCCTTGGGGCAGATTTACAAGGTTCGAGGTGTGAGGAGTTTTTCTCTGGTCTATCTGGCCTTTATCCGAGCGACTCCTCCGATTTTATTGATTCTCTTCTTTTATAGTTTGTTTCCAAGCCTGCTGAATCAATTTCTCAAAAGCATAGGAAGTGACTTTGATATTTTCAAGCTTGATCCTCTCTATTATGCCTTTATCATTTATAGTTTGATGACAGTTGGGAGTTTATCGGAGATTTTGCGTTCAGCGATCTTGACGGTGGACAAGGGACAATTAGAGGCGGCGCATGCGATTGGGCTGACTACGACCCAGGCCTATCTAAGGATTGTTTTTCCTCAAGCCCTGCGCTCAGCCTTGCCTAATTTGGCCAATCTGGTGATTAATATCGTCAAAGGGACCTCCTTGGTCTTTGTCATGACCATCAAGGATATCACCGCTATTGCTCGTGTGGAAGCATCCTACGGTTACCAGTATTTTGAGTCTTATTTTGTGATCTTTTTGCAGTATATTTTGATATGTGGTTTGATTCAGTGGGGCTTTTCTGTATTAGAAAAAGGCTATGAGAAAAAAGAAAAGAGAGCGAAAGCATCTAGCACGCGTTTTGTATAGGAGGACAGGATGTTACAAGTAGAACATATCGCAAAAACATTTGGTGAGAGGCAGGTCCTGGAGGATGTCAATCTCCAGGTCAATCAAGGGGATGTCGTCGTTATTTTAGGACCATCAGGTTCGGGGAAAACGACCTTTCTCCGTTGTCTCAACCACTTAGAAAAAGCTGACAGTGGCCGTTTGACCTTGGCAGAAAAAACTTATGATTTAGCCAAATTAAGCAAGAAAGACATTCTAGAAATTCGCCAAAAAACAGCCTTTGTTTTCCAACACTACAATCTATTTGCAAACAAAACTGCCCTGGAAAATATTCTAGAAGGCCTGATCGTCGCTCGTAAAGTTCCCAAGGAAGAAGCGCTCAAACGTGCAGAATCTGCCTTGGAAAAAGTTGGTTTACTTGCCTATAAAGACTACTACCCTTCACAACTATCTGGAGGACAACAACAACGAATAGGAATTGCGCGTGCTATTGCCGTCAAGCTGGAGGTCATTTTGCTAGATGAACCAACATCTGCACTAGACCCTGAGTTGGTTGGAGATGTTTTGGATGTTCTGAAACAGTTGGCGGGAGAAGGTGTGACCATGGTGGTCGTCACGCATGAGATGGGATTTGCTAGAGATGTCGCAAACCACGTTATTTTCATGGATGGAGGCCGTATCGTAGAGGAGAACAATCCCCACGATTTCTTTAGTCGTCCACAAGAAGAACGAACCAAGCGGTTCCTAGCTCGTATCTTATCAGACGCTAGCTATAGTGTAGAATATATGATTTGATAGATAAGTGTATCATAAAAACAACACCCCATGACTAGAAGATTCTTCTGACCATGGGGTGATTTCTCTATAGGAGGGCTAGGTTATTTCTTTTTCTTGTTTTTTATCAACCATCCAAGTCCGAGAAGGGCAAGGATGCTGAATCCAGCAAGGGCAAGGAGGGATTTGCTCTCGGTTCCTGTATTTGGAAGTTCAGCTTGTTTAGCTAGGGGTGAAGGTGTATTATCTTTGCTAGAGTTTTCTACCGATTCGTTTTGAACCGCCTCTTTTACAGATGCTTCTTGTGCTGGTTGTTCAGCTTGTGAATCAGCTGTAGCTTGGCTAGGTTTATTTTCCGCATCAGCTACTTTTGCATCTGGTTTTGCAGAATCAGGTTTAGTTTGTGGAGCTGGAGTTTGCTGTTCCGGTTTGACTACTCGGTTTGACATATTGTCTTGGCTGTTATTTTGACCGTGTTCTTGTTTTGAGCTAGAAAGGTCAAATTCTGGTTTTTCTTCCACAGCTGGGGCGACAATTGCACCGCCTTGAGAGACTAGAAGAACAGTGGCAGTAAGGGCATTTAATTTTAAGCCTTTTTCAGTCCATTCGAGACCTTGAGGGTTAGCGATTCCTACTGGTCCTGCTTGGTTTTCATCTGCGAGAACTTCGGCATTTCTAAAGTGAGCAAAAGCAGTCCCCAAGTTGAATTCGCGAGCCTTATCATCTGCATTGACAAAGACTGCGTAGATATCTCCATTTGGAGCAGTGATTTGGTAGCCAATCACCACGTCTTCTTTTTCAACACCATTTTTTCCTGGGACAGTGATGAGTTGGACGCGTTCTTTGATATCTTGTAGACTCTTGAGTCGGAAGGCGTCTGTAGATTGGCGAAGAGCGATCAATCCTTTCATGTAGTCACGGCTCTTGACATTTTCAGGATATGCTTTGCTATCAGTTGCTTTGGTCCAATCAAACTTGTTGACAGCATCACTAGAGTCGTAAGAGTCATGGATAAAGTAAGGATAGACAAACGGCTTGCCGTCCTTGTCGCGCAACAAGTGAGACTTGTTTGGAACCTTATCTTCAGGAACAGGAGTCTTATAGGCTGGATCAAGGAATTGTTTGGTACGTCCATATTCCTGCCCAGAATGGATAAACGGAGTTCCTTGAGCAGTCAAGACCATGAGGTTTCCAAGTCGCAAACGGCGATGGATTTCAGCATAGTTCTCAGCCTTGCTTGGGTCTTTTTTGATAGACTGGGCAATGATGTCAAAGAGGGTCAAGTTATCATGGGCTGCGATATACTGGATAACATCTCCAGGACTGTCTGCTTCAAAGTTAGTTGGTTGAGCAATGAGATTTTTGAAGATAGTGTTGATATCGCGTTTTCCACCTGTGATAAAGGCAGGTTGGCCTTCGTTTGGATAACCAGACTTGAGGTTGTTACGGATGTCATCTGAAAAGACAGCGACAGTATCGGTATGTTTCATCCAATCTTGATCAGCAGCTTTAGTAGGCATGTTTTCATCACCAGCATAGGTTCTCCAACCTTCGCCTAGCATGATTAGATTTGGATTAAGGGCGCGTGCAGCCTTGTACGCTTCTTCGATAGAAGAAGCATCGTGGTCACCCATCATATCGAAACGGAAACCATCCACTTTGTAGGTTTCAACCAGATACTTGATAGAGTCTACCAAGACACGTTTAGACATGTAGTGGGTAGTTCCCAAACGTCCACCACCAAAGCTAGTACGTGGAGTTCCGTCTGCGTCCATAAAGTGATAGTAGTTTGGCTCAATATCCTCAAAAATGTCAACATTGGCAGTATGGTTGTAGACCACATCCAAGATAGCCCCCATGCCACGTTTGTGGATTTCGTTGATGAGGTTTTTGAATTCGGCGATACGTTTTTCTGGATCCTTAGGATCGCTTGAGTACATACCAGTCAAGGAGAAGTAGTTTTGAGGGTCATATCCCCAGTTGTAGTTGCTGTTGCTTGAAGCATAGGCAGACAAGCGTTCTTGGTTCTTCAATTCGTTGACAAAGTAGTAGGACAAGACTGGAAGGAGTTGGATATGAGTCACACCCAAGTCTTTGAGATAGTCTAGTTTTTCGATAAAGGCTTCAAAGGTACCAAATGGCTTGGTCAAGTCTTTTGCGATGGCAGGATCCGAAGTGAAGTCACGAACATGGGCTTCATAGATGACAGCATCTTCGCGCGATTTGAAATTGCGAATCTTACCGTAAGTCAAATCTTGTGGGCCTAGTTTAGATGGGTCCACAAAGGCAGCTTTAGCAACTTTATGGGCAGCATCTGTTTTTGCTAGGTCGCTGTTCCAGGCTGCTAGTGACTTAGCATAAGGGTCAAGAACGAGGACAGTTTTACCTTGGCGCTCGATTTGGTAGTGGTAGTAGTAGCCAGTGTAGTTGCTGATACCGAGACCAGAGTTTGCATCCAGAGTTTGTTTCCAAGTTCCTTTTTCTCCTTTTTCAAGGGCGACAGTTCCAACTACTTTTTCAGGGTCTTTCTTGTCATAGACAACAACGGAAACCTTATCAGCACTTGGAGACCAGAGGGTGAGGTCAACACGCTTGCCATCTTCTTTTAGAGTTGCGCCGAGTGGACCATCGTAACTGTAGGATTCATCCTTGAGGCGCCAGCTTGAACGTGTGGTAAAGCGGTCTGAATTGTAGCTGACAGTGTACGGGTGTTGGGTGTCAGAGAAGTTGCTGATGTAGGTCACTTTTTTACCTGCCTCATCCACTTCCACGTCTGTGATAGCTACTTTATTCCCTTGGTAATCAGTAATGCTGGAGTGTTTGAGGATATCATCTTTCTTAGCTCCAACGAGGGTAGAAAAACTGCTTTCGATACGAGATTTAGCCACGTGTTGGGCACCAGTCATGCGGATATCATGCACATAGTAGGGGTTAGTGTAGATGGTTTCGTCATCATCCTTGAGGAAAATCTGACTGTGATTTTTTAGATCTGTGAATTTATAATCTTCTTTTCTGATTTTCACATCATCGCCTTTCTTGCTTTCGTCTAGTAATAAAAATCCAAATTCTCTTGCAGCTTCATTGAGTGGGATATCAATGTAACGGCCATATTTTCCAGTTGCGGTAAAGTCAGTACCGTCAGGCCATTCTCCACTGCTTGGGTTTTTGACATCGCCCCAATACCAAAGAGATTTTTTGTCATAGTTGCCATCGGTGCGGTAGTAGTTGACACGGACAGTTCCTGCTGGCTGAGGACGGTAGTTGTATACCTTGTAGTTTTCATCTAGCCAAGCCTCGTTCATTTTGGGAGAGAGGCGCTCTACCGAACGGTCTCCTGTCAGGTTATCCCCTTTGGAATTATTGATGAGGAAGCTGACTTTCTTGGCTTGCTCATTTTTGAGTTTGACATCTAGATAATAGCCGTAGTCATCTTGCTTAGCATCCTTGAAGGACTTGGCTCCATTGGGCCAGTTCTCAGACGGCTTTTCAACATCGTCCCAAGTCCAAAGACCTTGAGAATCTTTGTTTTCTTCAGGGAGTTTTTTTACATGGATGCGGAAGTGGTTGTCTGCGATGGGTTCTTCAGATGATGTGTAAGCTTGTGGTTTTTGATCTGAAGTTGGCGACGAAGTGCTGGCATTTGCTTTCTCTTCCTTGCTGTTAGCCTGCCTTGCAGTAGCATCTTCTGTTTTAGGTGTTTCTGGTGCCGTAGTAGTTTCCGCAGCTGGAGCTTCCTTCTTAGAATCAAGGGAAGCGTTTGCATTCTGTTGTTCAGAAATAGGCGTTTCCTTTTGAGTTTGACTAGTTTCAGTCTCAGTAGGAGCCTTGGTCACTACGCTAGTATTTTCCTGAGTTTGAGGAAGGTTTTCGTTGGCCGAAATAGTTGGCATTGCAGCAGAAAGTAGGACAATACTGGCACCAATAAGGACAGAACCAGTTCCGTTCTTCAAGGAACGAATACCGTAAATCATTTTTTTCTCAGTTTGAGATGGGATCTTTTTCATCACAATTCTCCTTGTATAGTTGTTCCTTATCAGTATAGCACGAGGTAAACATTAGTGCAAGCGTTTTCCCTAATTTTTGAGAGAAAATATAATGCTTCATTCTCTTGAAATTTTAAAATGATATATAGGAAAAGATTGTTTAAAAAATAGTAAAAAAACCTTGAAAAATCTGGCTAAGTAAGGTATAATATAAGTAATCATTTGTCGTAGGTTTTGTCTGAAATATTGTCCAGACAAGACTCACAGCAGTTAAATCTTCTGAAAAAGTCAGATTTAGCTGCTCTTTTTGTGCTTTTTTTCAGGTTTTTGAGTGCTTGTAACAAAGATTTAAAGATTCTGAGAATTCATCAAAGGGACATGGTGATAAGGTTTTTATAACCATATGACGATTAGAAAAGCCTGATTGATAAGGCTTGGAACTTATTTACAAAGGAGAATCATCTTGGCAGGACATGACGTTCAATACGGGAAACATCGTACCCGTCGTAGTTTTTCAAGAATCAAAGAAGTTCTTGACTTACCAAATTTGATTGAAATTCAAACAGATTCATTCAAAGCTTTCCTAGACCATGGTCTTAAGGAAGTGTTTGAAGATGTATTGCCAATTTCAAACTTCACAGACACAATGGAGTTGGAATTTGTTGGCTATGAAATCAAGGAACCAAAATACACACTTGAAGAAGCACGTATCCACGATGCTAGCTACTCAGCACCAATTTTTGTAACCTTCCGCTTGATCAATAAAGAAACAGGCGAAATCAAGACACAAGAAGTCTTCTTTGGTGATTTCCCAATCATGACCGAAATGGGTACTTTCATCATCAATGGTGGTGAACGTATTATCGTATCTCAGTTGGTCCGCTCACCAGGTGTTTACTTTAATGACAAAGTGGATAAGAACGGTAAAGTAGGCTACGGTTCTACTGTTATCCCTAACCGTGGAGCTTGGTTGGAACTTGAAAGCGACTCAAAAGACATCGCTTATACTCGTATCGACCGTACTCGTAAGATTCCATTTACGACCTTGGTTCGTGCGCTTGGTTTCTCAGGTGATGATGAAATCTTTGATATCTTCGGTGACAGCGAATTGGTTCGCAATACTGTTGAAAAAGATATCCACAAGAATCCAATGGACTCTCGTACAGACGAAGCCTTAAAAGAAATCTACGAACGCCTTCGTCCAGGTGAGCCTAAGACTGCTGAAAGCTCACGTAGCTTGCTTGTGGCACGTTTCTTCGATCCACGCCGCTATGATTTAGCCGCAGTTGGTCGTTACAAGATCAATAAAAAACTCAATGTTAAAACACGCTTGCTCAACCAAACCATTGCGGAGCCATTGGTAGACCCTGAAACTGGTGAAATCTTGGTAGAAGCTGGTACCGTTATGACTCGTAGCGTGATTGAAAGCATCGAGAGTCACTTGGATGGCGACTTGAACAAGATCGTTTATATTCCAAACGATGCAGCTGTTCTGACAGAACCAGTTGTGCTTCAAAAATTCAAGGTTGTTGCCCCAACGGACCCAGACCGTGTTGTAACCATCATCGGAAATGCCAATCCAGACGACAAGGTTCGTGTTGTAACTCCTGCAGATATCCTTGCAGAGATGAGCTACTTCCTTAACTTGGCAGAAGGTATCGGACGTGTGGATGATATTGACCACCTTGGGAACCGTCGTATCCGTGCAGTTGGTGAATTGCTTGCTAACCAAGTACGTCTTGGACTTTCTCGTATGGAACGTAATGTCCGTGAACGTATGTCTGTTCAGGACAATGAAGTTTTAACACCACAACAAATCATCAACATCCGTCCTGTAACAGCTGCGGTTAAAGAATTCTTTGGTTCATCACAGTTGTCACAGTTCATGGACCAACACAACCCGCTATCAGAACTATCACACAAACGTCGTTTGTCAGCCTTGGGACCTGGTGGTTTGACACGTGACCGTGCTGGATATGAAGTACGTGACGTGCACTATACTCACTATGGTCGTATGTGTCCGATCGAGACACCTGAAGGACCAAACATCGGTTTGATTAATAACTTGTCATCTTACGGACACTTGAACAAGTATGGATTTGTTCAAACACCATACCGTAAGGTTGACCGTGAAACAGGTGTTGTGACCAATGAAATCGTTTGGTTGACAGCCGATGAAGAAGATGAATTTACTGTAGCGCAGGCTAACTCTCGTCTTAATGAAGATGGAACATTTGCTGAGAAAGTTGTCATGGGACGTCACCAAGGGGTCAACCAAGAGTATCCAGCAGAAGTGGTTGACTACATGGACGTGTCACCAAAACAAGTAGTTGCCGTTGCGACTGCATGTATTCCTTTCTTGGAAAACGATGACTCCAACCGTGCCCTCATGGGTGCCAACATGCAACGTCAGGCTGTGCCTTTGATTGATCCAAAAGCACCTTACGTTGGTACAGGTATGGAGTATCAAGCAGCTCATGACTCTGGAGCGGCTGTTATTGCTCAGTATGATGGTAAAGTTACCTACGCAGATGCTGACAAGGTAGAAGTACGCCGCGAAGATGGTTCATTGGACGTTTACCACATCCAAAAATTCCGTCGTTCAAACTCAGGTACTGCCTACAACCAACGCACTCTCGTTAAAGTTGGTGATGTCGTTGAAAAAGGCGACTTTATCGCTGACGGACCTTCTATGGAAAAAGGGGAAATGGCGCTTGGACAAAACCCAATCGTTGCCTACATGACATGGGAAGGTTACAACTTCGAGGATGCCGTTATCATGAGCGAACGCTTGGTCAAAGACGATGTCTACACATCTGTCCACCTCGAAGAATATGAATCAGAAACCCGCGATACAAAGCTTGGGCCTGAAGAAATTACTCGTGAAATTCCAAACGTTGGGGAAGATGCCCTTAAAGACCTTGACGAAATGGGTATTATCCGTATCGGTGCTGAGGTTAAAGAAGGAGATATCCTTGTAGGTAAAGTCACACCTAAGGGAGAGAAAGACCTTTCAGCTGAAGAACGTCTCTTGCACGCTATCTTCGGAGACAAGTCTCGTGAAGTGCGTGACACTTCTCTTCGTGTACCTCACGGTGCCGATGGTGTCGTTCGTGATGTTAAGATCTTTACACGTGCAAATGGAGATGAGTTGCAATCAGGTGTTAACATGCTGGTTCGCGTCTACATCGCTCAAAAACGTAAGATCAAGGTCGGAGATAAGATGGCTGGACGTCACGGAAACAAAGGGGTTGTCTCTCGTATCGTCCCTGTAGAAGACATGCCTTACCTTCCAGACGGAACTCCAGTCGATATCATGTTGAACCCACTTGGGGTGCCATCACGTATGAATATCGGTCAGGTTATGGAGCTTCACCTTGGTATGGCAGCTCGTACTCTTGGTATCCACATCGCAACGCCAGTCTTTGACGGAGCAAGTTCTGAAGACCTTTGGTCAACCGTTAAAGAAGCAGGTATGGATAGCGATGCTAAGACAATCCTTTACGATGGACGTACAGGTGAGCCGTTTGACAACCGTGTATCAGTTGGTGTCATGTACATGATCAAACTCCACCACATGGTTGATGATAAATTGCACGCGCGTTCAGTCGGACCTTACTCAACCGTTACTCAACAGCCACTTGGAGGTAAAGCTCAGTTTGGTGGACAACGTTTCGGTGAGATGGAGGTTTGGGCTCTTGAAGCCTACGGTGCGTCAAATGTTCTTCAAGAAATCTTGACTTACAAATCTGACGATATCAACGGACGTTTGAGAGCTTATGAAGCTATTACAAAAGGAAAACCAATTCCAAAACCAGGTGTTCCAGAATCCTTCCGAGTTCTTGTAAAAGAATTGCAATCTCTTGGTCTTGACATGCGTGTCCTTGACGAAGATGATCAAGAGGTGGAACTTCGTGACTTGGATGAAGGAATGGACGAAGATGTCATCCACGTAGATGACCTTGAAAAAGCCCGCGAAAAAGCAGCCCAAGAGGCTAAAGCAGCCTTTGAAGCTGAAGAGGCTGAGAAAGCAACAAAAGCGGAAGCAACAGAAGAAACTGCTGAACAAGAATAAGCAGTTCACTTAGAATAGAAAGGGAAGAAATAGTGGTTGATGTAAATCGTTTTAAAAGTATGCAAATCACCCTAGCTTCTCCAAGCAAAGTCCGTTCATGGTCTTATGGAGAAGTCAAAAAACCTGAAACAATCAATTACCGTACCTTGAAACCAGAACGTGAAGGACTCTTTGACGAAGTCATTTTTGGTCCTACGAAAGACTGGGAATGTGCTTGTGGTAAGTACAAACGTATTCGCTACAGAGGGATTGTTTGTGACCGCTGTGGGGTTGAAGTAACGCGTACAAAAGTTCGTCGTGAGCGTATGGGGCACATCGAGTTGAAAGCTCCTGTATCTCACATCTGGTATTTCAAGGGGATTCCAAGTCGTATGGGCTTGACCCTTGATATGAGCCCTCGTGCCCTCGAGGAAGTTATCTACTTTGCGGCTTATGTGGTGATTGATCCGAAGGATACTCCACTTGAGCACAAATCAATCATGACAGAGCGCGAATACCGTGAGCGCTTGCGTGAGTATGGCTATGGATCATTCGTTGCCAAGATGGGTGCCGAAGCCATCCAAGACCTTTTGAAACAAGTAGATCTTGAAAAAGAAATTGTTGAACTCAAAGAAGAGTTGAAAACAGCTACTGGACAAAAACGTGTCAAAGCTATCCGTCGTTTGGATGTTTTGGATGCCTTTTACAAGTCTGGCAACAAACCTGAATGGATGATTCTCAACATCCTTCCAGTTATCCCACCAGATCTTCGTCCAATGTTGCAGTTGGATGGTGGCCGTTTTGCCTCGTCTGACTTGAATGACCTTTACCGTCGTGTTATCAACCGTAACAACCGTTTGGCTCGTTTGCTTGAGTTGAATGCACCAGGTATCATCGTTCAAAATGAGAAGCGTATGCTTCAAGAAGCGGTTGACGCTTTGATTGACAATGGTCGTCGTGGTCGTCCAATCACAGGGCCAGGTAGCCGTCCACTCAAATCATTGAGCCACATGCTCAAAGGTAAACAAGGACGCTTCCGTCAAAACTTGCTTGGTAAACGTGTTGACTTCTCAGGACGTTCTGTTATCGCCGTTGGTCCAACTCTTAAGATGTACCAATGTGGTGTGCCACGTGAAATGGCGATCGAGCTCTTTAAACCATTCGTTATGCGTGAAATCGTTGCCCGTGACATCGTGCAAAACGTGAAAGCAGCTAAACGCTTGGTAGAACGTGGAGATGAACGTATCTGGGATATCCTCGAAGAAGTTATCAAAGAACACCCAGTTCTTCTGAACCGGGCACCGACCCTTCACCGTTTGGGGATCCAAGCCTTCGAGCCAGTCTTGATTGACGGGAAAGCTCTTCGCTTGCACCCGCTTGTCTGTGAAGCCTACAATGCCGACTTTGACGGGGACCAAATGGCCATCCACGTACCACTTTCAGAAGAAGCCCAAGCAGAAGCTCGTATCCTCATGCTAGCTGCTGAGCACATTTTGAACCCGAAAGATGGTAAACCAGTTGTTACTCCATCTCAGGACATGGTTTTGGGTAACTATTACTTGACCATGGAAGAAGCTGGTCGTGAAGGTGAAGGAATGGTCTTCAAAGACCGTGACGAAGCTGTTATGGCTTACCGTAATGGTTACGTTCACCTCCACTCACGTGTTGGTATTGCAACAGACAGCCTCAACAAACCTTGGACTGAAGAGCAAAAACACAAGGTCTTGCTGACAACAGTTGGTAAAATCCTCTTCAACGACATCATGCCAGAAGGTCTACCTTACTTGCAAGAACCTACAAATGCTAACTTGACGGAAGGCGTTCCAGCTAAGTACTTCTTGCCACTCGGTGGAGATATCAAGGAAGCCATTCGCAACCTTGAACTCAACCCTCCATTCAAGAAGAAAAACCTTGGAAATATCATCGCTGAAATCTTCAAGCGTTTCCGTACGACAGAAACTTCTGCTCTACTTGACCGCATGAAGAACCTCGGTTACCACCACTCAACTCTTGCAGGTTTGACAGTAGGTATTGCCGATATCCCAGTTGTTGAAGACAAGGCTGAAATCATCGAAGAATCACACAAACGTGTAGAACAAATCACCAAACAATTCCGTCGTGGTATGATTACGGACGATGAGCGCTACAACGCTGTTACAGCTGAATGGCGTGCAGCCCGTGAAAAATTGGAGAAACGTTTGGTTGCCAACCAAGATCCTAAGAACCCAATCGTTATGATGATGGACTCTGGAGCTCGTGGTAACATCTCAAACTTCTCACAGCTTGCCGGTATGCGTGGTCTGATGGCGGCTCCGAACGGACGTATCATGGAATTGCCGATCCTTTCAAACTTCCGTGAAGGTCTGTCAGTACTCGAAATGTTCTTCTCAACTCACGGAGCCCGTAAGGGTATGACCGATACGGCCCTTAAGACAGCCGACTCAGGTTACTTGACTCGTCGTTTGGTTGACGTGGCCCAAGACGTTATCATCCGTGAGGACGACTGTGGAACAGACCGTGGTCTCTTGATCCGCTCTATCGCAGAAGGAAAAGAGATGATCGAGTCTCTCGAAGAACGCCTCAATGGTCGTTACACTAAGAAAACTGTTAAACATCCAGAAACTGGTGCGGTTATCATCGGTCCAAATGAGTTGATTACAGAAGACAAGGCGCGTGAAATTGTCAATGCTGGCGTGGAAGAAGTTACTATCCGTTCCGTATTTACATGTAACACTCGTCATGGTGTCTGCCGTCACTGTTACGGTATCAACTTAGCGACTGGTGATGCGGTTGAAGTTGGTGAAGCAGTTGGTACAATCGCTGCCCAATCTATCGGGGAACCTGGTACACAGCTTACAATGCGTACCTTCCACACGGGTGGGGTTGCCTCAAATACCGATATCACTCAGGGTCTTCCTCGTGTCCAAGAAATCTTTGAAGCCCGCAATCCGAAAGGGGAAGCGGTCATCACAGAGGTCAAAGGACAAGTTACAGCCATCGAAGAAGACGCATCAACTCGTACCAAGAAAGTCTTTGTTAAGGGAGAAACTGGCGAAGGTGAATATGTCGTTCCATTTACAGCACGTATGCGTGTCGAAGTTGGAGACCAAGTCTCTCGCGGTGCAGCCTTGACAGAAGGTTCTATCCAACCAAAACGTCTCCTTGCTGTTCGTGATGTCTTGTCAGTTGAAACTTACCTTCTCGGTGAAGTACAAAAAGTTTACCGCAGCCAAGGGGTAGAAATCGGTGACAAACACATCGAGGTAATGGTTCGTCAAATGATCCGTAAAGTTCGTGTCATGGATCCAGGGGATACAGATCTTCTCATGGGTACTCTCATGGATATCAACGACTTTACAGATGCCAACAAGGATGTTCTTATCGCAGGTGGAGTTCCAGCGACAGGTCGTCCAGTCCTTATGGGAATCACCAAAGCCTCACTTGAAACCAACAGTTTCTTGTCAGCGGCTTCCTTCCAGGAAACAACCCGTGTCCTTACAGATGCAGCCATCCGTGGTAAGAAAGATCATCTCCTTGGACTTAAAGAAAATGTCATCATCGGTAAGATCATCCCAGCAGGTACTGGTATGGCTCGCTACCGTAACCTTGAACCACAGGCTATCAATGAAGCAGCATATCTGGCTCCAGAACAAGAAGAGACAGAACTTGCTCCAGTAGAGGACGCTGTGGAAATCCAAGTTGAGGAAACAGTAGAATAAAAAGTAAATAAGAGGGCCTTCGGGCTCTCTTTTGTTTTACTCTTCTACCTATTGGTGTTAGGTCAGCACGACGCAATATCTCTCAAATCGCTTCAACAATTTTTATAGTTCATTCTCAAAAAAGCAAAAAATATCGAATAGGGGTCTGTCAGAACTTAAAAATAATCCTCACCAATAATTTTCCATTTTGTCAGTTGAGCGTTAAAACAGGACACTTGAGAAGAAGGGAGGGATTTTATCTTTCTCGCAGAGTATAATCATGTATACGAAGGGAGAACTGAAAATGATAAAATCTATTCGCATCTTATTGTTGCTGGCTTTGATCCAGATTAGTCTGAGTAGCTGTTTACTGTGGAAGGGATCCGTCTTAACCTTAAAGCAATCAAGCGCCTATTTTCTAGTGTTTATCGTATTGGCATCAGGTCTGTGCGCGGGGATGAATTTCTTTTATACCCAAGATCAGGATGTCCATAGCATTATAAATAGTCAGAAAAAAGTGAAACTATTTTATAGTACCTTGTTGGTTTTAAACCTAGTAGGTGTCTGTCTGGTGTTGTCGGAGACTATTTTAACACAGACAGCTGTTCAGCAAGAGCTGGTAGATCTTTTCTTGCCCTCCTTCTTTTTCTTATTTGGCATTGATTTACTTGTCTTTTTACCGCTTGAAAAATACAGCCGAGATTTGGGAACCGCTCTCAATAAGAAAAAAACAGTTGTCCTGACAGTTCTGGCAACCTTGTTGTTCTTGAGAAATCCAATGACGGTTTTATCTATTGTTTTTTATGTTGGTTTGGGATTCATTTTTGCTCGATTTTTATTCCCAAAATCTATGAGAAGAGAATTTTCTTTTTACGGTCATGTGATCCGAGATATTTTACTTGTTAGCGCCATGTGTATATTTTTTTAAAAACACTTTTCTATCAATAAAAATCCCTTATTTTACCAAAGTTGTTATAGTAAGTTTGTAAAGAAAATTCACACAAAAGAAAACTTTTTGGTATAATAGTAGCATGTACACAAAAAATGAAGAAGAGCTGATCAATCTGGGAGAACGCCTAGGAACCTTGCTCCAAAAAAATGATGTTTTGATCTTGTCCGGAGAATTGGGTGCTGGTAAAACAACCTTTACAAAGGGTCTTGCCAAGGGCTTGGGTATTCGTCAGATGATCAAAAGTCCAACTTACACCATCGTGAGAGAGTATGAGGGTCGCCTTCCGCTCTACCACTTGGATGTCTATCGGATTGAGGGGGATGCTGATTCTATTGACTTGGATGAGTTTCTCTTCGGTGGTGGTGTGACCGTTATTGAGTGGGGTCATCTTTTAGGTAAGGATTTACCAGATTCCTATTTGGAGTTGGAACTCTTGAAAGAAGCTGAAGGTCGTCGCCTCTATTTTACCGCTCAGGGTTCTCGTGCTGAGGAATTGATTAAGGAGCTTCAAGATGGAGTATGAACTTTGTATTCGTGAGGCTGAAGTTCAGGATGCGGCTGCTTTGGTTGCATTCTTGGATTTAGTTGGACAGGAGACAGATTTCACCAGTCTGGATGAAAATGGTATCCTGATGACAGAATCTGAAATGGCGCTTTTTATTGAAAAGCAAGCGACTTCAGATAACCAAATCACTCTCCTAGCCCTCCTGAATGATGAAATTGCAGGTGTTTTGAACATCACGGCAGAGCAACGTATACGGATTCGCCACATCGGGGATATCTTTTTGGTTATCCAAAGGAAGTTTTGGAATCATGGCTTAGGAAGCATACTCCTTGAAGAGGGAATTGAGTGGGCTAAAACCAGTGGAGTTTTGTGTCGTTTGCAGCTCAGTGTACAAAAGCGCAACGAGGCAGCTATCCACCTCTATTCAAAGTTTGGATTTGTTACAGAAGGCTTACAAGAAAGAGGAGCCTATTTAAAAGAAGGGATATTTTTAGACGTTTACCTGATGGGTAGACTGATAGATAAATGATAAGATGGTAAAAAAAATAATCGGAATGCTACTAGCTTTTCTAGCAGTAACGGCTTTAGGTGTGGGTGCATATGCCTATACTATTTATTATCAAGGAACTGAAACCTTAAGTAAAAAAACTTATAAGAAAATTGGTGAAGAAACCAACGTGATTGAGGCGACAGAGCCTTTGACCATTCTTTTGATGGGGGTAGATACGGGAAATGTAGAACGTACAGACCCTTGGGCGGGGAATAGTGATTCCATGATTCTTCTGACAGTCAATCCGAAAACCAAGAAAACCACTATGATGAGTTTAGAACGGGATATTTTGACCAAGATTGAGACTGGAAATGGCCAAGTTCAGGAAGCAAAACTCAATGCTGCCTATGCCAATGGCGGTGCAGAGTTGGCTATTTCAACCATTCAAAAAATGATGAACATTCATATCGATCGTTATGTGATGGTCAACATGCAAGGACTCCAACAGCTAGTTGATGCAGTTGGGGGTATCACAGTAAATAACACACTCGGTTTCCCGATTTCGATTGCTGATCAGGAAGAATTTAATAAAATCTCGATTGGAGTCGGTGAGCAAACCTTGAATGGTGAGGAAGCCCTGGTCTATTCACGGATGCGTTATCAGGATCCTGAGGGAGACTATGGTCGTCAAAAACGTCAACGTGAAGTCATTCAAAAGATTATGGAAAAGGTCTTGAGCCTCAATAGTATCAGTCATTATCAAGCTATCTTAAAAGCGCTTAGTGATAATATGCAGACAAATGTTGATTTGTCTGCCTCCAGTATTCCACAATTACTTGGTTACCAAGATTCCTTTAAAAATATCGAAACTCATCAACTTCGTGGTGAAGATGCCGAGTTGCAAGGAATCTCTTATCAAATCGTAACGACGGAGCATATGCTGGAAATGCAAAATCTCTTGCGTCGTTCCCTAGGGAGAGAGGACGTAGCAGAGTTAGAGACCAACGCTGTTCTGTATGAGCATCTTTATGGTCGAACAGTGCCTTCAACAAATACTTCAAGTGAGGAAATAGAATAAAAAGAAAAATCAAATCGTGGGACTTTCCTGCGATTTTTTCAAAGAGAATCCGAATAGATAGGTAGGAGGAAAGATGAAAGCAGAAATTATTGCTGTAGGAACAGAAATTTTGACAGGGCAAATCGTCAATACCAACGCCCAGTTTTTGTCAGAAAAGCTAGCAGAAATTGGAGTAGATGTCTACTTCCAAACAGCTGTGGGAGATAATGAAGCGCGCCTTATGTCCTTGCTAGAGATTGCGAGCTCGCGTAGCAGTCTAGTCATTTTGACAGGGGGCTTGGGGCCAACTGAGGATGATTTAACCAAACAAACGTTGGCGAGATTTTTGGGAAAAGCCTTGGTGTTTGATCCTCAAGCTCAGGAAAAACTTGATCACTTTTTTGCTCAAAGGCCAGACTATGCTCGGACACCCAATAATGAGAGGCAAGCTCAAATTGTGGAAGGAGCAACTCCATTGCCAAATGAGACAGGATTAGCTGTCGGAGGAGTGTCGGAAGCTGACGGCGTGACTTACGTGGTCCTTCCAGGACCTCCTAGTGAGTTGAAACCCATGGTCTTAAATCAACTCTTACCCAAGCTGATGACTGGTGCTAGGTTATACTCACGAGTGCTTCGTTTCTTTGGAATTGGTGAAAGCCAGCTGGTGACCATTTTAGCTGATTTGATCGACCATCAAACAGATCCAACTTTGGCGCCTTATGCAAAAACAGGAGAAGTAACCTTGCGCTTGTCTACAAAAGCAGTCAGTCAAGAACAGGCTGATCAAGCCTTAGACATCTTGGAGAATCAAATTTTGAATCACAAAACATTCGAGGGACTTTCTCTGCGAGACATCTGTTATGGATATGGCGAAGAGGCCAGCCTAGCAAGTGTCGTTGTAGAAGAGCTTAAGAAGAGAAGGAAAAGCATTACCGCAGCTGAAAGCTTAACGGCAGGCCTTTTTCAAGCAACATTAGCAGACTTTTCAGGCGTTTCTGCCATCTTTAATGGCGGGTTTGTCACCTACAGCCTAGAAGAAAAGTCCAAGATGCTGGATATTTCCGAGCAAGAGCTAAAAAAACATGGTGTCGTTTCAGAGTTTACGGCTAAAAAGATGGCAGAGCAGGCACGGCTCAAGACTCAGTCTGATTATGGAGTCAGTTTGACGGGGGTTGCTGGACCAGATAGCTTAGAGGGGCATCCAGCTGGGACAGTCTTTATCGGTTTGGCACATGCAAAAGGGGCAGAGGTTATCAAGGCTAATATCGCAGGGCGGAGCCGAGCAGATGTTCGTCAGATTGCGGTTATGCATGCCTTTAACCTAGTTCGCAAGGCTTTATTAAGTGACTAACTTTTGATATAATAGTAGATAGGTCTTAGGACTATTAGAATACAGGAGAATAGAATGGCGAAAAAACCAAAAAAATTAGATGAAATTTCAAAAAAATTTGGAGCAGATCGTGAAAAGGCCTTGAACGATGCTCTTAAATTGATTGAGAAAGATTTCGGTAAAGGCTCAATCATGCGTTTGGGTGAGCGTGCAGAGCAGAAAGTTCAAGTGATGAGTTCAGGGTCTTTGGCTCTGGACATTGCTCTTGGCTCAGGTGGTTATCCTAAGGGACGTATCATCGAAATCTATGGACCAGAATCATCTGGTAAGACAACAGTTGCCCTTCACGCTGTCGCGCAAGCGCAAAAAGAAGGTGGAATCGCAGCCTTTATCGATGCGGAACATGCCCTTGATCCAGCCTATGCAGCAGCACTTGGGGTGAACATTGACGAATTGCTTTTGTCACAACCAGACTCAGGGGAGCAAGGTCTTGAAATTGCAGGGAAATTGATTGACTCAGGTGCAGTTGACCTTGTCGTTATTGACTCAGTTGCGGCCCTTGTGCCTCGTGCAGAAATCGATGGGGACATTGGAGACAGCCACGTTGGTTTGCAGGCTCGTATGATGAGCCAAGCCATGCGTAAACTTGGTGCTTCGATCAATAAGACCAAAACAATCGCCATCTTTATCAACCAATTGCGTGAAAAAGTTGGGGTTATGTTTGGAAATCCTGAAACGACTCCTGGTGGACGTGCTCTAAAATTCTACGCTTCAGTGCGTTTGGATGTTCGTGGAAGTACACAAATCAAGGGAACTGGTGACCAAAAAGATACCAATGTCGGTAAGGAAACCAAGATCAAGGTTGTCAAAAATAAGGTAGCTCCACCGTTTAAGGAAGCCTTCGTTGAGATTATGTACGGAGAAGGAATTTCTAAGACCGGTGAGCTCTTGAAGATTGCAAGTGACCTTGATATCATCCAAAAAGCAGGAGCTTGGTATTCTTACAAGGGTGAAAAAATCGGGCAAGGATCTGAAAATGCTAAGAAATACTTGGCAGATCATCCGGAAATCTTTGATGCCATTGACCACCAAGTCCGTGTTCAATATGGTTTGGTTGAAGATGAAGAAGCCTCAGATGTTAGTCCAGTAGCAGAGACGACTTCTAACCAAGAAGTAACACTTGACCTTGGCGATGATCTTGGAATCGAAATTGAAGAATAACATAAAAAGTAGCAGATAGGAACTGCTACTTTTTATGTTTGTTTAATTGTTTAAGATGAAAGAACTAGTGGTCACTAAAACGACGATACTCGATGTGAAAGTCAAAATAATGTTCATCTTGCAATTTCTGGAAGATGTCACGATAGGCTTCTTCGTCAAAGTGATCGCCACGATAGAGGATTTCAAAACTTAAACCTTCGTACTCTAAAAAGGCATTGGCTGTTTTAAAGTCATTTTGTCGATAGAAGTCCATTCTAGCCTTCCTTTGCTCCAAGTTATCGCATTCTTCATCCAATCGCTCGACTTCCAGCAACATGGTTCGCTGGTAAAAATCAGTCAGCTTTTCGATGATTTCCTTTCCGTACCCGTGACTTCTCAGGTGGGGCATGATGGCAAAAAAGCTGATATAAAACGCTTTTTGATTGGAGATGGCAAAAGCAAAGCCGACAAATTCTTCTTGGTTATAAAAGGCAAAAAAGTGGGCGTCGTCTCGGTCTTGATAGCGCAAAAACTCAGACAGAGGGACTCGTTCTTCCTCGGGAAAAGCTTCATTGTTTAGCTTTTCAACCTTATCAAGATCCGGAAATGCATCGGTTATTAATTGACTGGTCAAACTCATAAAAGGCCTCCTTTTCTTGATTATAGCAAATTGTTTCTCTGTAAGCAATTGATTTTAAGAAAGCCAAGCAATCCTTGTCGCTCCTCTAGAAAGCTGATATAATAGCTTTATGAATAAGAAACGATCCGTGGACCTGATACATGGTCCTATTCTTCCTGCGCTGTTAAGCTTTGCCTTTCCAATCTTGCTGTCAAATATTTTTCAGCAACTCTATAATACAGCTGACGTCTTGATTGTTGGGCGTTTTCTTGGTCAAGATTCCTTAGCTGCAGTAGGGGCGACAACGGCCATTTTTGACTTGATTATAGGCTTTACTCTAGGTATTGGAAATGGCATGGGGATCGTCATTGCCCGCTATTATGGAGCTCGTAATTTCACTAAAATTAAAGAAGCAGTAGCAGCAATCTGGATTTTAGGAGGGCTTCTCAGTATTTTGGTCATGCTGATGGGCTTTGTCGGTCTGTATCCACTCCTGCAATATTTAGAGACACCTGTAGAAATCCTTCCTCAATCCTACCAATATATTTCTATGATTGTGACTTGTGTAGGTGTCAGCTTTGCTTATAATCTCTTTGCAGGCTTGTTGCGGTCCATTGGTGATAGTCTAGCGGCTCTTGGATTTCTGATTTTTTCTGCCTTGGTCAATGTGGTTCTGGATTTGTATTTCATTACGCAACTGCATATGGGAGTTCAATCTGCGGGACTTGCTACTATTATCTCGCAAGGCTTATCAGCGGTTCTTTGCTTTTACTATATTCGCAAGAGCGTTCCAGAACTGCTCCCTCAACTTAAGCATTTTAAATGGGACAAGGCCTTGTATGCGGATCTTTTGGAGCAAGGTTTGGCTATGGGCTTGATGAGTTCGATTGTGTCTATTGGTAGTGTGATTTTACAGTCTTCTGTCAATACTTTTGGAGCAGTGATTATTAGTGCCCAAACAGCAGCTAGACGGATTATGGCCTTTGCTTTGCTTCCAATGACTGCTATTTCTTCTGCCATGACGACCTTTGCTTCTCAAAATCTCGGGGCTAAGCGACCAGACCGCATTGTTCAAGGTCTTGGTATTGGGAGTCGTCTGAGCATGTCCTGGGCAGGTTTTGTTTGTATTTTCCTCTTTTTTGCCAGTCCTAGCTTGGTTTCTTTCTTGGCCAGTTCGACGGATAGCTACTTGGTAGAAAACGGTAGTCTCTACCTGCAAATCAGTTCAGCCTTTTATCCGATTTTGAGCCTCTTATTGATTTATCGGAATTGTTTGCAGGGCTTGGGGCAGAAAGTCCTTCCTCTAGTTTCCAGCTTTATAGAACTAATCGGGAAAATCGTTTTTGTGGTTTTGATTATCCCTTGGGCAGGGTATAGAGGAGTCATCCTTTGCGAACCCCTTATCTGGGTTGCTATGACTACCCAACTGTACTTCTCACTATTCCGTCATCCCTTGATAAAAGAAGGCAAGGCTATCTTGGCAACAAAAGTGTCATCATAGCTCGATTTGCTGAACAAAATCCATTTCCTATAGTGAAAATCGAAAAAACTTGTGTTATAATAAGAAAGATTAAAATGTGAAAAAAGGAGATTCCTAATGGGACGTAAATGGGCCAATATCGTAGCCAAGAAAACGGCTAAAGATGGAGCTAACTCTAAAGTATATGCAAAATTTGGTGTAGAAATCTATGTAGCAGCTAAAAAAGGTGATCCAGACCCAGAATCAAACACTGCTTTGAAATTCGTTATCGACCGTGCTAAACAAGCCCAAGTGCCAAAACACGTTATCGATAAAGCGATTGATAAAGCAAAAGGAAACACAGACGAAACCTTTACAGAAGGACGTTACGAAGGATTTGGACCAAATGGTTCTATGCTGATTGTGGATACCTTGACTTCAAACGTCAACCGTACAGCTGCGAACGTTCGTGCTGCTTTTGGTAAAAATGGCGGTAACATGGGAGCTTCAGGTTCTGTTTCTTACCTCTTTGACAACAAGGGTGTTATCGTATTTGCTGGTGATGATGCGGATGCTATCTTTGAGCTTTTGCTTGAAGCAGACATTGATGTGGATGATGTCGAAGCAGAAGATGGAACAGTCACTGTTTACACAGCTCCAACTGACCTTCACAAGGCTATCGTTGCCCTTCGTGAGTCAGGTGTCGAAGAATTCCAAGTTACTGAACTGGAAATGATTCCTCAGTCAGAAGTTGAGTTGTCAGGTGAAGATTTGGAAACCTTTGAAAAACTTTACAGCGTTCTTGAGGATGATGAGGACGTCCAAAAGATCTACACAAATGTCGATGGATTCTAATAAAAAAGCGAACAGACTTGCTAGCTGTTCGCTTTTTATATTTGAGATTAGATTCTGGTTCCAGAATCTCTTTGCTGCTGGCTTTCTCCTAGGCCTACAGCTATTTTATGAACTAGTAAGAGTTGACCATTATCCTGTTTTACAAAGGTTAGAGTAACGGTCTTGATTCTATCATCAATGCCAATATAGGTGATTTTCTTTGTGTCGTAGCCCTCAATAGTGGAATCAAACTCGGAGTCTGGTAGTCCGTGTTTTTTGATAATATCCTTGTAGTTGGTACCACCTTTTCCTTTGTTATCAAGGTCACCTTCAATTAAAGCGTCGAACTGTTCTTGTGTCCAGGAGAAAGTATCTTCTTCCTCCTCAGGGATAGAATAGGTGCTATCATCTGTCAAGTCGCTTTCTTCTTCGCGTTCCATTGAGGCACTTGCCTCTCTATAGGAACGGTTAAACTCTCTGACAAACTCTTTGTAGACATTAGCGTACAGTATCTGGGTCGTAAAGAAAAGTACAACTGAAGCAATTGCAAGGGATGTTCCGATAATGGCCATTGTTTTTCGTTTTTTGAGGTTGACGATAAGGCCAATAATTCCCAAGATAAATGCGACAATGGCGATGAAAAATGACAGATAGTTAATAAATGGGATCCAGGACCCTAAAAGTGCGATGGCTCCAAAAATGGTTGCTAAAATCCCTAAAACTTTTTGTTCTTCTGATTTCATTTGAAAATTTTCTCCCTTCATCGAGTGAATGGATCTCAATCCACAGCAGTCAGTGCTTATTATAGAGAAAATATCTGCTAATGTCAATTATGACTAAGATAGTTCTCAAGAAAACTTTTTTCTTGACATTTCTTCTGGAAGTGATAAAATAGTTCTCATGAGAACCGATATAGTTCCCCAGAGAACTATATGAAATTGTGAGAAAGGAGCAATTATGGACAAACCGATGTTGATTTTTAAACGCTTTGGGCACCAGGTTCATCTGATGGTACAGAAAGAAGCCAAGCGTTGCGGCATTGAATTTATGGGTGGACCGCAAGGGCAAGTTCTGCGTTTTTTAGATCATTGTGAGCAAAAAGAGGAACTGGTCCTGATTAAAGATATCGAGCAGGAACTCAATATTACCAAATCTGTGGCGAGTAATTTAGTCAAGCGCATGGTGCAAAATGGTTTGGTTGAGCTAGAGGCGAGCCCGAGTGATAAGCGGGCAAAGTTTGTTCGTTTGACGGATAAATCGCGTTCGCAGATGCAAGAAGTTAAGGCTTTTTTTGATCGGATTGATCAGAGTCTGCTAGACGGGGTTTCAAAGTCGGACTTGGCAATTTTTGAAAAGGTCCTCGGTCAGTTGCAAGAAAATGTTGAGAAGATAGGAGGAGAGAATGAAGAAACTCGCTAAACGTATTACAGGAAAAGAGTGGGGGATGATTGTCCTTACGATTCTTTTCACTTGTTTCTCGGTCTATCTCGAGTTAGAGGTACCGACCTACATTTCACAAATTACAGAGTTACTCGGAACGTCTGGAACGCAGTTGGGTGAACTCTGGTCACCAGCTGCGAAGATGATTGGATTGTCTTTATTGGCTTTCTTTTCATCTGTTATGGTTGGTTTCTTTGCTGCTCGCGTTGCAGCCTCCTATACGGCTCATTTACGCAGTGATATTTTTAATCGTGTATTGGATTATTCTCAGACAGAAATTAAACGTTTCTCTATTCCTAGTCTTTTGACTCGGACAACCAATGATATCACGCAGATTCAGATGCTCTTTACCATGGGACTCCAGGTGGTCACTCGTGGGCCAATCATGGCTATCTGGGCCATTGGAAAAATCCTTGGTAAGTCCGAATACTGGCTCTGGGCAGTAGTGGTAGCTGTTATCGTCAATGTTCTAATGACAACTGTTCTCATGACTCTAGCCTTTCCTAAACAATCTGTCATCCAAAAATTGACAGATAAACTCAATAGTATCACTCGTGAAAGTTTGACTGGGATTCGAGTTGTTCGCGCATACAATGCCGAGGATTACCAAGATAAGAAATTTGAAGCAGCCAACGATGAGGTAACACGTCTCAATCTCTTTGTCAATCGATTGATGGCGATTATGAACCCCATTATGATGGGGATTTCCAGTGGACTAAGTTTAGCCATTTACTGGATTGGTGCCTATATCATCAACGATGCAAGTTTGGCAGAACGTCTGCCACTCTTTAGTGATATGGTGGTCTTCATGTCCTATGCTATGCAGGTCGTGATGGGCTTCCTTCTCATGGGAGCACTCTTTATCGTTCTTCCACGTACCTTGGTTTCGGCAGGACGTATCAATCAAGTATTGGATTTGCATTCTTCTATTGAAAATCCTAGTCATGCACAGACAGCGGATCCTTCAGTTCAAGGACAAGTAGAATTCCGTGATGTGACTTTCCGCTACTCTAAAAACTCAGAAGCAGTCGTGGAACATGTCACTTTCAAAGCAGAAGCGGGTCAAACCGTAGCCTTCATCGGATCGACTGGATCAGGTAAGTCTACGCTTGTCAACCTCTTGCCACGTTTTTACGACGTTTCAGATGGACAAATCCTAGTGGACGGAGTTAATGTGCAAGATTACGATTTGGAAGATTTGCGCAATAAGGTCGGCTATATCCCTCAAAAAGCAGTCCTCTTCTCAGGAGATGTCAAGGGGAACTTGGACTTTGGTAAGAGTCAAGAAAGTCCTCTAAGCGAGGCTGCTATGTGGCAAGCCCTTGAATTGGCTCAGTCTAAAAGCTTCATAGAGGATAAGGAAGCAGGTCTTGCATCAGAAGTGGCCCAAGGTGGAACCAACTTCTCAGGAGGTCAAAGACAGCGTTTGGCCATTGCGCGTGCCTTGGCCCGTAAACCAGAGATTCTCATCTTTGATGACTCTTTCTCAGCCTTGGACTACAAGACAGATCGTGTCCTGCGCCAAGAACTAGCAGAGAAAACAAAATCCATGACCAAGCTCATCGTAGCGCAGCGGATTTCTACCATTATGGACGCCGACTTGATCTTAGTATTGGATCAAGGAAAAGTCGTGGGACAAGGCACCCACAAGGAACTTCTAGCTACCAACGAAGTCTACCAAGAAATTGCCTACTCACAACTATCGAAGGAGGAATTGGAACATGGAAAATAAAAAAGTGTCGTTCTGGAAACAGTGCAAACCTTATATGGCAGGCCTCCAACTCCCTCTCCTAATAGCAGTTGTGGCTGCAGTCATTTCAAGTATCATCACTGTTTATGGACCAACCAAGATTAAAGAAATTACCAACTTGATTTCAGATGGCTTAATGACAGGAATTGATTTAGAGGCTGTTTCAAGTATTGCTAGCTTTTTAGTGATTCTCTATGTACTTGGTGCTATCCTTAACTATACACAGGCCTATATCTTTTCAACAAGTATCCAACATTTTTCAAAACGCTTGCGGACGGCAATCGCTGAAAAAATCAATCGTTTGCCCCTTGGCTATTTTGATCGTCATTCTCAAGGAGATACCCTTTCGCGCGTGACCAATGACGTTGATACGGCCGCTCAATCTCTCAATCAAAGTTTGGGAACAGTACTCTCAGCTAGCTTCTTGTTGATTGCTGTCTTGGTGACCATGTTTAGCATGAACTGGATTTTAGCTCTGGTAACGGTTGTTTCTACGTTTGTTGGCTTTGCGGCGGTTTCCGTAATCATGGCCAAGTCACAAGGGTACTTTAGAGCTCAGCAAAACAACTTGGCGGCTGTCAATGGTTATGTAGAAGAAATGTATTCGGGACACAATGTTGTAACGAGCTACAACGCGGTGGACACCTCCAAAGCGAGATTTGCAGGGTTAAACCAAGACTTGCATGACAGTATCTGGAAATCTCAGTTTATCTCTGGTATCATGATGCCAGCCATGTTCTTTGTTGGGAATTTTAGCTATGTTTTGGTCATCATCGTTGGTGCCGCGCTAGCGTTAGAAGGGCATATCACTATCGGAGTTATTGTAGCCTTTATGGTCTATGTTCGGACCTTCTCCCAACCCCTGTCACAGATTGCCCAAGGGATTACGAGCTTACAACAAGCGAGTGCAGCCATGGGACGTGTCTTTGAATTTCTAGGTGAAGCTGAGATGCAGGATGAATCCCATAAGGAAAGACAATTGACTGGCATGAGAGGGGAAGTGGTCTTTGATCATGTGTCCTTTGGCTATACACCAGAACGCACCATCATCCATGACTTTTCTGCGATAGCTCATGCAGGTCAGAAAGTCGCGATTGTTGGACCGACTGGAGCTGGGAAGACAACCATTGTCAATCTTTTGATGAAGTTTTATGAGATAGATAAGGGAAGCATCCGTATCGATGGTGTCGATACCAAGGATATGAAGCGCTCAGAAGTACACGATGCCTTTTCAATGGTCTTGCAAGATACTTGGCTCTTTGAAGGAACCATTCGAGATAATCTCATCTACAATCAAACGGGCATCAGCGATGAGCGGATGATGGAAGCCAGCAAGGCTGTGGGAATTCACCACTTTATCATGACTTTGCCAGATGGCTACGATACTGTTTTGGATGACACTGTGACCTTGTCTGTTGGACAGAAACAGCTTTTGACTATCGCTCGTGCGCTTCTCAAAGGTGCACCTCTCTTGATTCTGGATGAGGCGACCTCTTCCGTTGATACACGTACAGAGGAATTGATTCAAAAAGCCATGGACCGTTTGATGGAGGGAAGAACTTCCTTTGTCATCGCCCATCGCTTGTCAACTATTCGTAATGCTGATTTGATTCTTGTCATGAAAGATGGTAATATCATCGAACAAGGCAACCATGAGGAACTGATGGCGCAAGGTGGCTTCTATGCCGACTTGTACAATAGCCAATTTACAGAAGACGAAACAGAAGAATAAATCTAAAGAAGGCTTGACGGCCTTCTTTTTCTGCACTATACTAGAAGACAAACGTCTCACCGGTAGACAAAAACAAGGTAATGAATGAGAAGTATAAATGAAAAATTATCAAGAATGGTATCAAAATATCAGCTCCAGACTCACCAGCCATCCCCCTCTTTTATTTCTGTTACGCAGTTTCAATCGTTTGATGACAGTCACCATGCCCCTGGTCTACCTGGCCTTGCTAGTCACCACTTACCTGCAACTAGGACTTAGTCAGCAAGTTGGGATTTATTTGTTTATCCCTGCCTCGGGCTTTGTGATCTTGTCCCTGTTTCGTAAGAAAATCAATCACCCACGACCTTATGAAACTTGGGACATCCGTCCCCTGCTTGACAAGGATAGCTCGGGACAGTCTATGCCTAGTCGCCATGTCTTTTCGGCAACCATTATCTCCATGGCCTGTCTGCATGCTAGTTTACCTGTTGGCTTAGTATGTTTGCTCTTCTCAGCTTTGCTGAGCTTGGTGAGGGTTTTAGGGGGTGTTCATTATCCCAAGGATGTCTTGGTTGGCTATGCTTGTGGTCTGGTGTGGGGATTCCTTTTCTTCCTATTCTGACATGTAAGTTAAGCTAGTCCTACAACCACTTACGGCTTCAAATTGACCACTTGCTTTTTTGCCCTTGTATTCCTAACTTAGCTTTGATATAGTAGAGTCAGAAAGGAGATGTGATGAAGTTACGAATTGAGATTGACGACAATTTAGAGGAGACTGAAATTGTCATCAAGACCCCCACTTTGACAGATGAAATTGCAGATTTGCAACGACTTTTGCAAGAGTCAAAGGCTCCGAGGTTGACTTTTTACAAGGGGACAGGTGAATATTATCTAGACCTGTCAGAAATTCTCTTCTTTGAAACAGAAGGGAGCAAGATTTACGCTCATACCCAGAAGGAAGCCTATGAGGTTCGCCTCAAACTCTATGAGTTGGAGTCCATCTTGCCTCGCTATTTTAGTCGAGTGTCCAAGTCAACTATCGCAAACATCCGTCAGATTTACTCAGTGGACAAGTCCTTTTCAGGAACGGGCACCATTTCCTTTTATCAGACGCATAAGGAGGTTCATGTCTCACGGCATTACCAATCCCTCCTAAAAGAAAATCTAAGAAACATGAGGTGAAAAACATGAAAAAGAAAGCATTTGGTATTGTTTTATTGGTTTTAGCAGCTTGGATTTTACTACAAGGGAATTTTGGCATTCCTTCTTTGGATGGCAAGGTATGGCCCTTGATCGGTATTGTCTTTTTTGCCTACCAGTCAGTTGAAGCTTTGCTTCGTCGTCACCTGACATCGGCAGTTTTTACCGCTCTAGTAGCCTTAATGATTGCAAATCATTTTTATAACATTTTGCCAATCCCAAACCAGTCTTTGTTTTGGGCTAGTATCTTAGCAGTGCTAGGTGTTGGTTATCTGACGCATTCAAGTAAGTTTTGGTATGGGAAAAAATGGTGGTACAATGGTGAGCGAACAGTTATCACGGATAAGGAAGTTGCTTTTGGTAGTGGTACTTTCTATAAGCAAGATCAAGATCTTGTAGCTGATCAAGTGGAAGTTGCTTTTGGCGATGCTAAAATCTATTATGACAATGCAGAGATGTTAGGGGATTTCGCGACTTTAAATATCGAAGTTGCTTTTGGTAATGCAACCGTCTACGTTCCGCAACACTGGCGTGTCGATTTGAAAGTAGAAACATCCTTTGGTGCAGCCAAGGCAGACGCTCCTGTAGCGCCAACAAGCAAAACCTTGATTATCCGTGGGGAAGTCGCTTTTGGTAAACTTGGTGTTGTTTACGTCAAATAAAAAAATATTTTAATTCTCTTGATAAATTCAAGAAAGTGTGATAACATAGTACGGTATGTGGTGCTAGCACATCCGCTATATTAGATCTAATAGGAGGAAAACACAATGGCTAAAGTATGTTACTTTACAGGTCGTAAGACTGTATCTGGAAACAACCGTTCACACGCGATGAACCAAACAAAACGTGCCGTAAAACCAAACCTTCAAAAAGTTACTGTTCTTATTGATGGTAAACCTAAAAAAGTTTGGGCTTCAGCTCGTGCTTTGAAATCAGGTAAAGTTGAACGCGTTTAATAAAAATGAAAAGACCGCTTAGGTCTTTTTCTTTTGCTCGATAGATAAAACCATTTGAAAAATAGAGTAAATATCTGCCGATACAGCATTCTGCTTTTACACTTGGGATGAAATATGATAAAATAAAGTATCAACTAGTTGAGGTAAAAAAAATGACTGTAAAAATTAATACAAAAGATGGTCAAATCGAACTGACAGATGAAGTGATTGCAACCGTTGTAGGTGGTGCAGCAACTGAGATTTTTGGTGTGGTCGGTATGGCTAGCAAAAATACCCTCAAAGATAATTTCCAAGCCCTTCTTGGTAAGGAAAATTATGCAAAAGGTGTTGTCGTGAAGGCAGCCGAAGATGGCAGCATTGCAGTTGATGTTTATACCGTCTTGAGCTACGGAACAAAGATTAGTGAAGTCTCAAAAAACATCCAAGAGCGTGTTCGTTTTAGTTTGGAAAACCAACTAGGAATCACTGCTCAGACTGTGAATGTCTACATTCAAAATATCAAAGTTGTAGGAGAATAATCGTGTCAAAAATTACTACCAGCTTATTTCAAGAGATGGTGCAGGCTGCATCAACTCGTTTGAATAAGCAAGCAGAATATGTCAATTCATTAAACGTCTTTCCAGTTCCAGATGGAGATACTGGGACAAACATGGGAATGACCATCGAAAATGGTGCTAAAGAAGTAGCAGACAAGCCAGCTTCTACAGTTGGAGAAGTGGCGAGCATTCTTGCTAAGGGGCTCTTGATGGGTGCGCGTGGAAACTCAGGGGTTATCACGTCTCAACTTTTCCGTGGATTTTCCCAAGCTATTAAGGAAAAAGACGAGTTAACAGGTCAAGACTTGGCTCTTGCTTTCCAATCTGGTGTCGAAGTAGCTTATAAAGCAGTTATGAAACCAGTTGAGGGAACTATTTTGACAGTTTCTCGTGGAGCGGCTATCGGGGCTAAGAAAAAAGCCGAGGAGACAGATGATGCTGTTGAGGTCATGCGTGCAGCTTTGGAAGGTGCTAAGAGAGCTCTGGCTAAGACTCCTGATATGCTCCCAGTCTTGAAAGAGGTTGGTGTCGTGGACTCTGGTGGTCAAGGTTTGGTCTTTATCTACGAAGGTTTCCTATCAGCTCTTACTGGTGAATACAGTGCGTCTGAGGACTTTGTAGCAACTCCAGCGAATATGGGTGAAATGATCAATGCAGAGCACCACAAGTCTGTAGCAGGTCATGTGGCAACTGAGGATATTACCTTCGGTTACTGTACGGAGATCATGGTAGCTCTCAAACAAGGTCCAACTTATTCTAAAGACTTTGACTACGATGAATTCCGTAACTACTTGAATGACCTAGGGGATTCTCTACTTGTCGTCAACGATGATGAGATTGTCAAAGTTCACGTCCATACAGAAGATCCAGGTCTTGTCATGCAAGAAGGGCTTAAATATGGTAGCTTGGTCAAGGTTAAAGTGGACAACATGCGTAACCAACACGAAGCACAAGTTGAAAAAGAAGCAGCACAAGTTAGCAAGCCAGCTGAAGAGAAGGAATATGCCCTTATCGCAGTAGTAGCTGGTCAAGGTTTAGCAGATATCTTCCGTGCCCAAGGTGTGGATTATGTCATCGAAGGTGGTCAGACGATGAACCCTTCAACAGAAGACTTTATCAAGGCTGTTGAACAGGTCAATGCTCGCAACATTATCTTCTTGCCAAACAACAAAAATATCTTTATGGCAGCTCAATCTGCGGCTGAAGTGCTTGAACAACCTGCTGTTGTGGTAGAAGCGCGTACAATTCCTCAAGGTTTGACCAGTCTTCTTGCCTTTGATCCTAGTAAGTCTATCGAAGAAAACAAAGAACGCATGACTGAAGCCCTTGGCGATGTCATCAGCGGTAGTGTAACGACTGCCGTTCGCGACACAACTATCGATGGCTTGGAAATTCATGAAAATGACAATCTTGGTATGGTAGATGGCAAAATCCTTGTGTCAAACCCTGACATGCACCAAACCTTGACTGAAACTTTGAAACACATGTTGGACGAAGATAGTGAAATCGTGACTTTCTATGTCGGTGAAGACGGAAGCGAAGAACTTGCCAATGAAATTGCCCAAGAAATCGCAGAAGAATTTGAAGATGTTGAAGTAGAGATTCACCAAGGTCAACAACCTGTATATCCATATCTTTTTAGTGTGGAATAAAAATTTAATCGATTAAAAAGAAAGTTGATTTTTCAACTTTCTTTTTTTATGACATTTGTCATATTTCCTAGTGACAGAAGCATCTAGCTCCGCCAACTTCAAAAGGCTATAATTGAAGTATGAAATGGAGGAAGAAGAAATGAAAAATAAAATGATTGTCGCAGTGAGTTTAGTAGCAGCAGGAGTTATGACCTATCTCATGTTTTCAGGATTGGACGAGGGTTTCTATCATTTTCCCTGGGAGCTCTTTGCTGGCTTTGGAATGATGTCTTGGCTTGTCAGAGAAGGTTTGAAATTGGTCTCAGATGTGAAAAAGGAGTTTGAGGAATGAAAAAAACAATCACCTATTTCTTTATCGGCCTGTCACTCTTGGTATGGTTAGTGGAAATGTTTACTGGTTGGTTTGACCAAACCTTGCTTCGCCAATTCATTCGTGGTGCTTGGGGTTTTGGATTTATGATTTTCGTCGTTTTCCCTTTGGGAATGAAGTGGTTGAAAGGAGAATCTCATGGCTGTGATTAAAGTTGAGAAATTGAGTAAGAAAATAAAAGACAAGGAGATCTTGCGGAACATCTCCTTTGAAATCAACGATGGTGAGTGTGTCGCCTTGATTGGGCCTAACGGAGCGGGAAAAACAACCTTGATTGATTGCCTCTTGGGCGACAAGTTCATGAGCTCAGGTCAGATAGCCATTCAAGGGTTTGCACCAACAGATCCTCGATTAAAGCAGCTTATTTCTGTCTTGCCCCAAGAAAATGCAGTTGTTCAAAGCTTGAAAGTGAAAGAACTTCTATCATTTTTCAAGTCACTTTATTCCGACAGTCTTTCAGACAAAGAAATTGATGACTTGCTGAGATTCTCAGATAAGCGGAAAAATCAGCTAGCGGGCAAGTTGTCTGGTGGGCAAAAACGCTTGTTCTCTTTCGTGTTGGCTTTAATAGGTCGTCCGAAAATTCTATTTTTAGACGAGCCAACTGCTGCCATGGATACCTCGACACGTCAGCATTTTTGGGAAATTGTCAATCAGTTAAAGAAAAATGGTGTCACCATTGTCTATTCTTCTCACTATATCGAAGAGGTAGAGCATACGGCTGACCGCATTTTGGTCCTCCACAAGGGAGAATTGATTCGCGATACGACGCCTTATGCCATGCGTGGTGAAGAACAAGAAAAACACTTTACCGTGCCTCTAACCTATCAGGATTTTGTCAGTACCCTGACTATGGTTCAAGAGCTTGAAATCAAGCAAAATGCCCTTTCCTTCACAACCAAAGAAGCCAGTCAGGTGTGGAAAGTCTTGCAAGAACAGGGCTGCACGATCGAAGAAATTGAAATTCGCAATCGAACTCTCTTAGACAGTATTTTCGAAACGACCCAAGACTAAAGGAGATTGACGATGAAAAATATGACAAGTCTTATGAAAGTGGAAATCATTCAGATGAAACGGCAAGCAGTCTACTACTTGCTATCCATCGGACTTCCAAGTGTGTTTTACCTTATATTCTCTGGTATGATGTCAGGGTCAGATATTCCAGAAATTGCTCTTCAAGCCTATCTTTTTGCCATGACGCTCTTTAGTATCATGTCAAGTGCCTTTTTCAGTATCCCTAGCACACTCGAGTCTGATAAGACAAACAACTGGCAAAAATTGATTCAACATTCTCCGGTATCTATGGTAGAATATTATGTATCAAAACTGTTCAGTACTCTGCTGACTTTCTTGCTATCAGTTATAGTTGTCTTTTCGGTTGGTCATTTTGTCCGTGGAGTGACTCTGCCTTGGCTTGACTGGTTGGTGATTGGAGTTATTTTGCTGGTCGGCAGCGTGGTCTTTATCAGCATGGGGGTATTGGTGAGCTTGCTTCCCAGTGCTCAATTGATGACGGTGATTGGAAATATTGCCTATATCGCTTTGGCTGTCCTAGGTGGACTCTGGTTCCCTTTGAGTTCCTTCCCAGAATGGCTCCAATCTATTGGAAAACTGACTCCAACCTATCAACTAATGCAGGTTGTCTCTACTTATTTGGAGCACCACGAATTTAATATTCTTGCTGCCTTGGTTGTACTAGGTTATACAGTTTTCTTTGGTGTCTTGGTAATCCAACTGAAAAAACGGATCGAGGTAAAATAAATCTATGTTGGAAAAATTAAAAAACACTCATTATATGTTTCATATTTCAACAGTGTTTATCATCTTTCCTATAGCGGGTGTCATTTTTGGAGAGTACCCGCTTTTAACCTTGTTATGGACTCTACTATTTGTCCTAGCTTTTTATTCGGTTTTAGTCAGTCAAAATCGCACCGTGCAGTGGCTAGCTTGGTGGATTATGTTCGCCTACATTTTTTACAGTTCCGTCTGGCTGAATGGGAGCTTCGCTTGGTTTATCTTTTATTTATCAAATCTCCTTATTTACCAACTGGATGAGATATCTTTTCACTCTTGGCGTTTTGTCAGTTTTATTGTCTTGCAACCCTTGATTTTGACAGGGATTTATATGGTTGATCAAGTTAGTCCCTGGCAACTGCTCTTTTTCTTGGTGACTTTTGTCTTTTCTGATGCCTTGACTTTTGGTCTCTATCGAATTCGGATGGCAGAAGAATTAAAAGAAGAAAAGAGAAAACAAAATGCCAAGCTCAATCTTTTCTTGGCTGAAAATGAACGCAGTCGTATCGGTCAGGATCTCCATGACAGCCTAGGTCATACTTTTGCCATGCTGAGTGTGAAGACGGACCTTGCCCTCCAGCTTCTCCAAATGCAGGCCTATCCTCAAGTGGAAAAAGAATTAAAAGAAATTCATCAGATCAGTAAAGAATCCATGAATGAAGTTCGTACAATTATCGAAAATCTTAAAACAAGAACCCTTGCTTCCGAATTTGCGACTGTTAAAAAAATGCTGGAAATTGCAGGAATTGAAACGGAAATCAATCACCAACTAGATACAGCTAGCTTAACTCAGGAATTGGAGTCAATGGCTTCCATGATTTTACTTGAGTTAGTGACCAACATCATCAAACATGCCAAAGCGTCGAAAGCCTACTTAAAATTAGAACGAACAGAGAAAGAACTCATTCTAACAGTGAGAGATGATGGCTGTGGCTTTGCTTCTCTAAAAGGGGATGAACTCCATACCGTTCGAGATTGTGTCCTTCCTTTTTCAGGAGAAGTAAAAGTGATTAGTCAGAAACATCCGACTGAAGTGCAGGTTCGGCTACCTTATAAGAAGAGAAACTAAGATGAAACTACTTGTTGCAGAAGATCAAAGTATGTTGCGAGATGCTATGTGCCAGTTGCTTACCTTTCAACCAGATGTAGAGTCTGTCCTACAAGCCAAGGATGGCCAAGAAGCAATCCAACTCTTAGAAAAGGAGTCCGTAGATATTGCCATCCTTGACGTAGAAATGCCTGTTAAGACAGGCCTCGAAGTCTTGGAGTGGATACGAGCAGAAAAGCCAGAAACAAAGGTGGTTGTGGTGACGACCTTCAAACGCCCCGGATATTTTGAACGTGCGGTCAAGGCTGGAGTGGATGCTTATGTCTTGAAAGAAAGAAGCATCGCAGACCTCATGCAAACCTTGCACACTGTTCTCGAAGGACGTAAGGAATATTCGCCTGAATTGATGGAAGTAGTGATGACGCATCCTAACCCGTTAACAGAACAAGAAATCGCTGTTTTAGAGGGAATTGCTCAGGGCTTGTCTAATCAAGAAATTGCAGACAAACTCTATCTATCCAACGGAACCGTCAGAAACTATGTCACCAATATTCTTTCGAAACTAGATGCTAGTAATCGAACAGAGGCAGCCAACATCGCAAAAGAATCTGGTTGGCTTTGATAAGAAGGGTTAAACAATTCCGAAACGATAACTTGAATCGAAGGAAATCCATACTAGAAAGGAGGAGGCAAATCGCCTCCGTTTTTTGTTTAGAAAAGCGGTGAAAGCTAGTGTCAAAGAGTGAAAAGATCAGAATAAAAATGAAAAATATCTTGACAATGAAGGAAAAATTGTGTTACAATAATAGACGGTACTTTTTACTTTTGGTCTCTCAAAAGTGTACAGGGACGTGCTGACAAATGTTGCAAAAGTACACACAGATGGTAGCTGTCACCAAGTGTATCATCACCAAAAATAAAAAAACACAGGAGAATGTAGATGCCTACAATTAACCAATTGGTTCGCAAACCGCGTAAATCAAAAGTAGAAAAATCTAAATCACCAGCTTTGAACGTTGGTTACAACAGTCATAAAAAAGTTCAAACAAACGTTTCTTCACCACAAAAACGTGGTGTTGCAACTCGTGTTGGAACAATGACACCTAAAAAACCTAACTCAGCCCTTCGTAAATTCGCTCGTGTACGTTTGAGCAACCTTATCGAAGTTACTGCCTACATCCCAGGTATCGGACACAACTTGCAAGAGCACAGCGTGGTGCTTCTTCGCGGTGGACGTGTAAAAGACCTTCCAGGGGTACGTTACCATATCGTCCGTGGTGCACTTGATACTGCAGGTGTTAACGATCGTAAACAAGGCCGTTCTAAATACGGTACTAAACGTCCAAAAGCATAAGGAAAGGGGATAAAGAGAAATGAGTCGTAAAAATAGAGCTCCAAAACGTGACGTATTGCCAGATCCGCTTTACAATTCACAACTAGTTACTCGTCTTATCAACCGCGTTATGCTTGATGGTAAACGTGGTACAGCTGCTTCAATCGTTTACGGTGCTTTTGAGCAAATCAAAGAAGCTACTGGCAACGATGCACTTGAAGTATTTGAAACAGCTATGGAAAACATCATGCCTGTACTTGAAGTACGTGCACGTCGTGTTGGTGGATCTAACTACCAAGTCCCAGTTGAAGTTCGTCCAGAACGTCGTACAACACTTGGACTTCGTTGGTTGGTAACAATCGCTCGCCTTCGTGGTGAACACACAATGCAAGACCGTCTTGCAAAAGAAATCTTGGATGCTGCTAACAACACTGGTGCAGCTGTTAAGAAACGTGAAGACACTCACCGTATGGCTGAAGCTAACCGTGCCTTTGCACATTTCCGTTGGTAAAATCATGATGCTAGGAACGGTAAGGATGCAAGGTGAAAATAGGAAACTAACGCAGTATTCGACGAATACAAGGAAGTTTATCTTTTTCACACAGCATCCCGTTCCGGCTCAAATCGGCTAGCTAACTTTAGCCCGAGTTCAATTCAACTTACCATCTCGTAAGTTGAAACCAACAAAAACAAGATAAACATTGAGAACGGGTAGGTCCTGCCTATCCGTTTTTTCTAAATAATGTTATAATAGATTGTAAAATAAAAAATAGGAGAAACTAACCTCATGGCACGCGAATTTTCACTTGAAAAAACTCGTAATATCGGTATCATGGCTCACGTCGATGCCGGTAAAACAACAACTACTGAGCGTATTCTTTACTACACTGGTAAAATCCACAAAATCGGTGAAACTCACGAAGGTGCGTCACAAATGGACTGGATGGAGCAAGAGCAAGAACGTGGTATCACTATCACATCTGCTGCGACAACAGCTCAATGGAATAACCACCGCGTAAATATCATTGACACACCAGGACACGTGGACTTCACAATCGAAGTACAACGTTCTCTTCGTGTATTGGACGGTGCGGTTACTGTTCTTGACTCACAATCAGGTGTTGAGCCTCAAACTGAAACAGTTTGGCGTCAAGCAACTGAGTACGGAGTTCCACGTATCGTATTTGCCAACAAAATGGACAAAATCGGTGCTGACTTCCTATACTCAGTAAGCACACTTCACGACCGTCTTCAAGCAAACGCACACCCAATCCAATTGCCAATCGGTGCTGAAGATGACTTCCGCGGTATCATCGACTTGATCAAGATGAAAGCTGAAATCTATACTAACGACCTTGGTACAGATATCCTTGAAGAAGATATTCCAGCTGAATACCTTGACCAAGCTCAAGAATACCGTGAAAAATTGGTTGAAGCAGTCGCTGAAACTGATGAAGACTTGATGATGAAATACCTTGAAGGTGAAGAAATCACTAACGAAGAATTGAAAGCTGCTATCCGTAAAGCAACTATCAACGTTGAATTCTTCCCAGTATTGTGTGGTTCTGCCTTCAAGAACAAAGGTGTTCAATTGATGCTTGATGCGGTTATCGACTACCTTCCAAGCCCACTTGATATCCCAGCAATCAAAGGTATCAACCCAGATACAGATGAAGAAGAAACTCGTCCAGCATCTGATGAAGAGCCATTTGCAGCTCTTGCCTTCAAAATCATGACAGACCCATTCGTAGGTCGTTTGACATTCTTCCGTGTTTACTCAGGTGTTCTTCAATCAGGTTCATACGTATTGAATACTTCTAAAGGTAAACGTGAACGTATCGGACGTATCCTTCAAATGCACGCTAACAGCCGTAAAGAAATCGACACTGTTTACTCAGGTGATATCGCTGCTGCCGTTGGTTTGAAAGATACGACAACTGGTGACTCATTGACTGATGAAAAAGCTAAAATCATCCTTGAATCAATCGACGTTCCAGAACCAGTTATCCAATTGATGGTTGAGCCAAAATCTAAAGCAGACCAAGACAAGATGGGTATCGCTCTTCAAAAATTGGCTGAAGAAGATCCAACATTCCGCGTTGAAACAAACGTTGAAACTGGTGAAACAGTTATCTCTGGTATGGGTGAGCTTCACCTTGATGTCCTTGTTGACCGTATGCGTCGTGAGTTCAAAGTTGAAGCGAACGTAGGTGCTCCTCAAGTATCTTACCGTGAAACATTCCGCGCTTCTACTCAAGCACGTGGATTCTTCAAACGTCAGTCTGGTGGTAAAGGTCAATTCGGTGATGTATGGATTGAATTTACTCCAAACGAAGAAGGTAAAGGATTCGAATTCGAAAACGCAATCGTCGGTGGTGTGGTTCCTCGTGAATTTATCCCAGCGGTTGAAAAAGGTCTTGTAGAAGCAATGGCTAATGGTGTTCTTGCAGGTTACCCAATTGTTGACGTTAAAGCTAAACTTTACGATGGTTCATACCACGATGTCGACTCATCTGAAACTGCCTTCAAGATTGCTGCATCTCTTGCACTTAAAGAAGCTGCTAAGACTGCACAACCAGCTATCCTTGAACCAATGATGCTTGTAACAATCACTGTTCCAGAAGAAAACCTTGGTGATGTTATGGGTCACGTAACTGCTCGTCGTGGACGTGTAGATGGTATGGAAGCACACGGTAACAGCCAAATTGTTCGTGCTTACGTTCCACTTGCTGAAATGTTCGGTTACGCAACAGTTCTTCGTTCTGCATCTCAAGGACGTGGTACATTCATGATGGTATTTGACCACTATGAAGATGTACCTAAGTCAGTACAAGAAGAAATCATTAAGAAAAATAAAGGTGAAGACTAATCAGTCCTCACTCTAGAAGGAAGTCGCTTAGTGGCTTCCTTTTTATGTTCTATATCAAGGAAGGTTAGAAAAATATACCTAAACTAAATTTGGCAGTAATAAAATCGTTCAATTCCCTATTCATATTTATAAAAATAGGAAAAACATTCATAAAAACACGTTTAGATAGAAAATTCAGAAAATTGCTTCTTTTGTCTTGAAAATTTTTGAAAAAATGGTATGATAGTAACAAGCTATTTTTAAGAGAAGAGAAAGGGGAACAATGGAGAAAATCAGTTTAAACGCTCCTAAGACGGGATCGGATCTAGTTTTGGAAACCCTCCGTGATTTAGGAATTGATACCATATTTGGTTATCCTGGTGGGGCTGTCTTGCCTTTATATGATGCGATTTATAATTTCAAAGGTATACGCCACATCTTAGGTCGCCATGAGCAAGGGTGTTTACATGAAGCTGAAGGTTATGCCAAATCAACTGGAAAGTTGGGCGTTGCCGTCGTCACGAGTGGACCGGGAGCAACAAATGCCATTACAGGAATCGCGGATGCCATGAGTGATAGCGTTCCCCTCTTGGTCTTTACGGGACAAGTCGCTCGAGCAGGCATTGGGAAGGATGCCTTTCAGGAGGCGGATATTGTCGGTATTACCATGCCCATTACCAAGTACAATTACCAAGTCCGTGAGACAGCTGACATTCCTCGCATCATTACGGAGGCTGTGCATATCGCGACCACAGGTCGTCCAGGGCCAGTTGTGATCGACTTGCCAAAAGATGTATCTGCCTTAGAGACAGATTTTATCTATTCACCAGAAGTACATTTACCGAGTTATCAACCGACTATAGAACCAAACGACATGCAAATCAAGAAAATCTTGAAACAATTGTCAAAGGCTAAAAAACCCGTATTGCTAGCTGGTGGCGGGGTTAGTTATGCAGAAGCAGCTGCTGAGCTCAATGAGTTTGCTGAACGTTACCAAATTCCAGTGGTGACCAGTCTTTTAGGGCAAGGTACGATTGCGACTAGTCATCCGCTCTTCCTAGGAATGGGAGGTATGCACGGTTCTTTCGCAGCTAACATTGCCATGACCGAAGCGGACTTTATGATTAGTATTGGTTGCCGTTTCGATGACCGCTTAACTGGAAATCCTAAGACCTTTGCTAAAAATGCCAAGGTTGCTCATATCGACATTGACCCAGCTGAGATTGGTAAGATTATCAGTGCAGATATTCCAGTGGTCGGGGACGCTAAGAAAGCTTTGCAGATGCTTTTAGCAGAACCAACTGTTCATAACAATACTGAAAAGTGGATTGACAAAGTTACCAAGGACAAGAACCGCGTTCGTTCTTATGATAAGAAAGAACGTGTGGTTCAACCGCAGGCAGTAATCGAACGCATCGGCGAGTTGACAAATGGAGATGCCATTGTTGTAACTGACGTAGGGCAACACCAAATGTGGACAGCCCAGTATTATCCATATCAGAATGAACGTCAATTGGTCACATCTGGTGGCTTGGGGACCATGGGATTCGGGGTTCCTGCAGCTATCGGAGCTAAGATTGCCAATCCAGAAAAAGAAGTTATCCTTTTTGTCGGTGACGGTGGTTTCCAAATGACCAACCAAGAACTAGCAATCCTAAACATCTACAAGGTGCCGATTAAGGTTGTCATGTTGAATAACCACTCCCTGGGAATGGTTCGTCAGTGGCAAGAATCCTTCTATGAGGGTAGAACTTCAGAGTCGGTCTTTGACACTCTTCCTGACTTCCAGCTGATGGCACAGGCTTACGGCATTAAAAATTATAAATTTGACAATCCAGAAACGATAGAAAAAGATCTAGAGGCTATTCTGGAGGATGTGCCCATGTTTATCGAGGTGGATATTTCTCGTAAGGAACAGGTCTTACCGATGGTACCAGCTGGTAAGAGCAATCATGAGATGTTGGGGGTGAAGTTCCATGCGTAGAATGTTAACGGCAAAACTACAAAATCGTTCAGGAGTCCTCAATCGCTTTACAGGTGTCCTTTCTCGTCGTCAGGTCAACATTGAGAGTATCTCAGTTGGTGCGACAGAGAATCCTGATGTATCACGGATTACCATCATTATTGATGTAGCTTCTCATGATGAGGTCGAGCAAATCATCAAGCAGCTCAACCGTCAGATTGATGTGATTCGCATTCGAGATATCACGGATAAGCCACACTTGGAAAGAGAAGTTATCTTGGTGAAGGTATCTGCTCCTGCTGAAAAACGTGCAGAAATCTTGGCTATTATTCAACCCTTCCGTGCAACGGTAGTAGATGTGGCTCCAAGCTCAATCACCATCCAGATGACTGGAAATGCTGAAAAGAGTGAAGCTTTATTGCGAGTGATTCGACCATACGGTATTAAAAATATCGCTCGTACGGGTGCAACTGGATTTACCCGCGACTAAAAATCCAACTAAAATTTGTTAAAACCGCCTAAGAGGCAATAAATAATAGAAAAGAGAGAAAAACTATGGCAGTTCAAATGGAATACGAAAAAGATGTTAAAGTAGCAGCGCTTGACGGTAAAAAAATCGCCGTAATCGGTTATGGTTCACAAGGACATGCGCATGCGCAAAACTTGCGCGATTCAGGTCGTGATGTCATCATCGGTGTGCGTCCAGGTAAATCTTTTGACAAAGCAAAAGAAGACGGATTTGATACTTACACAGTAGCAGAAGCAACTAAATTGGCTGACGTTATCATGATCTTGGCACCAGACGAAATTCAACAAGAATTGTACGAAGCAGAAATCGCTCCAAACTTGGAAGCTGGAAATGCAGTTGGATTTGCTCATGGTTTCAACATTCACTTTGAATTTATCAAAGTTCCTGCAGATGTAGATGTCTTCATGTGTGCTCCTAAAGGGCCAGGACACTTGGTGCGCCGTACTTATGAAGAAGGATTTGGTGTTCCAGCTCTTTATGCAGTCTACCAAGACGCCACAGGAAATGCGAAAAACATTGCTATGGACTGGTGTAAAGGTGTTGGAGCAGCTCGTGTAGGTTTGCTTGAAACAACTTACAAAGAAGAAACTGAAGAAGATTTGTTTGGTGAACAAGCTGTACTTTGTGGTGGTTTGACTGCCCTTATCGAAGCAGGTTTTGAAGTCTTGACAGAAGCAGGCTATGCCCCGGAATTGGCTTACTTTGAAGTTCTTCATGAAATGAAATTGATCGTTGACTTGATTTATGAAGGTGGATTCAAGAAAATGCGTCAATCTATTTCAAATACTGCTGAGTACGGTGACTATGTATCAGGCCCACGTGTGATTACTGAGCAAGTTAAAGAAAATATGAAAGCTGTTTTGGCAGACATCCAAAATGGTACATTTGCAAATGACTTTGTAAATGACTACAAGGCTGGTCGTCCAAAACTCACTGCTTACCGTGAACAAGCAGCTAATCTTGAAATTGAAAAAGTTGGTGCAGAATTGCGTAAAGCAATGCCTTTCGTTGGTAAAAACGACGACGATGCTTTCAAAATCTATAACTAATTCTTAGAATAAAAACAGAAGGCGAGTTGGGGGGTACCTAACTCGCTTTTTACCTTGTAAAGTATTTGAGGAGGAGACATGCTAAGTGCAACAGATGTGGTGAAAGCCCACAAAGTTTTGAGTGGTGTAGTAGTTGATACACCACTAGAATATGATCATTATTTATCGGAGAAGTATGGTGCTAAGATTTATTTGAAGAAGGAAAATGCCCAGCGTGTTCGTTCCTTTAAGATTCGCGGAGCCTATTATGCCATTTCTCAATTATCAAAAGAAGAACGTGAGCGTGGTGTAGTCTGTGCCTCTGCGGGAAATCATGCCCAAGGTGTCGCCTATACTTGTAAGGAGATGAAGATTCCTGCAACAATTTTTATGCCCATCACAACGCCCCAACAAAAGATTGGACAGGTTCGCTTTTTTGGTGGAGATTTCGTTACCATCAAGTTGGTTGGGGATACCTTTGATGCTTCTGCTAAGGCAGCGCAAGAGTTTACGTTGTCAGAAAACCGTACCTTCATTGATCCTTTTGATGATATCCATGTTCAAGCTGGTCAAGGGACTGTGGCCTACGAAATTCTTGAAGAAGCCCGTAAAGAGTCTATTGATTTTGATACAGTACTAGTTCCGGTAGGTGGTGGCGGACTGATTGCAGGGGTTTCGACCTATATCAAAGAAACCAATCCCGCTATCGAGGTGATTGGTGTAGAAGCCAATGGTGCCCGTTCGATGAAGGCAGCCTTTGAGGCTGGAGGACCAGTTAAACTCAAAGAAATTGACAAATTTGCTGATGGCATAGCTGTGCAGAAAGTTGGGCAGTTGACTTATGAAGCAACTCGTCAGAATGTTGAAACTCTTATTGGAGTAGATGAGGGTTTGATTTCGGAGACCTTGATTGATCTTTATTCTAAGCAAGGAATTGTCGCCGAACCTGCTGGAGCGGCCAGCATTGCCGCCTTGGAAGTTCTATCAGACTATATCAAAGGTAAGACCATTTGCTGTATCATTTCTGGGGGCAATAACGATATCAACCGTATGCCAGAGATGGAAGAACGTGCCTTGATTTACGATGGCATCAAGCATTACTTTGTAGTCAATTTCCCACAACGTCCAGGGGCTCTTCGTGAGTTTGTAAATGACATCTTGGGACCAAATGATGACATCACTCGTTTTGAGTATATCAAACGGGCCAGCAAGGGGACAGGGCCGGTCTTGATTGGGATTGCTCTTGCTGATAAGCATGATTATGCTGGCTTGATTCATCGGATGGAAAAGTTTGACCCATCTTATATCAATCTGAACGGAAATGAGACCTTGTATAATATGCTAGTCTAAAATAAATTTGCTATCATATTATTTGCCAATTTCCTATAATGATGCTATAATGATGGTGACGAAAGGGGGAGATTCCCATGGTTTTACATGTTTTACTTGTTCTCTTTATTCTAGTGCTGATTGCATCAGCGATTATTATCAGCTCTGTATATGTTGTAAGGCAACAGTCTGTCGCTATTATCGAGCGTTTTGGTAAATACCAAAAGTTGAGTAATAGTGGTATTCATGTACGAGCGCCTTTTGGAATTGATAGAATTGCAGCCAGAGTGCAGTTGCGTCTATTGCAAAGTGAGATCGTCGTGGAAACAAAAACACAAGATAATGTATTTGTGACCATGAATGTGGCGACTCAGTATCGAGTGAATGAGAATAATGTCACAGATGCTTACTATAAACTAATGAGACCAGAAGCTCAAATCAAATCCTATATTGAGGATGCCTTGCGTTCGTCTGTACCGAAATTGACCTTGGATGAACTATTTGAGAAAAAAGATGAAATCGCATTAGAAGTTCAAAAACAAGTAGCAGAAGAAATGTCTACATATGGTTACATCATTGTAAAAACATTGATTACGAAGGTTGAGCCTGACGCTGAAGTTAAACAATCAATGAATGAAATCAATGCTGCCCAACGTAAGAGAGTCGCTGCGCAAGAACTTGCAGAAGCAGATAAGATTAAAATCGTGACAGCGGCGGAAGCAGAGGCAGAAAAAGATCGCCTACACGGTGTAGGGATTGCAGAACAGCGTAAGGCTATTGTTGACGGACTTGCTGATTCTATTCAAGAATTAAAAGGAGCCAATGTTGAACTCACGGAAGCCCAGATTATGTCCATTCTATTAACAAATCAGTATTTAGATACCTTGAATAATTTCGCAGACAATAAGGGCAATAACACCATCTTCCTACCAGCAAATCCTGATGGAGTTGAAGATATACGAACAAGCATATTATCAGCTTTAAAAGCTAAGTAATAACAATTCATTATTTGTTTTCAATAAGTAGATGTTTTTTGGATAATCCTAAAAGAATGGATATATTTCAGTATCGTAAAGAACAAAATAGGAGAAGAACATGGCTAAATCAAACTTTGAAAAAGTAGAATCAGTTGTTGGCTGGGTTCGTGATAAGAAAATCACAGGTTACCGTATCTCTAAGGAAACAAATGCACGTGAAATGTCAATTATTGCTTTGGCACAAGGCCGTGCAAAAGTGAAAAATATTTCATTTGAAACAGCCCTAGGCTTGATTGATTTTTATGACAAGAATCATGAAAAATTTGAAGATTAAACTAGGCTTACAGGCAGATTCTTAAAATGGATCTGCCTTTTGTTTTGCAAAGAGTTAGCAAAAAGACTACATATTTGTACTGACCCCAAAAAGTTAGACAAATAATTTAAGCGAAGGATTTAGTTCTGTATTGCACAGGGCTAAGTCCTTTTAGTTTGACCTTAATTCGTTTGTTATTGTAGTAATCAATATAGTCCACAATAGCTTGTTCCAATTGTTTAAGCGACTGAAACGTCTTCTCATAACCATAAAACATTTCCGATTTGAAAATGCCAAAGAAAGATTCCATCATACCGTTGTCTGGGCTGTTACCTTTACGTGACATAGATGTTTGGATTCCCTTACTCTCTAAAACCTGTGATAAGAATCGTGTTGGTATTGCCATCCTTGATCACTATGGAGAATCGTATTCTCATAGTATTTCTCTGTAAAGGCCTGCTCCAGCATAGCTTTCACTTGTTCTAAATTAGGAGAACAAGAAAGATTATAGGCGATAATTTCGCTATTAAAGCCATCTAAAACTGGCGATAAATACAATTTCTGCCTGCTATTTGGAATGGCAAACTCTGTCACATCCGTATAGCACTTTTCCATTGTCCTTGATGCTTCAAACTGACGTTGAATCAGGTTGTCTGCTTTCTTACCAATCTCTCCTTTGTAGGAAGAATACTTTCGTTTCCGACGAATTCGAGCACTTAAACCAAGGACCTTCATCAGACGTTGAACTTTCTTATGATTCACTGTAAAACCACGATTTCTTAGTTCAAGAGTAACTCTACGATAGCCATAATTTCCTTTATGGTCATTATAAATGGCCTGAATTTCGATTTTAAGCTCTTTATCTTTGTCAAGCCCATCTAGTTGCTTCAACTGATAGTAGTAAGTTGAGCGAGGTAAACGAGCCGCTTCAAGAAGTAAATTTAGTCGAAATCCTCCTGAAACCATTTCTCTAACTGTCTCTGTTTTTCTCGCTCTAAGACTTCGTCCCTTTCCCCTAACTCTTTTAACTTTTTTAGGTAAGCCACCTCAGTCCGTAAGCGTTCATTCTCCTCTTGGAGTCGCTCTAGTTCTGTCATTTCTTCCCAAGTTTTCTTCCGTTTACGTCCCATTTTAGCTGGTCTCCCTCTTGTTTTCTTAACAATAGTATACCCGTTTTCCTTGTATTGTGCCAGCCAATTAGGAAGTAATCCGCTACTTGGGAGAGCATAATCCAGAGATACGCTTAGTTGCGAACGGCCTTCAAGCAGAACCTTATTAATGATTTCTTGTTTTAATTCTGGAGAGTAATAATGATTTTTCTCTTTTTTGACACTTTCTATTCCGTAGCGATCAATCAATCGGAGTAAGTACCTAAGATTTGAAAGGTTAATCCCATATTTATCAGAAAGTCGCTTGAAGCTAATTCCTTGTTTTCTTAGTTCATAGATTCGAACTTTATCCTCATAAGTTAATTTCATAATAAAACACCCCAAAAGTTAGATTTTTTTCTGTCTAACTTTTGGGGTGCAGGTCAATTTTATGCAGCCTTTGTTTGTTAGTTGAGATAGCGTTGAAGAAATTCTCGTGTCCGTTCTTCTTTAGGGTTCGTGAAGAGATCTTCTGGTTTGCCTTCTTCTGCAATGACTCCCTTGTCCATAAAGATGACGCGGTGAGAGACATCGCGAGCAAACTCCATTTCGTGGGTGACGACAATCATGGTCAAGCCTTCTTGAGCCAAATCCTGCATAATTTTGAGGACTTCTCCAACCATTTCAGGGTCAAGAGCAGATGTTGGTTCGTCGAAGAGAATGGCGTCAGGATTCATGGAGAGGGCACGAGCGATAGCTACACGCTGTTTTTGGCCCCCAGAGAGTTGCTTCGGCTTGGCTTGCCAATAACGTTCTCCCATACCAACTTTTTCAAGATTTTCTTTTGCAATTCTTTCAGCTTCAGAGTGCTCGCGTTTGAGTACAGTCGTTTGGGCAACGATGGTATTTTCGAGGACATTCAGGTTTTCAAAGAGATTGAAGGATTGGAAAACCATACCGAGCTTTTCACGATAATGGGTGAGGTTGTAGCCTTTTTCTAAGACGTTTTCTCCGCGATAGAGAATTTCTCCCTCAGTAGGTGTTTCTAGTAAATTGATCGAACGAAGGAAGGTTGATTTTCCGCTTCCTGAGCTTCCGATGATGGAAATAACCTCTCCTTTATGGACAGTAAGAGAAATGTCTTTTAGCACTTCATTTTGTCCATAGGATTTTTTGAGGTGTTTAATTTCAAGAATGGGTTGATTCATTATTTCAAATCCTCCGTTTGCATTTGGTTAGCACCTGTAGTGTAAGTATCCATGTCCATACGGCGTTCGATGAAGCGTAGGATACGGGTCACGGTAAAGGTGAGGACAAAGTAAATCACGGCAATGATTGTAAAGGTCTGGAAGTATTGATAGGTTTGAGTTGCGACAGTATTTCCTGAGAAATAAAGCTCAACAACTGAAATAACGTTCAATACAGAGGTATCTTTGATATTGATGACAAATTCATTACCAGTTGCAGGTAAGATATTGCGAACGACCTGAGGGAGGACAATCTTACGCATGGTTTGATTGTGGGTCATACCAAGAGCAGTTGCGGCTTCAAATTGTCCCTTGTCGACTGCTAGGATACCTCCACGGACGATTTCTGTCATATAGGCACCCGTGTTGATTGAAACGATGAAGATGGCAGCCAGTGTACGGTCAAGGTTAATACCGAAGGCTTGTGCTGTACCGTAGTAGATAACCATAGATTGAACAATCATCGGTGTACCACGGAAAATTTCAATATAGACATTAAGGATCCAGCCAAGTAGTTTTTGCAAGCCATAGATGGCCTTGTTTTCAGATAGAGGGGCTGTACGGAAGACTCCAATTGCAAGCCCGATAATAAGCCCTGCGATGGTTCCGATAATGGAGATTAAGAGTGTGATACCAGCACCACGCAGGAGTTGTTGCCAGTTTTCAGAAAGGATCTTAGCGACTTGACTAAAGAAGCTACTTTCTTCCTCAGTTGTTGTCGCCTCCACTGGTTGCTCTTTAATCATACGATCCATCAGTGCAACTTGCTCATCCTTAGAGATGGTTTCGATGCTCGCATTGATTTGGCTGATGCGACTATCGTTCTTGCGAAGCCCAATGGCAATAGCGGTGTCTTCTTCGCCAGTTTTGAAACCTGGTTGAGGTTGAATCATTTTGAACTTAGCGTTGGCAGATTCAGCGGTCAGGGCTTCAGGGCGTTCTGAAACATAGGCGTCGATGACACCTGCTTCAAGTGCTTGGCGCATCTGAGCAAAATCCCCCATGGCTGTTTCTTTCTTGGCACCAGGGATTTGGGAAATCAGGTCATAAAGGTAAACGCCTTGTTGAGACGTGATTTTTGCTCCGCTAAAGTCGTTTAAAGATTTGGCGTTGGCATAGGCAGAGTCCTTTTTGACCAATAGAACAGGTTCACTAGTATAGTAACTGCTTGAAAAGGCAATTTCTTGTTTACGTTCAGCCGTTGGGCTCATACCTGCAATGATCATATCGATTTTGCCAGAAGTAAGAGCAGGAACAAGTCCTTCCCACTTGGTTTTAACGACTAAAGGTTCCTTGCCTAGGTCTTTGGCAATCTTTTTAGCAATCTGGACATCGTAGCCATTGGCATATTGGTTGGTACCGTCAATTTTGACGGCGCCGTTACTATCGTCATCTTGGGTCCAGTTGAAGGGAGCGTAAGCTGCCTCCATCCCGATGCGTAAATATTCGTCGGCTTGGACTTGGCTAACTAGTCCCAGTGTAAGGGCTAGGCTAGCAAGGATAGATAAGCATAATTTTTTCATGTTTTCTCCTATTTCTAGTCTAAAAATGACTTCTCTCTATTGTATCGAAAAATAGTGAGATTTTCAATACAAGTAAGCCTTTACTTATAAAAAATGATATAATGATAGCAAAGATAAAAAGGGGATTGTGTTGTGAAAAAGACTTTTTTCGTGCTTTTATTTAGCTTGTTTTGTATTTTACCACTCTCTGTTTTTGCGGTTGATTTTAAGATTCGCTCTTATCAAGGTGATTTGTATATTCATGCAGATAATACGGCAGAATTTAGGGAGAAAGTAGTCTATCATTTTGATGAGGATTTTAATGGACAACTAGTAGGACTTGGCCATGCTGGTAAGATGCCAAAGGGCTTTGAAATAGATTCCAGTCCGAAGGTTCAGGTATGGAAAAATGCTGCTGCCATTGAAAATGTCAATAGTGAAGTGATAGAAGAATCGGAAGGTTATACTGTAAAAGTGTATAATCCAGGCCAAGAGGGGGATACCGTTGAAGTGGTAATCACATGGCAACTAAAAAATCTCCTATTTCTATATGACGATATCGCAGAACTTAATTGGCAACCCCTGACGGATAGTTCAGAACCTATCGAAAATTTTGAGTTTCGAGTAATGGGCTTTAATGGAGCAGAAAAACTTTTCTTTCATACAGGAAAACTCTTTACAGAGGGCAAGGTAGAGAAGACAGGTGGTGATTATCGTGTTCATTTGCAGAACCTACCTCGTCAGCGTGGGGTTGAATTGCATGCCTATTGGCCTAGAAAAGATTTTGGAACAGCTTTGGATCAGGGATTGAAGGGCAATCGTTTAGCAGAATTTGAAAAAATAGAGGAGTCCATTACTGCTGAAAAAGCTCAAAGTAAAGCTCTGGTTATGTGGATCATCCCTTTGCTACTCTCGCTTTCCTTAGTCTTTAGTGTTATTTTCTACTGCATTTACAGAAGAAAAACCTCCCCATCGAAGAAATATGCCAAAAATCACCGTCTCTATGAACCGCCAATGGACTTAGAACCGATGGTTTTATCGGAAGCTGTTTACTCCACTTCTTTAGAGGAAGTCAGTCCCTTGACCAAGGGAGGAGGGAAGTTCACCTTTGACCAACTCGTTCAGGCAACTTTATTGGATGTGATCGACCGTGGAAATGTTTCGATCATCTCAAATGGAGATGAGGTTCGTTTAAAAGTCGTAAAAGAAAAAGGATTGGCAAGTTTTGAAAAAGATTGCCTTAATTTGGCCTTTTCAGGAAGAGAAGAAGTGCTTGTTTCAGATTTGTTTGCAGATTACCAAGTGTCAACTAGTCTTTACCAAGGTGCAAAAGCAGCTGATGAAAAAAGGATTCAGAAAACAGGACGTAAGCTTAAGTCTTCTTTCGAGCAAGCTCTGAAGCAGATGCAGGATGGGGTGAGAAAGCGGGTTTCCTCTTTGCAACTTCCAGATTATTATCGTCCACTGAGTAATGGAGAAAAAATCCTGAGATTGACGATAGGTGTCTTTACGATTTTACCTGCTTTCGTTGGTTTTGGCTGGTTCTTGTACAGTTTGGATGCTCACGGGTATCTTTCTCTGCCACTTCTTATCCTTGGATTTGCAGGCTTGATGTTAGCTGCCGTCTATTATTGGACGACCCGATTTGATACTCGTGATGGTGTTTTAAACGAAGAAGGACTAGAAGCGTACTATCTCTGGACTAGTTTTGAAAACATGCTTCGCGATATCGCCCATCTAGACAAGGCAGAATTAGAGAGTATCGTTCTTTGGAATCGTCTCCTTGTCTATGCTACTTTATTTGGTTATGCGGACAAGGTGAGTCGTTTGATGAAATCTTATCAGATTCAGGTCGAGAACCCAGATATCAATCTTTACGTAGCTTATGGCTGGCACAGTATGTTTTATCATTCAACTGCTCAAATGAGCCACTATGCTAGTATTGCAAATACAGCTAGCAATTACTCTGTATCTTCTGGAAGTGGTTCTTCAGGTGGAGGATTCTCAGGAGGCGGAGGCGGTGGCAGTATCGGCGCCTTCTAAAAAATCTATCGCAACATCCGAAATTATGCTATAATAGAGGACAGAAAAAGGAGTAATGTATGTATTTTATTGAAATTTTGAAGTCAATCTTTTTTGGGATTGTTGAAGGAATTACAGAATGGTTGCCCATTTCAAGTACGGGTCACTTGATCTTGGTTGAAGAATTTGTACAATACAAGGACCAAAATGAAGCCTTCATGTCCATGTTTAATGTTGTCATTCAGCTTGGTGCCATTTTAGCAGTTATGGTCATTTACTTTAACAAGCTTAATCCTTTCAAACCTGGTAAAACTAAGGTAGAAGTTCGTAGAACTTGGCAATTGTGGTCAAAAGTTCTCGTTGCAACCTTGCCTTTACTATTGGTCTTTAAGTTAGATGATTGGTTTGATGCCAACTTCCATAACATGGTTTCGGTTGCCATTATGTTGATTATCTATGGTGTTGCCTTTATCTATCTTGAAAAAAGAAATAAGGCGCAAGCCATTGAACCAACAGTAACAGAGCTAGACAAGTTGCCTTATAAAACAGCTCTTTACATCGGACTTTTCCAAGTCCTCGCCCTTTTCCCAGGTACAAGCCGTTCTGGTGCCACTATCGTTGGTGGTTTGTTGAATGGTACAAGCCGCTCTGTCGTAACAGAGTTTACCTTCTATCTCGGAATTCCTGTTATGTTCGGAGCCAGTGCTTTAAAGATTTTCAAATTTATTAAAGCTGGTCAACTCTTGAGTTTTGGTCAACTATTCTTGCTTTTGGTTGCTATGGGTGTTGCCTTTGCAGTCAGCATGGTTGCCATTCGTTTCTTGACCAGCTATGTGAAGAAGCACGACTTTACACTCTTTGGTAAATACCGTATCGTACTCGGTAGCGTCTTGTTGCTCTATAGTTTTGTGCGTTTATTTGTATAAGAAAAAGCTTGAAGGGAGGCCTTCAAGCTTTTTAAAATCCTGTCACTGTAATTCCTAGTAAACGGATGCCTTTTTCTTTTTCAGCTAGCTCTTCGTAGAGTTGAAGGGCAGTTTGAGAAATCTGACTAGCGTCCTGTGTAGCTTGTGGGAGGCTTTTTCGTCTAGTCAGAGTGGAGAAGTCAGCATATCGTATTTTAAGGATAATGATTTTTCCAGCTTTGTTCTGCCTGCTGAGATTGTGAGCTACTTTCTCAGAGAGTAGAGTCAGCTCTTTTTTGATGTCTTCTTCTGCCTGAAGAATCTTACCATAAGTTTTCTCCTTGCCGATGGACTTACGAATGCGATTGGACTTGACTGGAGCATTGTGAATACCACGAGCTTTTCTATAAAGGTCAAAACCGAGTCTGCCAAACCGATCGATTAAAGTGACTTCTGAGACGTCCAATAAGTCTGCACCAGTATAAATGCCCATTTCATGAAGACGTTCAACTGTTTTTTTGCCCACACCGTGAAATTTAGCAATATCCATTTGTTTGAGAAAGTCTTGGGCTTGGTCAGGTAGAATTACTGTCAAACCATGCGGCTTCTGATAATCACTGGCCATTTTAGCTAAGAATTTGTTATAGGAAACGCCAGCAGAAGCAGTCAGGTGTAGTTCCTGCCAGATATCCTGTTGGATGAGACGAGCTATTTTGACTGCCGACTTGATACCAAGTTTATTTTCCGTCACATCCAAGTAGGCTTCGTCAATACTCATAGGTTCAATCAGGTCGGTGTAACGTTTAAAAATAGCTCGAATCTCAAGTCCCACAGTTTTGTATTTTTCATAATTTCCCGAGATAAAGACGGCTTGAGGACAACGCTCATAAGCTTCTTTAGAACTCATGGCAGAGTGAATGCCAAAAGCTCGTGCCTCGTAGCTACAAGTAGACACAACTCCTCGTCCGCCTGTTTGTCTGGGGTCACTCCCAATGATAACAGGCTTGCCCTTTAACTTAGGATTATCTCTTATTTCCACAGCAGCAAAAAAGGCATCCATGTCGATATGGATGATTTTTCTGGACAAATCATTAATCAATGGAAATATGAGCATTTTGCTTCCTTTCTAGTGTCATTTTCTATTTATTATACCCTTTTTTCTGAAAAAATGGAAAAGAGTACTCATTCTTTCAAATATATAACACAGATTGTGTCGATAAACAGACTGTATTAGAAAAGAAAGTGGTAAAAAAGCCTTTTTTCGCTTGTTGAAATCGGTTACTGTATGGTATACTGGTCTCATGAATGTAACAGATGACTGTTACTAGAAAGAAAAATGAGGACATTAACATGGTTGTTAAGACAGTTGTTGAAGCACAAGATATTTTTGAAAAAGCTTGGGAAGGCTTCAAAGGTGTTGATTGGAAAGAAAAAGTAAGTGTGTCTCGCTTCGTTCAAGCAAACTACACACCATATGATGGTGATGAAAGTTTCCTTGCTGGACCAACAGAACGTTCTCTTCACATCAAAAAAATCGTAGAAGAAACTAAGGCTCACTACGAAGAAACTCGTTTCCCAATGGATACTCGTCCAACATCAATTGCTGATATTCCTGCTGGATTTATCGACAAAGAAAACGAATTGATTTTTGGTATCCAAAATGATGAACTCTTCAAATTGAACTTCATGCCAAAAGGTGGTATCCGTATGGCTGAAACTACATTGAAGGAAAATGGATATGAGCCAGACCCTGCTGTTCACGAAATTTTTACTAAATATGTAACAACAGTTAACGATGGTATCTTCCGTGCCTACACTTCTAACATTCTTCGTGCTCGCCACGCCCACACTGTAACTGGTCTTCCAGACTCATACTCTCGTGGACGTATCATCGGTGTATACGCACGTCTTGCACTTTACGGAGCTGACTTCTTGATGCAAGAAAAATTGAATGATTGGAATTCAATTAAAGAAATCGATGAAGAAACAATCCGTCTTCGTGAAGAAATCAACCTCCAATACAAAGCGTTGCAAGAAGTTGTTCGCTTAGGTGATCTTTACGGGGTTGACGTTCGTAAACCAGCGATGAACGTTAAAGAAGCTATCCAATGGGTTAACATCGCATTTATGGCAGTCTGTCGTGTGATCAACGGTGCTGCTACATCTCTAGGTCGTGTGCCAATCGTCTTGGACATCTTTGCAGAACGTGACCTTGCTCGTGGTACATTTACTGAATCAGAAATCCAAGAATTCGTTGATGATTTCGTTATGAAACTTCGTACAGTTAAATTCGGTCGTACAAAAGCTTATGACCAACTGTACTCAGGTGACCCAACATTCATCACAACTTCTATGGCTGGTATGGGTAACGATGGTCGTCACCGTGTCACTAAGATGGACTACCGTTTCTTGAACACTCTTGACAACATCGGTAACTCTCCAGAGCCAAACTTGACAGTTCTTTGGACTGACAAATTGCCATACAACTTCCGTCGCTACTGTATGCACATGAGCCACAAACACTCTTCTATCCAATACGAAGGTGTAACAACAATGGCTAAAGACGGATATGGTGAAATGAGCTGTATCTCATGCTGTGTGTCACCACTTGACCCAGAAAACGAAGAACAACGCCACAACATCCAGTACTTCGGTGCTCGTGTAAACGTTTTGAAAGCCCTTCTTACTGGTTTGAACGGTGGTTACGACGATGTTCACAAAGACTACAAAGTATTTGACATCGATCCTATCCGTGACGAAGTTCTTGAATTTGAATCAGTTAAAGCGAACTTTGAAAAATCTCTTGACTGGTTGACTGACACTTATGTAGATGCTTTGAACATCATCCACTACATGACTGACAAGTACAACTACGAAGCTGTTCAAATGGCCTTCTTGCCAACTAAACAACGTGCCAACATGGGATTCGGTATCTGTGGATTTGCTAACACTGTTGATACATTGTCAGCGATTAAATACGCTACCGTTAAACCAATCCGTGATGAAGATGGCTACATCTACGATTACGAAACAATCGGTGAATACCCACGTTGGGGTGAAGATGACCCACGTTCAAACGAATTGGCAGAATGGTTGATCGAAGCTTACACAACTCGTCTACGTAGCCACAAACTTTACAAAGACGCAGAAGCTACAGTATCACTTTTGACAATCACATCTAACGTTGCTTACTCTAAACAAACTGGTAACTCACCAGTCCACAAAGGTGTATACCTCAACGAAGATGGTTCTGTGAACTTGTCTAAACTTGAATTCTTCTCACCAGGTGCTAACCCATCTAACAAAGCTAAAGGTGGATGGTTGCAAAACTTGAACTCACTTGCTAGCCTTGACTTTGGTTACGCAGCTGACGGTATCTCATTGACAACTCAAGTTTCTCCACGTGCTCTTGGTAAGACTCGTGACGAACAAGTTGATAACTTGGTAACAATCCTTGATGGTTACTTCGAAAACGGTGGACAACACGTTAACTTGAACGTTATGGACTTGAACGATGTTTACGAAAAGATCATGTCAGGTGAAGACGTTATCGTACGTATCTCTGGATACTGTGTAAACACTAAATACCTCACTCCAGAACAAAAAACTGAATTGACACAACGTGTCTTCCACGAAGTTCTTTCAATGGATGACGCATTGAGCTAAGATTCAATTAGAATGGAAAGAAAGCTAGTCGATATGACTGGCTTTTTGCGTCTTTGAAAATTCTTTTAAAAAATAGTTAAATTTGGTCAAAAAGTTATTGACTTTTACTGACCAATGTGATATAGTAGAAACATAAGGAAAATGAATTCCTTAGAAAACTTCATTTTCAATGATTCTATTTCTTGAAAATGTACGATAGATACCCTAGAAAGGGGTGAGGCCTATGTTTAATCTAACAGACTTTGAAAAGAAGATGATAAAAGGCTTATTTAAAAGAGAAAAACCAGAAATTATACGTAGGGTAGCCAACAGCGAGTAGCTAACAGCTAGTCTAAATTTTTTAAAACAAAGGTCAGAGAAAGTCAAATTGTTTTGACTAAGTAAATTTTTAATTAAACGAGGTATGAAATATGAATAACAATTTTAATAACTTTAACAATATGGATGATTTATTTAATCAATTGATGGGTGGTATGAGAGGATATAGTTCTGAAAATCGCCGTTACTTGATTAATGGACGCGAAGTGACACCTGAGGAATTTGCTCATTATCGTGCAACTGGGAAATTACCAGGAAATGCAGAATCTGATGCGCAAATGCAACAACATGCTTCAGGTATGAAACAAGACGGTGTCCTTGCTAAACTAGGTCGTAACTTGACAGCGGAAGCTCGTGAGGGCAAGTTGGATCCTGTTATCGGGCGAAACAAGGAAATTCAAGAAACATCTGAAATCCTCTCACGTCGTACCAAGAACAATCCTGTTCTGGTTGGAGATGCGGGTGTTGGTAAGACAGCCGTTGTCGAAGGCTTGGCGCAAGCCATTGTGAACGGAGATGTCCCAGCTGCTATCAAGAATAAGGAAATTATTTCCATTGATATCTCAGGTCTCGAGGCTGGTACTCAATACCGTGGTAGCTTTGAAGAAAATGTGCAAAATCTAGTCAACGAAGTGAAAGAAGCAGGAAATATTATTCTCTTCTTTGATGAAATTCACCAAATTCTTGGTGCTGGTAGCACTGGTGGAGACAGTGGGTCTAAAGGGCTTGCAGATATTCTTAAGCCAGCTCTCTCTCGTGGTGAATTGACTGTTATTGGGGCAACGACTCAAGACGAATATCGTAACACGATTTTGAAGAATGCAGCTCTTGCTCGTCGTTTCAACGAAGTCAAGGTCAATGCTCCTTCAGCAGAGGATACCTTTAAAATTCTTCAAGGGATTCGTGACCTCTATCAACAACACCACAATGTTATCTTGCCAGACGAAGTCTTGAAAGCAGCAGTGGATTATTCAATCCAGTACATTCCTCAACGTAGCTTGCCTGATAAGGCGATCGACTTGGTCGATGTGACAGCTGCTCACTTGGCAGCTCAACATCCAGTGACAGATGTGCACGCAGTGGAACATGAAATTGATGAAGAAAAAGCAAAACAAGAAGAAGCTGCGGCTAAAGAAGATTACGAAGCAGCTTTGAAAGCAAAAGTTCGCATCGAAGAACTGGAAAAGAAAATTGCTAACCATACGGAAAACCATAAAGTAACAGCAACAATCAACGATGTGGCTGAATCAGTAGAACGGATGACGGGTATTCCAGTTTCTCAAATGGGAGCAACCGATATCGAACGTTTGAAAGATATGGCTCATCGTTTGGAACACAAGGTTATCGGCCAAGATAAGGCGGTAGAAGCTGTCGCTCGTGCTATCCGTCGTAACCGTGCTGGTTTTGATGAAGGTAATCGCCCAATCGGTAGCTTCCTCTTTGTAGGGCCTACTGGAGTTGGTAAGACGGAGCTTGCTAAGCAATTAGCGCTCGATATGTTTGGAACCAAGGATGCGATTATCCGTTTGGATATGTCTGAATACAGTGACCGCACAGCCGTATCTAAGCTAATTGGTACAACAGCTGGTTATGTTGGGTATGATGACAATAGCAATACCTTGACAGAACGTGTTCGTCGCAATCCATACTCTATCATTCTCTTGGACGAAATTGAAAAGGCTGATCCTCAAGTAATCACCCTTCTCCTCCAAGTCTTGGATGATGGTCGTTTGACTGATGGTCAAGGAAATACAGTGAACTTTAAAAATACTGTCATTATCGCAACATCAAATGCTGGATTTGGCTATGAAGCTAACTTGACAGAAGATGCGGATAAACCAGAGTTGATGGATCGCTTGAAACCATTCTTCCGTCCAGAGTTCCTCAACCGCTTTAACGCAGTTATCGAGTTCTCACACTTAAATAAGGAAGACCTTTCTAAGATTGTGGACTTGATGTTGGCTGAAGTAAACCAAACCTTGGCTAAGAAAGATATTGATTTGGAAGTCAGCCAAGCAGCTAAGGACTTTATCACAGAAGAAGGTTATGACGAAGTCATGGGTGTTCGTCCTCTCCGACGCGTAGTCGAACAACAAATCCGTGATAAGGTGACGGACTTCCACTTGGATCACCTAGATGCTAAACATCTGGAAGCAGATATGGAAGATGGCGTTTTGGTCATTCGAGAAAAAGCCTAACTCGAGATTTTGATAATAAAAAAGAACCAGTTATTGTAACTGGTTCTTTTGCGTTTAGATGACATGGCGTTCAAAGGCATCATCTGAAATACCTTGTTCCAGGATGAGTTTAGCCCATTCTTTAGCAGAAAAGAGGCTGTGGTCTTTGTAGTTTCCACAAGATTCGATGGTTGTTCCAGGCACATCTTCCCAAGTAGTGGTCTCAGCGATTTCCTTGAGCGAATCCTTGATAACAGCTGCAATCTCGGCGCTGGTATGACGTCCCCACATAATCATGTGGAAGCCTGTACGACAACCGAAGGGTGAACAGTCAATCATACCGTCAATGCGGGTACGGATGAGTTTGGCCAAGAGGTGTTCGATAGTGTGAAGGCCAGCAGTAGGGATAGAATCCTCATTTGGCTGCACCAAGCGAATATCAAAGTTGGAGATGACATCTCCCTTTGGTCCTGTTTCTTCCCCAATTAAGCGAACATAGGGTGCTTTAACAATGGTGTGATCAAGTTCAAAACTTTCAACAATAACTTCTTTTGACATGGTAGTTCCTTTCAGTTTTTTCTTTCATTATAACATAAAGCCTGCTGTTGAGATAGAGAGAAAACCTCTCCAAGAAAGGAGAGGTTTGAGTTTTATTTGCGATACAAGCGATCGTATTGGTAGTAAGGGTCAAAGGTCACGTTGATACCTAGTTTGCGAAGGACATTCTTGTCTTCATCGGTCAAGATGATGGTTGAGTGAGCTTCGCTTCCTTTGAGGTTGCCAAGTTCCTTCATGGCGCGCGCAGCATCAGGATTTTCCATAGCTGTGATGGCAAGAGCGATCAGGATTTCATTTGAGTGGAGGCGCGGATTGCGACTGCCTAGATGGTTGATTTTAAGACCTTGAATTGGTTTGACAACTTCAGGCTCAATCAACTTCACTTCTTTAGCGATAGCAGCAGATTTCTTGATGGCATTGATCAAAGCAGCAGCTGTTGGGCCAAAGAGTTCTGAGTTTTTACCAGTGACAATGTCACCAGATGGTAATTCAAGGGCAAGGGCAGGTCCGCCGGTTTCTTCAGCCTTTTGACGTGCTGCGACAGCAACTTTACGGTCTGCAGGTGTGATACCGAGGTCGTTCATGAGAAGTTCAATCTTCTTGACAGCAGTTTCTCCGACTTTTTCAGCTTTGAAATCAAGAACGGTTTGATAGTAACGGCGGATGATTTCTTGCTTAGATGCTTCGATAGCGGCTTCATTATCTGTAATAGCAAAACCAACCATGTTGACACCCATGTCTGTCGGTGAAGCGTATGGAGATTCACCTAGAATACGTTCTAGCATGCGCTTGAGCACTGGGAAAATTTCGATATCACGGTTGTAGTTGACAGTGGTTTCTCCGTAGGTTTGAAGGTGGAAGGGGTCAATCATGTTGACATCATCTAGGTCTGCTGTAGCAGCCTCGTAGGCCAAGTTGACTGGATGATGAAGGGGCAGGTTCCAGACTGGGAAAGTTTCAAATTTAGCGTAGCCAGACTTGATACCGTTGATTTGGTCGTGGTACATATTGGATACACAGGTTGCCAATTTTCCAGAACCAGGTCCAGGAGCCGTTACGACGATTAACTTGCGACTGGTTTTGATGTAGTCGTTTTTCCCCATTCCTTCTGGAGAAATGATGTGATCCATATCCGTTGGGTAGCCTTTGATTGGATAATGAAGATAAGAATCAATTCCATTTTTCTCAAGCTGGTTGCGGAAGGCATCTGCAGCGGGTTGGCCAGCGTATTGCGTGATAACAACGGAGCCAACAAAAATCCCCAATTCATTGAATTTGTCAATCAAGCGAAGGACTTCTTGGTCATAGGAAATGCCTAAGTCACCTCGTGCTTTAGAATGTTCGATGTTGCTTGCATTAATGGCGATAACAACTTCGACCTGCTCTTTTAACTCCTGCAAGAGCTTGATTTTATTGTCTGGTTCATAGCCAGGAAGGACACGAGCAGCGTGGAAATCTTCTAACATTTTGCCGCCAAACTCTAGGTAAAGCTTGCCGTCAAATTGGTTAATCCGCTCCAAAATGTGGTCGCGCTGTAGATTCAAATATTGTTCAGAACTAAAAGCTTGTTTTTTCATTTTTTTACCTCTGATCTCCATTATAATAAAAAATCGGAAGTTAGGAAACTATAAAGGTAAAAAAGAAATCAAAAAGATTAGGCAAACGCTTGCACAAAAAATTAAAAAACGTTATCATAGACTGTAGATTATTAAAATAATGAGGTAACAAGATGCAAGAAAAATGGTGGCACAATGCCGTAGTCTATCAAGTCTATCCTAAGAGCTTTATGGACAGCAACGGAGATGGAATTGGCGATTTGCCAGGAATTACTAGTAAGTTAGACTATCTAGCCAAGTTAGGGATTACAGCGATTTGGCTTTCTCCCGTTTATGACAGTCCTATGGATGATAATGGCTATGACATTGCTGATTATCAAGCAATTGCGGCTATTTTCGGAAGCATGGAGGATATGGACCAACTGATCGCAGAAGCTAAGAAGCGTGATATCCGTATCATCATGGACCTGGTGGTCAATCATACCTCGGATGAGCATGCTTGGTTTGTAGAGGCCTGTGAAAATCCTGACAGCCCTGAGCGAGACTACTATATCTGGCGGGATGAGCCTAACGATCTGGATTCTATCTTTAGTGGGTCTGCTTGGGAATACGATGAAAAATCTGGTCAATACTATCTCCACTTTTTCAGCAAGAAACAGCCCGATCTCAACTGGGAAAATGAAAAACTTCGCCAGAAAATTTATGAGATGATGAACTTCTGGATTGATAAAGGCATTGGTGGCTTCCGTATGGATGTCATCGACATGATTGGCAAGATTCCTGATGAGAAAGTAGTCAATAATGGTCCTATGCTCCACCCCTATCTCAAGGAGATGAATCAGGCGACTTTTGGGGATAAGGATCTTTTGACAGTAGGGGAAACGTGGGGAGCAACGCCAGAAATTGCCAAGCTTTACTCTGATCCGAAGGGTCAAGAATTGTCTATGGTTTTCCAATTTGAACATATTTGTCTTCAGTATCAGGAAAGGCAACCTAAGTGGCACTATCAAAAAGAGCTGAATATCAGTAAGTTGAAAGAAATCTTCAACAAATGGCAGACAGAGTTAGGAGTTGAGGATGGCTGGAATTCCCTCTTTTGGAACAATCATGATCTCCCTCGTATCGTCTCTATCTGGGGAAATGATCAGGAATACCGCGAAAAATCTGCCAAAGCCTTTGCAATCTTGCTTCATCTCATGAGAGGGACTCCATATATCTACCAAGGTGAGGAAATTGGGATGACCAACTATCCGTTTGAAACACTGGATCAAGTAGAAGATATTGAATCCCTTAATTATGCGCGTGAGGCTCTTGAAAAAGGTGTTCCGATGGAAGAAATCATGGACAGCATCCGTGTCATCGGACGTGATAATGCCCGTACCCCAATGCAATGGGATGAGAGCAAAAACGCTGGTTTCTCAACAGGTAAACCTTGGTTGGCAGTGAATCCAAACCATCAAGAAATCAACGTTCAAGAAGCACTGGCAAACCCAGATTCTATTTTCTATACCTATCAGAAACTCATCCAGATCCGTAAGGAAAACAGCTGGTTGATTCGTGCTGATTTTGAATTACTCGATACGGCTGATAAGGTCTTTGCTTATATCCGTAAGGACGGTGACCGTCGCTTCCTGGTCGTAGCTAATTTGTCCAATGAAAAACAAAAATTCTCAGTAGAAGGAAAAGTTAAATCGGTCTTGATTGAAAACACTGTGGCTCAAGGAGCAGTTGAGAAACAGGTCTTGGCTCCATGGGATGCTTTCTGTGTGGAAATGACTGACTAAAATGAGCAAACCTCAAGCTTTTGAAGCTTGAGGTTTTTTACTAAAAATTGTGTAGGAAAATCTTTAAAAAATATTTGTTAGAATTTTCTAAAAAATTATGCGAAAGTTCTTGCTTTTATAAAAAAATAGGGTATAATGGTGAAAATACTATCTTTAAGGAGATTACTTATGAAATCGAAAAAGTGGCTCTTAGGAGCAGGTGCTGTTTTGAGTGCAGCCCTACTGTTAACTGCTTGTGGGCAAAGTGAAAAGAAGGCTGATGCTCCCAAAACGTTCTCTTATGTCTACGCTATGGACCCATCTTCTTTGGACTATAGTGTGACGAGCAAGAGCTCAACCTCTGACGTTATAGCCAACGTTGTCGATGGCCTTTTGGAAAATGATAAGTATGGGAACTTAATTCCATCGCTTGCAGAAGACTGGTCTGTTTCAAAGGATGGTTTGACTTACACCTACAAACTTCGTAAGGGTGTAAAATGGTATACTTCTGATGGAGAAGAATACGCTGAAGTCAAGGCAAAAGACTTCGTTACGGGTCTGAAACACGCAGCTGACGGCAAATCAGACGGCCTCTCTCTCCTTCAAGATTCTATTAAAGGCTTGGCGGAGTATGTCAGTGGTGAGAGCAATGATTTCTCTACAGTAGGAGTTAAGGCTGTTGACGATTATACGGTTGAATATACGCTCAACAAACCAGAAAGTTTCTGGAACTCTAAAGTTACAACTGCTACTATGCTTCCAGTTAATGAAGAATTCTTGAACTCTAAAGGGAGCGACTACGGTGCACCAACACCATCAAGTATTCTTTATAACGGACCTTATTTCTTGAAATCATTGACTTCAAAATCAGTCATTGAGTATGAAAAGAATCCAAACTACTGGGATAAGGACAATGTTAAGATTGACAACATCAAACTAACCTTCTATGATGGTTCTGACCAAGAATCCTTGATTCGAAGCTTTACACAAGGTGCCTATACAACAGCTCGTCTCTTCCCAACAAGCTCAAACTTTGAGTCAACTAAGAAAGAGTACGGAGATAAGATTGTCTACAGTCCACAAGAAGCGACAAGCTACTATCTCACTGTTAACGTAAACCGTCAGTCTTACAATAAAACAGCCAAAACAGACGAAGCTCAAAAAACATCAACCAAAGAAGCTCTTCTCAACAAGAACTTCCGTCAGGCGCTGAACTTTGCCCTTGACCGTCACTCTTACACTGCTCAGTTAAATGGTGAAGAAGGTGCGGACAAGATTATCCGTAACAGCCTAGTGCCTCATGACTACGTTCAAGTAGGTGAAAAAACCTTTGGAGAGTTGGCTCAGGCAGAGCTCGTTTCATATGGAGACCAGTGGAAAGATGTAGCCCTTACAGATGGCAAGGATACGATTTACAGTCCTGAAAAAGCCAAGGCAGCCTTTGCAAAGGCTAAGGCAGAATTGCAGGCCAAGGGTGTGACCTTCCCAATCCGTTTGGATGTTCCAGTTGAACAAACAGATGTAATCGCGGTTCAACAAACCAACTCACTCAAGCAGTCTATCGAATCATCACTTGGTACGGAGAATGTCATTGTCGATGTCCTTCAAATGACAGATAATGAGAAAATGAGTATTACGTCTCAAGCCAAGGTGCCATCTCAAAAAGACTATGACTTGAACGGAACTGGTTGGGGACCTGACTATCAAGACCCAGCTACCTACCTCAACATCCTTGATGCTAAGAAGGGTTCTGCCCTTAAACACTTGGGAATTACTCGCGGAAAAGATCCAGAAGTGATGGCTCAAGTTGGTCTAGACGAATACAAGAAACTCTTGGATGATGCTGCAGCTGAAACCAGCGACCTTAATAAGCGTTACGAAAAATACGCTAAAGCTCAAGCTTGGGTATCGGATAGTTCGCTCTTGATCCCAGTTGCCTCTTCGGGTGGCTCTCCAACTGTTAGCCGAACTGTACCATTCTCAAAAGCATACTCACAAGTCGGAATCAAGGGAGACCCGTTTGTATTCAAAGGTTTGGAGCTGCAAAAGGATGTCGTGACTACAAAAGAATACGAAGAAGCTCTCAAGAAATGGCAGAAAGAAAAAATTGAAACAAATGCCAAATACCAAAAAGAGCTAGAAAAACACGTCAAATAGCCTATAAAAGAAAAGGAAGTTGCAGAAAATCTGTACTTCCTTTTTCTGGTTTGGAGACAGCAGTCGTCGTAAAATCAGTAACTTTACATTTTTGGATGGATTTGATAGAATATGTTTATGTTACAAGAAGTGACATAAAGGAGTGAATGATGAAAATGAAAAAAAGACTTATCGGAACAGGTCTTGTCTTAGCGACCGGGATTTTGCTCTCTGCATGTGGACAGTCCAACACAGATACTAGCACTTATTCATCCACATTTAGTGCGAATCCGACAACTTTTAACTATCTTCTAGATTATTATGCAGATAATACTGCAGTGATTACCAATCTTGTGGATGGTTTGCTAGAAAATGACAGCTATGGGAATCTAACGCCAGCTCTAGCTGAGGATTGGTCCGTTTCATCAGATGGTTTGACCTATACCTACAAACTCAGAAAAGATGCCAAGTGGTACACTGCTGATGGAGAAGAGTACGCTCCAGTCAAAGCCCAAGACTTTGTCACCGGGATTAAGTATGCTGCGGACAACAAGGGTCAAGCCATGGATCTCATCCAAAACTCTATCAAGGGATTGAATGACTATGTGACAGGTGCGACCAATGACTTCACAACAGTTGGTGTGAAAGCCTTGGATGACCATACGGTCGAGTATACTTTGACTCGACCAGAACCGTACTGGAACTCAAAAACAACCAACAGTATCCTTTTCCCAGTTAATGAAGAGTTCTTAAAATCAAAGGATAAAGATTTTGGGACTTTGACGCCAGACAGTATCCTTTATAATGGTCCATATCTGTTAAAAGATTTCACATCAAAATCTTCGATCGAGTATGTGAAGAACCCGCACTATTATGATCATGATAAAGTGACCATTGAAAAAGTTAAGTTAGCCTACTTTGATGGCTCGGATCAGGAGATGACCATTCGTAACTTTGAAAGTGGTGCCTATACGCTTGCGGGAGTCTATCCAAATAGTTCCAACTATGCCAAGATAAAAGAAAAATACCAAGATAATATCGTTTATAGCTTACAAGACAAGACGTCTTGGTACTTCAACTTTAACGTTAACCGTAAAGCCTATAACCATACTGCTAAAACAACGGACGAACAAAAGAAATCAGCTCAAACAGCTATCTTAAATAAAAATTTCCGTCAGGCTATCAACTTTGGAATTGATCGAACAGCCTACTCTGCTCAATCTAACGGTGAAGAAGCAGCGAGCAAAACCCTTCGTAATACTCTAGTTCCCCCAACTTTTGTCCAGATTGGAGATAAGACCTTTGGAGAAGTGACAGCTTCTAAGCTTGTCAACTACGGAACAGAGTGGTCAGGTATCAACTTGGCGGATGCCCAAGATGCCTACTTCAACAAGGAAAAGGCCCAAGCAAAATTTGCAGAAGCTAAAAAGGAATTGGAAGCCCAAGGGGTGACCTTCCCGATTCATTTGGACGTCCCAGTTGACCAAACCAATAAAAATGCAGTTTCTGGTATGAACTCGGTTAAACAAACCCTTGAAACAGTACTAGGTTCTGATAATGTTGTCATTGATGTTCAGCAACTTTCAACAGATGACTTTGGGAATGTGGCTTTCCTAGCACCAAATCCAGCAGCTCGTGATTACGATTTGAACTTTGATGGCTGGGTCGGTGATTACCAGGATCCATCAACTTATCTAGATCCCTTCAATGCTGAAAGTGGCTTCTATCTCAAGATTTTTGGTCTTGATGCCAAGGAAGACCAAGAACTTATCAAGGGTCTAGGACTTGATACCTATACGAAACTTCTGAAAGAAGCAGACGCTGAGAACAAAGATGTCGCTAAGCGTTATGAAAAATATGCTGAAGCTCAAGCTTGGATGATTGACAACTCTCTAGTCATGTCTGCTATGTCAAATGGTGGTACAGCCTCTGTAACTAAAGTAACTCCGTTTACACGTGCCTACTCTCTAGTGGGAATCAAGGGTGACGGAAATAATTACAAGTACATGAGACTTCAAAAAGACCCTGTTACCAAGAAACAATTTGATGAAGCCAAGGCTAAGTGGGAAGAAGAAAGTAAAAAGGCTATCGAAAAGAGTCAAAAAGAATTTAAAAATCATGTCAAATAAAAAGTTGAAATAAGGTCTCTTGTAAGGGATCTTATTTTTCTTGTCGAGACTCTCTATATTGAATCGTCTAATCGGAAGCCACACATAGAAATAAAAACGCTTAACTCGACCGAATGAATGGAATTTATCTTGTATCTATGATATAATGATTCTAACTATTGACGTATAGAGGAGTATCATGAGTAGACCTTCAAAGAGAGCTCGTTCGGGCAATATGAAGCGCAATATTAATATATTTTTACTAACCATTTATCTGATTTTGGGTGGTTTTTTGTTGTTTCTAATCTTTCGACACAACATACTTGCTTTCAGATATCTCAACATAGTCGCGGCAGTCTTGGTTTTAACGGTGGCTGTTATCAGTTTTCTTCTGATTTTTTATAAAAAAGCTGAGAAGTTCACTATTTTTCTATTGATTTTGTCTATTCTTATAGGATCTGTTTCTTTATTTACAGTCCAACAATTTATTGGCTTAACTAATCGTTTGAATGCGACGTCTAATTATTCAGAGTATTCGATTAGTGTTGTGGTTTTGAAAGACAGCGATATCAATAATGTTAGCCAGTTAGACAGCGTTATGGCTCCAACCGAAACGGATAATGAAAATATTCAAAAATTACTTACAGATATTAAATCAAATCAAGGTAAGGATTTGACAGTAGAGCAGAGTGCTTCTTATTTAGCGGCTTATAAGAGCCTGCTTGCGGGTGACACAAAGGCGATTGTTTTAAATAGTGTCTTTGAAAATATCATTGAATCAGAATATCCTGACTATGCTGCAAAAATCAAAAAAATTTATACCAAGGAGTTGACCAAAAAAGTGGCTGCTCCGAAGGCAACCAAGAGTCAATCGTTTAACATTTATGTGAGTGGGATTGATACCTACGGTCCGATTAGTTCGGTTTCGCGATCAGACGTCAATATCCTGATGACCGTCAATCGCGACACCAAAAAAATCCTTTTGACAACAACGCCACGTGATTCCTATGTTCCGATTGCAGATGGGGGCAACAACCAAAAGGATAAGTTGACCCACGCAGGAATCTATGGAGTGGATGCTTCTATCCACACTTTGGAAAATCTCTATGGTCTAGATATTAACTATTACGTTCGCTTGAATTTCACATCATTCCTGAAATTGATTGACCTTTTAGGTGGAATTGATGTTTATAATGATCAAGAATTTACAGCCCACACTAATGGGAAGTATTATCCTGTTGGCAATGTGCATCTTGACTCAGAACAAGCTCTTGGTTTTGTTCGAGAACGCTATTCTCTAGCAGATGGTGACCGAGATCGTGGACGTAATCAGCAAAAAGTGATTGTGGCCATTATTCAAAAATTGACCTCAACTGAAGCCTTGAAAAATTATGATCATATCATTCAAGGCCTACAAGACTCTCTCCAAACCAATATGCCACTTGAGACCATGATGGACTTGGTCAATACACAGTTGGAGAGCGGTGGCAACTATAAGGTTAACTCTCAAGACCTAAAAGGAACAGGACGAATGGATCTTCCTTCTTATGCCATGCCAGATAGCAACCTCTACATGATGGAAATTGATGATAGTAGTTTAGCTGCTGTCAAGTCGGCAATTCAAGATGTGATGGAGGGTAAATGAGATGATTGATATTCATTCGCACATAGTCTTTGATGTAGATGACGGACCAAAATCAAGAGAAGAAAGCAAGGCTCTTTTGGCAGAAGCTTATCATCAGGGAGTACGGATGATTGTTTCCACCTCTCACCGTCGCAAGGGCATGTTTGAAACTCCAGAAGAGAAGATAGCAGAAAATTTTCTTCAGGTTCGGGAAATAGCTAAGGAAGTGGCGAGTGACTTGGTCATTGCTTATGGGGCGGAAATTTACTACACACCAGATGTTTTGGATAAGATGGAAAAAAAGCGGATTCCAACTCTCAATGATAGTCGTTATGCCTTGATAGAATTTAGTATGAACACCCCTTATCGCGATATTCATAGCGCCTTGAGCAAGATCTTGATGTTGGGAATTACTCCAGTCATTGCCCACATCGAGCGCTATGATGCTCTTGAAAATAATGAAAAACGTGTCCGAGAACTGATCGATATGGGCTGTTACACGCAAGTGAATAGTTCACATGTCCTCAAACCCAAGCTTTTCGGAGAACGTTATAAATTCATGAAAAAAAGAGCCCAGTATTTTTTAGAGCAGGATTTGGTTCATGTGATTGCAAGTGATATGCACAATCTAGACGGCAGACCTCCTCGCATGGCAGAAGCATATGACCTTATTGCCCAAAAATACGGAGAAGCGAAGGCTCAGGAACTCTTTATAGACAATCCTCGAAAAATTGTAATGGATCAACTAATTTAGGAGAAATGATGAAAGAACAAAATACGATAGAAATCGATGTATTCCAATTACTTAAAACCTTGTGGAAACGCAAACTAATTATTTTATTAGTGGCACTTGTGACAGGTGCGGGAGCTTTTGCATATAGCACTTTTATCGTTAAGCCAGAATATACGAGTACCACGCGTATTTACGTAGTCAACCGTAATCAAGGAGATAAGCCGGGGCTGACAAATCAGGACTTGCAGGCAGGATCTTATCTGGTAAAAGACTACCGCGAGATTATCCTTTCGCAGGATGTATTGGAAAAGGTAGCGACAAATTTGAAATTGGATATGCCAGCAAAAACGTTAGCTAGTAAAGTTCAAGTGACTGTACCAGCTGACACTCGTATCGTCTCAATCTCTGTCAAGGATAAACAACCAGAGGAAGCCAGCCGCATTGCTAATTCTCTACGAGAAGCTGCTGCAGAAAAGATCATCGCTGTAACGCGAGTATCTGATGTAACGACACTTGAAGAAGCGCGACCAGCTACGACTCCCTCTTCTCCAAATGTTCGACGCAACACCTTGTTTGGTTTTCTTGGAGGAGCCGTTGTAACAGTAATTACTGTTCTTTTGATTGAGTTACTCGATACCCGTGTGAAACGTCTTGAAGATGTCGAAGATGTACTGCAAATTCCACTTCTAGGGGTCGTTCCAGATTTGGACAAAATGAAATAGGAGGAAGTTATGCCAACGTTAGAAATCTCACAGGCAAAATTGGATCTTGTAAAAAAGGCGGAGGAATATTATAACGCTTTGTGCACGAACCTACAGTTAAGTGGAGATGATTTGAAAGTATTTTCTATCACTTCTGTGAATCCAGGAGAAGGAAAATCAACGACTTCCACTAGTATAGCTTGGGCTTTTGCGCGTGCAGGTTACAAAACGCTGTTGATTGATGGAGATATCCGCAATTCTGTTATGTCAGGTGTCTTTAAAGCAAGGGATAAAATTACAGGTCTGACGGAATTTCTATCAGGAACTACAGACCTGTCACAAGGACTTTGTGATACCAATATCGAAAATCTCTTTGTGATTCAGGCTGGTACTGTGTCACCGAATCCGACGGCCCTTCTTCAAAGTAAGAATTTCAGTACAATGCTTGAAACCTTGCGTAAATATTTTGACTACATCATCGTAGACACTGCTCCTGTCGGTGCCGTGATTGATGCAGCTATCATTACGCGAAAATGTGATGCTTCTATTTTAGTGACAGCAGCAGGTAAAACAAATCGACGAGAGATTCAAAAAGCGAAAGAACAGTTGGAACACACAGGGAAACCATTTTTAGGAGTTGTGTTGAATAAATTCGATACTTCAGTATACAAACACAGTCCTTATGGAAATTATGGAGATTACGGGAAAAAATAAAAAATAGGTTGGGGGATAGAGATGAATGGAAAAGTAGTAAAGCCTTCATTGGCCATAATCCAGAGTTTTCTTGTTGTTTTATTAACTTATCTACTTAGTGCAGTGAGAGAAACGGAGATTGTTTCAACAACAGCTATTGCACTTTATATCCTCCATTATTTTGTCTTTTATATCAGTGATTATGGGCAGGATTTCTTTAAAAGGGGATATTTGCTTGAACTTGTCCAGACATTGAAATATATCCTATTCTTTGCGCTAGCGATTAGTATTTCTAATTTTTTCTTAGAAGATCGATTTAGTATTTCCAGACGAGGCATGATTTACTTCCTCACATTACATACTCTCTTAGTCTATGTGCTAAACCTATTTATCAAGTGGTATTGGAAGCGAGCTTACCCCAATTTTAAAGGAAGTAAGAAGATCCTCTTGCTCACAGCAACTTCTCGTGCCGAAAAGGTACTGGATAGATTAATAGAATCAAATGAGGTTGTTGGGGAGTTGGTAGCTGTCAGTGTTTTAGACAAACCAGATTTTTGTCATAATTCTTTAAAGGTGGTAGCAGAGGAGGAGATAGTAGACTTTGCGACTCATGAGGTGGTCGATGAAGTCTTTATCAATCTTCCAAGTGAAAAATACAATATTGGAGAGCTTATCTCTCAGTTTGAAACGATGGGAATTGATGTAACAGTCAATCTAAATGCTTTTGATCGTAGTTTGGCACGTAACAAGCAAATCCGTGAGATGGCAGGATTAAACGTTGTGACTTTTTCTACAACATTTTATAAGACTAGCCACGTGATTGCTAAGCGGATTATTGATATTATCGGTTCTCTAGTAGGGTTGATACTATGTGGTCTAGTCAGTGTTGTACTGGTTCCTTTAATTCGAAAGGATGGGGGCTCTGCTGTTTTTGCACAGACGCGTATTGGAAAAAATGGTCGCCACTTCACTTTTTACAAGTTCCGCTCTATGTGTGTAGATGCTGAGGACAAAAAAAGAGAACTCATGGAACAAAATACCATGCAGGGTGGAATGTTTAAGATGGATGATGACCCACGTATCACGAAAATTGGTCGCTTTATACGGAAGACTAGCTTGGACGAGCTGCCACAGTTCTATAATGTTCTAAAGGGAGATATGAGTTTGGTTGGTACACGACCACCAACAGTGGACGAGTATGAACACTATACTCCAGAACAAAAACGTCGTCTAAGTTTTAAACCTGGGATAACAGGCTTATGGCAGGTCAGTGGACGAAGTGAAATCAAGAATTTCGATGAAGTTGTCAAATTAGATGTGGCCTATATTGATGGTTGGACAATCTGGAAAGACGTTGAAATTTTATTGAAGACAGTTAAAGTTGTATTGATCAAGGATGGAGCGAAGTGATTTTTGCCCCTCAGTCTTGTTAGGAGAGAGATGAAACAGTCAGTTTATATCATTGGTTCAAAGGGGATTCCTGCCAAGTATGGAGGATTTGAAACCTTTGTTGAAAAATTAACCGAGTATCAAAAGGACAGCAACATACAATACTATATTGCTTGTATGCGTGAGAATTCAGCTAAATCTGGTATCACGGATGACCAGTTTGAGCACAATGGAGCCATTTGCTTCAACATTGATGCGCCCAATATCGGACCGGCTCGTGCTATCGCTTACGATATTGCTGCTGTGAATAAAGCGATTGAAATAGCTAAGAAAAACAAAGATGAAGCTCCTATTTTTTACATTCTAGCTTGTCGTATCGGGCCTTTTATTTCTGGACTTAAGAAAAAAATTCGTTCGATCGGAGGCCGACTACTGGTAAATCCAGATGGCCATGAGTGGCTTCGGGCTAAATGGAGCCTGCCAGTTCGGAAGTATTGGAAATTTTCGGAACAGTTGATGATCAAACATGCAGATTTATTAGTCTGTGATAGCAAAAATATCGAAAAATATATCCGAGAGGACTATAAACAGTATCAGCCCAAGACGACCTATATCGCTTATGGTACAGATACTACCCCTTCAAGTCTGAAATCAGAAGATGCCAAAGTTCGAAACTGGTATCGTGAAAAAGGAGTAAGCGAAAATGACTATTATCTAGTGGTGGGACGATTTGTTCCCGAGAATAATTATGAATCAATGATTCGTGAATTTATCAACTCTAAATCCAATAAGGACTTTGTCCTTATTACAAATGTGGAGCAAAATAAATTTTACAATCAGTTGTTACAGGATACTGGTTTTGACAAAGATCCTAGGGTCAAATTTGTCGGTACTGTCTATGACCAAGAGTTGCTCAAGTACATTCGTGAAAATGCCTTTGCCTATTTCCATGGGCATGAAGTCGGGGGAACCAATCCATCGCTCTTAGAAGCTCTTGCATCAACAAAGCTTAATTTATTGCTAGATGTTGGCTTTAACCGTGAAGTTGGTGAAGATGGGGCTATTTATTGGAAAAAAGACGAGTTGGCGCGTGTGATTGAAGAGGTAGAACGATTTGATGAGGATGCAATTTCGAAATTGGCCGAAAATTCTAGCCAACGGATTGCGGATGCATTCACATGGGAAAAGATTGTGTCAGATTATGAGGAAGTGTTTACTGTATGAAAATTTTGCATTATACTTTAGGCTTTCAACCATCACGTACAGGTGGTCTTGTCAAGTATGCTGAGGATTTGATGACTCAACAAGCTACAGATGGACATGAAGTAATTGCATTATATCCAGGAGAAATCTCAATTATATTTAGGCAGGTTAGAATAAAAAAAGCAGAAAATCGAAAATTCCAATGCTATAAAATAATAAATAGCCTCCCCTTGGCTCTATTTGGTGGTATTTCAGAACCAGATGAATTTATGAAGAGTTGTGATAAAGCTTCTTATAGGAAATTTTTAAAAAATATTAAAGTAGATGTAATTCACATTCACTCGCTTATAGGATTACATAAGGAATTTATTGAAGTTGCAAAAGAATTAGGAATTAAAACTGTGTTTACGAGTCATGATTATTATGGTTTAGCGCCAGTTCCTCATTTCTATTTTAACGGAGTCGATTATAGTAGTAATAATACTAATTTAGCATGGAATATTATGTCCTCTAATGCTCTTAGTGTAAAGAAGCTTCGATTCTTCCAAGTTCCTTTTTACCCAACAATTCGGAAATTGTTGAAAATACTCAGGAAAAATCCAAAATCTAAAAAGAATTTAGTTATTCGAGATATTATTGAGGAGCAAGATTATAATGAACTTCGACACTATTATAATGAGATGTTTCATTTGATAGATGGTTATTTGTTTAATAGTAGTCAAGCAAAGAAGGTATATGAGATAAATGAGATTAAGTTGGCTAACAGTATGGTATTATCTATAACAAATAGTTCAATTAAACATCATCAGAGATTGACAACTACAAATAATAAAATTAGAGTTGCTTATATTGGTCCAGATGAAGAATATAAAGGATATTTTGATTTTATTGACTTTGCTGGAACTTTAGATCGAGAGACCTATGAAGTGGCAACTTATGGCCATTTACCAAATGAAGAGTGTCCTTCATTCATTGAACAAAAAGGATATTTTACCAAGGAAACGATTGACAGTGTCTATGAAAATATTGATATTCTTATTGTTCCAAGTAAGTGGAAGGAAACATTTGGATTGATAACAGTAGAAGCATTATCCTATGGGGTAAATGTTTTTGTGAGTGAAAATGTTGGATCAAAAGACTTGCTTCCAGAATCACATGTTTTTAAAAATCAGAATGACTTAGTAGTTAAAATTTTAAAAAATGATATAGAAAATACAAAATTAAAAACTATAGATGAACATTCGATAGAAGTGATTCAGTATTATGAAAGAGTGATAAATGATAGTTGAGAGTTTAATAAAAAAGATTACCGGAAAAGCAGTTGACATTCATCCTGATGTACCTTTGTCGTATATACTACAAAGAGGTATAAACTATGGTTTCGGACTCTTTCGGGGGATTGTACGTGGAGTCGGATTTGGTCAAAAAGGCAAACGTTTATTCATTGGACAAGGAGTTTCTATCTTGGCAAAGCGTAAATTATTTGTTGGAAAAAATGTTCGGATTGGTAAAAAGGTGTCCATAGATGCACTGTCAAAAGAAGGAATCCATTTTGCAGATAATGTGAAGATTGGAGATTATTCTCAAATTATTGGCACTGGCTCTATAAAAAATATGGGGATTGGCTTAAAAATCGGTAAGAACTCATCCTTTTCAGAATATAGTTTATTTGGTTCTGCTGGAGGCATCACAATTGGTGATAATGTTATCGCAGGTCAGAATGTTCGTTTTCATGCTGAGAATCATAATTATAGTGATTTAAATAAAATCATTCTTGAACAAGGGGTATCTCGAAAGGGAATTTCAGTAGGTGATAATTGTTGGATTGGTGCTGGAGCTGTTTTTTTGGATGGTTCAAGTATCGGTTCAGGTTGTGTTGTAGCTGCGAATTCTGTAATTACGAAAAACTTTCCAGATAACGTTATTGTTGCTGGAGTACCAGCTAAAATTATAAAAATGAAATGATAGGATGTTAAATGGGGAAAGAAATTAAAGCTGCTTATGCAATATTAAATTATAATACTTGGGAAGATACTGCGCGTTTAGCGCAGAAAGTTGCAACATTTCAGCATATTCAATCTGTGATAATAGTGGATAATCAATCAACAGATGATTCATACCAGCATTTAAAAAGACTTGAGGGAGAGAAAATTTCAGTTCATCAAACACAAAGGAATGGTGGATATTCTGTTGGAAATAATTTTGCAGCACGAATAGCTTATAATATGGGAGTTGATATTCTTTTTATTTCAAATCCAGACGTTGATATTGATGAAAAAGATTCCTTGATGATTGCACAAAATTTGTATAAAAATAGTTCATATGCACTGCTATCAGGTATAGAATATAATGCCATGAAGGAGATAGATTTGCCAATTGTTTGGCATGAAAATTCTTATTACGATGACTTACTTGATTGTTTGTTTTTAACCAGAAAATGGCGAAGAAAAAAAGAAGATATCAATTTGTTAATGATTAAATCATCTATAATAGATGTAGATCTTGTTAAAGGATCGTTTTTTGCTGTAAGACTGTCTGATTTTCATGATGTTGGTTATTTTGATGAATCTGTATTTCTTTTTTGTGAAGAGAGAATATTAGCTAAAAAGTTACAAAAAGCAAATAAAAAAATAGGTATTTTGCCTGAAGCGAAATATTACCACAATCATTCAACTTCTATAAACGAGAAGTATAAAAAGAAAAAAGAACAGATAGTTTTACTATATAATGCTCGTTATTATTACAATGTGACGTATCAAAATATTAGCTTTTTGAAAAAAATTTGTCTAAAACTATTCATGTTTTTATCTATTATTGAATATTCGATACTAGATTATATTAAACGAGAGGGATAGTTATTTTTATGGTTATTAACTTTAGTAAATATAATTGGATTTTAATTTTAATTTTATCGAGCTCAGAACTGTTTTCTAAAGAAATAAATCTATTTTTATTACTATTTATTCTACTGTACTATGTTTTAATTCGTGGAGGAAGACTACCTATTTCAATTCCAGGAGCGAAATATTATTTTACTTTATTAATGGTGGGGTTATTTATAGGTATTGGGAATGTAATAATTAACGAAAATACAGTATTTAATTTTATAAAGCACTTTATCTATTACTTATTACCTCTATTTTTTTGGCAGTTTGGATATATTCTGTCAAATAACGAGAATTTATCTTACAAGCAAAAAAATATTAAGGAATCAATTATTATAACAGCATTTCTATTATCTTCTTATGATTTAATAGGTTCAATCATTGGTTTCTTGTCTAGGACTAAGGAAATTGTTGATTTATATAGTTTACGGTCAGAATTTGGTCGAGGTTCCTATATACCAATTATTGCACTGTATTTAGTTCTTTTTTATTCTAGAGAAATAAAGTTGAGCAAAAATTTTAAGGGATTTTTGTTACTATTGTTTACAATTTCGATTTTGATACATTTTTCTAGGACACATTTTATTATTTTATTGATTCTAGTATTTTTTTCAGGATTTGAAAAAAATATGAAAAATATTAAAAAAATAATATTTGCAGGAACATTGATATTAGCGGGTGTAGGTGTTTTATATTTATATTTTCCAAATTTAGTTATAGATTTTTATAATAAAATATCTCAATCAATGACGGAAATCACGTTTTCTAAATCGTCATGGTCCCATAAAGATATCATATGGAATTGGCGTGGATATGAAATGTACTCTGCCTTAAATCATTTCAAATCTTCAAGTTTATTAGAGCGAATTTTAGGAGGAGGATTTGGAACAGTTTTATACATGGGCGAATATGCGTATTTGGTAAGTGATTTACCGTATCTTCTTTTTTTACATAATGGATATTTCACTACTTTACTTGTTTTTGGTGTTAGTGGGGTCATACTATTCGTTTTATGGGTGCTTAGTTTATTTGGTTATAGCAAGTATGTTAATAATACCCAAGATTCTAATTTTATAAAAGGTCTTGCTGTGGTTATATTATTTACCACATATTTTGTAAATGGTCCTCTTTTTTCTGTTTCACAAGCCACCTTCTTGCTTTATTTTGCACTTTTTAGTAATAATCATGGAGAATTAGATGAAGATTTTAAAAAAAATTAAATTTATATTAATGCTGCTTTATACCTCAACTTTTCCAAGATGTGAGAAAATACTGATTTTTGGATCATGGTTAGGTGAAAAATATGCAGACAATCCAAGATATTTATTTGAGTATGTGATTAAGAATCGCCCCGATTTAAAAGCTATATGGATTACGAGTAATCAAGATATTTTTAAAGAATTACAGAAGAAACAATATCCCGTGATGATGGCAGATGAGAGTGAAACTCATAAAATTATAAAGAAAGCTAAATATATTTTTACAGCTACAGGTATTTTTGATATCGGAGTAGAAAATAGTAGGTTGATTGGTGGTGCCTTTTTAATTAATCTTTGGCATGGCATTCCTTTGAAAAAAATCATGTATGATGATAAACATTCAGTGCTTCACAAACGCAGTAAACTAGTGACTTTGGTAGAAAAAATTCCTCTTCGAAACTATTTTGTTGTTTCCACTAGTGCTGTAATAACTCAAATTTATCAGTCTGCTTTTCGCGTAAAGAAATCTAATATATTAGAACTTGGTCAGCCTAGGAATGACTATTTTTATGATAAGTCTAATCCAGTGAGTCCATTAATACAGGAATTAAAAAGTAAAAATATTATCTTATATATGCCGACACATCGCAATGAAGGAAAGAAACAAATTAATCTAGATAATTTAATGGATTTAAATCGATTGAATAAATGGTGTGAAGAAACAAATTCAATTTTTGTAATTAAAAAACACTTCTATCATTCAAAAGAAAAAACACTTCAGAAGGAATATTCATCAATAATTGATGTGACAAATGAGAAGGTTGATGCTCAAGAATTACTCAAATATTCAAAGATCTTAATAACTGACTACTCGAGCTGCTATATTGACTACTTATTGTTGGATCGTCCAATTATATTTTTTAATTATGATTATGATGATTATTTGAGGATGGATCGTTCACTATATTTTCCATATGAGAAGGTTACTCCAGGGGAGAAATGTCAAAACTTTGATGAATTATTAGTGACTTTGCAAAATCTATATGTAGGAAAAGATGATTATAGAGAAGAACGTGAAAATATCAAAACTTTCTTTTATTCTAGTGAAACTCAGAAGTCAGTTTCTGAAAAAATAATTAATCACGTACTAAATCTATAACTTTATTGGAATCTGTAATGAAAAAAATATTAAATAAGTATTATTCTTTATCTAATCCTGTAAAAGCTTCAATTTGGTTTACTATTTGCAATGTTCTTCAAAAAGGAATTTCAATGATTACTGTTCCAGTTTTTACTAGATTATTGACAACTGAACAATATGGTGTATACTCGGTATATCAATCATGGTATTCAATAATTGGAGTTTTTGCAACACTAAACCTATATTATGGAGTCTTTAATAATGGAATGATTAAATACGAGAAAGATAAAAATGCCTTTACTTCCTCTATGCAGGGACTAACAACAACAGTTACAGCTATATTTTTAGTGATATATTTAATAGGGATTGATTTTTGGAACTCGTTGTTAGGCTTACCTACACTACTAATCTTAGTGATGTTCTTTGATTTGTTTTTTACCCCTGCTTATTCTTTTTGGGCTGCGCGTCAGAGGTTTGAATATCAATATCGAAACTTAGTATTTATCACATTTATTATAGCGATTGGAAGCCCTGTTATTGGTATTTCTACAGTTGTTTTATCGACTTATAAAGTGGAGGCTAGAGTTATCTCATTTGTGTTAGTTCAATCTTGTATAGGATTATATTTCTATGTTTTGAACCTTTACCGAGGTAAACATTTTTTTTGTAAAAAGTATTGGCTCTATGCTTTGAATTTTAATTTACCTCTCATTCCTCATTATTTATCGCAATCAGTTTTAAACCAATCGGATAGAATAATGATTAATTCAATGGTAGGAATGGGAGAAGCAGCTATATATAGTGTTGCTTACAGCATATCAACTTTGATGGTTTTAGTGACAAGTGCTATAAACAGCTCTTTTATTCCTTACACATATAAGTGTGTTCGAGATAAGAAATATACTGAACTAGGGAAAAGTGCAAATCTTTTAATTACTCTGGTAGGCATTGGTTCGATTTTAACTATTTTTCTTGGACCAGAAATCATCCAATTATTTGCACCAAAACAATATTACGAAGCAATATGGATTATCCCTCCGGTTGCTCTGTCAGTATATTTCATGTTCTTATATCCCATTTTTGGTAACATTGAGTTTTACTTTGAAGCAAATCATTTTGTAATGTGGGCTTCAATCGGTGGAGCAATTATGAATATTTTTTTGAATTTTATTTTTATAAAACACTTTGGTTATATTGCGGCAGGCTATACAACTTTATTCTGTTATATTTTATTTGCGTTGGGACATTACATTTTTATGAGGAGAGTATTGTATCAGAATCTTTCGGGTATTCAAATTTATGATTCTAGATATATCTTCTTTTTTTCGTTTCTTCTTCTTATTCTAATGCTACTAATCGTGATTATTTATCCATTTGTGTTGATTCGCTATATTGCTATCTCACTCATCCTAGGAGGATGTTTTTTAAAGAGGAGAAAGATAATGAGTTCGATAGTCATGATAAAAAAACAGTGAGGTACACGAATGACAGAAATAAATAAACAGTTACATGAAACATTAATCGAAATTTTAGACTTTGTAAAAGAAATTTGTGAAAAACATGAATTAACTTATTTTTTGGTCTATGGTACGGCACTTGGGGCAAAACGCCATTGTGGATTTATTCCGTGGGATGACGATGTTGATATTGCTTTGCCACGAGATCACTATAATATATTGATTGATGTAATATCTAAAACGGAACAATCTATATTTAGTCTTCAAAATGAAGAGAACGAGCCGAACTATTTTTTACCATTTGCTAAATTAAGAAAAAACAATACGATTTTTATTGAAAAGATTCTTGATGTTGAATATGAGAATAACGGTATTTACATTGATATTTTTCCACTAGATTTCGTAGAGAATCCAGACTCTTTCAGTTTTAAGATGAGGAAAGCTACTTTTAATTATATAAAGCATATTTTAAAATTTTCAAGTTGTAGAAGTTTTTATAAAAATAAACACAGTAGTGTGCGTTATTTGATGGAAAATATTATGAGCATTCCTACCTTGTTTTTTTCAAATAGGAAATTACTGTTATTAGCGAATAGTTTAATTTCATCAACGAATAAAGCTAATTTTATTGGTCAATATGATGAAAGTAGCGAAAGAGCTATCATGCCTTCAAGCTATTATTTTCCACCTCAGTCTGCTGTATTTGAAGGAAAGACCTATAGTGTGCCTGCGAAATTAGAAGACTATTTAAAATATTTTTATGGTTCAGATTATATGGAATTACCACCAATAGAAAAAAGAGTCACCCATCAACCAATAGAACTTAGATTCAAAAAATAATTGCCTGTTCTGTAGAAGGAGAATATAATGAAAAGAGTAATTACATACGGAACGTTTGATTTGCTTCATTATGGACATATCAATTTATTGCGACGTGCAAAAGAATTAGGTGACTATCTAGTGGTAGTTGTTTCAAGTGATGAATTCAACCTGATTGAAAAAAATAAAGTTTGTTACTTCAATTATGAGCATCGAAAAACTTTAGTCGAAGCTATTAGATATGTAGATCTTGTTATCCCTGAAACTAGTTGGGAACAAAAACGGACTGATGTCAAAGAATATCATATTGACACTTTTGTGATGGGGGATGATTGGATTGGAGAATTTGATTATCTAAAAGAAGAAGGAGTTGAAGTTGTTTACTTACCGCGGACGAAAGAAATTTCGACAACTAAAATAAAAGAAGATTTATCAGAGTAATATTCGGAAATAAGCATTGTTCTGTCATTGTTCTCGAAAAGACCACTGTATTTTTAAGTAGAAATTCTAAAATCGATAGAAAAGAGAAAAATTATAGGACAATATTAATATAGGTAAAAAATATCGTAATTAGATAACTAAGAAAGGCGCATATTATGAAAGGTATTATTCTCGCAGGTGGTTCGGGGACACGTTTGTATCCTTTGACTCGAGCTGCATCTAAACAACTTATGCCGGTTTATGATAAACCGATGATCTACTATCCTTTGTCAACCTTGATGTTGGCTGGAATTAAGGATATTTTGATTATTTCAACTCCTCAGGATCTACCCCGTTTTAAGGATTTACTTTTAGATGGTTCCGAGTTTGGTATCAAGCTTTCTTATGCCGAGCAGCCTAGTCCAGATGGACTAGCGCAAGCCTTTATCATCGGTGAAGAATTTATTGGTGATGATAGTGTTGCTTTGATCTTGGGGGACAATATCTATCACGGCCCTGGTTTGAGCAAAATGCTTCAAAAAGCAGCCAAGAAAGAGAAGGGTGCGACTGTCTTTGGCTACCATGTCAAGGATCCAGAACGCTTTGGTGTTGTAGAATTTGATGAAAATATGAATGCTATCTCCATCGAAGAAAAACCAGAACAGCCGCGCTCTAACTATGCAGTGACAGGACTGTATTTCTATGATAACGATGTTGTCGAAATTGCCAAGAGTATCAAGCCAAGTCCTCGCGGAGAACTGGAAATCACAGATGTCAACAAGGCATACTTGGATCGTGGTGATTTGTCTGTTGAGCTTATGGGACGTGGTTTTGCTTGGTTGGATACAGGTACCCATGAAAGTCTCTTAGAAGCCGCTCAATATATCGAAACGGTTCAGCGTATGCAGAACGTGCAAGTGGCAAATCTGGAAGAAATTGCTTATCGTATGGGCTATATCAGTAAAGAGCAAGTGCATGAATTGGCGCAGCCGTTGAAGAAGAATGAATACGGGCAGTACCTGCTCCGTTTGATTGGAGAAATTTAGATGACAGATAATTTTTTTGGAAAAACACTTGCAGTGCGTAAGATTGATGCAATTCCAGGTTTGTTAGAGTTTGATATTCCAGTTCATGGAGACAATCGTGGCTGGTTTAAGGAAAATTTCCAGAAGGAAAAGATGGTGCCACTTGGCTTTCCTGAAAGCTTCTTTGCTGAAGGGAAACTGCAAAATAACGTCAGCTTTTCTCGCAAAAATGTTCTTCGAGGCCTCCATGCCGAACCTTGGGACAAGTATATCTCGGTTGCAGACGATGGCAAGGTTTTAGGTTCTTGGGTAGACCTGCGTGAGGGTGAAACTTTTGGGAATGTTTACCAGACAGAGATTGACGCTAGTAAGGGAATCTTTGTCCCTCGTGGCGTAGCCAATGGATTTCAAGTCCTATCTGATACAGTTTCTTATAGCTATCTGGTTAATGATTATTGGGCGCTTGAACTCAAACCTAAGTATGCCTTTGTTAACTACTCTGACCCAGAATTAGGAATTGAGTGGGAAAATCTGGAAGAAGCAGAGGTATCTGAAGCGGACAAACATCATCCCCTACTTAAGGACGTGAAGCCTTTGAAAAAAGAAGATTTGTAATAAGGAAATAATATGACTGAATACAAAAAAATTATCGTGACAGGTGGGGCTGGTTTTATCGGTTCTAACTTTGTTCATTATGTTTACAATAACTTTCCAGACGTGCATGTGACAGTGCTGGACAAGCTGACTTATGCAGGTAATCGTGCCAATATTGAAGAAATTTTAGGCGACCGTGTTGAGTTAGTTGTTGGAGATATTGCGGATGCAGCCTTGGTAGATAAGCTAGCTGCTCAAGCAGATGCGATCGTTCATTACGCTGCAGAAAGCCACAATGACAACTCGCTCAACGATCCAAGTCCCTTTATCCATACCAACTTCATCGGAACTTATACACTTTTGGAAGCAGCTCGTAAATACGACCTTCGTTTCCACCATGTGTCAACTGACGAAGTCTATGGGGATCTCCCTCTGCGTGAAGATTTGCCAGGTCATGGAGAAGGGCCGGGTGAGAAATTTACGGCTGAAACCAAGTACAATCCAAGCTCACCTTACTCATCAACCAAGGCGGCCTCAGATTTGATTGTCAAAGCTTGGGTGCGCTCATTTGGCGTCAAAGCTACTATTTCCAACTGTTCCAACAACTATGGTCCTTACCAGCATATTGAGAAGTTCATTCCACGACAAATCACCAATATCTTGAGCGGTATCAAGCCCAAACTCTATGGTGAAGGTAAAAACGTCCGTGACTGGATCCATACCAATGACCATTCATCAGGCGTTTGGACAATTCTGACCAAGGGTCAAATCGGCGAAACTTATTTGATCGGTGCTAATGGTGAGAAGAACAACAAGGAAGTGTTAGAGCTCATCCTTAAGGAAATGGGACAGCCAGCTGACGCTTATGATCATGTGACCGACCGTGCTGGCCACGACTTGCGTTATGCTATTGATGCCAGCAAACTTCGTGATGAGCTAGGATGGAAGCCAGAGTTCACCAACTTTGAAGCAGGTCTCAAAGAGACTATCAAGTGGTACACGGATAACCAAGACTGGTGGAAATCAAAAAAAGAAGCAGTCGAAGCTAACTATGCTAAGACACAACAAGTGATTAAATAAATGCATACAAAAAAGCAAGAGAATTCAAGGTCTCTTGCTTTTTATGTGTGTCGTAATCTTTTATTTTCTTACTTCTTGTTTATAAAACTCTTTAAGGGCATCTTGCCAGGTTGGAATGACGAAACCTGTCGCCTTTGCTTTTGCCAAGCTCATGGTTGAGTTGAGGGGACGTTTGGCCTTTGCAGGAAACTTGCTGGAGTCTACTGGAATCACTTCAACATCACTGTCCTTAAGAATTTCAACAGCAAAGTTATACCAAGTGGTATCTTCAGCGGAGTCATTTGATAAGTGGTAGTAGCCAAATTCTTTTTGATTTTCAGTCAAGTAAGTCATGAATTCGGCCAAGGTACGTGTCCAAGTTGGGCGACCGTGTTGGTCGTCGACAACAGTGAGAGTTTTATGGGTCTTAGCAAGATTTTGCATGGTAAAGACAAAGTTTTTGCCATAATTTCCAAAGACCCAAGCAGTGCGGATAATGTAATGCTGTGACGTAAGGCTTTCAACAAGCTCTTCACCCATTCGCTTGGTACGTCCGTACTCTGTCTGCGGATCAGGTAGGTCATCAACTTCCCATTCTTGTCCGACGGGTTTCTTTCCATCAAAGACGTAGTCTGTTGAGATATAGACCAGAGTAGCTCCGTATTTCTCAGAGGCCTTAGCAACATTTTCAGTTCCAGTTACGTTTATGGCAAAATCCAGTTCTTTTCCTTCATCTTCAGCTGCATCAACAGCAGTATAGGCTGCGCAATGATAGACTAAAGTTGGCTTAACCTCAGCAAATACTTTTTCAACCATTTCAGAATTAGTGATATCCATTTCGGCCACATCCACCGCAACATAGTCTACATTTCGTTCATCTAGCAGATAACGTAGTTCTGTACCGAGTTGACCATTTGCACCTGTAATTAAGATCATATCTTTCTCCTTGATTGTTCTTATACTTAATTATAGCAAAAATATAGAAAAAATGGTTTTTAGTGAAACTTTTTTCGGTATAAACTTTGTTAGTAAAGCCCAAGAGAAACGAATAATTATTACTTTAGAATATCCTTGAAACTATTTTTCAGAATATACCAAATTAACACAAAAATTCTGAAAATTCTGTTGACAACTTTCTGAAAAGAGTCTATAATGGGATGTAAATTTTAAAGGAGAAAATGATGAAAAGTTCAAAATTACTTGCCCTTGCGGGTGTGACATTATTGGCAGCTGGTACTCTGGCTGCGTGCTCTGGATCAGGTTCAAGTGCTAAAGGTGAGAAGACATTCTCATACATTTATGAAACGGATCCTGATAACCTAAACTATTTGACAACTGGTAAGGCAGCTACAGCAAATATTACGAGCAACGTTATCGATGGCTTGCTCGAAAATGACCGCTATGGGAACTTTGTGCCATCTATGGCTGAGGATTGGTCTGTATCTAAGGACGGCTTGACTTACACATATACGCTTCGTAAGGATGCAAAATGGTATACCTCTGAAGGTGAGGAATACGCAGAAGTCAAAGCTCAAGACTTTGTAACAGGACTTAAATATGCTGCTGATAAAAAATCTGATGGTCTTTATTTAGTTCAAGAATCAATCAAAGGATTGGACGCCTATGTTAAAGGAGAAATTACAGACTTCTCTCAAGTAGGAATCAAGGCCCTTGATGATTATACAGTTCAGTACACATTGAACAAGCCAGAAAGCTTCTGGAATTCTAAGACAACGATGGGAGTTTTGGCCCCGGTAAATGAAGAGTTCTTGAACTCTAAAGGGGATGACTTCGCTAAGGGAACTGATTCAAGCAGTATTCTTTACAATGGTCCATTCTTACTCAAATCAATTGTTGCTAAATCTTCTGTCGAATTTGCGAAAAATCCTAACTACTGGGATAAGGACAATGTCCATATCGATAAGGTTAAATTATCATTCTGGGATGGACAAGATACCAACAAACCAACTGAAGCTTTCAAAGACGGTAGCTTTACAATGGCTCGTCTCTTCCCAACAAGCGCTAGCTACCCAGAGACTGAAAAGGCATTTAAAGACAATATTGTTTATACACAACAAGACTCTACTACTTATTTAGTAGGTACGAATATTGATCGTCAGTCTTATAAGTACACTTCTAAGACAACGGATGAAGAAAAGACATCAACCAAGAAAGCTCTTCTAAACAAGGACTTCCGTCAAGCTCTTGCTTTTGGTTTCGATAGAACGGCTTATGCTTCTCAAGTAAATGGTGCAAGCGGGGCAACTAAACTGCTTCGTAACTTGTTTGTTCCTCCTACATTTGTACAGGCAGATGGAAAGAACTTTGGCGAAATGGTCAAAGACAAATTGGTGACTTATGGTGACGAGTGGAGCAACGTGAACTTAGATGATGCTCAAGATGGACTCTACAACCCAGATAAGGCCAAAGCAGAGTTTGCTAAAGCTAAGACAGCTCTTCAAGCGGAAGGTGTGAAATTCCCAATCCACTTGGATATGCCTGTAGACCAAACAAACACAACGAAAGTTCAACGTGTGCAATCTTTGAAACAGTCACTTGAAGCAACTTTGGGAACAGATAATGTAGTTGTGGATATCCAACAACTTCAAAAAGACGATGTTTTGAACATCACCTACTTTGCCGAGACTGCTGCTGGTGAAGATTGGGATATCTCAGATAACGTTGGTTGGTCTCCAGACTTTGCGGATCCATCTACCTACCTTGATATTATCAAACCATCTGTAGGAGAAAATACAAAGACTTACCTAGGATTTGACTCTGGAACCAACAACGCTGCTGCCAAGCAAGTTGGTTTGGAAGACTACGAAAAAATGGTTGTGGAAGCTGGGGAAGAAACTACTGACGTTTCAAAACGTTATGAAAAATATGCTGCTGCCCAAGCTTGGTTGACAGATAGTGCCTTGATCATCCCAACAACTTCTCAAACTGGTCGTCCAATGTTGTCTAAGATGGTACCATTTACTCTTCCGTTTGCTTACTCAGGTAACAAAGGTATGAGCGAAGCCCTTTTGTACAAATATCTAGAAGTACAAGATAAGCCAGTAACAACAGAAGAATACCAAAAAGCCCAAGAAAAATGGATGAAGGAAAAAGAAGAGTCTAATAAAAAGGCTCAAGAAGATCTCGCAAAACATGTGAAATAACTGTTGCAGAATATAAGAAAGGATTTAGTATTTCTCTTGAATGCTGAATCCTTTTTTACATTTGTAAAGAAAGATTCTAAATTTGGAGCCTCTTTTTGTCAGAATAGAGAAAATTTTTGTTAATTTTACTTGTTTCCTATTGCTTTCTTAGTTATTATTTGTTATATTAAAAGTATAATTATTTTTTATTTATCAGGGTTAAGCATTGCACTTTCAGAGGAAGGAGTATTTTTTAAAAAGAAAATGTAAACGCTTACTCAAAAATGAAAGGATTTAGGAGTTTATGAATAAAAGATCATTTGAAAAACGTTGTAAATATAGCATTCGGAAATTTTCATTAGGTGTTGCTTCTGTTATGATTGGGGCTGCATTCTTTGGGACAAGTACAGTTCTTGCAGATAGCGTGCAGTCTGGCTCCACGGCGAATTTACCAACGGATTTAGCTACTGCTCTTGCAACAGCAAAAGAGAATGATGGGCATGATTTTGAAGCGCCTAAGGCGGGAGAAGACCAAGGTTCTCCAGAAGTTACGGATGGGCCTAAGACAGAAGAAGAACTATTAGCACTTGAAAAAGAAAAATCAGCTAGTTCAGATAAGTTACCAGAAGGCTTAGAGGGCAAATTAGATAAGGCTGAAGATAAAGGGAAAGAAGTTGACAAGGATCAATTAGCTAAAGATACTGGGAATCTCGTTCCAGAAGATGTAGCTAAAACAAAGAATGGTGAATTAAACTACGGAGCAACTGTCAAAATCAAGACACCATCAGGTGAAGGTAGTGGGATTGTCATTGGCGAAAATCTTGTTTTAACTGTTTCACATAACTTTATAAAAGACGTTCCAGATGGCAATAATCGCAAGGTCGTTGACAATGATAATGGTGATGGAGATATCTATAGCATTTCCTATCCAGGACTACCAGATGTTAAATTTAGTAAAAAAGACATTATTCACTGGGATCGTGAAGGTTTCCTAAAAGGTTACAAGAATGATTTGGCTCTTGTTCGATTGCGAACTGTTCTGGAAAATGCTCCAGCAGAAGTGACTGAAAAACCTGCAGTGAAAAAGGTTGGAGATAAACTCCATGTCTTTGGTTATCCAGAAGGGAAATTGAATCCGATTGTCAACACTACAGTTGATTTTGCAGAACCATATGGAGAAGGTGTTCAAGGGATCGGTTATCAAGGAGGAAAACCAGGTGCTAGCGGTGGCGGTGTCTTTGACACAGAAGGCAAACTAGTCGGTGTTCATCAAAATGGAGTTGTTGGTCAACGTAGTGGTGGCATTCTCTTCTCACCTGCCCAATTGAAATGGATCCAAGATCACATGAAGGGAATTTCAAGTGTCAAACCTGCAGACTTGGAAGAGAAAGAAAAACCAGCCGAAGATAAAACAAAAGAGGACAAACCAAAAGAGGACAAACCAGCTGCTAAACCTGAAACACCTGAAAAAGTAACAGCTGAATGGCAAACAGTAGAGAAAAAAGAACAACAGGGAACAGTCACTATCCGAGAAGAAAAAGGTGTCCGCTACAACCAACTATCCTCAACTGCTCAAAATGATAACGCAGGCAAACCAGCCCTGTTTGAAAAGAAGGGCTTGACCGTTGATGCCAATGGAAATGCGACTGTCGATTTAACTTTCAAAGAAGATTCTGAAAAGGGCAAATCACGCTTTGGTGTCTTCCTGAAATTTAAAGATACCAATAATAATGTTTTTGTCGGTTATGACAAGGATGGCTGGTTCTGGGAGTATAAATCTCCAACAACCAGCACTTGGTATAGAGGTAGTCGTGTCGCTGCACCTGAAACAGGATCAACCAACCGCCTATCAATTACCCTCAAGTCAGATGGGCAACTCAATGCAACGAATAATGATGTGAAGCTCTTTGATACAGTAACTCTACCAGCTGCGGTCAATGATCATCTTAAAAATGAGAAGAAGATTCTTCTCAAGGCAGGCTCTTATGGCGATGAGCGAACAGTTGTCAGCGTTAAAACGGATAACCAAGAGGGGGTAAAAACAGAGGATACCCCTGCTGAAAAAGAAACAGGTCCTGAAGTTGATGATAGCAAGGTGACTTATGACACGATCCAGTCTAAGGTCCTCAAAGCAGTGATTGACCAAGCCTTCCCACGTATTAAAGAATACAGTTTGAACGGGCATACCTTGCCAGGACAAGTTCAACAATTCAATAAAGTATTTATCAACAAACATGAAGTCACACCAGAAGTTACCTACAAAAAAATCAATGAGACAACTGCAGAGTACTTGATGAAGCTTCGCGATGATGCTAATCTTATCAATGCGGAAATGACAGTTCGTCTGCAAGTTGTGGATAATCAATTGCACTTTGATGTGACCAAGATTGTCAACCATAATCAAGTCACTCCAGGTCAGAAGATTGATGATGAAAGAAAACTGCTTTCTTCTATTAGTTTCCTTGGCAATGCTTTAGTATCTGTTTCAAGTGATCAAGCTGGTGCTAAGTTTGATGGGGCCACTATGTCAAATAATACCCATGTCAGCGGGGATGATCATATCGATGTAACCAATCCAATGAAAGACTTGGCCAAGGGTTACATGTATGGATTTGTTTCTACAGATAAGCTTGCTGCAGGTGTTTGGAGTAACTCTCAAAACAGCTACGGTGGAGGATCTTATGACTGGACCCGCTTGACAGCCTACAAGGAAACAGTCGGGAATACCAACTATGTCGGAATTCATAGTTCTGAATGGCAATGGGAAAAAGCTTACAAGGGCATTGTCTTCCCAGAGTATACTAAGGAACTTCCAAGTGCCAAGGTTGTTATCACCGAAGATGCCAATGCTGACAAGAAAGTAGATTGGCAAGATGGAGCTATTGCTTATCGTAGCATCATGAACAACCCTCAAGGTTGGGAAAAAGTTAAGGATATCACTGCTTACCGTATCGCGATGAACTTTGGTTCACAAGCACAAAACCCATTCCTTATGACTTTGGATGGTATCAAGAAAATCAATCTCCACACAGATGGTCTTGGCCAAGGTGTTCTCCTTAAAGGTTATGGTAGTGAAGGTCATGACTCTGGTCATTTGAACTATGCTGATATTGGTAAACGTATTGGTGGTGTTGAAGACTTCAAGACCTTGATTGCGAAAGCGAAGAAATATGGAGCTCATCTAGGTATCCACGTTAACGCTTCTGAAACCTATCCTGAATCTAAATACTTCAATGAAAAAATTCTTCGTAAGAATCCAGATGGTAGCTATAGCTATGGCTGGAACTGGCTAGACCAAGGTATCAACATTGATGCTGCCTATGACCTAGCTCATGGTCGTTTGGCACGTTGGGAAGATTTGAAGAAAAAACTTGGTGAAGGTCTCGACTTTATTTATGTGGACGTTTGGGGCAATGGGCAATCAGGTGATAACGGTGCCTGGGCTACCCACGTTCTTGCAAAAGAAATCAACAAACAAGGCTGGCGCTTTGCGATTGAGTGGGGCCATGGTGGTGAATACGACTCTACCTTCCAACACTGGGCAGCTGACTTGACCTATGGTGGCTACACTAATAAAGGTATCAACAGCGCCATCACGCGCTTTATCCGTAATCACCAAAAAGATGCTTGGGTAGGAGACTACAGAAGTTACGGTGGTGCAGCCGACTATCCACTTCTAGGTGGCTACAGCATGAAAGACTTTGAAGGCTGGCAAGGACGAAGTGATTACAATGGCTATGTAACCAACTTGTTTGCCCATGACTTGATGACCAAATATTTCCAACACTTCACTGTAAGCAAATGGGAAAATGGCACACCAGTTACCATGACCGATAACGGTAGCACCTATAAATGGACTCCAGAAATGAAGGTTGAGCTAGTCGATGCAGCAGGTAACAAGGTTGTTGTGACTCGTAAGTCAAATGATGTCAATAGCCCGCAATACCGCGAACGTACAGTAACGCTCAATGGACGTGTTATCCAAGATGGTTCAGCTTATTTGACTCCTTGGAACTGGGATGCAAATGGTAAGAAACTTCCTGCTGATAAGGAAAAGATGTACTACTTCAATACGCAAGCTGGTGCAACAACTTGGACACTTCCAAGTGATTGGGCAAATAGCAAGGTTTACCTTTATAAATTAACTGACCAAGGTAAGACAGAAGAGCAAGAACTAACTGTAAAAGATGGCAAGATTACCCTAGACCTTCTAGCAAATCAACCATACGTTCTCTATCGTTCAAAACAAACCAATCCTGAAATGTCATGGAGCGAAGGCATGCATATCTATGACCAAGGATTTAACAGTGGAACCTTGAAACACTGGACCATTTCTGGTGATGCTTCTAAGGCAGAAATTGTCAAATCACAAGGCGCAAATGAAATGCTTCGTATACAAGGCAATAAGAGCAAGGTCAGCCTTACTCAGAAACTGACTGGCTTGAAACCAAATACCAAGTATGCTGTTTATGTCGGTGTTGATAACCGTAGTAATGCTAAGGCAAGTATCACAGTGAATACTGGCGAGAAAGAAGTGACTACTTATACCAATAAGTCACTCGCTCTCAACTACATCAAAGCTTATGCTCATAACAATCGTCGTGACAATGCTACAGTTGATGATACAAGTTACTTCCAAAATATGTACGCCTTCTTTACAACTGGATCGGACGTATCAAATGTTACTCTGACATTGAGTCGTGAAGCTGGTGATGAAGCAACTTACTTTGATGAAATTCGTACCTTTGAAAACAATTCAAGCATGTACGGAGACAAGCATGATACAAGTCAAGGAACCTTCAAACAAGACTTTGAAAATGTTGCTCAAGGAATCTTCCCATTTGTAGTAGGTGGTGTCGAAGGTGTTGAAGATAACCGCACTCACTTGTCTGAAAAACACGATCCATATACACAGCGTGGTTGGAATGGTAAGAAAGTCGATGATGTTATCGAAGGAAATTGGTCATTGAAGACCAATGGACTAGTGAGCCGTCGTAACTTGGTTTACCAAACTATTCCGCAAAACTTCCGCTTTGAGGCAGGTAAGACCTACCGTGTAACCTTTGAATACGAAGCAGGTTCAGACAATACCTATGCCTTTGTAGTTGGTAAGGGAGAATTCCAGTCAGGTCGTCGTGGTAGTCAAGCTAGCAACTTGGAAATACATGAATTGCCAAATACTTGGACAGATTCTAAGAAAGCCAAGAAAGTAACCTTCCTCGTGACTGGTGCAGAAACAGGCGATACTTGGGTAGGTATCTACTCAACTGGAAACGCAAGCAATACTCATGGAGATGCTGGTGGAAATGCCAACTTCCGTGGTTACAATGACTTCATGATGGATAATCTTCACATCGAGGAAATTACGCTAACAGGTAAGATGTTGACAGAAAATGCTCTGAAGAACTACTTGCCAACTGTAGCTATGACCAACTACACGAAAGAGTCTATGGATGCTTTGAAAGAGGCGGTCTTTAACCTCAGTCAGGCAGATGATGACATTAGCGTGGAAGAAGCGCGTGCAGAGATTGCCAAGATTGAAGCCTTGAAGAATGCTTTGGTTCAGAAGAAGACAGCCTTGGTAGCAGAAGACTTTGAAAGTTTGGATGCGCCAGCTCAACCAGGTGAAGGTCTAGAGAATGCCTTTGATGGTAATGTGTCTAGCCTATGGCATACATCTTGGAATGGTGGAGATGTAGGCAAGCCTGCAACCATGGTCTTGAAAGAACCAACTGAAATCACAGGACTTCGTTATGTTCCACGTGGCTCAGGTTCAAATGGTAACTTGCGTGATGTGAAACTGGTTGTGACAGATGAGTCTGGCAAGGAGCATACTTTCACCGTTACGGACTGGCCTGATAACAATAAGCCAAAAGACATTAACTTTGGCAAGACAATCAAGGCTAAGAAAATTGTCCTTACGGGAACCAAGACATACGGAGATGGTGGAGATAAATACCAATCTGCAGCGGAACTCATCTTTACCCGTCCACAGGTAGCAGAAACACCGCTTGACTTGTCAGGATATGAAGCAGCTTTAGCTAAGGCTCAAAAATTGACAGACAAAGAAAATCAAGAGGAAGTGGCTGGAGTTCAGGCGAGCATGAAATATGCGACGGATAACCATCTCTTGACGGAAAGAATGGTGAAATACTTTGCAGATTATCTCAATCAATTAAAAGATTCCGCTCCGAAACCTGATGCTCCGACAAGCAGTAAGGGTGAAGAGCAACCACCAGTTCTTGAAGTACCAGAATTCAAAGGCGGTGTTAATGCGGCAGAAGCAGCTGCTCATGACCTACCAGAGTTCAAGGGAGGAGTCAATGCAGCAGAAGCGGCTGTACATGAAGTACCAGAGTTCAAAGGCGGTGTTAATGCGGCAGAAGCAGCTGCTCATGAAGTCCCTGAGTTCAAGGGCGGAGTCAATGCAGCAGAAGTAGCTGTTCATGAGGTTCCTGAGTTCAAGGGAGGAGTCAATGCGGTTGAAGCCTTGGTTCACGAATTGCCAGAATACACCGGTGGCGTCAATGGAGTTGAGCCAGCTGTACATGAAAAACCAGAGTACACAGGCCCGCTAGGTACAGCAGGTGATGAACCAGCACCAACTGTTGAGAAACCAGAGTATAAGTTGACACCAGCTCCGCTAGCTGATACAAAGACATCAGAAATCAAAGATACTCTGAAAAATGAAGAAAGCAAGAAGACACTCCCAGAAACAGGAGAAGACCAGTCTGATACAGCCCTCTTCCTAGCAGGAATCAGCCTAGCATTGTCAGCTGCCCTCTTTGCTATTAACAGTAAAAAAGAATAGATATTTATTTATTCCACAACTACATTGTTTGGATAAGTGACTTGGACTTCTATGGGAGTCAGAGTCGGAAAATGAATCAAACACCTGGAGAGGACCTCTTGGTTCTCTCCTTTTTAAAAGGAGAAATGATAACGCTTACTAGCGTAGGCGGATGAAAGGAAATAGGAGAAATATGGACAAACACTTTTTTGAGAAACGCTGTCATTATAGTATCCGCAAATTTGCAATTGGTGCAGCCTCCGTTATGATTGGTGCTAGTATCTTTGGAGCCAATATGGTTCAGGCAGCAGAAACAGCAGCGTCTTCAGAGACAGAGGGAAGTATCACTCATGTTCAAGCTCTGGATAAGTTACCAGATGATTTAGCAGCTGCGCTTGAAAAGGCGGATGCAGAAGCTGCAACAGAAGGAAATCAAGAGGGTAGCCAGGTAACCGAAGAAGGAACAAAACCTGCAGCAAGTGCAGAGGCAAAACCAGAGACAAGTCCTGCAAGTCCCAAGCCAGCAGAAACGCCGAAACCGGTTGAAACACCAAAGGCGGATAATCAACCTGCGGAAACCACTACACCCGCAACAAAACCTGCTGAAAAGCAAATCGAAGATAGAGAAGATGTCAACCATCTCGAAGGTGCTACTGCTTCAGCAAACAACCATGAGGCTGGAACAAGCTTTACAGCTGACAAAGCAGTTGATGGTGACAATAATACTAGATGGGCAACGGACAGAGATGTACCAAAACCAACCTTCGAATTAACTCTTCCAAAAACTACCCTCATCAAGCATGTGGAAATTGACTGGGATCGTCGTCTTCGCAATGGGCAAAATGACCCAAATATCAAATCTTGGAGTCTCTACTACGCAGGTCAAGAAGACGTGGGCGCTAATGGAGAAAAACAATGGAAACTAGCGCATACCAAGACTGGAGATCCTGTTTTAGATGAGAAAGTAGACCTAGCTGAGAGTATCAAAGCTAAGTATCTCAAACTTGAGGTCAATGATTATCAAGCGGGAACCATGGGCTGGAGAAATGTTGGAATCCAAGAAATTCGAGCTTATTCAAACGTTCCGGACCATAGTAAGGTAACAGATATCCGCCAAGTTAACCAGTTGGATGTGGCTGAAGATGGCAAGTCTCTTGTCCTACCAAGTTTGCCAGGTCAGGTTAGTCTGATTGGCAGTAACAAGCAGGGTGTGATTGACCTTCAAAATCGCATCTACCAACCTCTGACAGATCAACGTGTCAAGGTCATGGTACAACAAATCAAAGACAGCCATACTTTTACTAAAGAATTTGAAGTTGTCATTAAGGGGCTACATCAAGATGAGGGTGTGGGTGTGAAACCAAAAGTTGCACCAGCGGTCCAACAATGGTATGGTCGTGAAGGCAAATCTTCTATCACTTCAGATACAGTCCTTGCGACGGGTGATTCTGGCTTTGATCAGGCTGCAACCTTCTACCAGTCAGACCTTGCCAGCCGTGGATTGGAACTAGCAACAGGTGACAAGCAAGCTCAAAAACGAATCGAATTTAAAAAGGTTGAAAACAAGGGTTACGGTAAGGAAGGGTATGGCATCACTATCCAAAATGATGTGATTACCATCGAAGCTGCCACAAACACAGGAGCCTTCTACGCCACTCGTACTCTTCTTCAAATGGGAGAAACAGACCTACAAAATGGCGAAATTCGTGATTTCCCAAGTTTCAGCCACCGTGGCTTTATGTTGGATACAGGTCGTAAATTTATCCCTTATGATACTCTTGTAGACATCATGCTCAACATGGCCTACTACAAGATGAACGACTTGCAGTTGCACCTCAACGATAACTATATCTTCCTCAAGGAACACTTGGCAGGAAAGAATCTTTCTAAAGAGGAAGAACTCAAGTATGTCCTTGAACATGCCAAGACTGGTTTCCGTGTGGAGACAGACATTGTCGGTAAGAATGGTCAAAAATTGACATCAGATGAGCACTATACCAAGGAAGAAATGCAAAATCTGATTAAACTTGCCAAGGCCTTGCATATCAACCTAGTACCAGAAATTGACACACCAGGTCATGCACTATCATTTGTCAAAGTTCGCCCAGACCTCATGTATCAAGGTAGTTTGAGCGATTATGCAGGCAAGCACAATGTTGAGCGCGTAGCCATGCTGGACCTAGATAAAAAATACGATGAAACGTTGGCTTTTGTCAAATCAGTTTATGACAAACTACTCGATGGTCCAGATGCGCCACTTCATGGCGTATCTACTGTTCATATCGGAACGGATGAATACTATGGCAGCAGAGAAAGCTATCGTCGCTATGTCAATGATCTTATCAAATACATTAAAGGAAAAGGCTATACCCCTCGTATCTGGGGCTCACTCAGTGCGAAACGTGGGAACACTCCTGTTGATTGGAACGGAGTAGAGGTTGATATCTGGAGTATCGGATGGCAACGACCAAATGAAGCCATTGCTCAGGGAGCTAAAATTATCAACATCACGGATGTACCGACCTATAGTGTGCCAAGTGGAAGCAATAGTCAAGCAGCCTACGGGGACTATGCTAACTACGAACGTCAGTACAATAGCTGGACACCGAATGATTTTAGAACAGGTGGAGGTCCACTTCTACCAGCTTCTCATCCAAGTATCCTTGGTGGTGGTCACGCAGTTTGGAATGATAATATCGACCTTCATGAGACCGGTTTGACCTCTTATGATATCTTTAAACGCTTCTTCAAGAGCATGCAAACCACTGCGGAGCGCACCTGGGGATCTGACCGTGCAGCTGCGACCTTTGCAGAACGCACCCTACCAACGAGTCCTTATGCGCCACAGTCTAACCCTGAAAAAGCAATTGCTTCAGAAGAACTATTCAACATCACTCCAGACAAGGTGAAAGAATATGCAACGAAGAAAGTAACCGCAACAGAAAATGGATTGGCTTTTGAGAAAGATAGCAGTATCGAAGGCTTGGCTGGTGATGTTGGCCCAAGTCACGTCTTGAAGTTTGATGTAACTGTCACTGGAGACGGGGAACAAACCTTCTCAACAAGTGGGGACAACCGTATCTATCTAGCTGATAAAGATGGTTATCTTGCTTACCAGTTTGAACAGTTCCATATCCAATTCAATAAAAAACTTGAAAAGAACAAACGTTATCAAATCTCCATCGTAACCAAGCCGCAATCTACAGAAGTCTATGTAGATGGTGAAAAGATTGAGCGTATTGCAAATCCAGCCCATCCTCGCTTTGCCCACAATAGTTTGGTACTACCACTTGAAAGCATCGGTGGATTCAAAGGAATCTTGCACAGCGCTGAGTTGTCAGATAAACCATTTGTAAATCCTCGTTTGATTGCAAATGACAAATTCACTGCTACTGCAAGTAGCCAAGAATTGCCAGGAAATGCGACTGAAGGTGCTGTTGAAAAGGCCTTTGACAATGATCCGAGCACATTCTGGCATTCTAAATGGACTGGTGACCGTGCACCTTATACCCTTTCTATGACCTTGAAAGAAGCAGAAAAAGTCAATGGTTTGACTTATCTCCCACGTCCAGGTGGTGGAAATGGTGTCGTGACGCGCTACGAAATCTACGCACAAAAAGATGGCCAAATGGTCAAGGTTTCAGAAGGAAGCTGGGACAACAACGCCCAAGAAAAAACAGTCAACTTTGCGGCGGTACATACCAACAAGATTGAGTTGAAAGTATTGGAAGGCGTTGGTGGTTTTGCAAGTGCAGCCGAAGTTCATCTATTGAAACCTGTCAAAGAAGAGCAAGAAACGCCTGCACCAAGTCAACCAGAAAAACCAACTACTCCTGAAAAACCAAAAGTAGACCAAACCGGTGATGGAACAGTTGAATTGGCAGATCAATTCACTGCAAGTAAACCAGCTAGCGAAGACAGCATTGCAGCTGCCAGCAAGAGCGCAGACTATCTCAAGAAAGAGTACAAGGTCTTCCCAACGCCACAAAAAGTGACTTATGGCGAAGGTGTTACAGCCCTTCGTAAGCAAGTCAATTTGGTTATGGGCGATCAACTCGATATCTATACTCGTAATCGCTTGAAGAGTGTCTTGCAGGACAATCAAGTATCTTATACAACTGGTAAGACAGCAATCGTTGACGCAACCAATATCTATCTTGGAGTGCATGGACAAGGTTCACAAGCAGAGCAAAACTTGTCCAATGTTTCAGCAGGTCTCTTTGACAAGATTGATGCCTATGCCTTGAGAATCAAGGATAATTCGATTTCCATCGTCGGAAAAGACACTGATGCAGTTTTCTATGGTTTGACAACCTTGAAACACATGCTCAAGGAAAGCCAAGTACCAGTCCTTCGCAATGTGACAGTAGAAGATTACGCAGAGCTCAAGAACCGTGGTTTCATAGAAGGTTACTATGGAAATCCATGGTCGAATGCCGATCGTGCAGAGCTCATGCGTTATGGTGGCGATTTGAAATTGAACCAATACTTCTTTGCACCAAAAGATGATCCATACCACAACAAGAAATGGCGTGAACTCTATCCAGAAGAAAAACTAGCTGAAATCCGTGAACTTGCTCGTGTCGGCAATCAAAGTAAAACTCGCTATGTCTGGACTATCCATCCATTCATGAACAACCGCATCCGCTTTGGCAATGAAGCGCATTACCAAGAAGATTTGGCAACCATCAAGGCTAAATTTACCCAGTTGATGAAAGTGGGTGTCCGCGAATTTGGTATCCTTGCAGATGATGCTCCAAGCCCAGTCGGAGGCTACAATAGCTACAACCGCTTGATGCAAGATATGACCAAGTGGTTGACTGAAATGCAGGGAACTTACAGCGGTCTTCGTAAAGAAATGATCTTTGTTCCTGGCCAGTATTGGGGTAATGGACGTGAGGATGAGTTGAAATCCCTCAATGAAAATCTCCCAAGTTCAACATCCATGACCTTGACGGGAGGTAAGATTTGGGGTGAAGTCTCTGAAAGCTTCCTTTCAACTCTCAAGAACAATCTATCCGCAGGTGGCAAGACCTATCGCCCGGTTTCGCTTTGGATTAACTGGCCTGTAACAGATAACTCTAAACAACACTTGATTCTAGGTGGTGGTGAAAAATTCCTTCATCCAAATGTGGATCCAAGCTTGCTATCTGGTATCATGTTAAACCCAATGCAACAGTCTGAACCGTCTAAGATTGCCCTCTTTTCAGGAGCTCAATACTCATGGAAACAGTGGAAATCAGAAGAAGAAGCTAAGAAAATCAATGATATTGCCTTCAACTTTGTAGAAAATGGTCATTTTGAAGATAGCAAGATATCGGCAGCCTTCCGCGAACTTGGTAAGCACATGATCAACCAAAACATGGATAATCGTGTCGTCAAGCTAGAAGAATCTGTAGACTTGGCTCCAAAATTAACAGACTTCATGACCAAACTCAAAGCAGGTCAGGATGTGACTGCTGAACGTGCAGCCTTGCGTGCAGAATTTGCCAAGATTAAAGAAGCAGCCGAACTCTATAAAGCATCAGGCGATAAAAAAATGGTTGCCCAAATCCACTATTGGTTGGATAATGCAATCGACCAAATGAATGCCCTCGATGCCTTCCTTACAGGAACTGAAGCCATGGCCACAAACGATGCAGCCAAACTCTGGGATAGCTACTATAAAGGTTTGAAATTGTACGAACAGTCTCAAACTCACACCTTCCATTATGTAGACCATATGGAAAAGGCTGAATTGGGTGTTCAACATATTCGTCCATTTATCCTATCCTTGAAAGAAGTTCTAGCGTCTGAAGTTCAAAAAGTCTTGCATCCAGACCAAATCATCAGCACCTTTATTACCAATCGAACAGGTGTAGAAGGTGGTTTGGCAGAAGTGACGGATGGCGATTTGGCAACTCATGCGATTATTAAATCACCAAATAGTATCAAGACAGGTGATTATATTGGTATGAAGTTCAATAAACCAGTAGCGATTCAAACCTTGACCTTTGCAATGGGAACGCAGGCAAATCCACGTGATACCTTTAGTAAGGCAGAAGTGCAGTATCTAGATGAAAATGATAACTGGGTAACCTTGAAAGAGCCAAGCTATGTCGGAAATGAATCCCTTCTTAAGTTTGAAAATCTCAATATCAAGGCCAAGGCAGTTCGCATGATTGCGACAGCAGACCGCGAAAATACCTGGTTTGCAGTTCAGGAGATTGCAGTTAACCGTCCAGTTGAAAAAGCTCGTAGCCAACAAGCAACGACAGTTAGTCTAAGCTCAAACTTAGTTTACAAACTAAATACCTCAGCCCGTCAAATCACTGATGGCAAGGACAATACAGAAGCCATGATGGCAAATGCTGACGGTAGCAATACAACTCCAGTAGATGCCTGGGCACAACTTGACCTCGGTGAAGTCAAGTCAGTCACTAAAGTACGCCTTCGCCAAGGAACGGGTGATAAACTTGCCGCAGGTGTACTTGAGTACTCTACAGATGGAACTACTTGGCAGGAACTCGATCGCTTGTCAGGTGAGCAAACCAAGGAAGTGACCAGAGCGATCAATGCTCGTTACATCCGAGTACGCAATACCAAGGCACTCGACCTCTGGTGGCGTATTCAGGACTTCTCTGTTGAGACACGCTCTGGAAACAGTGAGTTAACAGACACCAACGTCGACGCCTTGAAGGAAACACCAGTAGTGGATAGCTTGGGCAGTTACGAGCTTCAAATTCCAGCTGGAACCAAACTCCCTGCTCATAGCTATCTAGGTATGAAGCTTGACCGTATCCATCAGATCAAGAGCATCCAGCTCCAAGGGCAAGCCAACCCTGCTCTTAGCCTAGAGTATTCTGCAAATGCGCAAGAATGGACACCAGCCAGCCAGTTGACAGACAAATCTGTCGCAACCCACTTGGTACGTTATGTTCGTCTGGTCAATAAAACAGATCAGAAACAAGCTGTGACAGCCACTTCTCTCCTTGTGACGACCAAAGAAGTGCAACCAACAAAATTGGATTCAACTTCAATGGGAATTCACCCAGTATACGGCAGCAATGATGTTCGTAAACTGAACAACCTAGATCAACTATTTGACGGTGTTTACAACAACTTCGTTGAGTTTTCAGACTATGCCCATAAAGATGGTCATGTGACCTTGAAACTTGGTAGCGAACGCACTATCAAGAAGATTAGAGCCTACATCCAAGACGGAACTCAAAACTACCTTCGTGATGGCAAGATCCAAGTCAGCCAAGATGGTAAAACTTGGACAGATGTCGTGACAGTAGGAGATGGTGTAGCCAATAGCCAACACGATGATTCTCTGACAGATGGTTGGACACATGATTCTAAGATGCCAGGAAATCGCTACATCGAAGGAGAATTGACGACACCAGTCAAAGCTAACTATCTCCGTGTCCTCTATACGGCAGACTATGATGCCCGGTTTGTAGGCTTTACAGAATTGGTCATCAATGACGGTGAATTTGTCAAACCAATCAATGATCCGACAGTAGAAGGAAACAGTGGAGAAAGCCAAGGCAACCTTTATAATAATCTTGTAGACGGCAAAGTCTTGACCAGCTACAAGTCTGAAAAAGACAAGGGCGAGTTGGTGTATCACTTGTCTGAACCAACCAATGCCAACCACCTTCGTCTCGTTTCCAGTCTTCCTGAAGGAGCTAAGGCACGTGTTCTTGCTAGAATACTCAAGGATGGTCAAGACAGCTGGACAGACCTCGGTGCCATTACATCTAGTCTCCAAACCTTCGCTATCCGAAATGGTGGCTCTCTTCTAGATGTCAAATTAGTCTGGGAAGGTGGCAAGGCTGAGTTTTATGAATTGGCGAGCTTCTATCAAGAATTGACAGAAGAATCGGTTCAATCAAGCAAGGGTGATGAAGAACCACCAGTTTTGAGCAAACCGGACTTTACAGGTGGTGTGAATGCGGCTGAGGCAGCAGTGCATGAAGTACCAGAGTACACAGGCCCACTTAGTACAGCAGGAGATCAGCCAGCACCGATAGTTGAGAAACTAGACTTTACAGGTGGTGTGAACGCGGTAGAAGCAGCAGTACATGAAGTACCAGAGTACACAGGTCCACTTGGTACAGCAGGAGATCAACCAGCACCGACGGTCGAGAAACTGGACTTTACAGGTGGTGTGAACGCGGTAGAAGCAGCAGTACATGAAGTACCAGAGTACACAGGTCCACTTGGTACAGCAGGAGATCAACCAGCACCGACGGTCGAGAAACTGGACTTTACAGGTGGTGTGAACGCGGTAGAAGCAGCAGTACATGAAGTACCAGAGTACACAGGTCCACTTGGTACAGCAGGAGACCAACCCGCACCGATAGTTGAGAAACTAGAGTTTACAGGTGGTGTCAATGCGGTTGAAGCAGCAGTACATGAAGTACCAGAGTATACAGGCCCACTTGGTACAGCAGGAGATCAACTAGCACCGACAGTTGAGAAACCTGAGTTTAAACTTAGTCTGCTTGCTTCAGATGAAGGTAATACTCCAGATGTTAAACAAGAAACGGCTAAACAAAGCTTGCCAGCAACAGGAGAAAGTCAGTCAGATACAGCTCTCTTCCTTGCAGGCGTTAGCCTAGCTCTATCCGCTATCTTTATCGCGAAAGGGAAAAAGGAATAGCATCTGATTACCTTTGTTTTTGAAAAATTTTAGCATCAAGAGAAAGTGAAAAGACAGCACCATAACCTCTACAATAGTTAGAGAAACTATCAAAAGAGTTATGGTGCTGTTGGGATAAACTATTGAGCTATAAAGAATAAAAATCCTGAGAAGTAAAATTCTCAGGATTTTGCTTATTGTTGCGGTTGACTTGGTTGGTTTTGCTCAGCAGGTGTAGTTCCTGATTGTTGAGGAATCGTCTGCGTTTGACTTGTGTTTGGAGTAGTTGAACTTGACTGAGAAGTCGAGCTCTCAGATGTTGAGCTAGAACTTTCAGATGTCGAACTTTGTTGTGTAGATGATGAAGGGGTCCACGTATTGCGTGCTCCATTCTTAAAGACAAATTCTCCGCTTCTGTAAAGGCCTTCAGGCATGGTCCAATCCCCTGGATGGTCATCTGTTGAGAGGTAGGTCATCATCGAACGGTAGACCTTAGCAGCAACGTAGAAGCCATCACCTACGATTGGAGTAAGTCGGTTAGAATAACCAGTCCAGACAGCCATTGAATATTTACGAGTATAGCCGACAAACATTTCGTCTGGAGCTACATAACCAGAGTTTTTGATGTATTTTTCAATCTCGTCATCTGTATAGTTTGATGTACCAGTCTTACCAGCTTGTGGTAGCCATGAAAGGTAGGCACCACGACCAGTTCCGTAGGTTAGGACTGTTTTCATCATTTCCGTCATCATGTAGGCAGTAGTTTCTTTCATTGCCCGAGTACCAGGGTCAGAGAATTCTTTTGAGCTACCGTCACTAAAGACGACCTTGTTAACATACATCGGTTTACGGTAGATGCCACCGTTTGCAAAAGCAGCATAAGCAGCAGCCATTTTCTCGCTACTTGCTCCATACTTTTTGTTAGATTCGGTTGTGTTACTTGAAATCGCGTTGGCATAGTGCATATCTGGGTAGTCAATACCGAGTCCATTTAGGAAGGTCTTGGCTCTATCCAAACCGACTTTATTCAAGGTTTCTACAGCCGGCACATTCCGTGATTGTTGGAGAGCATACTGGAGTGTTATGTTTCCAAAGTAACTCTTATCCCAGTTGTAGACAGGGGTGTTGGTCCCAGGATAGTTATAAGGTACGTCATGAACGATAGAAGCAGTTGAGTCGTAGATGTCATACTCCAAGGCTGGCGCATAATCTGTGATGGGTTTCATGGTTGAACCCCAGTCACGGTTGGTTTCGACAGCTTGGTTCATACCGAAGGAAACATTGCTAGATTGATGGCGTGCACCTAGCTGGGCAATCACCTTTCCGTTTGTGACATCAACGATGGTAGAAGCTACTTGCAACTCATCATCTGGATAATTAACGTATTCGTCGGTATTGTAGATATCCCAGAGACGTTGTTGAACGGCTGGATCAACATTGGTATAAACTTCCATTCCTGTTGTCAAAAGGTTGTAACCAGTTTCCTGTTCGACTTGGTCGATTACTTCTTTGAGATAATTATCCATATAGGCTGGATAGTTGTTTCCAGAACGGAGGCTCTGCAGTCCATCTGTAATCGGAGTATTAATCGCTTTTTCATATTGCTCAGCTGAAATGTAACCTTGCCCCTTCATCTCAGAGAGGACGAGATTACGACGTTCTTGAGCGGCTTCTGGATGCGAGTATGGATCATACTGGTTTGGAGCCTGAGGCATACCAGCAAGGAGAGCCAGTTGAGGAATACTTAAATCTTTGAGATCCTTGCCATAGTAACTTTGGGCAGCTGTCTGCATTCCGTAATTACCGTTTGACATGTAAACCTTGTTGATGTAGTAGGTCAAGATCTCTTGTTTAGTCGCTTTTTGTTCTAGCTGAACGGCTAACCAAGCTTCCTGAGCCTTACGAGAAAGAGTCTGGTCAGAAGTTGACGTAGAGAAATAAGTTAACTTGATCAACTGCTGTGTCAAGGTGGAAGCTCCTTGCAGACCACCACCACCTCGAAGATTTCGTAAGGAAGCACCAAGGATACGAATGGTATCTATTCCACGGTGATTAAAGAAACGATGGTCTTCAATCGAAACAATCGCATTGACCAACTCTGTCGGAATTTCATTTGCCTGTGCATTGACCCGCCGTTCCGATCCAAGATCAGCGATAAGTTCATCATTGCTGTCATAAATCTTACTAGAAGTCGTTGCGACTAGCTTGCTTTCGGATAGGGCTGGAGCCTTGCTCACATAGTAGAGAAAGAGGCCTCCGCCTAGCATAATAGCTGCGATAAATAAGGTCAAAAGGCAGATACTGACATACTTAGCTATCCGCAGGAAAGTTTGTTTGTTCATCTTGTTTTACCACCTAGTAAATGTTCTTTGATAACGTCGAGATAGGGAATTTGAGGAAAAGCGCCTTGTTCAATCTTATATCCATTTTCTCGAATATATCCAAGTGGCATTGACTTTTGTCCCATATCTTGATGATAGAAACGAATCAAATCAATGGCCGGCAATAAGTAGGTTTCTTGCTGAGAAGAAAAGTGAAGGAGGACAAAGCAGATTCCTTGCTGGGCAAGAACTTGTTCCATATGCTGGATCTGATGGAGATGGAAATTCTTCATCGGGATCGCATGTTTTTGCCTAGTTTCCTTTGCTTCAAAGTCGATGTAGTATCCATCATAAACCCCTGAATAGTCAGTCGTTGAGGCCTGTCTAAAGTAGGCTTCAACGATCTTAGCTCGACTTCGTTGGGGATAGTCGACACGTACGATTTGGATGGGAGTCGGTTTCTTGTGAATAACTGCTAACCCATGCGACAAATAGTAGTCGTTCGTAGCGTTGATCATCTTTTCAAAAGACATTCCCCGATTTGCGAAATTTTTAGTTTGTGACGGGGGTGCTTGTCTCTTCTGTGATGAAAGTTTATGTGGATAGTTGACCATAATTCTCCTTATTGGTACAATAACATCACTCTATTATATCATAAATTTACAAAGAAAGGGTTAAAAATGATAACAGCCTTGATTTTAGGCTATTCAGCCTTCGACCTTGGTCTCTTTAATGACAAGGATATTCGCGTTGATATTATCAAAACAGCCATTCGGAGAGATCTAGAACGTCTAGTAGAAGAAGGGGTGACCTGGCTTGTCTTTACAGGGAGCTTGGGCTTTGAGTACTGGGTGCTTCAAGTGGCAAAAGACATGCAAGCAGACTATGGCTTTCAGTTGGCAACAATTTTTGATTTTGAAACCCATGGTAGTAACTGGAATGAAGCCAATCAAATCAAACTTAGTGAGTTTAAGCAGGTTGACTTTGTCAAATATGCCTATCCACAATATGAGCACAAGGGGCAACTACGTGATTATCAGAAATTTCTGCTGGAAAATACGGATGGATGCTACCTGTTTTATGACGAAGAAAATGAAACCAAGTTACAGTATTTTTACCAGATGATGAAAAATCAAGAAGGCTATATTACAAAAAGATTAACATTTGAGGATCTGAACGAAATAGTGGAAAATTTTTCCGAAAAGTGAGGCTTTGACCTTGATTTTTGTTTGTCTTTTTTTATATAATAAGAATAGCAATCAAGAATGGAGAGAGAAATGGCAAGTATTATTTTTTCAGCAAAAGATATTTTTGAACAAGAGTTTGGACGTGAAGTTCGCGGATATAGTAAGGCAGAGGTAGACGAGTTCCTAGATGATGTGATCAAGGATTATGAGACTTACGCAGCTTTGGTCAAATCTCTTCGTCAGGAGATTGCTGATTTGAAGGAGGAATTGTCTAACAAGCCACAGGCAAGTTCTACTCAACAAAGTTCTATCGAAGTAACAAGTTCTACTCCAATGACAAATTTTGATATTTTGAAACGATTGAATCGACTTGAAAAAGAAGTATTCGGTAAGCAAATTGTAGACAATTCTGAGTTATAATTAGGTGTCTATTAGATGCAATTTTTGGATAATCGCGTGAAGAGAATCCCTTTTCATGAGGAAAGTCCATGCTAGCACAGGCTGTGATGCCTGTAGTGTTTGTGCTAGGCGAATCCATAAGCCTAGGGACGAGAGATCGTTACGGCAGTTGAAATGGCTAAGTCTTCGGATAGGTCAGAGTAGGCTTGAAAGTGCCACAGTGACGGAGTCTTTCTGGAAACAGAGAGAGTGGAACGCGGTAAACCCCTCAAGCTAGCAACCCAAATTTTGGTCGGGGCATGGAGTGCACGGAAACGAACGTAGTACTCTGACTGCTATCAGCTATAGGCTGTTAGCGGTAGACAGATGATTATCGAAGGAAGTGGTCCTAGTCACTTCTGGAACAAAACATGGCTTATAGAAAATTGCATATAGGTTGGGGCTGAGAACTTTTTCTCAACCTCATTTTTTAAAGTGAACAAGAGAAAGGTCTTGCAAGACTAGAAATGAAAGAACAATTTAATTTAATCGCAACTGCTGCGGCGGGGCTAGAGGCTGTCGTTGGACGTGAGGTGCGAGATCTTGGTTATGATTGCCAAGTTGAAAATGGGCGTGTCCGTTTTCAAGGAGATGTGCGAGCAATTATTGAGACCAATCTTTGGCTTCGAGCGGTTGATCGTATCAAGATTGTAGTTGGAAGCTTTCCGGCTAAGACCTTTGAAGAGCTTTTCCAAGGAGTTTTTGCTCTGGATTGGGAAAACTATCTCCCGCTCGGGGCACGTTTCCCTATTTCCAAGGCCAAATGTGTCAAGTCTAAACTTCACAATGAACCTAGTGTTCAGGCGATTTCCAAGAAGGCGGTTGTGAAGAAACTGCAAAAGCACTATGCCCGTCCAGAAGGGGTTCCCTTGATGGAAACTGGTCCCGAGTTTAAGATAGAGGTGTCCATCCTGAAAGATGTGGCGACTGTCATGATTGACACGACAGGTTCTAGCCTTTTTAAACGTGGTTATCGTACGGAAAAGGGTGGAGCGCCTATAAAAGAAAATATGGCAGCGGCGATTTTACAACTCTCTAACTGGTATCCAGACAAGCCCTTGATTGATCCGACCTGTGGTTCAGGAACTTTCTGTATTGAGGCGGCTATGATTGCTAGAAAGATGGCCCCTGGGCTTCGCCGTTCCTTTGCTTTTGAGGAATGGAACTGGGTTAGCGATCGGTTAATCCAAGAAGTTCGCACAGAGGCTGCTAAGAAAATCGATCGTGAGATAGAATTGGATATTATGGGTTGTGATATAGACGCTCGGATGGTTGAGATTGCTAAGGCTAATGCTCAAGCAGCAGGCGTCGCAGGTGATATTACTTTTAAACAAATGCGAGTACAGGACTTGCGTACAGACAAGATCAATGGTGTCATCATTTCCAATCCACCATATGGAGAGCGTTTATCTGATGATGCAGGAGTCACCAAGCTCTATGCTGAGATGGGACAAGTCTTTGCGCCATTGAAAACCTGGAGCAAATTTATCCTGACGAGTGACGAAGCTTTTGAAAGTAAGTACGGAAGTCCAGCGGATAAAAAGCGCAAACTTTATAACGGAACCTTAAAAGTGGATTTGTATCAATACTTTGGTCAGCGTGTGAAGCGCCAAGAGGTAAAGTAGAAAGGAAGACAGATGAGTAAAAAAAGACACAATCGTCATAAAAAAGAGCGTCAAGAATCCAAATTTGATTTTGACGAGGCGAAAGATCTGACAGTTGGTCAAGTCATCCGTAAAAATGAAGAAGTTGAAGCTGGAGTATTGCCTGAGGACAATATCTTGGATAAATACATCAAACAGCACCGCGAGGAAATCGAAGCCGACAAGTTTGAAACACGTCAATTTAAAAAAGAAGAACTGCAGGAAGCTCAGGCTCAAGAAGAATTGACACAGGAAGTTCCAGAAATCACTGAAGAGTCGGCACCAATCATAGAGGAACCCGAAACAGTTTCAGAAGAAACGGTGTCAGATTCAGCGGCAACTACAAGCTCGGATGTGATTTTGCCTCCTTTGGGAGAGGAAAATCAAGACTTGGAACCGCTTGTGTTGGAAAAGCAAACGCCAGCAGAGGTTGCTGATGAGAAAGAAGAGGAAGAGACAGCTCTACTTTCACGCTCAGCTCAGGCAGAATCAGAAACAACTTCTAATTCTAAAAAGAAGCGCATGTTTGTTATCGGTTCAGCCTTGGCAGCAGCCCTTATCTTGGCAGGTAGTTACTATATCTATCGTCAAGTAAATCGCTCCAACCAAGCCATCCAGTCTTCCCAGTCTTCTTCTAGTAATCAAGAAACACAAACAGCCCTACAAGAGTTTAATGCCCTCTACGATGCTTTTTATACAGATGCTAATAAAACGGCTTTGAAAAATAGTCAGTTTGACAAGTTGAACCAACTCAAGGCTCAACTAGATAAACTCGAAGGCAGTCGAGAGTATACCCTTGCCAAGTCTAAGTATGATAGTTTAGAAACTCAAATCAAGGCTGTGCAAGAAGTGAATAATCAGTTTGAAACTCCAGCAATTACTGATGGTGTCTTGGATACCAATGCAAAGGTCAAGGCAGATGCTAAATTTACAGAAATTAAAACAGGGAATACAGAGCTAGATAAACTGTTAGATAAGGCCATTAGCCTTGGTAAGAGCCAGCAAACAAGCGACTCTAGTTCTAGTTCAAGTAGCAGTAGCCAAGAAAGTTCAAGTACAACGACTGATAGCAGTACGAGCAGTTCGTCTGCTTCATCAAGTTCAGCGTCTGCCAGCAGACCAGAAAGTGGAGGTTTGTCTAGCGATGGTGTCAATCTTCAAAGAAGTGCTAGTCGTGTACCCTACAATCAATCAGCTGTAGAGGATAGCAGCAACCCTGCCTGGAATTTTGCGGACGGTGTCCTTGAACAAATCCTAGCAACGTCACGCGCTCGTGGTTATATCACTGGTAATCAATATATCCTAGAACGGGTCAATATCGTAAACGGAAATGGTTATTATAACCTCTACAAACCAGATGGAACCTATCTCTTCACCCTCAACTGTAAGACGGGATACTTTGTCGGTAATGGAGCTGGTCACGCGGATGACTTGGACTACTAGTCCAATTGTTACAAAATTCTTTCCTTTCATAGGTAAAAATGATAAAATAAAACATATTAAACAAGAGGAGTGTCACATGACAAAAGCTAACTTTGGTGTCGTAGGTATGGCCGTAATGGGTCGTAACCTTGCCCTAAATATCGAATCTCGTGGCTATACAGTTGCCATTTACAACCGTAGTAAAGAAAAAACAGAAGACGTAATTGCTTGCCATCCAGAAAAGAAATTTGTTCCAAGCTACGATGTAGAGTCTTTCGTCCAATCTATCGAAAAACCTCGTCGTATCATGCTGATGGTTCAGGCTGGACCTGGTACAGATGCGACTATCCAAGCCCTTCTTCCACACCTTGACAAGGGTGATATCTTGATTGACGGAGGAAACACTTTCTACAAAGATACCATCCGTCGTAATGAAGAATTGGCAAACTCAGGTATCAACTTTATCGGTACTGGAGTTTCTGGTGGGGAAAAAGGTGCCCTTGAAGGTCCTTCTATCATGCCTGGTGGACAAAAAGAAGCCTACGAATTGGTTGCGGATGTTCTTGAAGAAATCTCAGCTAAAGCACCAGAAGATGGCAAACCATGTGTGACTTACATCGGTCCTGATGGAGCTGGTCATTATGTGAAAATGGTCCACAACGGTATCGAGTATGGTGACATGCAATTGATCGCAGAAAGCTATGACCTCATGCAACACTTGCTTGGCCTTTCTGCAGAAGACATGGCTGAAATCTTCACTGAGTGGAATAAAGGCGAGCTTGACAGCTACTTGATCGAAATCACAGCTGATATCTTGAGCCGTAAAGACGATGAAGGTCAAGATGGTCCAATCGTAGACTACATCCTCGATGCTGCAGGGAACAAGGGAACTGGTAAATGGACTAGCCAATCAGCACTTGACCTTGGTGTGCCATTGTCACTCATCACTGAGTCAGTCTTTGCCCGCTACATCTCTACATACAAAGAAGAACGTGTGCATGCTAGCAAGGTGCTTCCAAAACCAGCTGCCTTCAAATTTGAAGGTGACAAGGCTGAGTTGATCGAAAAGATCCGTCAAGCACTTTACTTCTCAAAAATTATCTCATACGCACAAGGCTTTGCCCAATTGCGTGTGGCTTCTCGTGAAAACAATTGGAACCTACCGTTTGCGGACATCGCATCTATCTGGCGTGATGGCTGTATCATCCGTTCTCGTTTCTTGCAAAAGATTACAGATGCCTACAACCGCGATGCAGATCTTGCTAACCTTCTCTTGGATGAGTACTTCTTGGATGTTACTGCTAAGTACCAACAAGCAGTGCGTGATATTGTAGCTCTTGCGGTCCAAGCTGGTGTACCAGTACCAACCTTCTCAGCAGCTATCACATACTTTGATAGCTATCGTTCAGCAGACCTTCCAGCTAACTTGATCCAAGCACAACGTGACTACTTTGGTGCCCACACTTACCAACGTAAAGACAAAGAAGGAACCTTCCACTACTCTTGGTATGACGAAAAATAAGTAGGTCTGCCATGGGGAAACGGATTTTATTACTTGAGAAAGAACGCAATCTCGCTCATTTTCTCAGTCTGGAACTCCAAAAAGAGCAATACCGTGTTGATCTTGTAGAGGAGGGGCAAAAAGCTCTCTCCATGGCTCTCCAGACAGATTATGACTTGATTTTACTGAATGCTCGTCTGGGGGATATGACGGCCCAGGATTTTGCAGAGAGGCTGAGTCGGACAAAACCAGCCTCAGTGATCATGGTCTTGGACCATCGCGAAGAATTGCAAGACCAGATTGAGACAATCCAGCGCTTCGCCGTTTCTTACATCTATAAGCCAGTGATTATTGATCAGCTGGTGGCTCGTATTTCAGCGATTTTCCGAGGTCGGGACTTTATCGACCAACACTGTAGTCAGATGAAGGTCCCAACGTCTTACCGCAATCTGCGTATGGATGTAGAACATCATACCGTTTATCGTGGCGAGGAGATGATTACTCTGACGCGCCGTGAGTATGACCTTTTGGCCACTCTCATGGGAAGCAAGAAGGTTTTGACTCGTGAGCAGTTGTTGGAAAGTGTTTGGAAGTACGAAAGTGCGACAGAGACCAATATCGTGGATGTTTATATCCGTTATCTACGTAGCAAGCTTGATGTAAAAGGTCAAAAAAGCTACATTAAAACCGTGCGTGGTGTTGGTTACACCATGCAAGAATAGAAAGGCAGTCACGGTCGTGTAACTGCTGTTTGAGCTCCATACTATCTGTAGCAGGAATTCCTGAATACTAGATAGTATGGGGCTTTTTTTGAATAGGTAAAAATGCAGGCCCCTAGACGGCTTGTAAGGCTTCAAAGAGATGGTCAGAGAGGATGATTTCTTCTTGACCATAGTTTATACTCAATGAAAATTAATACTCAATTGTTTTTATCGCAATATTATAATATTATAATATAATAAATGGTTAAACTCCTGAAATTATCTGAAAATCATGTAAAATCATAAATAATAACAATATAATTGACAAATCTGCTAATGCACATTATAATCTAATTGTATGTGTACTGCATGCTAGAAATCAAAAGGAGAAAATGTGATGTATTTTAATCGTAAAAATGCGGAACAAAAGAACTGGAGAATGATCAAAAAAGGAAAACATTTCCTTTTTGGTTGTTCGCTTGTTTTTGCGGTTGGGGCAGCTTTGGTGGCTCCATCAGTCAAAGCAGATACAGTAGGAGCTAAGCCAGTTGCAGCCAAGGAGAATGTAACTTATGTAGCACCAGCTGTAGAAGTAGCACCAGCAGCAGTTGCTGAAGAAAAAGTTGAAAAAACAGTTGAAACTACTCAAAATTCTAAAGAAGAAGCAGTGGAGGCGACTGAAAAAGCTAAGGAAGCAGACAGCATCCAAGCTCCAGAAGTGACTGTGGTTTACAATCCAGCAGCACTTACTGATGAAGAAAAAGCAAAAGTTGTAGCAGCTGTTAAGGCAGCAAACCCTACAGCAACTGATGTTCAAGTCCAAGCAGACGGATCAGCAGTTGTGACTTTTGCAGATGGTTCAAGAGCAAACTTGACAGCAGCTCAAACTATTAAAGATGGTTCTCAAGTAGCTAAACGACGTAGAGCACGTGCGACAGTAGCGGCTCCAGTCATCACTTCAAACCTTGATGGAAAAGGAAGTTCTGCAACGGATGTAACTGTCCAAGCACCAGCAGGTTCAACTGTTAAACTCTACAATACTGATGGTGTTGTTATCGGTCAAGCAGTAGCAAATGCTCAAGGTGTAGCTACAGTTACGCCAACAAACAGCCTTCCTGTAGGCGAAATCACAGCTACAGCTACACCAGCAGGCGAAAGTGAGTCACCTAAGAGTGCACCTGTAACAGCGACACGACCAACATTGACAACTGTAGAAGGTGGTGTTTCAAGAGGGAACGATAGTGATAATACCCAACTACTCGTTACCAAATCACACATCACTGTTTATCCAGGTGAATCTGTTAAGGTTGGTGTTACAGCAGTATCTAAAAAGCTTGAAAACTTTTCGGTTCCTAATAATCCAGCAGGTGTCAAGGGCTTGCTTCCTAGAGGTATTTTCTTGGAGTCAGGTGGGACAGGTGAACCCGTTACAAGACGTGATAACGGGTACGGAGGTACTGTTGCTTGGGACCAACCAGCAGGTGATACTGTTGTGACCTTCTCAGCTACAAGTAAGAATAATGTAAGTGTAACGAGAGACCTTAGAGTTACCGTTTTGGAACTTACTAAGAAGCTTGATGCTGTTCCAGGTGAAAAAGTAGAAGTTGCTGATCTTAACAACGTTTCTGAAGATGAGAAAAATAAAATTATCGCAGCAACTAAAAAAGCAAATGCAAGTTTCCCTCCAGGTACTTTGTATAATGTTGATAAAAGAGGAAATCTTGTAATTACTTATCCTGATAAATCAACAGATAAGATTGACGCTTCATACCTAGTTACTCCGTCAAATAAACCTGCTGTTCCTAATAAGCCAGCAGGCCAAGCACCAGAGATCACTTCAAACCTTGATGGGAAAGCAAGTACGCCAACTGATGTGACTGTTAAAGCAGAACCTGGTTCTACAGTAAAACTCTACAATAATGACGGAGTTGTGATCGGCGAAGCCGTAGCAAACGATCAAGGTATTGCTACTATCTCTCCAATAAATAGTCTTCCAGAAGGACAAATTACAGCGACAGCTACACCAGCAGGTGGAAGTGAATCTCCTAAGAGCACTCCTATTACAGCGACTCGTGCAGAAAAAACTGAAGTGGGCGGAGGTACTACAAAAGGAAAAGATAATACTCAACTTTCCATTACCAAATCACATATCACTGTTTATCCAGGTGAAACTGTTAACGTTGGTGTTACAGCAAAATCCTATGCGCTTGAAAAGTTTTTGGCTAGTCGTAATCCAGTTACTGTCAAGGGATTAAAACCTACAGGTGTTTATTTGACGACATCTGGGGGAACTATAATTGAAAGACGTGATAACGGGTACGGAGGTACTGTTGATTGGACCCAACCAGCAGGTGATACTGTTGTGACCTTTGCAGCTCAAGGTAAGAAGGATAAGGAACATAAAAATCCAGTACTTGTAGAAAGAGATCTTAGAGTTACCGTTTTGGAACTTACTAAGAAACTTGATGCTGTTGCAGGTGAAAAAGTAGAAGTTGATGATCCTAACAATGTTAGCGAAGATGAGAAAAATAAAATTATCGAAGCAACTAAAAAAGCAAATACAAGTTTCCCTCCAGGGACTACATATAGTGTCGACGAAAAAGGAAACCTTATCATTACTTATCCTGATAAATCTACAGATAAGATTGCAGCTGCATACTTAGTTACACCAGCACCTAAGGACGCTGACAAATACACACCAACTGCTAAGGCACAAACAGTTGCTCCAGGTTCAACACCAGACGCTAAGAACTCAATTGGTAATGTTTCAGATCTTCCAAGTGGTACTACCTTTGCTTATAAGACACCAGTAGATACAGCAACCAAAGGTGAAAAAGACGCGATAGTAGTAGTTACTTATCCCGATAACTCAACTGATGAAGTTCCAGTTAAAGTAACTGTAAAAGATCCACGTAGCGATGCAGATAAGAACGATCCAAAAGCTAAAGCTCAAGACATTTACAAGGGTTCAACACCAGACGCTAAAGGCTCAATCGACAATGCTGATGAACTTCCATATGGTACTAGCTTTGCTTATAAGACACCAGTAGATACAACAACACCAGGTGAAAAAGACGCGACAGTAGTTGTAACATACCCAGACGGAACTACGGATGAAGTTCCAGTTAAGGTGACTGTAGAAGATCCAGATAAGATATCTGATGCAGAAAAGAACACTCCAACAGCTAAAGATCAAACTGTTAAAGTTGGTGAGAAACCAAAAGCAGAAGCTTCAATCGGAAACTTTGACAAACTTCCTAAGGGAACAACAGTAGAGTTCAAGAAACCAGTAGATACAACAACACCAGGTGAAAAAGACGCGATAGTAGTAGTTACTTACCCAGATACGTTAACTTATGAAGTTCCAGTTAAGGTTACTGTAAAAGACCCACGTAGCGATGCGGACAAGAATGATCCAACAGCTAAGGCTCAAACAGTTGCTCCAGGTTCAACACCAGAGGCTAAGAACTCAATTGGTAATGTTTCAGATCTTCCAAGTGGAACAACCTTCGCGTTCAAGACACCAGTAGATACTGCTACAGAAGGTGAAAAAGACGCGACAGTAGTTGTAACATACCCAGACGGAACTACGGATGAAGTTCCAGTTAAGGTTACTGTAAAAGACCCACGTAGCGATGCGGACAAGAATGATCCAACAGCTAAGGCTCAAACAGTTGCTCCAGGCTCAACACCAAATGCCAAAGATTCAATTGGTAATGTTTCAGATCTACCAAGTGGAACAACCTTCGCGTTCAAGACACCAGTAGATACTGCTACAGAAGGTGAAAAAGACGCGACAGTAGTTGTAACATACCCAGACGGAACTACGGATGAAGTTCCAGTTAAGGTTACTGTTAAAACACCAGCAACACCAACTCAGCCAGCAATCACACCAGTAGTGAATCCATCAGCTCTTACAGATGCGGAAAAAGCTAAGGTAGCTGACGAAGTTAAGAAAGCTAACCCAACAGCAAGCAAGGTAGAAGTAGGCAACGATGGTACAGCAACAGTAACCTTCCCAGATGGTTCAGTAGCAGTCTTGACTCCAGATAAGACAGTGAAAGAAGCTGATTCAAATGGCGTTAAGACCCCAGCAATCACTCCAGTAGTGAATCCATCAGCTCTTACAGATGCGGAAAAAGCTAAGGTAGCTGACGAAGTTAAGAAAGCTAACCCAACAGCAAGCAAGGTAGAAGTAGGCAACGATGGTACAGCAACAGTAACCTTCCCAGATGGTTCAGTAGCAGTCTTGACCCCAGCTAAGACAGTGAAAGAAGCTGATTCAAATGGCGTTAAGACCCCAGCAATCACTCCAGTAGTGAATCCATCAGCTCTTA
>CAJNCS010000008.1 GCA_905221325.1 bacterium
GTTGATTTAGAAGCATCAACGATTGAAGTACTCTTGCTTGCTGAATCTGATTTAGAAAGGCTTTGCGACTTGCTAAGCGATTCAGACTTAGACTGGCTAGTTGATGTTGATTTAGAAGCATCAACGATTGAAGTACTCTTGCTTGCTGAGTCAGATGTTGAGGCACTGGTTGATTGTCTTTGACTTAGACTAGTTGAAGTACTGCTACTCCTATACTCACTATCAGAAAGTTTTACAGTGAACGTATCCGTAGTCTTATCTTTATAGATAATGGTAACTGTTCTATTATCACTAATAGTGAAAGAGTCTATACGTTTTTCCTGCTTATTATTTAATTTTTCAACGGCTGCTAATATACGTGTTTTTTCTTGAGAATTTAATCGAGAAACATTCTCTACCTGGAAGGTTTCAGTCGGTGCTACCCCTTCCATAATATCTGTCAGCCTACCTTGCACAATACGGACATTGCCCGGTGAATCATTTCCTGCACTATTACTATTACCAGCCTTATCCGTTGCTACTGCATTGCGTTGCCAACTATTTCTACCATTTTTATCATACTCTAGATTATCATTCAAATGAGCTCTTACAGTAATACGGGCTGGACTAGCAGTAGTCGCTGTGATATTCCCCGTTAAATGCTCTACAGTTCCCGTCCCATATTTATTATCTTCAAAGAAATTACTTCCAAGGGCTGAGCCATTTGCATCTGCATTTGAAACGATCTTAAATTCTGATAATTGCCCGCTATTATCTGTAGCAGTGAAATTAATTTGAATATCATCTCCTGCGTACACAATATAGTTGCCGTTTACAGGTGTTAGAGTTTGACCGTTACGAGTCACCGTCGCACTTGGAACTGGAACAGCATCCACATTAGCTGGGATAACAGTTGTAGTATTATCACGGTAGGTAATGGTAATATTCCCATTTTCAGCTACCGAAATCGTTCCGGTTACGCCATCTTTCGTAAAATCACTACCAGATAAAAGCGACTGGTTTTTTTCTTTAAATTTTTCAAGTACTTGATTTCGTTCACTTACAGTCAAAGAAGAGGGATTCTTAACAATAACAGTATCCCCACTAACTGGGTTGTGGCGTTCGTTGAAGCCTTTGATATGGAAATTCGTACGTGCTGTCGCAGTCAGACCATGAATATCTGTTACTGTGTACTCCAGAACATAGGTACCAGGCTTATAGGGTTTCCAAGTTCCGTTTTCACGACCCACTGTCCCTATTATGTCAATGGTGTATGTCTTTTGGGCACCTGTTCGTTTCCCCCCTTTATCATAGATATATAGATCTCCAAATTCCCCTTTCTTGTTAGTTGGATAGTTCGGTGCATGTAAACCTGTAATAATAGCATTGGATGGGGAGCCCGTGATTTTAGCCATCCCTTTATCATCATTCAGTCTTATCTGAAAATTATTGATTGCTTCATCATTATAAATTGTGATAGTGGATGGCATAGAAATCGTAGGCGGATTAGAGGCTGCACGTGAGTGTGCCCCTCTAGCAATTTCTGTCCCATTTCGTGGATCACGCACACCAGAATTAGCCGCCAACACAGCATTGACAATCGAATTACGCGCTGAAGTAGCTTTTTGCAATACTGTTGTTAAATCACTAGTTGGATCAGTCAGGGCTTTTTCAATTTCTGTTACTGCAGCATTGGCCTTAGCAAGAGCTGAATCCGTATTTGGTAAATCAACCGCTTTTGCTAGATAGTCACCTATTTCAGCTGAAAGATTGGTCAACTTCCTACGGTTTTCTTCTTGTTGTTTAGCAGTGACTTCTGAAGATGCTATTGCAACCGCAGCAGCTTCAATTAAGCTAGTTGTGACAGAAGTTGATTGAACTCCACTAACACTATTCTTACCAGTAATTTCAGTTATTTTTAATTCAGCTGAGTCAATTTCAAGGTTCTTTGCTTCTTTTGAAGTAGAAGGTTGCTGGTCAATTGCTGTCGTCGATCCACTCTGTTCAACAGACAAACTTGACACTACAGAAACATTCGATCCACTTGTTGATTGACTGGCACTAGCAGAAGCACTGACAGACTCTTTTGGTGAAGTGGTCACGGTCTTATCTACCGTTTGACTCTTCTCAGCTTGTTTGAGCGCATCCTTGCCTTGGGCTTGATTCTTATCAGCGATCACACCAGCGGCTAGGTTATTGCTAGTTGTTGCCACTTGGCTGCTGAGTTGGGTTGCGCTTGACAAGGCGTCACCTATCTTGCTGGTCGCAAGGCTCTCAGCAGGAGCAGTCTTGACATCAAGGGATGCTGAGGTCGAAGTTGAGACAGAGGTTTGAACTTCTGACTCGCTAACAGAGCTAGTGCTTTCAGCTAGAGATGCTGAAGTTTGGACACTTACTGAAGGAGCAGGTTGAGCGCTAGCAGATGCTGACTCAGAGACAGGAGTTGAGGCAGATGCTTGCACACTCGCTGATTGCGATGGAGTTTCACTAACAGAGGCTGACTCAGAAGCAGGACTTACAGCTGACTGGCTGGTAGTAACTGAACTGCTCGCTGACGCACTTGCTGATAGACTAGCTGATACAGAAACGCTTGTCGAAAGAGAAGCACTTACAGATTGACTGACTGACTCAGAAACAGATACAGAGTCTTGCTCTGCTTGTTCCTTCACTTCTGCTTGTGCTTGGGCAATGATAGAGTTATTGCTGGCTTCAGTTGTCGCATCAGCTTGGGGCTCAGTTGCGATGACTGCCTTACCAGTTTCCTTGTACTCAGATGTCTCATCTGCATATACAGTTTGCTCTTGAGTTACAACAAAACCTGCGGCCCCGGCGGCTAAGATGGCCCCTATACCTGCAAGCGTGTTGGCATTCAAGTGAGCGTGGTCAAGTTCTTCAGTGTCAGATAGGCTAGTCGAGACAACTTCTCCCATCCCACCGATACGGAAGAGATCCAGTTGGGAATTCGAGGCTTTTACCCAGTTTTTCCCCGATTTGTAAAGCTTATAGCGCTTTTTCTCATCTACGATCTCGAAATCTTTGTTAAATTTTTTACTTCGAAACATTCTATTCCTTTCCTTTTTTAAAAATTCCACTCTTTGTTAACCTCATGATCATTAACAAAGCGTGATACTTAAGTAAGAATTTCACGGAAACACAAGCATCAAGCCTAGTCAGTCAATGGCTTTTCAAGAGTTTTTTGATAAAATTCGATGGTTAATTGGTATAAAAGAGATGCACTTTTATATATGTTTTACTCCAGTATACACCAGCCTCAATTCTATCAAATTTGAAGCTTCTTTTCAAGATTTTTGATTTCAATATAGCAAATTTATTTCTGCAATAGAAAAGCAGTGTAAAAGGATTACACTGTTCTTTATAAATACTGATTTTTTCTTAAACTGAGGTCTCAGAATTGATTAAAACTGGACTCATTTCCCTATCGTTAAGATTGATTTTCTTCCCAATCGTGGTAGGCGGCGTAGAGCTGGCTTTTATTCCACTGGTAGAGTTTCGCAACTTCCTTAATGGCTTGATTTTTCTTCATGCCTTGCTGAATGCGGGCTTGGATTTCTGAAAACAAGTCCTCCTCGTCCTTTTCCTCCACATCCTGACTGGCACCTTCAACTATTAGAAGGCATTCGCCCTTGAGTGGCGTTTCAGCGATGCTTTCCAGTAATTCAGAGATCTTTCCTCGTTGGTATTCTTCATAAATCTTGGTCAATTCTCTAACCAAGACCACCGAGCGGTCACCGTAGACCCCTAGCATATTTTCTAACGTATCCGCTACACGATGGGGCGATTCATAGAAAATCTGAGTTTCAGGATAATCTTTTTTTAAGTCGAAAAATTGCTTTTGCTGGCCAGACTTTCTCGGTAAGAAACCGTAAAAGATATGTGGCTGTGGTGCCAAACCACTAGCAATCAAGGCAGAAATCCCTGCAGAAGCTCCTGGCACTGTGACAACTGCAATATCTTCCTCAATAGCTGCCTTGACCAAATCATGCCCAGGGTCCGAGATGCTTGGCATACCCGCATCAGAAACCTGAGCAATACTTTTCCCCGCTTTCAAAAACTCAATCAAATCAGGAATTTTTTCCTTGGCATTGTGCTCATGAAAACTGATCTGCTTGGTGGAAATATCAAAATGCTTGAGCAAAAGCCCGGTGTTACGGGTGTCCTCAGCGGCAATCCAATCCACCTCTTTCAAGGTCTGGATGGCACGAAAAGTCATATCATCTAGATTGCCAATCGGTGTTGCTACTAGGTAAAGCTTGCCATAGGGAGATTGTCCCTTAAAACTTTTTTGAATCTGCATGCCTACTCCCTGTACAACAACTCGTCACAGAACATACATTCCTCGTCCTGCTCTCGACGTTGTCCATAAAAATCATTACATACGTGAAACCCATCTTTATAAATCCGACGGACGCTTTCACGAACATGCTTGGCCTTGACAGGAGCATCCGCTTCCACCTCACCTAAGCGTTCGCGCAACTTACTATTTTCCAAGCGAAGAGCTGTATTTTCCTCTACCAGGCTCTTGAGATTTTTCTTGATGGCTTCCACATCGGCCAAGGTCACCAATAACTGTTGAGAAAAATCATCCAGCGCGTCAAATAATTCTTTTTTGTCCATAAACCAGCCCTTTCCTTTCTTTATTCTTCATTGAGTTTATATTTCCTTCAAAACCAGGTATTCCATGGCATTTTGAAAGCTGACATTGGCTTGCCACATTTTTCTAGCTTCTAACAAATCTTGTAGAATCACCCTTACTCTTGCTTGCAAGAGATCCTGCCCACATAGCACTTCGAGGATTCGCAAGACCTGATCCTGTTTTTCCTTGTCATCTGCCAAGCTGGCTAATTTAGCAACTTGGAGATAACTTTCTTTTTTCTTGGCTAATAACCAGGTCAGCAGGCGTTCACTCTCATCCACCAAGGTCCAAAAACTTGCCTGATTTGCCAACTTTTCAGCTTCAGCTCGTGATTGACAAAACTGGGCTAAGAAAGTCGCTTTTTTCTTGACTAGACCAGCTTGCTCTAATTGATGGATGAGCTTTTCTTCTTGCTTTTTAAAGTGAAAAATTTGGGTCCGACTTCGGATAGTCGGTAATATCTTTTCCTCATCGCTGGTCAAGAAGAAAATGTAAACCTCACTCTGGGGTTCTTCGATGACCTTGAGCAGAGAATTAGCCGCGTTGGGATGCATTTTCTCCGCCTGCTCGATAATAAAAACCTGCTGCTGACTTTCAATCCCTGCTTGAGAAAACTGACCCACCAATTCCCGAATGCGTTCTGTCTTGATGACCTGATTGACTGGCTTAACCAAGGTGACATCGGGAAACTCTTCCTGTTCAATCAGCTTGCAGTTTCGGCATTTCTCACACGGCAAAACGCCTACCTTATCCCTACAAAAGAGGCTCTTAGCCAAAAATTGCGCCATTTCCAAACTTCCAAAGAAACCTGAAAAAAGATAGGCGTGATTGAGCTGGTCTTGTTCTAAAATACGGACAAAGCGGTCAAACTGGTCTGGTTGCCAATCCTTTAGTTGTTCTTGTTTCATTTATCCAAGCCCATTCTGTCAAACAAGACAGCCTTGGTCGTTTCCACAACTTGCTCCAAAGGAAGACTCGCATCAATCTTAACAATGCGATTTCCTTCTTTGTCCAGAAGAGAAAGGTAGCCTTGACGAACTTTCTTGTGCAAGTCCAAGCCTTCCAAGTCCAAACGATTGACCTCGCGGTCACTATTAGCAGCAATGCGAGCCAGCCCCTCTTCCACCTCGATGTCAAAATAAAGTGTCAAATCAGGTTTGAGACCATCGGTCGCAAAGTGATTGAGCCAATCAATGGCATTAATATCCAAGCCACGGCCAAATCCCTGATAAGCAACAGAACTATCGATGAAGCGGTCCATAATGACCAACTTACCAACTTCAAGGGCTGGGAGAACTTTTTCTACCAAGTGCTGTCTGCGACTGGCGATATAGAGAAGGAGTTCCGTTTTAGGATCCATCTGAGTATGACTTGGGTCCAAAATCACTTCCCGAATCTTCTCCCCAATCAAGACTCCGCCTGGCTCACGAGTCGTCATCACCTCTACTCCTTCTTCCTCTAAAATTGGGAGAAGAGCCTCTAAAACACTGGTCTTTCCTGCTCCCTCCGGTCCCTCAAGAGAGACTAAAAATCCTTTTGACATGTCTAACTCATTTCTTTTTTTCTACCTTCTATTCTATCAAAAAAATAGGTTTTTGTGACAATCTTTTTGTGTCTTCTCCATTCAATCGACCATAAAAGAGGCTGGGAGTCATCCAACCTCTTATTTACCTAATTCTTGTGTTCGTTTGTAGGCTTGCTGAACTGCGTCCATGACTGTGCCTCTAAAGGCATGTTCTTCCAGACTTGCTACACCAGCGATAGTCGAACCACCTGGGCTGCAAACTTGATCTTTCAAAACTCCAGGATGTTGCTGGCTTTCGAGAACCATTTGCCCAGCGCCGACTACTGTTTGGGCTGCCATTTTCAAAGCCATTTCTCGTGGCAATCCAGTCTGAACACCTGCATCTGCCAAGGCTTCGATAAAGAGATAGACAAAGGCTGGTCCACAACCTGCAAGACCTGTCGCAGCATCGATTAAGCCGTCTCCCAGCTCAACCAAGAGACCAGCCTTGGCTAAAAGCTGACAAAAGAGCTCACTGTCCTCAGCACGACAGTTTGCTGACATGGCATAACTAATCACTCCGTGGCCGATAGCTACTGGAGTATTGGGCATGATGCGAATAATCCGGTGTTGACTTGGAAGAAGACTTGCCAGTTTGTCCAAAGTCAATCCAGCTGCCATGGAAATCAAAAGAAGACTCTCTCGTTTTTCAAGGATGGTCTGGTATTGAGCAAGCAGTTCAGAAAACTGAGCAGGCTTTACTCCTAGAAAAATCACATCTGCTTCTGCAAAAATTTCTTCATTGCTGGAAGCCTGACCGCCGAAATTAGTGATGAAAGCATCTACTTTTGTTTGACTACGATTGGCAAGGAGAATCTGAGCACCCGTCTTGGCCTGCAACACAGCCTTAGCCAAGCTAGCTCCCATATTTCCCAAACCGATAAATCCAATCTTCATCTCTTACTCCCTTATCTGTCCGTCACCAGTAACCACATACTTGTAGCTGGTCAACTCTTTCAAGCCTATTGGACCACGCGCATGCAGTTTCTGAGTAGAAATCCCCATCTCACATCCAAGACCAAATTGCCCACCATCAGTGAAACGCGTTGAGGCATTGACATAGACTGCTGCAGAGTCCACTTGATCTGTAAAGAAAGCCGCAGCTTCAGCATTTTCCGTCACAATAGCATCCGAATGATGGGTGCTGTGAGCTTCAATATGGGCAACTGCTTCTTCTAAACTACTCACGACCTTAACAGCGAGAACATAGTCTAAAAACTCGGTGTCAAAGTCTTGGGCCTCAGCTGCTAGACCTGAAACAAACTGACTTGCTTTGCTATCTAGGCGGAATTGAATTGGTTCCAGTCCAGCTTCTTTTCGATCTGCAACCAGCACTTGCTCCAAGCGAGGAAGGAAGCTGGCTGCCTTGTCTTCATGAATCAGCAAAACCTCCATAGCATTGCAGACAGAAGGACGACTAGTTTTAGCATTGTTGATGATCGATAGAGCCTTGTCTTCGTCTGCATCCTTATCTACATAGACATGGACAATCCCAGTTCCTGTCTCGATAACAGGTACGATAGCATTTTCAACCACAGCATTGATTAAACCAGCTCCTCCACGAGGTATGAGAAGGTCTAGATAGCCCTTGGCCTTCATCATGGCATAGCTACTTTCACGGCTAGTATCTTCCACTAGTTGAATCACATCTGGATGTATGGTCGTCGTCTCCAAGCACTTCTTCAAGGCTGTGACAATAGCATGAGCAGTTTGGTAGGCGTCCTTACCACTACGAAGAACGACCGCATTCCCACTCTTAAGAGCCAAAGCAGCCGCGTCAGACGTCACATTTGGACGACTTTCATAGATAATACCAATAACCCCCATGGCCACACGCTTCTTGGTAATAACCAAGCCATTTTCAAGCTGACTTGTTTCTAGGACTTCACCGATAGGATCTGGTAAAGCAACCACTTCACGAATCCCTCTTGCCATCGCTTGGATTCGACCTGCATCCAAATAAAGACGGTCTAGCATAACATCTGAGATTTTCCCCTTGGCCGCTGCCATATCGAGGGCATTGGCCGCTAAAATCTCCTCAGTAGCTGCCAATAAATGATCAGCCATGGCTAGCAAGGCTTGGTTTTTCACTGCTTCACTGGCAGTATTGATTGATTTCTTAACAGCCTGTACCTGTTCAAATTGTTCTTGTGTACTTACCATCGTTCACCTCTAAAATTCTGTAAAGAGCAGCTGGATTTCAGGAGTGATGGAAATCCAGTCATCACGGTGAATCAAGACTCCCTTAGCTTTTTGAGAACGGAGCATATCTTCTAGGGCTGAGACGCCAAATTGGACACGTCCCTTTCCAAGAGATTGACCTGTTTCTTTATCTGCTACTGTGACAATATCGTGGTAAGAGAAGTTTCCTTCCACTTCTACCACACCCGATAAAAGGAGACTTTTCCCGTTTTTTGAAAGTGCCTCTGCAGCTCCACCATCTACCCAAATCGTTCCCTGACTTTGAGCATAGAAGGCCAGCCATTGTTTCTGGGTACGAAGTCCCTTCTCTTGCGCAACAAAGAAGGAACCATCCTTGGTCTCCTCCGCTGCCTCGATCAAGGCATCTGATTTCAAGGAAGAGCAGATATAGACTGGTACACCTGACTCCGTCGCAATAGTTGCAGCTTTGATTTTTGTCAGCATACCCCCAGTACCATTTGACGAACCTGCTCCACCTGCCATATCGATAATCTCACGGTTGATGGTCTCAATTCTCTCCAAACGTTTGGCTGTTAGATCTGAGTTAGGATTTCCAGTATAGAGGCCGTCCACATCAGTCAAGAGAACCAAAAGATCCGCCTGAACCATCGCTGCTACCTGGGCACTCAGAGTATCATTATCACCCACCTTGAGCTCATCAATGACGACACTGTCATTCTCGTTAATGATAGGAATTGCCCCACGATGAAGCAACACAGACAAGGCCTGGTGGGCATTCTTATAGCGACGTTTATCTACAAAATCATCCTGTGTCAGCAAAATTTGCGCAGAAACGATCTGGCGCATGAGGAGATTGGTTGTGTATTCTTCTAGGAGCAAACCTTGGCCTACTGCAGCCGAAGCTTGCTTATCTGCAATCTTGGTCGGACGCTTTTTAAAACCCAGAGCTCCAAAGCCAGCGGCTACTGCCCCAGATGAAACTAAAATCAACTCATGCCCAGCCTCATGTAGCATAGCTAATTGCTGGGTAATTGCCTTTACTTTGCTTCTTGATAAACTCCCGTCTTCATTTGTTAAGGAGGAGGTCCCTACCTTAAAGACGATTCGTTTGTACTTCATATTCTCACTCCGATTCTTCATATTTATCCATTATAACATGAATGATTTAAAATAGAAAAGACTTGAAATAAAAAAGGTTGAGACAGCCATCTCAACTCTTTTATCTATTCTCAGTTTTACGCAATCTTTCCAGCGTTTCTTTAAAAATCTCTGGAATATCTGCTGTAAATTCCAAGGTCTCACCTGTTCTCGGATGGGTAAAGCCTAGAGTTTTAGCATGGAGAAATTGTCCATGTCCTTTCAAGGTTTTGCGTGGACCATAGACCTCATCCCCAGCGACTGGATGGCCAATATAAGCCATATGAACACGGATTTGGTGGGTACGCCCTGTTTCCAGTTGCAATTCTAACAAACTATAATCCCCAAAGCGTTCCAAGACTTGAAAACGCGTCACTGCCGGCTTCCCTTTAGCAGTCACAGCCTGTTTCTTACGGTCTTTTTCGCTCCGACCAATCGGCGCTTCAATCACACCACGATCATTGGGAAGATTGCCATGAACAATCGCCCAATATTTGCGGAGAGACTTCTTATCCTTGAGTTCTTGAGCGAGTGCCAAGTGCGCCTCATCATTCTTAGCAATCATGAGGAGACCAGACGTGTCCTTGTCGATGCGGTGAACGATTCCTGGACGGAAAACCCCATTGATTCCTGACAAGTCCTTGATATGGTACATGAGGGCATTGACCAAGGTTCCGCTAGTATGACCGGCGCTGGGATGAACCACCATCCCTTGAGGTTTGTTAACAACGGCTACATCCTCATCTTGGTAGATAATCTCGAGCGGCAGATTCTCAGCCACATACTCTAAAACCTCTGGTTCTGGCACATGGTAGGTGACGATATCCCCCTCTTGGACAGTGTATTTTGCTTTCTTTACTAGCCCATTAACCAAAACTTGTCCAGCCTTGATTTGTTCATTCGCGAGACTGCGTGACAATTCTGTCAGGTCCGACAGAGACTTGTCTAGACGTTGCCCACCAGTTTCAATTTTTATTTCCATTTACTTCCTCTTTAAGCATTGCAATCAATAAAACAATGACACCAACTGTCAAATAGCTATCAGCAACATTGAAAATCGCAAAGTTGATAAAGTCTAGGTGAAACATATCCACTACAAAACCTTGACTCATTCTGTCGATAAAGTTGCCCAGACCTCCCGCGATTATCAAAGTCAGTCCAAAAACCAACCAGAGAGAATCCTCCATGTGTTTATGTAGATACCAAATGGCACCTACCATGACGACCAGTGTAATAACAGCAAATAACCACTGCTGATCTTGCAGCATGGAGAAGGCTGCCCCTCTATTTTGCAGATAGGTCAAGCTAACGAGATTGGGGACCAACGAACGCACTTCACCCAGTGGAATCTGCTGGACAACATAATTTTTGACCAACTGATCCAACCCAATCAAAAGCAGTACAATGACTGCTACTATTCCTCTTTTTTTCATGATTTCCTCTTTTGATCAAAATATTCCTGCATGACCTCAACGAAAAGAGTCCCAGCTTGACTAAGCTCCACTTCTTCCCGTTTGACATAGACCATGCGGTTATCTAGATTATCCTTGAGACGAATGACTGTGATCCCATTAACACTGTCACTATCTAAAAATCCAGATCCAGTCGCATAAGCATCCGTCCGCTCCAAAATACCATTCAAAGTAGCACGGTCCGTCACATTGAACATCTGGGAGCTCGCGCTGGTGTCGACAAAGTTCTCTGAATAGTATAGGTACTCATCCTTTTCCTGGGTAAAACGAACCGTTGGTAAATCCGCTAAATCCTCCATGACCAATTCCTCTTTCTGTGCTAAAGGATGTCCTTCACGAAGATAAATGTGAGTCTGGAAAGGAATTAGTTCAATAACTTCTAAACCAAGCTTTTCAACCCTTTGCATGATGCCCTTTTTATTTTGGTTGTTGAGGTAGATAATCCCAATTTCACTGTGTCCTTGGGCTACTTCGTCTAAGATTTGAACTGTAGTAGACTCAAAAATACGAAAGTTCTTATAATCAGGATAATGTTCTGAAAAGGCCGTAATCGTTGGTGGCAAGAAGTCATAGTGCTGACTGGCAATCGAAAATTCATCCTTTTCTTCCTCAGGATTGGCATACTGATTTTGAAAAACATCAAAGCCTTTGACCAATTCTTGCGCTTTCTCATAAAATTCCATTCCACGACGAGTTAAAAACGTTCCCGAACTCGTCCGACGGAAAATCTTAAACCCCAGCTCTTTTTCCAAATCGCGCACAGAAATAGACAGACTCGGCTGACTAACATACATCTTTTCAGCAGCTTCACGGAAAGTACCACTATTGGCAATGGCCACAACATAGCGTAATTGTTGAATGTTCATCTTTTACCCCCCAACTTCTCTATCTGTTCATTATACCATATTTTAGAAGTTTTCCACCTAGGAAAAATAATGTCGCTCACAAAATTCATCTACACTAGTAACAAAGAATTATGGATATCAAAACAAAAAATAGGCTCTCCGAAAACTCGGAAAGCCTGATTTTATGCTAGTTCTAGCTTCCTCGCCTTTTCACTTTAAGGCTCGGGATAAAAAGGTTCACTGAACCTTTTTATTTTGCGATTGGGTAAACAGAAACTTGTTTTTTATCGCGACCTTTACGTTCAAAGCGTACTACGCCTTCAACTTTAGCGAATAAAGTATCGTCTCCACCACGTCCAACGTTTACACCTGGATAGATGTGTGTACCACGTTGACGGTAAAGGATTGATCCACCTGTTACAGTTTGTCCGTCAGCTGCTTTAGCTCCAAGACGTTTCGCTTGTGAATCACGTCCGTTTGATGTAGAACCTCCACCTTTTTTGTGGGCGAAAAGTTGCAAGTTGTTAAGAGTCATTTTTAACATAATGTTTTCCTCCGTGTTAGTTTTCTGTGATAACTCTGGTTTGGACGAACTCAGAAGAGTTCTCCGATAAGTTTGCCATACCTAAGAAAAATGATTCGAAGAATAACTGGGTCATTTCTCTCTGGTGTGAAGGAAGATCCTCTGGTATTTCAACCTTTAGATAGCCACCTTCATCTTCGTTTAATTCTAGGATTGGTTCATAGCCTGCAAATTTCTCAATGGAATTGATAAAGTTAATGGCAAGCGTAGAAACCGATGCACACACGACATCTAAGCCGTATTCGCCACTTTCGGCGTGTCCAGTAATTTCCGCACTCCTCAGCTCGCCATCTTCGGCTCTCTCAAAGACTGCTTGTATCATGTGTTCTCCTTAAAAATTAAGCGTTGATCGCGTTGATGACAACTTTTGTATATGGTTGACGGTGACCTTGTTTGCGGTGGCTACCTTTTTTAGGTTTGTACTTGTAAGTAACAACTTTCTTTTGTTTTCCTTGTTTTTCAACAGTTCCAACTACAGTAGCTCCAGCAACAAGTGGAGTTCCGACAACAGTGTTTTCACCACCAACAAGAACAACTTCGTTAAAAGTAACTTCTTGACCAGCTTCAACGTTCAATTTTTCAACGTAAACTGCTTGACCAACTTCAACTTTAACTTGTTTTCCGCCAGTTTTGATAATTGCGTATGTGCTCATTATGCACCTCCTATGATTTTTAGGGTTTCCCCGTATTTTTGTGAAGACTCGCCTAGCATCGTGGGACGAACCACTTAAAAGAAGAGCTCTAAGTATAACAAAGTTTAAATTTTGTATACGATGAGCAACGATGTTCGTGCGGTTGCACAGGACTGTGCATAGTCAACTCTTCGATTATAGCATATCTTCTTTTTTCTTACAAGTAAAATCAATTAAAATTAAGTTTTTTCTCTCCTTTTTTCTCCAAGAAGCAAAAAGCATACTGAAGTAAAAGATACTCATCATAAGAGGAACACCTAGAATTGTCTTTTCCTGATAATAAATCGTCAAATAAGCTGAAAAAACAACTCCGAAGACAAAACTGCTAAGCAAGCTAACAAAAATCAAGCCCTCTCGTAGGAAAGGCGTATGCTTGGTCCGAAAATAATCTCCAAAAGCCAACATGGTTCGTTTGATATTCCCTGTCATAAAAGCATTATTATAGGCAATACCTGATACTTCTCCAAAGGCAGTTGTCACCAGTCCCATACAGAAGGCCAAGGGCGGTACAAGATAGATATTATCAACCGTTTGCGGCACAAAGCCAATAATTAGGGACAGGACTGCAAGCGGAATCAAGGATAAAATCGGCTTTTTAACAATTCGTAGTTTTTCCTTATACAATGTCAGAAAAAAGACACCCATCATAAAGGAAAGCAAGGTCATTACTTTGGCACTGGCGTCCGATACATTTTGTTGAATGAGTCCTACAGAAAGAAAAACTACATTCCCAGTTTGTCCAGCCACAAGGGTGTTCCCTCGAACGATAAAGGTATAGGCATCGACATACCCTGCACAAAAAGTCAAAAAAAGCGCTAGTCTCTTAGACTGACGTGATATTTTTCTTATTGGTAATAATCTCATTTTCTCCCCCTTCTCATTTCATCTACCTATCTAAATATTGTACCACTTTCTCCAAGAAATGCGTAGTCCATTTGAAAATTTTTACCATCTGTTGGATAGTCCTTCTTTTCTATGTTATAATGAAGGAAGGTTTTAAAATCGGAAAAGGAGTATTTATGCTAAAATTAGGTGTCATCGGAACAGGTGCTATTAGCCATCACTTCATAGAAGCAGCCCATACCAGCGGAGAATACCAGCTGGTCGCAGTCTATTCTAGAAAACGAGAAACTGCCGCAACCTTTGCTTCCCGCTATCAAAATGTCCAACTCTTTGATCAATTAGAAGACTTCTTTAAGTCTTCCTTTGATGTAGTCTATATCGCCAGTCCAAACTCCTTGCATTTTGTTCAAGCCAAGGCTGCCTTGTCTGCTGGTAAGCACGTCATTCTTGAAAAGCCAGCTGTCACTCAGCCACAAGAATGGCTGAATCTAATTCAAACAGCTGAGAAAAATCACTGTTTTATCTTTGAGGCAGCTCGTAATTACCACGAGGAAGCTTTTACTACTATCAAGATTTTTTTGGCAGACAAGCAAGTATTGGGAGCTGATTTCAACTATGCCAAGTATTCTTCCAAGATGCCGGACTTGTTAGCTGGGCAGACGCCAAATGTCTTTTCAGATCGTTTTGCTGGTGGAGCCCTTATGGACTTGGGGATTTATCCTCTCTACGCTGCCGTTCGCCTCTTTGGAAAAGCTCAAGACGCGACTTATCAGGCTCAACAGCTTGACAATAGTATTGACCTAAATGGAGACGGTATCCTCTTCTACCCTGACTTTCAAGTTCATATCAAAGCTGGGAAAAACATCACTTCCAATCTTCCTTGTGAGATTTACACAACAGATGGAACCTTGACCCTCAACACGATTGAACATATCCGCTCAGCTATTTTTACTAACCACCAAGGAAATCAAGTCCAGCTCCCTATCCAACAGGTTCCCCATACAATGACTGAGGAAGTTGCTGCATTTGCACACATGATCCAGCAACCAGACCAAAAACTTTACCAAACTTGGCTGGATGATGCAAGTTCTATTCATGAGCTACTCTATACCATGCGCCAGACTGCTGGCATTAGATTTGAGGCAGAAAAATGAAAACCAAACTCCCGACTGAATGGCAAAAACTGAGCGACCAACTCGGTTTCCAAGAATTTACTCCCATTCAAACTCAACTATTTGAGCCTATACTTGCTGGAGAAAACCTTCTGGGAGTGAGCCCAACAGGAACTGGTAAGACGCTAGCTTATTTACTCCCAAGTCTTCTCAGACTACAAAAGAAAAAAGCCCAGCAACTCTTGATTCTAGCACCAAATACAGAACTAGCTGGACAGATTTTTGATGTGTGTAAAACCTGGGCTGAAGCTATTGTTTTAACAGCTCAACTCTTCCTATCAGGTTCAAGTCAGAAACGCCAGATTGAACGCCTCAAAAAAGGACCAGAAATTCTGATTGGAACTCCTGGCCGTATCTTTGAGTTGATTAAATTGAAAAAAATCAAGATGATGAATGTGGAAACTATCATCCTGGATGAATTTGACCAATTGCTCGATGATTCTCAGATTCACTTTGTCGAGAAAATCACCCACTACGCACCTCGTGACCACCAACTCATCTACATGAGTGCGACGACCAAGTTTGACCAAGAAAAGATTGCACCAAACACGCGCACCATTGATCTCTCTGACCAAAAATTGGATAACATTCAACATTTCTATATGCAGGTAGACCAACGTCACCGAGTGGATATGCTACGAAAACTGGCTCATGTAGAGGATTTCCGCGGACTAGTTTTTTTTAATAGCTTATCAGATCTTGGAAGTGCAGAAGAAAAATTACAGTATCGCGATATCTTGGCTGTTTCCCTCGCTAGCGATGTTAATGTTAAATTTCGAAAAGTCATCTTAGAAAAGTTTAAAGACAAACAGCTAACCCTGCTCCTTGCAACTGACCTTCTGGCTCGTGGTATTGACATTGATAGCTTGGAATGTGTTGTCAACTTCGACGTCCCTAGAGATATGGAAACCTATACCCACCGTGCTGGCCGTACAGGTCGCATGGGCAAGGAGGGCTATGTCATCACTCTCGTAACCCATCCTGAAGAACTTAAAAAACTCAAGAAGTTTGCAAGTGTACGTGAAATTGTCTTAAAAAATCAAGAACTCTATATCAAATAAGGTTGGCTCCCGCCAACCTTTTTCTTATCCCCAAGTAATTTCCAATTGATAGCTGGCAAAAGGTTGTCCCTCTTGATTTTGCAGTTGATAGGCGAGTTCAATCTTTTGCACATCCAGTTTGTAGTGACTCGTTTGAATGATAAACTCCTGCATCCCCATTGGAGTCGGAATATAGGCTAAACTATCGCTAGCCTTTAGAAATCGCATGATGGTCTTCGGATAGGAAAAACGGGTCATCACCAATTCTTCTTCATGAAACTTGAGAACCACTTTCTCCTTTTCCTCATTATAAAAGAGTAAATAGCTATAATCCCCTTTTTCACGCGCTTCCACGTCATAGAGTTGGTCAATGACTTCCAACTGTTCATTAAACTGAATCGTATTTCGCATCCGAATCTTCACATCAAATCCTCTTTCTTGTCTCTTGTCCTACTATTTTACCAAAAAGAGCAGGATTTTGCTATAATGGTCATATGAACGAAAAAGTATTCCGTGACCCAGTTCACAACTATATCCATGTCAATAATCAGGTCATCTATGACTTGATCAATACAAAAGAATTTCAACGTCTGCGCCGTATTAAGCAACTAGGAACTTCCAGTTATACTTTCCACGGTGGGGAGCACAGTCGCTTCTCCCATTGTCTTGGAGTCTATGAGATTGCTCGACGTATCACGGAGATTTTTGAAGAAAAATATCCTGAAGAATGGGATCCTGCTGAGTCTCTCTTGACCATGACCGCTGCGCTCCTCCATGACCTTGGGCATGGTGCCTACTCTCATACTTTTGAAAATCTTTTTGATACAAATCATGAGGCCATTACTCAGGAAATCATCCAAAGTCCTGAGACAGAGATTCACCAAGTCCTGCTACAAGTAGCGCCAGATTTCCCAGAAAAGGTAGCCAGTGTCATCGACCATACCTATCCTAACAAGCAGGTCGTGCAACTCATTTCCAGTCAGATTGATGCAGACCGCATGGATTATCTCTTGCGCGACTCCTATTTTACAGGAGCATCTTATGGAGAATTTGACCTGACTCGCATCCTTCGAGTCATTCGTCCAGTCAAAAATGGGATCGCCTTTCAGCGCAATGGCATGCATGCCATCGAAGACTACGTCCTCAGTCGCTATCAGATGTATATGCAGGTTTATTTCCACCCAGCAACACGCGCCATGGAAGTTCTCTTACAGAATCTTCTCAAGCGTGCTAAGGAACTCTATCCTGGGGACAAAGATTTCTTTGCACGAACTTCTCCACATCTCCTGCCTTTCTTTGAAAAAAATGTGACCTTGTCTGACTATCTAGCTCTGGATGATGGCGTGATGAATACCTACTTCCAACTCTGGATGACCAGTCCTGACAAGATACTCGCAGACTTGTCGCAACGTTTTGTCAACCGCAAGGTCTTTAAATCCATTACCTTTTCACAAGAGGATCAAGACCAACTCGCAACCATGAGACAACTAGTTGAAGAAATCGGTTTTGATCCAGACTACTATACTGCTATTCATAAGAACTTTGACCTCCCTTATGATATCTATCGTCCCGAATCTGAAAATCCACGGACACAGATTGAGATTTTACAAAAAAATGGAGAACTGGCAGAACTCTCTAGCCTGTCTCCTATCGTCCAATCCCTTGCTGGCAGCCGCCACGGAGACAATCGTTTCTATTTCCCTAAAGAAATGTTGGACCAAAACAGCATCTTCGCAAGCATTACCCAGCAATTTTTACACTTGATTGAGAACGATCATTTTACCCCAAATAAGAACGAATAGAGGAAATATATGAGTATTAAACTAATCGCCGTCGATATCGATGGTACCCTGGTTAACAGTAAAAAGGAAATCACTCCTGAAGTCTTTTCTGCCATCCAAGATGCCAAAGAAGCCGGTGTCAAAGTCGTGATTGCAACTGGTCGCCCTATCGCAGGTGTTGCCAAACTTCTGGATGATTTGCAGTTGAGAGACCAAGGTGACTATGTAGTGACCTTCAACGGTGCCCTTGTCCAAGAAACTGCTACTGGGCATGAGATTATCAGCGAATCCTTGACCTATGAGGATTATCTAGATATGGAATTTCTCAGTCGCAAGCTTGGTGTCCACATGCACGCCATTACCAAGGACGGTATCTATACTGCCAATCGCAATATCGGAAAATACACGGTGCACGAATCAACCCTCGTCAACATGCCCATTTTCTACCGTACTCCTGAAGAAATGGCTGACAAGGAAATCGTCAAATGTATGTTTATCGATGAACCAGAAATTCTCGATGCTGCGATTGAAAAGATTCCAGCCGAATTTTACGAGCGCTACTCTATTAACAAATCAGCTCCTTTCTACCTTGAGCTCCTTAAAAAGAATGTAGACAAGGGTTCAGCAATCACTCACCTAGCTGAAAAACTCGGATTGACCACGGATGAAACCATGGCGATCGGGGACGAAGAAAATGACCGTGCCATGCTCGAAGTCGTTGGCAACCCTGTAGTCATGGAAAACGGAAATCCAGAACTCAAAAAAATCGCCAAATACATCACTAAAACAAATGATGAATCTGGCGTTGCCCATGCCATCCGTACGTGGGTATTGTAAAAAGCTTAAGCATAGAAAATAAAGAACACCCCAAAAAGTAGAGATGACACTCTTACTTCTGGGGTGTTCTTTTTGAATATTGAATTCGTCACAAACGAGTTACCTTTAGAAACTTGCAAAACAAATCACTCTTCCTCCTCAAACATCGGAGCATCTAGTTCTTCTCTTTCAGCCGCAATCTCTTCGAAGGTAGAAATAATATTATTTAATAATTCTAAGGTGATAATACCAGTCGAACCCCTCATCGTAATCTTAGTCCCAATAGCACTTAACTCTCCAATTAATTCTCTAACCTTTTTCAATTCGTCCAAATCTAACATGTCTACTTCTATTACCGTGTCATGATTTTTTATTCTGGATTGGATTAAAGAGAAAGGCAAGGACGAATAATTTCTTAACAACTTATAGGTCCCTGACTTGTCACCTATATAATCAATACAAGTAGCTAGCATGGTTTCGACTCCTTATACATAGCGGACTTGCTTACATACCATCGTACTTGAAAACATCATTATCCCGTATCTAAAAAGAAGAGATATAAGCTTGAATCTCCTCTATCATGATTAGATTAACAATCTTACTCTTCTAAATCACTTTTTATTTTTGGAATTTTCTTATTATCAAGTTTAGGAATACCCTTGTTCTCAATCTTGGGAAGGTTCTTTAGTTCATCGGCAGTAGGTACCTTCTGGTATACCTTAGCAGTCCTATAGAGTAAAGCAAACGATAAGAACAAGTCAACAATGCTCCCAACAGTTGCCATGTTCCGTTTACTTGCTTCTGTCGAAGGGATCTCGGCTCCACTAGTACTAAGGTCTTTCCATTCAGGATTCTATGCTTCAATCACTTTTTTCTCTTCCTAAAGTGGAACGAGTAAAAAATGGTTGAAAGGCACAACTGTAACCATGGCTGTCGCACCTAGTGGGATAAATCTATTGAAATTTATGATAAGACCAATGCTTAGTATAGATAATTATACTGATTAAACTAATATTAGCTAAATAATTTTTTTACAATATATTGAGCTATTTTTAAAAGTAAATAAAGAATAAGGAAGATGTAAAATAAATAATTTCCGATAACAAATAATCCTAACATAATTACAAAAAAAAGAAAAAGAATCATTGCTACGACTACAACCAAGAATTTTAAAAATTTGAATACTTTACTCCAAATAGTAGGATTTTCTTTATTTACCGTGAATTTATAAAGCATTTTTTCGACAAATGTAAATTTGGTAAATTCAATTTCAGCACCTAAAAATAGTATTTCAAATATTTTTTTTAACTTTTCTAATTCCACTGTTGTTACACTAGTACCATTTTGAAATCTAACATCATCTATACTTGGAATAGAATTTTCTGACTCTCTCTTAAAAATAAATGTATACTTCTGATTATTTAAAAGTATATTAGGAATCTCAAGTCTACCTCTTACATTTTCTATATTCCATTCACGCTTGCTTCTTTTTTCTGTAAGTTTCTTAGGGAAAATGATTGTGTACATCTTTTCAATCTTTATGATTCTAATATTTAATAAAGAGATGTACTCATCTGTGAATACGAAATCGTTTGAGTTAAAATTTTCTATATTTTCATTGTTTTTATAGTAAGTTATCACATCTTCTATTATATGTTTGCCTTGTTTATTTAAACTATGTTTTCTAATAAAAGAGGTATTATCAAGTAATAAAATAGCGAATAGAAATAAAAGGGAAATAAGGATAATAACAATCGATGCTAAAGAAATTAATAACGTACTTCGAATTTCTGAATCATTTAAAAGAAAAGCTATGTCACTAAAGAAAATACCTATACTTTCGAAATTAAAATAAGCGCTAATACTATTAAAATTAGTAAGTAGAGTATTTAATTCTTTACCTCCAAAGAAAGCTATTACTAGAGCTAAAGAGTTTTTTATATAAGAAGATTTTTTAGCTTCAGTTTTAATATATGATTCTAATATTTCAGGATATATTCCTTCACCAAAAAACTCAAATAACATATTTCTATAAACAAACTTAAGTTTTGGATAGAATTGCAAGTCATGAAACTTGAAAAAATAACTTGAATAATACTTGCTCAAAATTTTATCGATACTTCTAAAATAAGGATTTCTCAATTTAATTCTATTTTTATTTTTAAAATGGTAATAAAAAACACTTAGAATTAAAGTATACTTAATTAGAAATGTAAATGAATCTAAAACATTTCCGTCAAAATTCATAATTATAGCTCCTCCACCTAAAATTTAGGTAAACTATTGATTAAATCAACCGTTTGAATAGATACGTTGATGATTATCAACAGCAAATTGAAGAAGTACATTTCATCATCACTATAGTCATTTTGGTCATCTATAATTCCTGATTTTTTATCAGTTTCGACCTGATACTGTTCTATTATTCATTCAGTAGCAAAGCGACGATTCATAACATATTCATACGCATTTTCAATAGCTCATATGCCCCCTGCAGGAATCGAACCAGCAACTACTCCTTAGGAGGGAGTTGTTATATCCATTGAACTAAGGGAGCTAGAGAAAAACCCTGCTGGGTGAGCAGAGTTTTTTAGTCGAATTAACGACGGATTTCTTTGATACGAGCTGCCTTACCTTGAAGTGCACGCAAGTAGTACAATTTCGCACGACGTACTTTACCGTAACGAACAACTTCAATCTTTTCAACACGTGGAGTGTGGATTGGGAAGATACGCTCAACACCTACACCGTTAGAGATTTTACGAACTGTGTAGTTTTCTGAGATGCCAGCACCTTTACGTGCGATAACAACACCTTCAAAAATCTGGATACGTTCACGGTTTCCTTCGACAACTTTCGCGTGTACACGAACAGTGTCACCAGGACGGAATGATGGGATATCTGTACGAAGTTGACCTTCAGTCAAACTTTGGATTAATGGATTCATTTTATTCTCCTATCTTTGTCAATCTTGAGGAACCTTCCTCAGCGGATAAACTGTATTTTTGTGCGTCCATTACACACAAGATACAGTTTACCAAATTTCCACCTAAAAGTAAAGAAATTTATAGCAGAATTCCTAAAAAAATTGCTAGAAAACCGCCTATGTAAGTTAAGAGAAAATAGCTATAAAATACCTTCTTGTCACTTAATAGTCTTTGCAGCTCGTCATTCAAGGTTGAAAAGGTCGTTAACCCGCCACAAAAACCTGTTGCGAGGATAGCATAGACTTCCTTGGACTCCACATGATTGTAGAGTAAGCCAATCAAAAAACTACCTAGAAGATTGGCAATGAGAGTGCCCAGCGGCAATTTAGAAGCTTGATTGTAGCGGGAAAAGAAATAACGCACCAGGGCTCCGAACCCGCAGGTGATTGCAAGATAAACGATTACCATTTCTTCCTCCCTAGAACATAAGCCAAGAGTAGACCTCCACCAATGCTCAAAAATAAGTAGATGCCTAAACTAAGATAACGCCCAGTATCAAGCAGTTTCACGGCATCAAGCATTAGACTAGAAAAGGTTGTTAAACCTCCGCAAAAACCCGTCCCCAGCGCTAAAATCAAGCCTTTACTAGTTCCCTTATAGACCAGATAGCCTTTCACCAGATAGACCAAGCAGAATATTCCCAGATAATTGACGAGGAGGGTTCCCCAAGGAAATTCAGGACTGGCTGGCAACTGACTAGATACAAAATAGCGGACAAGACCTCCCACCATTGCAGCCAGAAAAATTCCGAGCGGATAGAATTGTTCTTTTTTCATTTGATGTTTTGATCCTGATAATCACGCGAACGCTTGAGAATGTCTGAAAAAGTTGCAACAATGGTTTCTTGGTAATGCTTATTGGTCACACGACTTCTTACCTTTTCAAAAATAACTTCTTCTCTCTTAGAATCTAAGATTGGCTTACCAGATGCTTTCTTATAAGCGACGACCCCTTCAACTAAGTGCATTCGTTCTTCTAGGAGCTTGACGATTTGGTCATCGATTTGATCAATCTCTTGCCGAATAATATCTAAATCCATACAGTGTCCTCCTTTATTTGAATTATTGTATCAAAAAGGTACCAAATAGGCTAGTAAAATCCCAAAATAACTAATAAAAAAAAACGCACTGACTTCTTCCAGCCAGCGCAGTTTGCTTCTTATCCTACTTTTGCAGCCAATTCTTCTGCGAATTGTTCCAAGCGTTCGATGTCTTCTTCTTCAGCAGAAAGGTCCACTTTAACACACTCTGAACCTTTTTCTGCTCCTGTCGCTACAAAAACGCGATCAAAGTCATCGACAGCCTTACAGAATTCGTCATAGAAGGTATCTCCTGAACCGACCACTCCGTAGATTTTGCCATTTAAGTTGAGATCTGCTAGGTCTTCGTAGAAGTCCATCATCTCATCTGGCAATTCTCCATCACCGTAAGTATAAGTCGCAACGATCGCGATGTCCGCCTCCAAGAAGTCTGAAGCGTCAACAGTCGTACATTCATCCACATCGACATCCAAGCCCAAATCACGCAATTTATCTGCCACAATATCTGCAATTTCTTCGGTATTACCGGTCATACTGGCAAATACAATTTTTGCTAATGCCATATCGTCCTCCTCAATTTATCTTTCTCCATTATATCATATCTTTTTCATTTTAAAAATAAAAATTCTTGTGCTACAATGAAATGAGAAAGAATTGAGGTTACTTATGGAAATTTGCCAGCAAATTTTAGAACAAATTAAAAAATACGATACAATTATTATCCACCGCCACATGAGAGCTGATCCCGATGCGTTGGGGAGTCAAGTAGGACTCAAAGAGTTGCTCCAATATAATTTTCCTGAAAAAAAAATCAAGGTTGTTGGTTATGATTTACCGACTTTAACTTGGCTAGCCACAATGGATCAAGTTGAAGATGATGAATTCGAGGGTTCTCTTGCGATTGTTTGTGATACGGCTAATACTGCTCGTATTGATGATAAGCGCTATCTTAAGGCAGAGACCATCATTAAGATTGACCACCATCCAAATGATGATGTTTATGGTGACCTATCTTGGGTGGATACAAGTTCAAGTAGCGCTAGTGAGATGATTGCCCTATTTGCAGAAAAAAATCAACTAACCTTATCAGATCATGCCGCTGAACTTCTTTTTGCTGGTATCGTTGGAGATACAGGACGTTTCCTTTATCCTTCTACCTCAGCTAGGACCCTTCGTATCGCTTCTTCCTTGAGAGAGTACAACTTTGACTTTGCTGGATTGTCTCGTCAAATGGATACCATGAGCTTCAAGATTGCAAAACTGCAAGGGTATGTTTATGATCACTTAGAAGTTGATGAGAATGGAGCTGCACGCATTCTGCTTACTCAAGACATCTTGAAAAAATATAAGGTTACGGATGCTGAAACAGCGGCGATTGTCGGAGCTCCTGGTCGAATTGATACTGTTAAGGCTTGGGCTATCTTTGTTGAACAAGCTGACGGTCACTTCCGCGTGCGTATGCGCAGTAAAATCACCCCTATCAATGAAATAGCCAAAGAACACGACGGAGGAGGACACCCATTAGCCAGTGGCGCCAATTCCTATAGTCTAGAAGAAAACGAAATCATCTATCAAAAGTTAAAAAACTTGCTTAAAAACTGATAAAATACTTGCCAAACTTTTTAGAATCTGATAGACTAGTAAGGTAACAATCTATGGCTCGCAAAGAGACCATGGCAGAAAGGAAATATTGCAAAATGAAAAAAGATATCCATCCAGAATATCGCCCAGTTGTCTTCATGGACACAACTACTGGTTACAAATTCCTTAGCGGTTCAACAAAACGCTCTAACGAAACTGTTGAGTTCGAAGGCGAAACTTACCCATTGATCCGTGTGGAAATTTCATCAGACTCACACCCATTCTACACTGGACGTCAAAAGTTCACTCAAGCAGATGGACGTGTGGATCGTTTCAACAAAAAATACGGTCTCAAATAATAAAAAAAAAGAACAGTTTCAACTGTTCTTTTTTTTACTTCTTTTTATGAATCAACCACTACTATTATCTCAATATCAAGCTTCAAGCTAGTGCCGATAACTAATTTGAACAAGTTTAAAAAATATCGAAAAGAAGCTTGATATTGAGAATGGTTAAGATAATGGAAACTGCGTAGCCTAGGATTGTGTTCCACTTAGCATTGGTAAATTCTCCCATCAGTGACTTTTTAGAAGTCAGATAGATTAAGGGGAAGATTGAAAACGGAAGAGCGATTGACAGAAAGACTTGTGAATAGACCAATAACTGATCCAAGGTTTTTTCTTGATGTCCAAACAAGACGGCTACAATAATCACTGGGAGCAAGGCAAAAATACGTGTACCGATACGGATAATCCACTGAGGCAATTTCAGATGCAAGAAACCTTCCATGACAATCTGTCCTGTCAAGGTACCTGTAATAGTCGAATTTTGGCCACTTGCTAAGAGAGCTAGAGCAAATAAAGTTGACAGAGTTGAGCTGGCTATCGCTCCTGCTATTGTTGAATCCTGTAAAGCATTGTACATTTGAGAAAAAGCTGAAATTTCAGATGCATGACCAAAAAAGAGGGAGGCACCTAAAATGAGAAGCAAGGAATTGACAATAAAGGCTAAGGACAACTGAAGATTTGAATCCCATGTCATAAAACGCACGGCTTTCCGAACATCCTTCTTATCTTTGTGATTGATTTTCCTTGTTTGGGATAGGGATGAATGAAGATAGAGATTATGGGGCATGACTGTCGCTCCTACAATTCCTAGAGCTAATGTTAATTGGCTTTCATGACCTGGCAATGGTGTTTCAAATAGAGTTGAAGTCGGTAAATAACCACCAAAAATACCCTGAATACTTGGACTGGATAAGGCCACAAGATAGGTAAAGATAGCTAATATGGTTAAAATAAGGGTCGTAACAATGGCTTCAATTTTTTTGAAACCAAATTTCATCAATAAAAGTAACAAAAATACATCTAAAACGGTTAAGAGGATAGCAATCATAATCGGTATTTTAAACAAAAGATTTAAGGCAATTGCTGAACCTAAAACTTCAGCCAAATCTGTCGCCATTAAAGCCAATTCTAAAATCACCCATAAACTATAGCGAAGCCATTTGGGAGCATGATGAGCTGTTGCCTGTGCTAGGTCCATCCTAGTCACGATACCGAGCTTTCCAGCCATCTGTTGTAACTGCATAGCAATGATGGAGGAAATCAAAATAACAAATAAGAGACTATATTTGTAGGAAGCACCACCAACCACACTGGTAATCCAGTTTCCAGGATCCATGTAGCCAACTGCCACAAGTGCACCAGGTCCTAAGAATGCTTTTAGATTTTGCCAAAAATGATTGTTATTCGGAGTTTCAATAGATTGGTTGATCTCAGAAAGAGAGACTTTTTTGTAAGAAGACATCGGAATTTTACACTTTCTAATCTGTCTTTACCTATTTTCTTAATGGAATTTTTGAAAATATCATGAAAATAGTTTTCTATTTCTAATTTATTCTTATTATATCACATTTTAGAATGATTCCTAATAAAAGAAATGATAGTTGAAATAGGCAATATCAGTATTGTAAAAGCCAGCGTTTTCTAGCGCTGGCTTTTTAACTGTGAAAATTTTTTCTAAACTAGATTGCTTCTGTGACAAAACTACGACTTTCTAGCACCTTGAGCATGGCATCTGCTGTGTCTAAGGCTGTAAAGAGTGGCACACCGTGTTCAATGGCTGAACGGCGGATTTGCTCACCATCTTCGTCAGCAGTTCGTTTGGTTCCGACAGTATTGATGATTGCTTGAATTTTCCCTTTGCGAACAAAGCTTGGGATATCCTGTTCATCGTCACCAATCTTACCAACAGGCTGAGCATGCAGTCCATGACTGGCAAAGAAGGCTGCTGTCCCTTCTGTCGCGAGGATACCGTAGCCGATATTTTGGAAACGACGAGCCAAATCCAAAGCTTCTTCTTTTGCATCGTCTGCTATGGTAAAGACAACATTCCCAAAGGTTGGCAAGTGCAGGTATGAAGCTTCAAAAGCCTTGTAGAGGGCTTTTTCAAGAGTGGTATCAGAACCCATGACTTCCCCTGTTGATTTCATTTCAGGACCAAGCAGACTGTCTACCTTAGCTAGCTTGGTAAAGGAGAAGACTGGCGCCTTAATATGAACTCGTGTACTTTCAGGGTAAAGTCCATCTTGGTAACCAAGTTCTTCGAGACTTTGACCAAGAATCAACTTAGTCGCTACCTGTGCCATAGGGATATTGGTTACTTTTGAAAGGAATGGTACGGTACGGCTAGCACGAGGGTTTACTTCAATGACGTATACTTTCTCATCCTTGATAACAAACTGAATGTTCATCATACCAAGACAGTTGAGCCCAATTGCAAGTCGCTTAGTGTAATCTGCAATCGTTTCTTGCACCTTTTGTGACAAGGTTTGTGGAGGATAAACAGCCATTGAGTCACCTGAGTGGACACCAGCACGTTCGATATGTTCCATGATACCTGGAATGAGAACATTTAGTCCATCTGAGATGGCATCAACTTCACATTCTTGTCCGACGATATAAGAGTCGACAAGAACTGGATGATCTGGGCTTGCCTTAACAGCAGTACGCATGTAAGAACGAAGATCATCTTCATTCTCAACGATTTCCATGGCACGTCCACCTAAAACATATGAAGGGCGAACGAGAACTGGGAAACCAATCTTACGCGCTGCAAGCACCGCTTCTTCTTCATTGGTTGCAGTCTGCCCAGGTGGCTGTGGAATATCCAAGTCTTTGAGAGCTTGCTCAAAGAGGTCACGGTCTTCTGCACGATCCAAGTCAGCAACTTGAGTACCAAGGATAGTCACACCAGCTTTTGCTAATGGCTCAGCTAGGTTGATAGCTGTTTGACCGCCGAACTGAACGATAACACCTTTTGGTTGCTCCAAATCGATGACATTCATCACATCTTCGAACGTCAATGGTTCAAAGTAAAGTTTGTCTGATACAGAGAAGTCTGTTGAAACTGTCTCTGGGTTTGAGTTCATAATGATGGCTTCGTAGCCAGCAGCTTGTATTGCCTTAACAGAGTGAACTGTTGCGTAGTCAAACTCCACACCTTGACCGATACGGATTGGACCAGAACCTAGGACAAGTACAGATTCCTTATCAGACTTGATAGACTCATTTTCCCAGCCATAGGTTGAATAGAAATATGGAGTCTCTGATTCAAATTCTGCCGCACAGGTATCGACCATCTTGTATACTGGGACAATCTTGTTTTCCAAACGAAGTTGGCGAACTTGGTCTGCAGTCGTTTTCCAGAGTTCAGCAATCTTACGGTCTGAGAAACCATTGACTTTGGCTGTTTTCAAAACTTCTAAATCTTGTGGATGGGCACCCAATTCCTGCTCAATTTCAAAGATGTGCAAGAGTTTATCAAGATAGAAGATATCAATCTTAGTCAATTCAGCAATTTCTTCTGGTGTGTAACCACGGCGAATGGCCTCTGATACATAGAAGAGACGGTCATCTTGGGCCTTGACAACTTTTTCAATCAAGGCATCATCAGAAACGGTTGCAAGTTCTGGCATTTCATTGTGGTGAACTCCAATTTCAAGAGAGCGACATGCCTTGAGAAGTGATTCCTCGATGTTACGACCAATCGCCATGACTTCTCCAGTCGCCTTCATCTGGGTACCCAGACGACGCTCACCTTTTTCAAACTTGTCAAATGGAAAACGTGGAATCTTGGCAACGACGTAGTCGAGGGCTGGTTCAAACATGGCAAAGGTTGAACCTGTGACTGGGTTGATGACCTCATCCAAGGTCAAACCGACGGCAATCTTGGCAGCCAATTTGGCAATCGGATAACCTGTTGCCTTAGAAGCAAGAGCTGACGAACGCGATACACGAGGGTTTACTTCGATAACATAGTACTTGAAGCTGTGGGGATCAAGTGCCAGCTGAACGTTACATCCACCCTCAATCTTGAGGGCTCGGATAATGCTCAAGCTAGCGTCACGGAGCATTTGGTTTTCATAGTCCGACATGGTTTGCGCAGGGGCAAATACGATGGAATCTCCTGTGTGAATCCCAACTGGGTCAAAGTTTTCCATGTTACAAACAACGAGGGCATTGTCAGCTGAGTCACGCATGACCTCGTACTCGATTTCTTTAAAACCGGCAATGGAGCGCTCAATCAAACATTGGGTAACGGGTGACAGTTTCAAGCCATTTTCAGCGATTTCACGCAATTCTTCCTCATTGGCACACATACCACCACCAGTACCACCAAGGGTGAAGGCTGGACGGACGATAACTGGGTAGCCGATTGACGCCGCAAAGGCAACAGCTTCTTCCACTGTGTTGACAATTTCAGATTCAGGGATTGGCTGCTCAAGCTCTTCCATCAATTGTTTAAAGAGGTCACGGTCCTCTGCTTGGTCGATGGCAGACAATTTAGTACCTAGAAGCTCTACTCCAAGCTCATCTAGGATACCATTTTTAGACAATTCCATGGCCATATTGAGCCCTGTTTGCCCACCAAGAGTTGGAAGCAAGGCATCTGGACGTTCCTTACGGAGAATACGTGTCACAAACTCCAGTGTAATCGGTTCAATATAAACCTTGTCTGCAATCTCCTTATCCGTCATGATGGTGGCAGGGTTTGAGTTCACCAAGACAACTTCATAGCCTTCCTCTTTCAAAGACAAGCAGGCCTGGGTTCCAGCGTAGTCAAACTCAGCAGCCTGACCAATAATAATCGGACCAGAACCAATCACCATAATTTTTTGAATATCAGTACGTTTAGGCATAGTTTATGATACAAAGCCCGTAAAGAACATAGTGAAAATAGGAAACTCGGTGCAGACGCTTTTAGCGTCAAGACGATATTTATCTTTTTCACACAGTTCTTAGGGCGTGTTCACTTCCGCGAACAATGTATCTTCTCCTTTCTATTCGGCAACTCTCAGGTTGCCATTAAATAAATTCTCCGACGAGCTCTTTTACTCGTTCTTAGTTTGATTGTTTAAAAGCTTCCATCATCTCGATAAATTCATCAAAGAGGTAGCTAGCGTCGTGTGGACCAGGAGCTGCATCTGGGTGGAATTGAACAGAGAAACCTGGTTGGTATCTGTGGCGAACTCCTTCAACTGATTTGTCATTAATTTCTTCGTGGGTAATGATCAGGTGCTCTGGCAAGTCCTCACGGCTGACTGCATAACCATGGTTCTGGCTAGTAAAGTCTACGCGTCCTGTTGCAATTTCACGTACCGCGTGGTTAAATCCTCGGTGACCAAATTTCATCTTGTAGGTCTTAGCACCGTTTGCCATAGCAAAGAGTTGGTGTCCCATACAAATTCCGAAAATTGGAATTTTCCCTTGCACACCACGAATCATGTCCAGTGCTTCTGGAACGTCTTCTGGGTTACCTGGACCATTTGACAACATAACTCCATCAGGATTGAGGTGGAGAATTTCTTCTGCCGTTGTTGAATACGGAACGACGGTCACGTTACAGTTACGCTTAGAAAGTTCACGTAAGATTGAGTGCTTGAGACCAAAGTCTACTAAGACCACACTCAAACCAACTCCAGGAGCTGGATAGGAAGTTTTAGTAGAAACCTGCTTGATATTATCTGTAGGCAAGACTGTTGCTTGGAGCTGGTCCGTCACATGGTCCATGCTGTCCCCAACGTGAGTCAAGGTTGCACGCATGGTACCATGCTTACGGATAATCTTGGTAAGTGCACGCGTATCAATCCCTGAAATACCTGGAATTTTCTTAGCTTTCAAAAATTCATCCAAGGTCATTTGATTCCGCCAGTTGCTAGCTCTACGTGCCTCTTCAAAAACGACAACTCCTTTACAAGTTGGAATGATGGATTCGTAATCATCACGGTTAATTCCATAATTTCCCACCAAAGGATAAGTGAAAGTCAAGATTTGTCCATTATAAGACTGGTCTGTAATGGATTCTTGGTAACCGGTCATCCCTGTATTAAAGACGATTTCGCCTGTAACATCAATATCTGCTCCAAAGGCCTTGCCTTCAAAAACTGTGCCATCTTCTAATACTAGAAGTCTTTTTGTCATATTTTCACCTCTCGTGGACGCTCACTGGCGTCTTTTAACGTCTTGTGTTTTAGTTGGCGTTTCTACTCGCCAGTACGGATTCTAAGATTGCCATTCGAACAAAGACACCATTGGTCATTTGTTGGACAATGCGTGATTTTGGCGCTTCAACCAAGTGGTCAGCAATTTCCACATCTCGATTGACTGGAGCTGGGTGCATAAGGATTGCTTTTTCTTTTAAGCGATTATAGCGTTCTTGGTTCAAGCCGTGTTGAGCATGGTAGTCTTCTTTTGAAAAAACGGCTCCACTTTCATGGCGTTCATGTTGAACTCGGAGTAACATCAAAACATCCACCTGATCAACAATCTCATCAATAGTTACAAACTGTCCATAGTCCGCAAACTCTTGACTTCTCCATTCCTCAGGCCCTGCAAAGAAAAGTTCAGCTCCCAAGCGTTTCAAAATCTGCATATTAGACTTGGCAACACGTGAGTGGTCCAAGTCACCTGCAATAGCAACCTTGAGACCCTCAAAGTGACCAAACTCCTCATAAATGGTCATCAAATCAAGCAAGCTCTGACTAGGATGTTGTCCCGAACCATCACCACCATTGATGATGGAAGTCGTAATCGATGGACTCGCAATCAACTCTCTGTAATAGTCGACCTCTGGGTGGCGAATCACACAGACATCCACTCCTAGAGCAGATAGGGTCAAGATGGTATCATAAAGTGTCTCACCCTTATTGACCGAACTAGTCTTCACATCAAAGTCCAGTCGCTCCAACCTTAGCTTAATCTCTGCCACTTCAAAGGACTTATGTGTCCGAGTAGAATCCTCAAAGAAGAGATTCGATACGATAGGTTTGTTCTCGTAGGGAAGTTGGGCTCCGTTTTTAAACTCGATCCCTCGTTTGATTAATTTCATCACTTGATCAACAGTGAGGTCTTCCATGGAAACCACATGGTTCAATGCTTGTTGATTTTCTGACATGGCTACTCCTTTAGCTTTCTAAGCTTCTTCAGTAATCAGAACTCTGTCTTGACCATCAAGTTCTGTCATCTCTACGATGATTTCTTCAGAACGGCTAGTTGGGATATTTTTCCCAACGTAATCTGGACGGATAGGCAATTCTCTATGTCCACGGTCAACTAGCACCGCAAGACTCACGCGCGCAGGACGACCATGTCCAACAATATTATCGATAGCAGCACGGATGGTTCGGCCTGTATAGAGTACATCATCCACCAAGATAACTTCACGGTCTGTCACATCAACAGAAATTAAAGAAGTATCTTCTCTGATTTTAACATCATCACGGAAAGGTTTGGTGTCCAATTCCACAACAGGAACAGTGATGTTTTCCAACTGCTCCAAGCGTTCTTTGATACGATGAGCGATGAAAACACCACGCGTTTTTATCCCTGCTAGGATAATCTTATTCAAATCTTTATTGCGCTCGATAATCTCATAAGTAATTCGCGTAATCGCTCGTTTGACAGTCAATTCGTCTACAACTTCTTTTGTCTTCATGACAAACCTCCAAAAAGAAAAGTCTCCTTCTACAAGGAGACTTGAAATGTATAGCTAAGCGAGCCCTACTGTATACAGTACAGACTTCACCCTTCTACTTTATCGCGCTCCTTGCCTGCCTCACGGGACAGGTTTAAAGGATTATTTAGTTATCATTTAATATAGCACAAAGCACTCTTAAAATCAAGTAAAAACTTTTTCAGAGTCCCCTTAAACATTACTAAAATCATACAGTTGGGGATAGTGGTCACATTCTGGATTTTTGGGATGGCAGATAGCTCGTCCAAAGTAAATCATGGCCTGGTGAGCTGCTAACCATTCTTCTGGTGGCAAGACATCCATAACACGTTTCTCTACTTCAAGTGGCGTAGCTGATTTTTTAACAATATCATGGTGCTTGCAGATACGTTCAACATGGGTATCCACTGCAAAGGCCGGAATTCCAAAGCCCACACTCATAACTACATTGGCTGTTTTACGTCCAACACCTGCTAGACTTTCTAATTCCTCGCGAGTCTGAGGGACTTTACCATCAAAATCATCTAGTAGCTGTTGGGCACATTTTTTTAGAAACTTGGCCTTATTGCGATAAAGTCCTAGACGAGAAATGTGTGAAGCAATTTCACTTTCTGTCGCGACAGACATGGCTTGTGGCGTTGGAAAGGCGGCAAAGAGACCTGGTGTGGCCTTGTTGACTGCGGCGTCTGTCGTCTGGGCTGACAGCATCACTGCAACCAAGAGTTCAAAATGATTGGTAAAATCAAGACTAGGCTTAGCATCTGGAAAGAGGGCAATGATTTCCTCAATGACATGACGGGCACGTTTCTTAGATAAAACCATCTACTCGTCCCCATCAAATAGTCCTTGCAAGCCAGCAAATGGACTGTTTTCTTCTTTCTTGACTGCTTGTTGAGCCTGGTATTCATCTTCAGTCATGATTTGCCAGTCATTTCCTGACACAAAACCTTGGCCCGCCTCTTCTTCTGCCGTCAAGACCTTGATTGGGATATTGAGCAAGATATTATCTGCTACGCTCTCAGCAAGGTCGATTTCCCCATTTTCGATAGGCAAGACCAAGTCATCATCTAGAACTTCCTGATCCAGTTGGTTGGTCGCTCCTTCCATGAAAACTTCTGTCACTGGATATGACTCAGCCAACTCAACTGGCTCCATACTGCGGCTGGAAGCAAGGACAATGGTATAAGATAGCTGATAGTCTAAGAAATACATACGGTCTTCGTACTGTACCTTTCCAACAGCAAGGATATCTTTGACATCTAAAATTTCTTGATTACGGTTACGTAAGTCTGATGCCAGGTCTAAAGCTTGTTCAAAATGCAAGCCTTCAGGCTGCTTACGAATTTCTTGAATATTTAACTTCATATTTCCTCCATAAAGATTTACTCACTTGATTATACCATGAAAAGGCTATAAGTCAGCCTCCCAAACTTTGATATTAAAATCTCATTTTTAATATATTTACTATGACAAACTTTCCTATTAGTGCTATACTATAGGCAAGAATACATCAGAGCAAGGAGGATGCTCATATGGAAGACAAAGCACTCATCACTGAAGCTTACCAACTCCTTTCCGAGTTAAATAAAAGCTACCAAAGCTGTAAACAAGGTACAGCCGATGATCTTCGACTGCAAGAGCTGCTAAACAGCGCTCTCAAGGAACTAAAAAAGCAGAAAAACTGGACAACAGTATCTTAATCGACCTTGAGAAATTTTACCAACGTACCAGTCTTCTGATTGGACTGGGTAGTCTAAAACTAAACGATCAAGCTCGTGCTGCTTGGCGTAACTATGACAAGTTCCATTACGAGAACGTCAAACACGTACTGACTCTCTATGGACCTGTTTTTGGATTTTAAAGTTTAGAATTTTGGATTTTCTATTGACAAAATTTCCTAAAAGGTATAGGATAGAGGTACTAATACTCGGAGGTAAGGGAGACGTGAACAACTAAGTCTATCAAATAAAGAAACTTTATTTAGTAGATCTTGTTTTTGTCTCTTTTTGTGTGCTCTTTTTGTACTGGATTTTCTGGTACTTTATCCTCATTGAAAATCAAAAAACTAGAAAGCTATGCTCCTCTTGGGTTGGGTTAGGCAGCTCCAAGCTAGTTTGACGAGCTTTTCAACGAGGATAATAGAGTTTTTGACAGTGACTTTGGGCTCTACTAGGTAAAGTAGAGCTTTTTGTTATGCACTATGGACATTCTAGAAAGGGCAACAATATGATAAAAATCAATCACCTGACCATCACACAAAACAAAGATTTACGAGACCTTGTATCTGACTTAAGCATGACTATCCAAGATGGGGAAAAGGTTGCTATTATTGGTGAAGAAGGAAATGGCAAATCAACCTTGCTACGAGCTTTAATGGGGGAAAAATGGCCTGATTTCACTATCAAGGGAGACATCCATTCTGACCTTCAATCACTGGCCTACATTCCTCAAAAACTAGCTGAGGACCTGAAAAAGAAAACTCTACATGACTACTTCTTTTTGGATTCTACTGAATTAGACTACAGCATTCTTTATCGTTTGGCGGAGGAGTTGCACTTTGATAGCGACCGTTTTGCTAGCGACCAAGAAATTGGCAGTCTATCAGGGGGCGAAGCTTTGAAAGTTCAACTCATCCATGAGCTGGCAAAACCTTTTGAGATTCTATTTTTAGATGAACCTTCAAATGACCTAGACCTTGAGACGGTTGATTGGCTAAAAGGTCAGATTCAAAAGATTAGGCAAACAGTTATTTTTATTTCGCACGATGAAGACTTTCTCTCTCAAACGGCAGATACTATTGTCCACTTGCGACTGGTCAAGCATCGGAAAGAAGCGGAAACGCTAGTCGAGCATTTAGACTATGATCGCTACAGTGAGCAGAGAAAGGCTAGTTTTGCCAGACAAAGCCAGCAAGCTGCTAACGACCAGAGAGCCTATGACAAAACCATGGAAAAACATCGCCGAGTTAAGCAAAATGTAGAAACTGCACTTCGAGCTACCAAAGACAGTACTGCTGGGCGCCTATTGGCTAAAAAGATGAAAAATGTTCTCTCTCAAGAAAAACGCTTTGAAAAGGAAGCTCAGTTCATGACACAAAAGCCACTTGAAGAGGAACAAATCCAACTCTTCTTCTCAGATATCCAACCATTAGCGGCTTCTAAAGTCTTAATCCGACTGGAAAAGGAAAAGTTGTCCATTGGTGAGCGCGTTTTGGTTCAAGGACTTCAACTAACTATCCGTGGCCAAGATAAAATCGGTATCATCGGGCCTAATGGTATTGGGAAATCGACTCTGCTAGCCAAGTTGCAACAACTGCTCAGCGCCAAAAGAGAAATTTCGCTTGGTTTTATGCCACAAGATTATCAAGAAACATTGCAACTGGATCTATCTCCAGTAGCCTATCTCAGCCAAACTGGACAAAAAGAAGAACTACAGAAAATCCAATCTCACCTAGCCAGTCTCAATTTCAGCTATCCAGAGATGCACCACCAAATCCGTTCCTTATCTGGTGGTCAACAAGGCAAACTGCTTCTTTTGGAATTAGTCCTGCGCAAACCAAACTTTCTTCTTCTAGATGAGCCTACACGTAATTTTTCTCCCACTTCTCAACCCGAAATAAGAAAACTCTTTGCCTATTATCCCGGCGGTCTGATCACTGTTTCGCATGACAGACGCTTCTTAAAAGAGGTCTGTACGAGTCTCTATCGTTTGACAGAAAATGGTTTGGAAGTCGTCGATTTACAAGATTTATAAATGTTGAACATAGCAAAAATCCAGAGACGACCTCTGGATTCTTTTTACATTTGTTTCAAGCGTTCGATTCGTTCTGAGATAGGTGGGTGGGTATAAAAGAGTTTTTGTAGTCCGCCACCTTTCTTGGGATCATTGATGTACAGAGCGCTGCTGGCATCGTCAACATGGTGATGCATCGGCCCGCTATTGTCCAACTTGCGCAAGGCATTGATCATCCCTTGAGGATTGCGAGTCAGCTCCACACTGGATGCATCCGCCAAAAATTCCCTCTGACGGGAAATGGCTAGTTGCACCAAGGTTGCTGCGAGAGGTGCCAGAACAATGGCTAAGAGAGAGATAACAAGCATGATAATCTCCAAACCATTTCCATCGCGATCATCATTACTCCGTCTGCGACCTGCGCCACCCCACCACATCATCCGTCCTGCCATACTAGACAGAAGGGTAATGGCACTGGCAAGGGCGACAGCAATGGTCGAAATGCGGATATCGTAGTTTCGGATATGACTGACTTCATGCCCCATAACAGCTTCTAGCTCCTCACGATTCATGATAGCCAGAAGACCCGAAGTGGCTGCGACTGCTGCATTCTGCGGATTCGAACCTGTTGCAAAGGCATTTAAAGAAGAATCCTCAATGATGAAAACACGCGGCATGGGAATCTGAGCGACCATGGCCATATCTTCTACTACATGGTAGAGGTCTGGAGCTGTTTGCTCATCAACCTCACGCGCCCCATTCATAGACATGACAATCTCTGTCGATTGAAAGATCATAGTCAGAGCGTAGATAAGACCAATAATCAAGGCAATAATCATGCCACCAAGACCTGAACGCATAAAGAGATAGCCAACCGCATAACCAACCAAGGCCAAGAGTAGGAAGAAAACCAGCAACAAAATCCAGGTTCTTCGCTTATTGCTTGCAATTTGATCAAACAACATCTTAGTCACCTAATCCGCTAAAGTCAACTTTAGGAACTGCCTTTTCCTCTTCAGGTGTTTGAAGGAAGTCTGCAGCTTTAAAGCCAAATAGTCCTGCGATGATGTTGCTTGGGAAACTTTCAAGTTTTACATTGTAGTTGCTGACAACACTGTTGTAGAGTTGGCGAGAGTAAGAAATTTTATTTTCTGTATTGGTCAACTCTTCTTGCAATTTGATAAAGTTAGCACTAGCTTTCAAGTCTGGGTAATTCTCTGCTACTGCAAAGATACCAGAAATCTGGCGGGTAAGGGCATCACTGGCCTTCATAGCTTCTGCCGGTGAAGTTGCTGCGGCTACTTGTCTACGAAGTTCTGTCACTTTTTCCAAGGTAGAACCTTCATATTTCGCATAGCCTTTGACTGTTTCAATCAAGTTTGGGAGGAGATCATTACGACGCTTCAACTGAACATCAATCTGGCTCCAAGCCTCCTTGGTCTGCATACGATTTTTAACCAAACCGTTATAGCTAACAATCACAAAAATAACAATCAGAGCCAAAACTCCAAGAATAATCCAAATCATAATCTTATTCCTTTCTGCTTTTAGATTACTACCAGTATATCAAATTTTTAATGAATATGGTAAAATAAGATGATACTAGAGAAGGAAACTACTATGAAACCAGAAACATTTTACAGCCTACTAGCTGAGCAAAATCTTCCACTTTCGGACAAGCAAAAGAACCAATTTGAACGCTATTTTGAGCTCTTGGTCGAGTGGAATGAAAAGATTAATTTGACAGCTATTACAGACAAGGAAGAAGTTTATCTCAAACATTTTTACGATTCGATTGCACCCATTCTACAAGGTTTGATTCCCAATGAAAATATCAAACTGCTTGATATCGGAGCGGGGGCAGGATTTCCTAGTCTGCCCATGAAAATCCTCTATCCTCAGTTGGAGGTGACCATCATTGATTCGCTCAATAAGCGCATTAACTTCCTTCAGCTTTTGGCTCAGGAGTTGGATTTGGATGGTGTTCACTTCTACCATGGACGGGCAGAAGACTTTGCCCAAGACAAGAACTTCCGTGCTCAGTTTGATATAGTGACGGCTCGTGCTGTTGCCCGCATGCAGATCTTGTCTGAGCTGACCATTCCCTATCTTAAAGTCGGTGGAAAACTATTGGCACTCAAGGCTAGCAATGCGCCCGAGGAATTGCTAAAAGCCAAGAATGCCCTCAACCTCCTCTTTAGCAAGGTAGTGGACAACCTCAGCTATGCCCTACCAAATGGAGATTCGCGCTATATCACTATCGTCGAAAAGAAAAAGGAAACCCCAAACAAATATCCACGTAAGGCTGGCATGCCCAATAAACGCCCGCTTTAATCCTATCAATAGCGCGCCCTTGTTTAAAGTTGAGTAAAAATGATTTACAAAATCATTTCTCGCTCTTACATTTCTAGGCTCGGGAAAAAATGATTTACAAAATCAACCTCGCTCTTACATTTCTAGGCTCGGGAAAAAATGATTTACAAAATCAACCTCGCTCTTACATTTCTACTCGGGAAAAAATGATTTACAAAATCAACCTCGCTCTTACATTTCTACTCGGGAAAAAATGATTTACAAAATCATTTTTTTCTGCTATACTATCCTAAGCAAAGGTTTTTAATGTCATCCTGTGAGGTGACGAAGACGCGGATATATATGAAGTTCTTTAAGAATGGAATAATCTATTTTAAAGAAGTCTTACTCTGAGAGCCTATTGCTGTAAAATAATGGGCTCTTTTTTGATGCCCAAAAGTGAGGTTTATATGAAACAAGAATCAACTGTTGATTTGTTACTAGACGTTGACCAACGTCCTTCAGCTGGAAAAGGAATTCTCCTTAGTTTCCAACACGTTTTCGCCATGTTCGGTGCGACCATCTTGGTACCATTGATTTTGGGAATGCCTGTATCTGTTGCCCTTTTTGCTTCAGGTGTTGGAACACTCATCTACATGATTTCAACTGGGTTTAAAGTTCCAGTTTATCTAGGTTCTTCATTTGCCTTTATCACAGCTATGTCACTGGCTATGAAAGAAATGGGTGGGGATGTATCTGCTGCCCAAACAGGGGTGATCTTGACTGGTTTGGTCTACGTCCTTGTTGCTGCTGGTGTTCGTTTTGCAGGTACAAAATGGATCGATAAACTCTTACCACCAATCATTATCGGTCCTATGATCATCGTTATCGGTCTCGGACTTGCAGGTTCAGCAGTTACTAACGCTGGACTTGTAGCGGACGGAAATTGGAAAAATGCTCTTGTAGCAGTTGTTACTTTCTTGATTGCTGCCTTTATCAATACTAAAGGAAAAGGCTTCCTACGAATTATTCCTTTCCTCTTTGCCATTATCGGTGGTTACCTCTTCGCACTAACTCTTGGCTTGGTTGATTTTACACCAGTTCTTAAAGCTAACTGGTTTGAAATTCCTGGTTTCTACTTGCCGTTTAGCACTGGTGGTGCCTTTAAAGAATACAATCTTTACTTTGGTCCAGAAACCATTGCCATCTTGCCAATCGCTATCGTAACAATTTCTGAACATATCGGAGACCATACTGTTTTGGGTCAAATCTGTGGCCGTCAATTCTTGAAAGAACCAGGTCTTCACCGTACACTTCTCGGTGACGGTATCGCAACATCTGTATCTGCCTTCCTCGGTGGACCAGCTAATACGACTTACGGTGAAAATACAGGGGTTATCGGAATGACCCGTATCGCTTCTGTCTCAGTTATCCGTAACGCAGCCTTTATCGCAATTGCACTTAGCTTCCTTGGTAAATTCACTGCCTTGATCTCAACAATCCCAAGTGCTGTACTTGGTGGTATGTCCATCCTTCTCTACGGAGTTATCGCCAGCAACGGTCTGAAAGTTTTGATTAAAGAGCGCGTTGACTTCAGTCAAATGCGTAACCTCATCATCGCCAGTGCCATGTTGGTACTTGGACTCGGTGGAGCCATCCTCAAACTTGGCCCAGTTACACTTTCAGGTACTGCCCTATCAGCCATGACAGGAATTATCTTAAACTTGATCTTGCCACACGAAAATAAAGACTAATCATCTATACACAAAAAATCCACTCGATTAAGTGGATTTTTCTGATTCTTACCTTCCCCAGGCAATCAGGAGATACATGAGACTAGACCCAAACATGTCTGCCAGAGCATGCATGAGAAAGAACGGGAGGAGATTTTTCACCTTATATTTGTACAAAAAATAATAGAATAAGCCATAAACTACACCAATAACCAGCGCCCATACTAATCCTTGATAAGTGTGAAAAGAAATCCGAATGAGGGTAGAATAAAACAAAACCCTCCACTTGTGCTTTTCTTTCACTGAGGTCAACAACCCTAGAAAGAAAAACTCTTCATAGAAGCCATTTAGCAAGGCATAGGCAATTGCCATCGGACTAAGCGCTAGGAATTTCCGTATAACTTCCATGGGATCTATGTGGGCAAAAAGGGCTGGATTAAAGTAATTGTATTCACCAGTTAGTGTCGTCACCAAGTCTCCAAACAATCCCACAATGGCAAATATAAATGGAACCCAAAAGAGAAGGGACCAGGTCCAACGAATAGGAAGTTGTTTGAAATCATAATTCCGAATCAAAAGGTAAAGCAAGGTCAAGGTCAGAAATATCACTTGCAGAGTGAAGTTGCTCGAATAGGCCGCTCCTTCGCCGACAGTATTACTTGCCGTATCCATTGTAGTTGACAAACCTGTCGGAAACATACTTTCTAAAAAGAGCTCCGTTGAACGAATGATAAACAGGCCAAACATTAGAACTGTGATAATCAAAATGTCAAACCATCTCAAGTAGCACAGGGGCTTAGTTGGGTGAATGCTTTGTAAAATTTTCATATCTCCTCCTTCTAGCAGTTAAAGATTGGTTTATTGTAAGAAAAGAAACTTAAAATTTTATAAAATTCCACTCCCATTCCTTATCCGTAATTAATATTTCGATAGGATATTCAAATCAACCTCTTTTTACGAGTAACTAGTTTCTCATTCAACCTTCCGTTTGTTTTCTATCAACAAATCTTTCAAAGAAATGATGGTTACCGCAAGCAAAATCATGCCCATACCAACAAAGTCAATCGCGTAGAATTGTTCCTTCATAATCAGAAAGGCAAAGAAAACGGCTGAAATTGGCTCTATGGAAGCCAATAAACTAGACTTAACTGGTCCTATCAGACTAGCTCCTTTTAGAAAAGCGGTGTAGGCAAAGACAGTTCCGATAATGATAATCCCAGCAAATGCAAAGAGAAAATCCAAGCTGGTCGGTATGTTAGCCTGCAAAACTCCTGTGAAGGGAATAGCCACTACACCAGAAATAACCATCCCCACACCAATCACCAAAATACTTCCCCACTTCTTAATCAAAGCGATAGGAAGGATGATATAGAGGGCGTAGGTCAAGGCAGAAAAGAGCCCCCAGAAAAGACCCGCAGGTGTGACAGACAACTGGTCAAGTTCCCCATGAGTCGCGATAAGAAAAGTCCCTCCGATTGCTAAAACAATCGAAACAATCTCAGCTAGAGTTGGTGCCACCCTGTCCTTGATACAAGTATAAATCAAGATTCCAACAGGACACACATACTGGAGAACCGTCGCCGTTCCAGCATTGGTTTCCTGAATAGCAGAAAGATAGGCAAACTGGTTTAAGAAAAGTCCAAACAAGGCAAATAACAGCAGAGATAAAAGGCTTTTTCCGTCTTTTAAAAAAGCAAAGAGTTTATCCTTTGCAGTCGCATAGGTTAAAAATACCAGAGCCAATCCTGCAATGATGAGCCGCAGATTGGTCAAGACTAGAGCGGAAATCCCGTGCGCCATCAGGTATTGGCCACTAGTTCCAGACAAGCCCCAAGCAATCCCTGCAACCACTGTGAATAGCGTTCCTTTTACGGTTTTTGACATGCTTTCTCCCTACTCTTCCCTACGAATCATATCCATGACTTGGTTTCGATCGATTATCCACTGGGCACGCTCATCCTTCTCATACGTTCGATTGGATAAAAAGATGGAAGCCTCCTGATTCTCCCGGTTCCACATGATGAAGGTACCTGTATAGCCCGTATGGTCTAGCCAAGCCCCCTCCAGATTCCAGGCTAGCGAACGCTCTTTATCATCTAAGGGAGAGTAATTTCGGCTCAAGTTTTCAGCAAAATCATCTTTCAAGTAATGTTCCAGAAAGATTTGCAAATCCTTAACAGTTGAAAATAAGCCTGCACTTCCAGCGTGTTTTCCTAAAAGACGAGCCTTAGGATCATGAACAATACCTGCCTCTACTTCTCTCACTGTGGGTACAGCAAACTCAACGGGGCCAAACATCGTTTCCTTCATCCCCCATGGTTCCAAAACTTGTTCTTCTATAATCTGATCCAAGTCTTGTTCAAAGATTTTTTCCAAAAGAAAGCCCAAGAGTAAAAAGTGAACATCCGAGTATAGGAAGGCTGTCTGACTTCGTCTGTTGAGGTGAAACATGGCTTCTTTTAATTCAGGAGCTGTCAAGAGATCCCGATTGGGAATAAAGGGATCTAAGTCTGTAGCATGGGTCAGAAGTTTACGGATAGTGATATCTGGGTAATCACACTCAGGCAGAAAATCTGTCACTGGTCGGTCAATATTTAATTTACCTTGTTGCCACAAGAAGGTAAAGACTGTTCCCACTCCCACAACCTTACTCACACTAGCTAGGTCATAGACCAGTCCCAACTCTGTTTTCAAACCTTTCTCAGGGTCACTCAAGCCCAGATAAGACTCTTTCCATTCACCATCCTTATAATACGCAAAAGAGGCCCCGGGATAGACCCCTGCCTCGATTTGATTTTCTATTTTTCTTAGAATTTTTTCCCACTTCATGCTTCTTCAAACCACAATTCGATATTATTGGTATCTTTACCAAGGAAGAATTTTTCAGACTTGGGAACAAAATAGCCTGTCTTTTCAAATTTATGACGAAGACTAGTCAAATCTAAATCCTTCACCAAAAATTTTATCATAGATAAATCCCAAGTGACGTTGTTTTCAACAGTCAAATCTGGACTTTCCCCTTTGGTAAAGCTAATTGCCTTGGCTACCACTTCGGGATCAAGTAAACTCTCCGTTCCCTCAGGCAAGCGCAACTCCATAGAAACCTCAAATTGACTCACGTATTTTATACTTGTATTTGAATAAAATTCAGGAACAGTTTCCAGTGAAACCAAATCTCTTACATCATTTTCTGCATGAACAAGGATCACATCCTCTTCAGGAGAAACAATCTCAAAAGCATATCCACGGCTTCCTTTAAACAGGCGAGGAAGAGACTTCATCTGAGAAAGAAGGGCCTCGATTTCAGAAGGATCCTCAACCTTTATCAAGAGTCTAGCCAGTTTCTTAAGTCCTTCAACTCTGCGTGTTCTCATGCTTGGAGACTCTTCTAAAATCAATCTCTCCGTACCCGTCTGGTCGCCTAATGAAAGAAAGGCAGACTCTTCTAGTAAGGGTTTCATTCCTAGAGTTTCAATGTAAAATGTCTCATTTAATTTTCGATTATTAACTTTCAAAGTCGGAATGATCCGAACAATCTCATTCACATCCATAAGTTCCTCCAACTCTTTTATTTTAAAGGATTTTAGAATATTTTACAAGCCATATTTGTTTAAATTAGAAAATTTTCCAAGAAAAAAACTGGGTTTCCCCAGTTTCGTTTCTTATAGGTAAAGTAGTTTGAATAGTGCTACTGCTGCAATTCCCGCTGCAATTGGAGCTACAACCGGAACCCATGCATACCACCATTTTGAATCACCCTTGTGTTGACCAAGAACTGATTTTGGAAGGAGTTCGTGAAGAAGACGTGGTCCAAAGTCACGAGCCGGGTTCAAACCAGGTCCAGTAGGTCCACCGAGTGAAGTTACCAAGGCCATTACTAGGAAACCAAGCCCTAAATGAGCAACTGAAAGACCTGCTGCTGTGTGTGGTGCTATTTGAGCCTTAATAGCTAATTCAGAAAAGTCAACTGTTTGATTAGCCTGCGTTGCCATTTGCTTCATGTATTGCATTACTTCCGCACCAAAAAAGTTTTTAGTCATTCCTAGGGCTGCAAAGAACAGAATAAACGAACCGACAAACTCATTGATAAAACCATTTACACTTGCTGCGAAACGTGATTCTTTTGTACCGTGATCAACACTTGAAATTGTTGAGAAAGTACCCAAAATGTTATTAGAATTCTCTGTTTTCAAGTAGTAAGGACGGTGAGTTGCAACAACCATAGCTTGACCAAAAATCGCTCCTAAAACTTGCGCAAGGATATAATATGGTACTTGTCCCCAAGGGAAAAGTCCACTCACAGCAAGTCCAAGTGTGAAGGCTGGGTTGATGTGGTTACCAGATACATTACCGAACATCAAGGCTGGGATCATAACCCCCATACCGTAACCAACCGCGATAACGAGCCAGCCACTTTGGTGACCTTTCGTACCTTTAAGTTCAACGTTAGCAACTGCACCATTACCAAGAATGATCAGAATGGCAGTTCCCAAAAATTCAGTGGCATATTTAATAGCCCATGTAAAATCCATTTGATAGATTCTCCTTAATTTTTTTAGACAATCCTTATTCTATCAATTTTTAGGCCTTTTAGCAACCGATTTTCTAAAAGAATCTCTGGAAAACGCTTTATTTAACTTATCTTTAAGAAAAGGACAAAAGAAGTCAAACTCCTTTCATCCTATTCCTTACTCTTGACGTTGACCAAAGTCTGCTAACATCTGATCCAGCTCCTCACGACTTGGAGTTGTCAACATATAGAGGATATCTCCTTGTAACTCTGCAAAGGCTGCTGGCATGATTTTCTTAGCCTTAAAACCTCCTTGGTATTTAGCTAGTAACTCCTCTTCTGAGTAAACATAATGAGAACTTAAACGCCGAGCAGTCGCCAAGCAATAGAGGGGTTCAAAATATGAACCAGGGAATGGCTCTCCTGCTACGATAGCCGCATAACCTCGGTAGAGGTCAAAAGAGTGGGCATAATTGTAAACATCAATGGTAAAACCACCTGCCGGACGGTTATTATACTCAATAGCGATATAGTCATCTCCCTCACGGAAGAATTCGATATGGAAGAAACGCTCCTTCATGCCAAATTCCTTGACAATGGCTTCACCATACTTACGCAATTTTGGATCCATATCCTTGAGAACATAATAGGCATTATCCATCTTGTAAAGCATGAGATCCAGTGGTGTATGGGCGTAGTCAAAAGTCGTTGAAAAGACAATCTTACCGTCCTTGTCCACTAGTCCGTCAAAGGTACAGATTTCGCTAGAAGTGACAAATTTTTCAAAGAAATAGACGGTTGAATGGTCCCATTCTGCCTTAAAACGGTCCACATCTGTTTGGTTTTCAAGTTTAAAGGTTGCTGCTGCTCCCACACCGTTGTCTGGTTTGGCAATCAATGGTAAACCGATCTCCTCCACAGCCTGAGCTACATCGGTCTCTGTTTTAATCACTGCTCCCGGAACAACAGGTACTCCTGCCTTTTGGAAATGTTTTTTCATTTCAGACTTAAACTTAGTCTTTTTGAGATCCTCTGGTTTGACACCAAAGACATTGAATTGTTCTCTGAGTGTTGCGTCCAGCTCAAGCCAGTATTCATTGTGGGACTCGATGCGGTCGATAGGACCGTGCTTGTAGAAAAGAAAGGCAACTGCACGTTTGACTTCGTCTATGTTCTCAAGATTGTCCACACGGAAATACTCGGTTAGGCTATTGCGCAAAGGTTCATCTAGTTGTTCGTAAGGCTCCTGACCAATTCCCAAAACGGTGATGCCTTTATTAGCTAGCTCGATGGTAAACTGTTGAAAGTTTTGTGGATAGTAGGGTGAAATAACAAGATAATTCATAGGCAACTCCTTTTATAGATTCATGTGACCAAGGAAATAAGGCATTTGTTTACGCCACCAATCCCAGTCATGGGCAACATCATGTCCCCACTCAGCAAACCAGGCAGGGATTTGTTTCTTGTCAAAGGCTTCTTTCAGTTTGTAGAAGGACGGCAGACCATCTTGTTCCCAAGCACCGAGGCCCGTACAGACGACAATCTCCGCCTGACGGTAACGATCGATAAACCAGCCGTCATTCTGATTCCAAATATAATCTACTGGCGAGTTCTGGTAAATAGCATCATCATTGTAGTAATCACCGACAAAGAAACGCGCGTCGTAAACACCGCTGAGAGCAATCACTTTGGTAAAGACATCTGGATGCTGGAGGAAGAAATTGAGTGCATGGTAGGCCCCCATCGAGCAACCTGTCGTCATCATGCCATCAAACCAACCTGTCTTGTGCTTGATAAAAGGAATCGCCTCCTCAATCACATAGCGTTCGTAGGCACGATGCATCTCTGCCTGATCATGACCATTTTTCCAAGTGGCCAACCAGCTCTCACTATCTACACTGGATAGCGTAAAGAACTGGACGCGCCCTTCCTCGATAAAGGAAGCACAGGCGTCAATCATGCCAAAATCATAGTATTCATTGTGACTACCACCGGATGAAGCAAAAACAACAACTGGAATCCCAGCATGCCCATAACGGTTGAGATACATTTCACGGTTGAGGTGGCCACTCCAGTGGCTAAGGTTTTCAATATGCATTGGCTTTCTCCTTTCTTAACTTACCATTTCTCTGCAAAAAATCGGAGACAGTCTGGTAAATTTTCCGACCATGGAATCTCACTATGGATGGCACCAGACTGAACTTTCAAAACAAGATTGTCCAAGTGCACCCCACCTGCAATCAAATCATGGTAATAGCGAAGCGACGAGTCGATATAGGCTTGCTTGATATTGCCAGCCATCAAAGTCTTGTCTGTATCGTCTGCTTCTTCTGTTCCTACATAGATGAAAATGCGCTGTTCAGGCGACAATTTCTTGCGCTCGATATAGCGGTTAAAGGCTTCTTGGTGAAGCCAGTTAGCAGATGAGAAGACACCTAGACAACCAATTCGATCTTGATACTCTAGTCCGATAAACTGGGTAATATTGCCTCCTAGAGACGAACCAATCATAGCCGTATGCTGGCGATCAGCTTTGGTTCGGTAGGTCTCATCGATAAAGGGCTTAACCACCTCCATGACAAATTCGGCATACTCCACACCCTTACCACCAAACTGCTGGCCTGGGATAGGAGATTCTTGAAACTTCCAAGCCGCATACTCATTCATCCTCCCCATACCATCATTATCTATGGCAACAACAATCATGCGACTGATGTCAGGATTCCGCTTAATGGCTGGAATAATTTTCCAAGAGTGTCCGATATAAGACTCCTTGCTGTAAAAGACATTTTGCCCGTCATGAAAGTAAACAACAGGGTAAAAACGGTCTGTGTCTTTCTCGTAGTCCTTTGGCAGGAGCACACGCACACGACGCTCTTTTCCTGTATAAGGAACCTTGAGTTTGTGTTCTTTCATTTTTAAGTAAAAGTAGGAATGATTCATTGTCAGAAAACTCTCTATATTCAAAATTTTATCTCATTATACCATAAAAATAGAAAAAAAGTCAGTTTTGCTTACATTTTTGGATTAAAAACTAACTTTTTCATTTGTTTTTCTGAATTCTTCTGGTTTTTCTGATTAGAGGAGATTGTCAATTAACTCATCGACAGCATCTTTTTCAACCTGGGGAGTGATTTCAGTAATCATAATCCCTGCCACTGCTCGCTCAACCAAACCTTCGACATCCATCCGTTTTTCATACTGCTCTGCATTCTCTATCTTAGGATTTGTCTTAGGACGGTCAGGCGCAAAAATAGTACAGCAGTCCTCAAACGGCTGGATTGAAATTTCAAAGGTATCGATTTCCTGCGCAATGTCAATGATTTCCAACTTGTCCATCGTAACCACGGGACGAATAATTGGAGTGCTGGTCACAGCGTTGATAGTCTGCATGCTTTCCAAAGTTTGGCTAGCTACTTGGCCAAGACTTTCCCCATTAATGATAATTAAACCATTTCGTACCTCACGGATACGGTCAGTAATGCGCATCATAAAACGACGTGTCAAGGTCATAAGATAGGCTTCTGGCGCCTTTGCCTTGATTTCCTCTTGAATCTCTGTGAAAGGCACTTCGATAAACTGGATATTGCCACCAAACTTGGTCAATTTACGGGTCAAATCTTGGGCTTTTTTGAGAGCACCTGGACTCGTGTAAGGTGGGCTGGCAAAGTGAACGGCCTCAATATCTACTCCACGTTTAAGGGCTAGATAACCTGCTACAGGCGAGTCAATCCCTCCTGACAACATGAGCACACCCTTACCAGAAGTACCCACTGGCAAACCACCTGCTCCTCGAATAGTCTCATAGGAAAGATAAGCTGCTTCCTCACGAATCTCCACCTGAAGATTGATGTCCGGATTTTTCATTTGAGCTTGGACATTTGGAATAGCTTCGAATACAGCTCCACCAAGTGTTTGGTTGAGTTCACGACTGTCGAGTTCAAAGTTGTGGTCGCTGCGCTTACTAGAAATCTTAAAGGTCATGCCTTCCTTGTAGATATCTTTCATAATCTCTTGGACAGAAGACTTCAGAACTTCTACAGACTTTTCGACCTTATATACTGGAGAAAAATTCTGAATCCCGAAGACTTGTTTGAGAGATTCTGCAACTGTTGTGTAGTCGGCTCCATTCAGGTAAGCGTGGGCACGGTCGCGATCCGCAGTTACCTTAACTTGGGGATAGATGGACAAAACGTCCGAAATATTATTGCGAAGTTTATTGATGAACCGCATACGATTTTTGCCCTTGGTTGACAACTCTCCGTAGCGAATCATAATTTCTGAATACTGCATGAATGCTCCTATCTTACTTTTCTAGTTTGATTGTAAATTAATTTTAGCTTGGTCAAAAACTGCTCAACCTGACTCATATCATTTTCAAGGTCTAGGCTTAAACGCACAGCTGACTGGGCCTTATCCTTGTCCACTCCCATGGCAATCAAGGTACCTGCGGGTTTTCCTGCCTTGGACGAACAAGCCGAGGTTGTGGAAATGAAAATATCATAGTCTTCAAAGGCGTGAACGATGACTTCACCGCGAACACCCTTAATTCCAAAAGTCAGGATATGAGGGGCAAAGTCTTCCTCATCTGAAAAGACTAAAATGTCTGGATAGTCCAGAAGGGCTTGTCGAATAACTGCCTTCATCTGGCTTGTCTTAGATATAAACAGGTCTAGCTTTTCCATAGCCAAACGCAAAGCCTTGGCTGTTGCGGCAATTCCTGCGATATTTTCAGTAGTTGAACGAAAATCTCGCTCCTGACCACCACCTGTCAATAGAGGCGCAATCTTCTTACCAGACTTGATATAGACAAAGCCAACACCTCTGAGACCGTGGAACTTATGACTCGAGAAGGTCGCAAAGTCCACTCGATCAGTCAGATATTTTTCAGTTGGAATTTTGGCAAGTGCCTGAACCGCATCCACATGGAAGGAAACGGTTGGTTTATCAGCTAAAAGTTCTGAAATAGATTGAATAGGCTGGATAGAGCCGATTTCATTGTTAACTGCCATAATCGAAACGAGGATCGTATCAGGTCGTATCAAACCTGCTAGGGCCTCAACATCTACAAATCCTTTCTCATCAACTGGGGCAATATCCACCTCAAAACCTTGACTTTTCAGCCAGAGAGCTGACTCCTTGACTGCTGGATGCTCAATAGCTGATACGATGATGTGCTTGCCAAACTGGGCTTTTTCAAAGGCCACACCCTTGATGACCCAGTTATCCCCTTCTGTTCCACCAGAGGTAAAGAAGATTTCATCACTTTTCTTGCCAATCAAATCTGCAATTTGCTGTCGGGAAGCATCTAAAATTCGTGTTGCTTGGTCGCCCAAACGATGGAGACTAGATGGATTTCCTACAATTTTCGAAGCGACCTGCATATAGGTCTCTAGAGCTTCAGGATAAGGCTTAGTTGTCGCCGAATTATCAAAGTAGATCATATTTTCTCACGCTTTCTAAAATCACTCCCTCTATTGTATCACGAAAAGAGACCTGCGACAAGAAAGGGAAGTTTCTCTTTTTTTAAGATTTTTTTAAAGAAATGAGGTATAATAAATCATAATCAAAGGAGAGTATCATGTCTAACTATCGTAGAACTTCAAAACCAAAAACAGAACACATCAAAAAGGGATTTACTGTCTTTCAAAAAACGATTGCTACCATCGGTAGTATCCTTGGCCTAATCACCGCTAGTATCACCATCATGAACGCCATGGATAATAACAAAAACAACAAAAAGGAACCTACGACAACCCAAACAACTGTTGTCAAGGAAATTCAAAAAGAATCCCCTCAGGGAAATACTACACCTAACAAGGACAACACTTCTACTAAAGAAAATACCCCGCAAGAAGAAACTTCTCAATCCAACAAGAAAGAGGAGAAAAAAGAAGAGCAGAAAACAACAACTCAGGACTCTTCTACACCTGCTACAAATAAAGAAACAAGCGATAGCGGAACACAGTCAAATACGACGAATTCAGAAAATAAAACGAACCAGTAGTCACTAAAATAGCTTCCTTCCAAACTTGGAAAGAAGCTATTTTTTATTGTTGCAATACTTTTCGCGGTTTGGTTCCCTCAGCTGGACCGATAACACCTGCCATTTCGAGTTCTTCCATAAGGCGGGTCGCACGGTTAAATCCAACAGATAAACGACGCTGAATCATAGAAGCACTGGCTTTCTGTGTCTCGATAACCAGAGCCTTGGCTTCCTCAAAGAGCGGATCGCCACCAGCTTCACCATCTGAAAATTCTCCTTCATTTTCAGAAACCTCACCTGGGTCAAAACTCTCATCATAGTCCGCATCAGCCTGAGCCTTGATGAAGTTTACGATGCGTTCGACATCATCATCCGAGATAAAGGATCCTTGCAGACGGACTGGGTGATTTTCATCAATTGGTTTAAAGAGCATATCTCCTCGACCAAGCAGTTTTTCTGCCCCATTTTCATCCAAGATGGTTCGTGAATCTGTACCTGATGAAACTGCAAACGCCACACGAGATGGGACATTGGCCTTGATGAGACCAGAGATGACATCAACCGATGGGCGTTGCGTTGCGAGAATCATATGAATTCCTGCAGCACGCGCCTTCTGTCCGAGACGAATGATGGCATCTTCCACTTCCTTGCTAGCCACCATCATGAGGTCTGCCAACTCATCTACAATGACAACAATCAAAGGAAGCGGTACTTGTTTGTACTCAGACTGGCTATTAAATTCCTCGACCTTAGCATTGTAACCAGCGATATTTCGCACACCAACCTTAGCAAAGAGTTCATAGCGGTTTTCCATCTCATCCACAACCTTTTGCAGAGCCTTGCTGGCCTTGCGTGGATTAGTTACAACTGGAATCAATAGATGAGGAATATCATTGTAAACCGATAACTCAACCATCTTAGGATCCACCATCATAAACTTGACCTGATCTGGTCTTGCCTTCATAAGAATGCTTGCTATAATACCGTTAACTGCGACTGACTTCCCTGAGCCTGTCGAACCTGCAACGAGTAGGTGGGGCATCTTGGAAAGGTCAAAGGTGCGAGCCATTCCATTGACAGCCTTCCCTAGAGGAATTTCGAGGAGATTTTCTGGTTTTGTTTGAGACTGTTCCCAGAGTTCGCGGAAGGAAACGGTCGCAATCTCAGAGTTAGGCACTTCAATTCCGACTAGGGATTTACCAGGTATTGGAGCCTCAATCCGAACATCCTTGGCTGCTAAAGCTAGCGCTAAGTCGTCTGCCAGATTGGAAATGCGGTTAACCCGTACACCGACTGCTGGTTTGACTTCATACTTGGTAACTGATGGTCCAATTTCAGCCCGTTCCACCGTTACCTTGATACCAAAGCTAGCAAAGGTTTCTTCTAGGATTTTGATATTTTCTCGAACAATCTTCTTTTCCTTGGACTGATCTTTGGGTTTATCTGGCGCAAAAAGCTGCAAGCTTGGGAGTTTGTATTCAAGGGCTTCCTTGGTAGAAAAATCAACCTGCACCTCTTCATCCTCAAAGTCTTCTTCCACATCTGGAACGTCAAAGTCAGCTTGAGGGAGGATAATCTCCGGTTCAATCCATTCTTCCTCAGGAATTGGTGGGAGATCGTAGACTGGTACCTCTGATAAGATTTCTCCAGTTTCAGGATCTACAGGAGGAAGCGGTAGGGCATCCTGTTCTTCTTGTTCTCTCTGAATTCTGGCAGCTTCTTCAGCTTCTTGACGAGCCTTCTCTTCTTCTCTCTTGATGAAGCGTTCCTGTTTTCTCTGTTCCTGTTTTTCCATGAAGGATCTGAACTGAGCTCCAATAAAGGCTGCAACATCATAAATAGACCAAGGACTGACCAAGAGAGCCCCAACTAGAATCAAAAGAACTCCAATAAAGTACGATCCGATATTGGAGAAAAGAAAGGATATGGGGATGTAAAGTCCAACACCTAGCAGACCTCCACCAGCAAAGCTAGTCACCCGGATACCAGTCAGATCCGTCATAACTTGAGCCAAGGTCCCTTTTAGAACTGACTGCTCCAAACCAAACTTCCAGACAAGATAGGCCTCAAAAATCAAGAGCAAGCCAGCGAAGATACAGAGAAATCCTGACAGAAGCCCCTCTTGCTTGCGTATCCATTTAAAAAGAAAAAGATAGATGAGGAGACCACCTATAGCCACATAAGCTAAACTTCCGACTAACAGTCGAATGAGATTGTAAAGGGTGACACCCGCAGCACCAAGCTTGAGGGCTGCAATAATCAACAATAAGGCAATTCCTAAGGAAATCAACATCCTCTGGATAGCCTGTTTTCTTTCGAGTTCTGCTTTAGACGGTCTCCGTCTTGTTTTACTTGTATTCTTGTTTGCCATTCTTCTATTATAACATATTTCACAGCCATTTCGAACAGAGAAAAAGATTGCACCAAAGGGTACAATCTTTCTATTTTGATACTTTTTTATGCTTGTGGTTTGCGTAGGGAACCATAAACCACACCACTTACGATTGCTCCAATCAAGACAAAGACTAGGTAAAGTAGGGCATTTGAAGTTAGAGCGATAACGAAGATTCCTCCGTGTGGCGCCATGAGTTTGATTCCTGCAAGACCAACGAGTCCGCCTGCTACTGCCGAACCAAGGATGAAACTTGGGATAGCACGAGCTGGGTCAGCAGCACCAAATGGAATTGCTCCCTCGGTGATAAATGACAAGCCCATGATGATGTTTGTCAAACCAGAGTTGCGTTCTTCTTTGGTAAATTTATCTTTGAAAAGAAGAGTTGCGACAAAGATAGCAAGCGGTGGCACCATTCCTCCAGCCATAACTGCCGCCATAGCTACAGAACCACCTGAAGAAACAGTCGCTGCAAGCGTACCTGTACCAAAGACATAAGCTGCTTTGTTGACTGGTCCACCCATGTCAACAGCCATCATTCCACCAAGAACGATACCAAGAAGGACAGCTGAACCTCCTCCAAGACCGCCTAGGAAGTCATTCATAGCAGTGTTGATTGCTGCCATTGGGATGTTAACAGCTAGCATAACAAATCCAGTCAAGATTGTTCCAAGAAGTGGCAAGAGAAGGATTGATTTTGCCCCTTCAAGTGAACGAGGAACTTTAACATATTTCTTGATAGCGAGAACCAAGGCACCTGCGATAAATCCACCAACAAGGGCACCTAGGAAACCAGATGAGACACCTGCAAGAGTTGAAGTTGCTTCTCCGCCTGCAGCATAAGGGATTTTACTAAAGGCAAAACCTTCTTTGGCAATAGCACCAGCCACGAAACCTGCTACCAAACCAGGTTTTTCAGCGATTGAGTAGGCTACATATCCTGCAAAGACTGGGAGCATCAAGCCAAAGGCCGCGCCACCAATTTTCATGAACATAGAAGCTAGCTCATGGTAGGATCCGAGATTGCCAAGACTATCTTGTGGCACACCAAAAGCTCCGTCGATTAAGAAGGCGAGGGCAATCATGATACCACCACCAATAACGAATGGCAACATTTGAGATACACCACTCATCAAGTGTTTGTAGAAGGCACCACCGATACTTTGTTTTTCATTAGATGCTGTTGCAGCTTTTGCTCCATTAGCAGCACGATAAACTTCAGCATCTCCTGAAAGAGCCAAGTTGATCAATTCTTCAGTCTTACGGATACCGTCTGCAACTGGACGGTTAACCAAAGGTTTTCCATCGAAACGATCCATCTTAACAGCCTTGTCTGCTGCGATGATAACAGCTTTAGCCTTGCGGATATCCTCTGCAGTCAATTGATTCCCAACACCGCTGGCACCGTTGGTTTCGACCTTGATCCCAACACCCATTTCAGCAGCCACTTTTTGAAGGGCCTCTTGGGCCATATAGGTATGTGCAATTCCTGTTGTACAAGCAGTCACAGCTACGATGAAGTCACCAGAGTCATTAGCAGGTGCTTGAACAGGTTCCTCAGCTTTTTCTGAAGCTTGGTCAAAGAGTTCAATGACTTGGTCAGCAGATGTTACTTGACGAAGTTTGTCAGCAAATCCGTCTTTCATCAAGTATTGAGACAATTCTGCCAAGGCTGCTAAGTGAGTATCATTGGCACCTTCTGGAGCAGCAATCATGAAGAAGAGGTCTGTTGGTTGCCCATCCAAGCTTTCGTAGTCAACCCCCTTGTTTGACTTAGCAAAGAGAACCGTTGCTTCTTTAACAGCAGAGTTTTTGCTGTGAGGCATAGCAATTCCGTCACCCAAACCAGTGGAAGTTAAAGCTTCACGCGCTAAGATTCCTTCTTTAAAGATTTCAAAATCCGTCACATAACCGTGATCTACCAAACTTTTAATCATCTCTTCGATGACAGCTATTTTTTCAGTTGCCTGTAAATCCAGCAACATGACATCTTTTCTCAATAGGTCTTGAATTTTCATCGTTTTTCTACCTCAACTTTTTCATATGTTTCTTTAATAAATTCCGCTGTTGCCAAGTCATCCGAGAAGGTAGTTGCTGTTCCACAAGCTACTCCCCATTTGAAGGCTTCTAATGCATCTTTAGATTTGACAAATTCACCTGTAAACCCAGCAACCATAGAGTCGCCAGCTCCGACTGAATTTTTCACTATTCCCTTGATAGGTTTGGCGAAGTAAGCTCCCTCAGATGTGACAAGAAGTGCACCGTCCCCAGCCATAGAAATGATAACGTTTTGAGCTCCTTTGACCAGTAACTGACGAGCATAGTTCTCGATTTCATCTAAACTTTCGAGTTTCACTCCAAAGATAGCTCCAAGTTCGTGACTGTTTGGCTTGACCAAAAGTGGCTGGTAGTCCAAACTATCAATCAAGGTCTGCCCCTCAAAATCACAAACCACTTGCGCACCAGTCTGGCGTGTCAAGGCAATCAAATCCTTATAGATAACATTGCCTAGGTTCTTAGTACTCGAACCCGCAAACACAACCGTATCATCTGCTGTCAGACTAGATAAAATAGCTTTCAATTCTTCTAGCTGAGCTGGTTCCACATTTGGACCCGTTCCGTTGATTTCTGTTTCTTGGTCTGCTTTGATTTTAACATTGATACGCGTATCTTCTGCTACTTGGACAAAACGCGTTTCAATTTCTTCCTCTGCCAGAGTATCTGTGATAAATTTACCAGTAAAACCTCCGATAAATCCAGTCGCTGTATTTGGAATATCCAAGCGTTTTAAGACACGGCTAACATTTATTCCTTTCCCACCAGCAAACTTATCATCACTGTCCATACGATTGACACTGCCAACTTGAACTTGGTCCAAGCGCACGATATAGTCAATGGATGGATTGAGTGTGACTGTATAAATCATACCTCTATTACCTCCGTTTTCTTCTTAATAGCCTGCAAGAGCTCATGCCCTTGACTTGTGATGACAATAGCGCGTTTAAGTGGTGCTACCTTGGCAAAGCAAGTTTGACCAATCTTTGACGAATCGACCAAGACATAGGTTTGTTTGGCATTCTCTAAAATAGCACGTTTCACAGCTCCTTCCTCCATATCTGGAGTCGTATAATAGCCATCGTCCACACCATTCATCCCGATAAAGGCACGGTCAAAGTGCAATTGATTGATTTGGTTAAGAGCAACACCACCGATACAAGCATCTGTCGCCATCTTGACACTACCTCCAACCATGACAGTTGGAATCTGCTTTTCAACCAACTGAACCGCATGGTGAATGGAGTTGGTCACAACTGTGACATTCTTATTAACCAATTCCTTAATTAAAAAAGCAGTTGTCGTTCCAGCATCAATAAAGATAACATCTTGTTCCTTAATAAGAGAGGCTGCTTTTTGAGCCAGTAGCTTCTTCTCTTGAAGGTTTTTGACAGATTTTTCTTGGATGGTTTCTTCTTCCTGCAAGGAGTGGGGTAATTCTGCTCCTCCATGCACACGGCGAAGCTTGTTTTCCGCCTCCAACTCATCCAAATCTCTTCGAACCGTTGATTCTGATGTTTCTAATAGACTAACCAATTTTTCTAGGGAAACTACATGATGTTGATTTAACTCTTCTAAAATCAGTTGCTTCCGCTCAGTTTTTAACACCAAATCACCTCCTGTTATCGTTTACACTAATCATTCTAGCACAATTTCTACCAAAGTCAAGCATTTTTTATCATTTTCTTTCAAAAACTATCATTTTTGCCAATTCTGGAATTTTTATTGCAAGATGAAGCGCTTTATGGTAGACTATTTTAGTAAGCATTGGAAGATTACTCAAGAGGCTTAAGAGGCCGTGTTGGAAACGCGGTAGGCGTGTAACAGCGTGCGTGGGTTCGAATCCCATGTCTTCCGTAGAAAAGAAAAATTATTTTGGGGATACGACAAAAATGTTGTATCCTTTTTGCATCCCTTTTTAAAAAAGAGGGTCTGTTTTAGGGTCTGTATTTGACTCCTTTTGTGACTCCTTTTTCCGCAGGAATACCAAAGACAAAAATAAAAAACGTCGATTTAACAACGTTTTACCAAGGAATGCGAAAGAATGCAAAGGAATAATGGAGCCGGTGGGAGTCTCAAAAACCTTATTAAAATAAGACTTGAGCGATTTGTTGTATCCTTTGTTGTATCCATAAAAAAAATGGTTAAAATCACATCTTTGTTGACATCAACAAAATTGGTAACCAAGCGATTTAATACTATTTGTTGATGTCAACAAGTCAATTTTTCAGACAAATCATTTATTTTGTAACTGGCCGACATCAACGTCGGTCAGTTACATATTTTCTTGTTCCAGAGCAAACAAAAAAACCGCAAGCTACTGCCTGCGGTTAGTTTAAGAAGAAAAATAGAATCTCCTTTCTTTATTTAAAATTTATTTTGTAGTGATGAGCCCATCTGGCTCAATGTTAAAGGCTTCTTTATCGGCCATGCGACCATCAGGAAGCAGCATGTAGTATCCGCCATTGTAAGGTACAAATGTGTTCGATTTCATATCGCCGTTGACGGCATCCAGGTAATACCATTTTTCGTAGTATTTGACCCAGCCAGTCTGCATAGAGCCGTCGCGATTGAAGTAATACCATTTTCCATTGATTTTCTTCCAGGACGTGGCCATATAGCCATCCTTGTCAAACCAGTACCATTTACCATCAGTGTGCTTCAGCCAGCGTTCAGAATACATGTATCCACGACTGTCGAAGTAGAACCATGATTTGTTCTCTTCGACATACTCGAATTGATCTTTTGGATAAGAACCATTTGCACGAACCCACCAATAGCCTGTGTCATTCTTCTGCCAACCTGTCTTGACCTCTTCGGCAGCTGCAGATGGATTGGTCAAACGATACACATAGTAGTAAGGTCGTCCAGCATAGAGCCAAATATCGTCATGATCATTCACTGTGATGCCGTCAAAACGATAGTTACAGTGGATAATGTTATCACTATCCACGAAAATACCAGTGTGGCCACCTGCTCCACTAGAATATCCACGGCGACCCCAAATAAAGATATCCCCACGCTGAGCATCCCATGGAGTATTCTCAGAGATAAGCTCATATCCGTTCTTTTTGAGCCAGTCATGTTCATACTCAGTATTGACTGCCCAGCCAGCGGACGCGGCTCCAGCGCTCGTCAGAGCGTAGTAGACCGAACTTGAGCAATCATAAGAGTCGGGACCGTTACGATCGTCCATACTGTAGGATACTTGACCTTGTCGTGCACGCATCCAAGAAATAGCTGTTTCAATGTTTACTGTCATAATTATTCCCCTTTCCAGGCATCATTCATTTTCTTGACCGATGCCTCGATAAATGTATCAAGGTCACGATCAGTCATGCTGATGTTATATTTGCTAAGTTCAGCACGGATTTTAGTGCGTGCTTGCTCCAGCTTCTCTTCGCCTTTATATCCGGTTTCAGAAGCGACCTGCTCCACTGCATTGACCGCATTTTTAGCCAAGATTTCAACAATCTTGATAGTTTTCTCTCCACCTTTTTGAACCAGGTAGTCCTTGACCGCTTTGACTGTGATACCAGCCAAAACAGTCAAGATTCCAGTAGCTGAAGCCACGATGATTTCAGTAATTTGTTGCATGTGTGTTTTCCTCCATAATTTCCAATGCTAGAAATTTTTCATACATTACCTTGATGGCTCCATTCCCACCAAGTTCCACGTAACTTTCATAAAGACGAGACAATTCCTCAATCTCATGCTGATTGGTACTGCCTCGTCTAATGGCTTTTTTTAGGTTTTCTTGCAATCGAAAACGCTGTAGTCTTTGAAGACCTTTTCCAATAACGCTCAAACCTTTGCTATTATCTTTTCCAATAGTCTCAACGTTTGAAACTGTTTTTTCAATAGCACTAATTTTGTCAGATAAGAGACTGATTTGCTTATCAGTCTCTTTCGTGTTCTGCGTGCTTTTGAAAGAAAAATAGCTAGGAATGATTACGATTAGAATTGGACTCAATTTATCTAGAAATGCTAGTAATTCCAATCAGACCACTTCCAATCTATTGTGCAGGAATTCGAGTGGTGTCAAGATCACTTCCATTTTTTTGACCATCCCACTTCCAAATGGCAAGTAAACCATTTTGAGATGGTCCACCTTCAAGTTGCTTGAGAGATTCGCCTTTGTAAGTGAAAGCCTGATTTGTCTGAATCAAGACACGCTTGCCCTCACCGTTCAATTCGACGTGTTCAGGATCTTCAATCACGAACATATCACCTGGTTGATAGGCTTTGCCTTCTTCTGCAAGTGGGAATAGTTCAACAAGTTCCTTGTAAGTTGTCCCGTAGGCAATTTTCTCGCCCATGATGGAATCCTGTGCCATGACACGAACTACTTTATCGATTTTATTTGCAAGCGCAAAGAGTCTATCTTGTTCGCTCTTGTTGTGCGCAATCTGCTGCTCAGCTTGCTCAAGCTTATTCTGCGCCTGCACAATCGCAGAGCTTGGGTCCAATTCAGACTTGAGAACATCCAGTACCGCTTGAATCAGCGTGTCTTCTGATTCGTTCGTACGGTCACCAGCCAATTCCCGCTGGTTAGTGCTATAACGATTCCCGTCTTGCAAACGGATTTCTACAACGGTTGTAACATTGTCTCCAAAACTACGAGTATAAGGTTTGGTTGCTAGTTCATAATTGTTAATTGCCATTTGTCATTTTTCCTTTCACTTCTTCAAATTTTGCTTTGAGCTCTTCGTCAGATTCAATGATTCGCTTCATCTGCTCGAGTTCCATAGCGGTTACCGTGTAGAGGGCTTCGAGCGTTGCTGACTGAGTAGCCTCATTACCGACTTTTTCACCTAATGATTTAATCGTCAGGCTGCTGATTTGTTTGTCTTGTTCGTTCATGCTGTTTTCTCCAATTTTTCTATTTTTTGATTGAGCTCTTGAATAGCCTTGATAAGATAAGGTACAATCGCTACATAGTCAATGTGCAAGTAATCATCTTCTTTTTCAGGATTCTTTGAAATCGCTGACGGCAGAATTGTTTCAACTTCTTGCGCAATCAAACCGATTTCCTCATGTTTACCAGTCTTAATGAAATCAAATGCAACCATTTTTAATTGATTACTTTTATTAATCGCATTAACATCAGTATCAACGATATCTCGTTTCAAACGTCTGTCTGAAACCCTATCGATCCAATATTTAACAGTTCCATCCCCAATCTGGTTCCACCAAACAACCGCATTCCGACCGGTGCTTCGAGGGGTTGAGCCTGTTCCATAAATTTCGGTACCACCAACCATTTCGATGTTTTTATGAAACGAATTCGAACCGTAAAAATTGACGACGCTCTTACTCGAGAAATCGACCACTCTATGAAATGTCGCATCGTTATTACAGTACATCTTTCCGTCAAGTGTGACGTACCAAGATAGAGGCCCAGGTTTTCCCCAAGTATTCCCCCAGTTAGCCCAGAAAGCGGTCTGAAATTCTCGACCTCTACCATTACTCATACCGACCTTAAACTGGTCTAACCCAGTCAACCAGAATGAACTTGGGTCGTTATCATGTGTACCAATCTGGAATCCACCAATCCGACCTTTGAAACCTTCGAGCAAGGTCGCTGTTACTACGACTGACCGAAGCTTATTGATAAATGCTTCTTTAGCCGCAAGCGTGTCCGTGAAGATGTCACTTGAAACGAACATCCGAGCCATCGCTTGGTCCATAATCAACTTATCAGCTGTGATGGTCTTTGAAGCAATAATCTCAGCGTTCAGCTTAGCAAACGCTCCCTCGCCAACAAACAAGCGCTTGAAGTAACCTTGAATAGCTGTCAACTCATCAAGCAAGGTCTTTCCTTTCAGCCGAATTTTTTCAGCTTCAATCAGAATTTGATTGTTGGTCGCATTGATTTGCGAAACAATCGAACCTGCACTAGTCAGATTCTGAACAGACCATGAGTCAGCCAACTGTCTTTGGACAGTTTTCAGATTTTCATTTTTTGATACCTCAATCTGAAACAGCTGATTGGTCATAGCCATACGTGCAACCTTATCCGCAATTCCATTTTCAGTATTGCCCAAAATTCGCTCGTAAAGCTGACTAGTCTCCTTGACTCGCTGGAAGTCTGTCTGATTAGCCTTACCAGCAATCAATGAAGTGATATCTGCAAATCTGCCATCTACTGCTGTTTTGTATTTGGCAATTTGAGTAGCAATCGAGCCATTTTGTGGGTCGGTAATAGCTTCGAACTTGTTCTCAATATCTCTTACGGTTTCCTGATAAGTGGCCTTGCCTACATAGTCCTTTGTTACCAGTTCACGAATAGCCGTTACTTGTCGAGCACTCTCCTCACGAGAGTATCTTCTCAAGGCTTCCTGTCGCTGACCATCTTTATTGACATAGGTCTGAATAGCTGCTAAGTCGGTTCGCAAGCCCTGAGCCGTCCGCTCAAAGGTAGCTTTAGCCTCTGTGATGAGACCGTCAGTGTCCTCAGGCGCAGGACTCCAGTCAGTCGGGATAGTACCAATTTCTAACTTAAATCTCGCTTTATCTTTCTCTAAAATAAGCTTATCGAAAGATATTGCGAGATATTTTGTATTCTCGGATGGTTTGATAATTTTTTTAAAGTATCCATTTAACCAAAACGTAGAATAACCATTTTCAAGCGGTTGTCGTTGTTCGTCAAAAAATTGCAAACCTGCCCAAATTTTTTTATTTTGAGGTTCAAGTTCCCAGATTTGCAAGATATAATCTGTATTTGTCACCTCAATCAAATTTGAATACACATAGTTTTGATCTCTTTTAAGACTATGTTGGTAATATCCACCAAAATTGAAACTGGCGTAAGCTAGCAAGTTCCTGCCACCGATTCGCAATCTGGAAAATTCTTCTCGCAATTTCCCAGCTTCAGCCACGACCAGAGTCTTATCTGCCTTGTCCTTTGTTGCGTTCAGGATTTCCTGACGAATAGAACCAGCACGAACTTCAAATTCAGCCAGGCTCAACATCTGATTTAGCTTGTCCTGCGTATTTGTTTCAAGACTCTTCACCGACTGTCTAATATTCTCAGCAGTCACATTTAGTGAGCTGATATCCGCTTTGGTTCTGAGACCTTCAGTTAGACGATTCACCCCAGCATCTAGCGCATCTGCACGCTGTCTGAAGTTGGATTCAACTGTCGAAATCTGACCTTCTATATCTTCAGGAGCAGGACTCCAATCAGTCGGGATAGTGCCATATTCAACTTTGATTTTAGTTTTTATAACGCTTCCGATTTCAAAATCAGAACCTCCACAGCCAAAGCGAATCGTGATAAAGTTAGCACCTTCCAACTCTTTAGGAAAAATTACAAAAGAGCTACTTTTGTATGACTTATAAGATTTCACAGTATTCCCATTTTCATCAAAATACGAAATGTAATTTTTGATAAAAATTGGATTTGAAACCGTCACATAAATTGCTTTCCCCAAAATAACAGGAATCCTAACACCATTTCGATCACTTGCTGATTTTGGATGAATGGTGGCTTCTCCAAAATACGGATCTAATCCCGTTGCTTTAAATGATATTTCGCCGGACGAAATATCAAATTTCAAATCTGTTAAATGGCTACTTCGAGAAATATCCTTATTTTTGCTTAAAACATAAAGATTCCGACCACCAACCTGCACACTCGCTATCTTACTAGCCAGTTCCTCAGCTGTCTGCACGAGCTCAGACTTACTAGCCTTACCATTGGCCAAATTGGTCAGCTCTGCCAGTCTACGCGTCGTCGTCTCTTCATAGGTCGCTTGCGCTGACTTCACACCAGCCAGTTCTTTTTTGGTCTGAACAAGTGCTTCAACTTGTTTGGCAATCTCGGCTTCAGCCTGAACTTGTTTCGGTCGAATATCATTCGCGATAGCCAGTTTCAGAGCGTCCAAATCGCCCGACAGAGTCGTCTGAGCGCTCGTAGCCTGTCTCTTAAACTCTTCAAGCTTGGTAATCGAATCCAAGCCAATGCGCTTGGCTTCCTGTGCAAGCAGGGTACTTGCGCCAGCGTTTCGCAATGCTTCTTCAGCCCTACGCTTGGCCTCTTGTAGAGGTCCATTGTCAAAGCTATTAAGTCGCTGGTCGATATTGTCAGAGAGCTCTCTCTTAACCTCTTCGGCTCTGGCTCTTGCAGCGTTGAGACCATCTGTGAATTGGTTGACCAGCTCCTCTTTTTGACGATCAAAAGCGAGATCCGCATTCTTGAGCTCTCTTTCTAACTGACGCTCAAAATCGTCATGAAGTTGTTGCGCTTCACCCTTGACCGCATCACTGACCGCGTTTCCAATCGCATTCGCAAGACCTGACTTAAACTGGCCAAAGCCGATTGAAATCAGCTTATTTGCCATCGGCGAATAGGTGTACTTGGTGATTTTCTTGCGCACATCCAGATTGTAGGCCTCGTGAAACAGACTCACAATATCATACATCTGGACAGGCACGTCACTCTGCCCAACAACTTCAAGCTCAAGGCTATCTTCCATCATGTCGCAGAGCGATGTCTTGAAATACTGCTCGCCATATTTTCGCAGGCTGGCTTCATCTTTCACATCTTCGTCATTAACCTCAATCACATCTTCGTAGATTTGACTGTACTTGTTAACGAGCGAACTATCAACCACAACAGAAAACTTGCGATCAGGAGCCTTTTCTCCCTCACCTTTGACGGTAGTCTTAAAGGTGATTCGAGTTTTCAAAGATTTGGTAGAGGTCTTGTGCTGATAGCTAGACAGGTTTTTCTTGTACATAAAAAGCGATTCATTTTCTGAACCGCCATTTTTTAAAAGTCGAACCTGATAACCATGACGCACAAGGTCGCCACCCCATTGGCCAAGGATGGAATGCTTGTCTTTCGCGAATGCTTCCATGGCATTCTTGGCATCGATGTTGAAGGTGTGACGCTCGTTGATGTCTGAGAAAAACGAAAATGGATGACTACGAGTAATGCTTCCAGCGAAGCGACTCAAGGCAGTCGAACCAATCTGTCTGTCCAAAGAGATTGGATTAACAACATAGTTATTCAAGAGGGTGAAAACTTGGTTTGCATAGACTTGAATATAGCCGTGCTTCTTCTCAACCTCAAAGATGACGAAATCCTGCTCACCATGTAGGTCATCAGCCGTTAGAAACGTCTCCTCCTTCAACTTCTCCCACAAAGGATCAGAGGTCGGAAATCGGAAGGTCAATTGATAGGTATTGCTATCTATCTGAACGATTTCATCCGCATAAGCGGCATTCAGAGGTGTGTTGCCATTTGTTAAATAAATCAAATCTTATACCTCCAATTCGGTCGAATAGTAATCTTACGGACAGTTCCAGTAAATGAAATACCAACCTTACCAGTCGGGATTTCTAAGAATCCCCCACGCTTACGAAGCGTATTCTGCACCGCACCAGTAGCATTGTAGATGTTCTGCTTGCCTTGCCTGCAATCGATCGTAGCCTTGGTCTTAATCGTAAGGTACATAGTTTTCCGACCAATCGTGAGGGAGATATCACCATCTCCCTCAATTTCGATGATTGGTTCCGAATAAATCGTCCCAGGATTGTTGACTGTGCCAGTGGTCGTAAGAACGACAGGTGCTACATCTTTTTGATAGCGGAAAGGTTGCATGTCAAGTTTAATCTCTAACTTCCAAGCATGATTTCCAAAAGGTTCAAAACTAGCAGTCACAAAGTTAGCATAAAACAATGAGCCAAGCTGATAGCTAAACTCCAAAACATTATCGTTCGATTGAAATTTATCAAGAATATTTGAAATCTCAACCATTTTTTTAACGTGAAGAATGAAGGTCCTTTCGTAACTATCGAAAGAACCATCTAATACACGGTAACTACCATTGACTCCGTGAAGGTTGGCTACCTCCCCTCTCGGTTTAGCAGCCTCAACTTTCCCAAAGTCAATGACAACACAACCAGGAAGGGTCGAGGTGTTAAAACCATTGATGATCATATAATCCATTAAATTCCCTCCCTTGCATATATTGCACCGTGTTGTTCATACGTTTTCATCGAAATAATGTCATTGTCTAGGTAGATATCTGACGATTTTTCAAGGATAGCAGTAAGGATTTTCTCCATACTTGCTCTCAGAATCGCTATCTCAGACACGGTTTTATTTTCATGCGCTTCAAATTGAGACGACGGCATAACCAACTGAGCCTCAAGACTTTTAGTCACGGACGCAGAGGAATTCAGATCCAGATTATCTCCTGAAAACACATCCGAAATCTCACCAGCCATACCTCCGACCGTTTTCTTGACGTCTTTAAATCCATCTTTTAATCCATTGTCTAAACTTCCCATAATTGCATTACCTGCTGGAATCAAAAGCTTCCGGTCATATTCGATAGGACCTTTGTTATCACGAATCCAGCTAGCGATACCTCCGATAAAATCAGTAACAGAAGACCACATAGACTGCAAACCATTCAAGAAACCTTGTAAGATTGCTTGACCGGCTGCAAATAGGTCAATATTCCACAATTGATTGAAGAATCCAGTTACATTACTTATCAGGTTAGATACCGCATTAGACATGCTGTTCCAAGCATTTTGCGCCCCGGATACAAGACTATTGATAATGTTTAGAACATCAGAAGCTAGAGAACTCCAAGCATTACTTGCCGCCGACTTGATACCTTCCCACAGGCTAGAGAGAAAGTTCATGAAGCCGTCCCAGATATTTTGAGCTCCCTGCACCAGACCTGTTATCAGACTTGTTACAGTAGACTTTATCCATTCCCAAGCCGCTGAAGCAGCAGACTTGATAAATTCCCAGTTAGCTGAGAGACCAATTGAAAAGTTTTCAAAAGCAACTTTACCAAATCCGACAATAGCATCTACAATACCAAAAAAGAAGGTTTTGATACCTTCCCAGACTAGAGAAATGCCATTTTTAATGCCTTCCCAAATTAGAGAAAGATCAGCTCCCAGCTGATTAAAGTTCCCTGTTACAAGGTCGATGATGATCAGAATAGCACCCAAGAAAATCGATTTGATAAATTCCCAAGCACCTTGAAAAATCATCTTAATCCCTTCCCAAATTTGAGTAAGACCGTCTGAAATGTTATTCCAAACATTCATAAACCCATCAATGAACGTTTGAACAACCGTCATGACAGCTGTAGTAATCGCTGTCCATGCTACAGATGCGGCCTCTTGAATGCTTACCCATAAATCAGAAAAGAATGTTACAACAGCATTCCACATCGCCTTCAAAGACTCAATATAAGCATTCCAAGCCGTTACGACTCCATCCCACAAAGTGCTAGCACCTTCAGAGATACCAGACCAAAGACCAACAAAGAAATCAGCAATCCCCTGCCACGCCTCCTTAATCCAATCCACAAAAGTTGCCCAAATTTGCTGACCAGTTTCTGTTTGTGTGAAGAACCATACAAGACCAGCAGTCAATGCTGCGACTGCCGCTACAATTAACCCAATTGGATTGGCAGACAACACAGCATTAAAAATACCGAACGCTCCACTTGCCCCCATTGTCGCAGCCGCATTCGCCGCTTCTGCGGTAGTGAGTGCACCGGTTCTTACGAACTGAGCCAACATAAGACCATTCGTAATAGCCAGAGTTGCATTCCTGATTGTTTCAATTCCTTTTGTTAGCGTTAAAACAGCTTTATAGCCCGCCCATGCACTCGTAATGCTAACAACAGCCAATTTTAAAGCATCTAACGCAAGAGGCGAATCTTTTAACCAAGATGTAAATTTGCTAAGACTTTCAGAGGCTTCTCTGATAAAGCCTGAGATCACTTCAAATGCAAAACCGAGCAAGGTCACTCCCTGCTCGCCATCTTTGATCCCTAAAAGGTCTCCGACGAAATCAACAACAATACTTGCAACATTACCGATAGCTGATCCGATATTTTCAAAGGTTACTCGGATATTATCCGCAATATTGACGATTTGAGTTGCAGCATCCTCGCTAAAACCAATTGTATTCAGAATATCGATGTTATCTTGCTTGCTTAATGATCCAAAGATCATGTCAAAAAAGGTATCAAAGATTCCAGTCACACGAGACAGCTGATCAAAAACTGCACTTCCAAAAGCATCCCCAAAAAGCTGAGATGCAATCTGACTAATCCCTTCAGTCAAAACCAAGCCAAGGCCAGAAAAAATATTTCCAACCATTGGCAAAAAATTATCAAAGAGAAAGGTCGATGTTGTTTTAAGCAAAGCATGCAGAGAAGGCAGGATATTCTCCCCCAATGCTAGCTTACCAAGGACATTCTGAGCAGCTGCTTTCATGGATTCAAAGGAACCACTAAAAGTAGATGCCGCTTCTTTTGCAGTCGTTCCAGTAATATCCAGATTTTCTTGGATAGCATGGATAGCGTTATAAACATCTGAAAGGTTGTTAATGTCGTACTTAACACCCGTCAACTTCTGAGCGTCATTCAAAAGACGCTCCATTTCTTGCTTTGTACCACCATAACCAAGCTTCAGGTTGTCCAGCATCGTATAGTTCTGCTTCGCAAACCCTTGATAAGCCATCTGAATGCTCTCCATCGATGTTCCCATCTTATTAGCATTATCTGACATATCAATCATAGCCATGTTGGCTGTTTCAGCAGCTTTGTTTGTGTCACCGCCCAAAGACTGCAAGAGACTCGCTGAGAAGCCTGTCACGTTCTCCATGTAGGCATTAGCTGACAAGCCTGTTGTCTTGTAGGCTTCATTAGCATATCCCTTCACCTTGTCAGCAGAACCTTTGAAAAGAGTTTCAATACCTCCGAGCGATTGCTGAAGCGCTGCACCTTCACTGATAGCGGCTGAAAAGGCTTTTCCAATTCCTGCTGCTGCAATAACTTTCGTCATAACGCTAACAATACTAGAACCCAATGACTGCCCAGCGCTTTGCCCTGCTGCACTCGCTTCAGGATCGAGGATTGATTGGATTTTACCAGTAATACCTCTTGCTGATGGTATCAATTGTACATAAGCTTGTGCTATTTCTGTCGCCACTAATCCTCACCTCCAATCTTTTCTAGAATTTGCTGACGATATTCTTCAAAGTCCTCACCAGAATCAAAGATCATCTCCTTACTTTCTTTAGCTTTAGTTTTACCTGTCAGCTCCTCTGCAACCATTAATGGTTTGTTGATTCCTTTCTGTCCATCTGTTGTTTTAAACCAAACAAGAGCAGAAAGCCTATCAAGCACACCCGCAAGTAAAAAAGTTTCAAAAGGAACTTTGCTACCAGTCATTGCTAGTTTGATCCGTGAATTATCTCTCAGACCAAAAGCAAAAACAGCTACCTGGTCAGCAGGTAACTGTCTGTAATCAAAAATCCCATAAGTTTCAGCTAAATCACAGATAAGAGCGTCTTCATCTGTTTGAATCATTCTAGCAAGGAGCGCTATTTTTTTAACTGATTCTGACTTGAAAAGATCTCACTAATTTCTGCCCCCATTTTATCCAAAGGAACAATGCCATCCGCAGTCCGCACATGATTTTTCAATTCTTCCGATTTGTTGCCAAGCATGAGTTTGACAACTTTTGGTAAAACTGTCGGATTTGTATCTACTTCAGCGATGGCTTCGAGCAACTCATAGTTTTCTAAGCGCTCTTTTGTGATTTCAAAAGGAAATCCGGTCGAAGTCACTCCACGGATTGTTTTGATCTGTGGCGCAGCTTCTTTATTTTTCTTTTTGCGATTTTGTTTTGACATAGTTAAGCTCCTTTGATGTATTCATAGTGTGTGTCGTCAGCAGCGTTAGGGAAGGCAGTTACTGTCGTACCATATCCAAGAACACTTCCATCGTTATAAGTGATTTCATCAATGGAAGTTACCTTTCCTGAAGGAATAACAATGCGTTTAAGTACACCACCTTTTAGGACTGTTTCGATAACCAGACAGTGATGTGGCAATTCTTTTGAATTTGCCTTAATGGTAATTCCTGACGACAAATCCCCAGATACATTATCTGGTCCATACACTTCCTTCAAAACATGTAGATTCAATGCTTCAATAAGCATATATTTGAATGTGTCTGTTTTTTCCTTTTGAACTGAGCTTACAACGACACCGCCCCAAGCTTTGATATTTTCTGACTCTGGCGAGTTACTGTTGGTCATACCGTCTTCTGAAATATAACCTAGTGCTTCAAACGCCTGATCTAACTTTGTTGTTGCGTCTGTCGGCAGTTGCGTTCCCAGAGGGGCAGAATAAACCGCACCTCCGATTTTAGGTTTTGCAGTCGTTACATTTGCTTCTTTTCCCATTTAATTTCTCCTTTTTAAAAATAATTAATATCAAATACGGCTTGATATCGATATTGTTTCGTTTCAGTGTCCGTAAAATTGTAATCGCTGTTTAAGTGGACACCACAGATTGAATCTAATTCAATCAACCCTTTAACAGCACTTTTTACTTTCACATTGAGCTCGGCAGCCTTCTGCATAGTAGGACCATAGCTTTGAAAAGCAAAAGTCGCACTACCAGAATGATTCCACTCCTTTCCTCCTGTCTTTTGAATAATGACAAAACTATCAGGAGCTTCAGCTTCATGCTCAAAAAATGACGGTACATCTAAATGACCGTCAAGATATTTCTTGATAATAATTTCAATCATCTAATGCACCGCCTTTAACAAAGTGTTATTTTTCAAATTATCCCTTTTCGCTTTTCGCGTTGCTGGATAAATCATAGCATTTGTCCTTGTCTTACCAACATAACTATCTTGTTCATAACCAGGACCACATCTTTTTTTAATGGCTGTCGCTTCTTTGTTCAGAATGTCCTGAATCTCTTTTGATTTCAAAAGAGCTCCTACACCCGCACCGATAAGCTTGACTTTGAAATTACTCATACATTTCAACCATCACTTTCTTATTCCATTCCAGAGGCATCATGGCTTCAATGCCTTCTAAGGGAATGCCAATCGTGCGCCACTTGCGCCCAAAGAAACGAACTTCACGGTTTTTCCACTCGTTCTGGTCACCTTTTGGGATTCCTAACGTATAAGCAGCCCTCTTTCCAGTCAAATTGAGCTGATTCGTGACATCTTCTGTTGAAGCTGGAACAACCAGAACATTATCTACTTGAATTTCAGTATTCTCATAGATAGGATGCCCGAAGTCATCCCGACCATTCTTGGTTTTCCCAATCAAAGTCACAGTAATTCCTTTAATCCGTCCCATAGATATCAATCACCCCATATCTTTGCTTTTTAAGACCCAGACGTTTCAATTCTGAATCCTTAATTAAGAGACCACCTCCAGGGACTAGGTAAGAACCACTCACTGAGTATCCCAAGGCACTTTCAGCAAATTGAGTCATAGGCTCCTGATCAGTTGAGGTCATCAACGTGCGAGCCACTACATCAACCGTGACAGACTTAACGACCATGGCAAAAGATGGATCAGTAGCAACCAACCCATCTAAATCTTTGCCAACTTTTTTAGCTTCAACGCGAAGAGAATGAGAAACAACTTCCAACAGCGCCTCGGCTCGTTTTTCCTCATCGAATTTCAACGCTCGCCACAATTTTTTCAAATCTTCTACTGTTGCAAAGTTTTCCATTTCTACCTCCAACCAAGCGACTACTGGGCTTCAGTGTCAGCTTGTTCGATCAGCGAAATTAATTCAGGTTTTGTGGCGCGGTTATCATAAGTAATCCCTTTTTCATCAAGGATTTCTTTCAATGCTGCGTTAGTCAATGAGTCCAAGGGCTTGTATTCTTCAATTGGAACCCAGTCACCTCCAGAAATTTCTGTGTTAGTGTTGATTGTTGCTCCTGTCTTTTGGTTTACATACTCAGCCATGATTAACCTCCCGTTTTCACAATACGAGCGAAACTAGCAGCGTCCATGATACCCCATCCAATGTATGCTTCGCAACGGATATAAATCTGGTTATACCCTTTTAGGTCGCGACCGCTGTTGTCAGGATCACCATACTTGATGATTTCCATCGGAACTTCTTTCGCATAGCCCCATTTGAACATTGTTTCAAAGTCCCCAACAATCGCTGTGTTTTTAGGATCTGTTTGTGAGTATGACACAGTGCGGTTTTTATCTACTGCCAATCCATTGATTACATCAGGTACACCGCCCCATGCCAATTCAGGATACAATTTCCCACCTTCAGCGTTTTTCATTTTTGAAAGTGCTGTAGTGAAGATAGGATCCAAAACTGCTCCAGTGATGTCACGTTCTGAACCATCAATCATACCAACTGCATCTTCCATGCTTTCATCTGGGTTAGTTTCCTTGAAAGTTACTGTCTGAGTAACTTTTTTATCAAAGCAATTATCACCAATAATTGTGGAGGCTTGTTTTGTTCGTGGATTAATACCATGAATACTCATGATATCAAGACCACGAGCTAATTTTTTAGAAAAACCTTCAACAAAATCAGTGAGCATGTCAACTTTTGCTTCTTCAGAAGCATGCAAAAACTCATCAGATACTCGAGCGCCGTACTCAACTTTGAGTGGCACAATAGTTACAGGTTCGAGGCTCACACCACCGTGAGTCTTTTTGCCGTTTTCTGCTACAATATCGATATCGGAATCGAAATCGAAAATGAACTCTTTTTGTCCATTAAACGGAATAGGTTTTTGGGGTGATAGCTTAGCGATTGACGAATGACCCTTCACCTTGTTGATTACTTTTGTTACAAGTTCTGGATCAAATAGATTTCCTTTTGCAAGTTGAGCTTCTGACATATTTTTCTCCTTTAATCTTCAATATTTAAACTTTGAACCAAGTTTCTAACCATGGCTCTGTCGTCGTCCTCTTTAGGGACGATTGGTTCTGTTGATTTTATAGGCGCTACTTTGCTTACTGGTTTCATATACCCAGCCAAGCGCTCCGCATCTGCTTTGAAGCTTTCTTCGTCAGTCCCCTGCAAACGGTCTGCAAGGTCATAAGGCAATCCATACTGCAAAGCCACACGAGTTCGCAGACTAGCCGTCTCATAATTAGAGATTTGCTTCTGCAAATCTTCAAGTTGCTTGTCAGCATCTGCCTTACTTTGATTAGTAGCTTCAATCGTTGACTTCAAGCCAACATTTTCTTCTTCCAATTCTGCAACACGAGATTTGAGTTGGTCATAGTCGCCATACTTCTCTTTCTCTCGAGATAAGCGCCCCTTAATAGCAGCATCAAATTCTTCTTGTGTAGTGATTGGTTTAAATTCTGACATTCTCATGTCTCCTTTCTCCTGCTTCCCCGGCAGTTCGGTAATTTTTTTGGCATCAAAAAAAGCAGTCACCTGACCGCTTATTTTAATAACTAATTTTTTGCTTTTTCTTAGGCTTAGTAGTAGCACAAGCCCAGTGCGCAAGCAAAGCACTATCCATCAAAGAAATATCCATGTCGTCAAAGTGCGATCGATAACCAAAGCCACCATTTGAGCCAATATTCCGCTTATCACAGTTAGTAGCTACCTTTGATAGAGATGGTTGGCCAGCGTGACAGATGGTCTTCTGGTAAATCCCCTGTTCCCAAAGAGCATTGGCCACGATGATTTCTTTCACCGTTGGCAGAATCACATTCTTGATTCTGTAGTCCTTCAACTCTTCGTCCAGGATCTTTTGACCACTTGCGCCATCGATGACAATTTGAGCCACGTCGGATTGACACAAGAAAGCGACCATCCACTCATTACCATTACGAACTGATTGACAATCGACTGTTTCCACAAAGAAACGGCCATCCTTGGTCCGTGCAGCAATACTCAATGCCACGTTCGTTCCGTCTTGGCCATACTTAATACCAACAGACAACTTGCCAGATAATTCTGGGACATCATCCACCTTGAGCTCATTCCACTCCGTTTCAGAGATAGCAGATTTCTGGTTGTAAGTTGGCCAAAATCCCAGACGTTGGATATTATGGTCCAGCTTATCCTCACCAAGCTCGGCTTCAATCTTACGCTCGTTCAAATGATATCCCATGGATGGATTAGAATTATACCAAGCTTCCACATCGTCAATTTCCTTTTCATCAGAAACCGACCACTCAGCCCAGCCAGAATACTTCCCTTTCCCAAAGAGACAAGTTTCACGATACTTAGTAAAGACCGTTCCACTTGATACTGGTGTTGGAGGTGTCCCACACATGATTGTGATAGGATTCTCACTATCCGTCACCGTATATTTCAAAGCAGATTCTTGCTCAGTCGTGTATTCTTGAGCCTCGTCAATGATTAGCATGTCAAACCCTTCACCCAGACCACCGTTTGATGTTCTGGTACGAAATTGGACAACGCCGCCAGTAGAATAAAGTTCAATACGCTCCTGCCCCTTCGCTCGAATGGAGTTAAAATCCTCACCATCTACATAACCCATTTTTTCGAGGTATCGTTTAACCTTTTCAAAAGAGGCATGAGAGGTAGAAATCCGGTGAGCCGTATGTAGGATATTCAATCCCTTATGCAAGCCCCAAATTTCAAGAATATAAAGGATTTCAGATTTACCATTACGCCGAGGAATAGAGTAACCAAACTTCTGATGCACCCAAAGACCGTTCTTGTCAACAGCCATCATAGGCAGCAAAAGATTCTTCTGCCAAGCATAGCAAGAAAGACCAGTCCGTTCGTAAAGTTCAATCGCTTCTTTAGCTTTTGAATTTTTCTTGACGTATTTTAAAATCACCGATTGAGTAGGATTCTGATTGCCAAGTTTCTTCTTCCTCGCCATTCTATTTTCCTTTCAATCGTCATCGCATGATAACCCTATCGCTGGGAGATATCGGATCACCTCCTAAACTAAAGCACAATAAAAGCACCCTTACGAGTGCTACATTAATAAAGACGGTCTTCGTATCCATCTGGTTTTACATAAGGTTTATTTTGAGATATACATTCTTCAACCGCCTTTTCAATTTTTTCAGCGGTTACAGAATCTATCTCATCCTCAAAGAAAATATCTGACGGAAATCGTTCTCTAAAGTGAATTAAATATTTCGCTTCCGCGATTTCTACTCTCAGACTTACTTCCTCATCAATCACATGAAACATTTTAGACTCCTTTCAAAATATCATTAACAATTTTATGATAAACGTTTACTGCATTTGGTAATATTTCCTTTACCACCCGATATCCCTCAGGATCGACTGCTATCAGTTCAGAAATCTCAGCAAAAAACTCAGCTTCCGCCGAACCTGGCTTCTTCCAGTAGTTCTTTCCATGTCCATATCCAAATGGTTGAGGCTCTTTATACCAGCCTGTAGCTTCTACCATATCTGAAAGATTCGCAACTGCAGAAGGATTTTCTTTGAATAATTCTTTCATCTCCTCCTGGAATTTTTTTTGATTTTCTTTTGCAATCTTAATGATTTTATTCTTTTCAGATTGTTTTGGATTCTCACCTAATTCTTTAATCATCGGTAAGTCTCCATTAATGCGTCTCCATAAATCTTCTCTAATTGTTTCTCTTAGATTATATTGAGGTAAATGAGAACTATGTGTTGCATATACTGAAACTTTTGTCGTTTCTCCAAATAGTCGTACCTTCTTTTCTCCGATAACAACTTTTTTCCCTTTGGTTATAGCTTGTAAGCCCAAATAATCCAAAGCGTGGCCATTTTCATGAAATGTAGTTGACATTGGTTTAGCCCAGTATTTGTTTAAAGTTTTTACTACCTTCCCATCGAAAGCGTTTTGGTTAAGTTGTACACGATTTTTCTCAGCAAAATTTCCTGTTTTACCAAGTTTCTCGTACTCTATTTTTGATCCTAATTTTTGGTACAACTTCAACGTATTTTCATCTTTAATTGTATCAAAAATATCTATGAATTTCTTATAATTGTCCGACCCAACTTTTTTGGACATATCTGTTTTCTTAATGGCATCAATAGCCTCATTTTTATAATGGAGCAATTGTCTGTTTTTGAACTCAGATTCCTTTTTTTCAATAATTTTTTCAGTGTACTGTTTTTGTTGTTTAATTCGATCCTCTTTGTGAGAGTTACTATCTTCCTTACTCCATTTCTTCGTCCAAACATTTTGAGTTTTTCCGTTTTTAGGATCATAGTCTACAATACAACGACAATGCTGATGTCTTCTATAAACGTCCTTCGGAACTCTTGGATATTTATAATTCCCTTGAACTTCCTGACACCACTCACAACAATGAAAATACGATTTTCGGACAATCTCGGGTTGCAATCCAGACTGATGATGAAACTCCGCATTCTTCCGGATGCTATCATCAATAATGGACTGAGTAAAGTTCACAATAGGTTCACCGAGCAACCAACTGACATCCTCAAAATTCTCCTCAGATGAAAAGCGATTGACTATGCCAGCTATTCGATCCTGATTCAATTCAGGGACTTGCACTTTGAGACCGATTTTTGCTTCATCATTCAAATTCTTCTGAACATCGCTAGCATAACCACTCACAAGCTCGTGATTTCGTCCTAGCACGTCCGTCAGCAAACGATGAGCGATATTGTAATACATTTTACCATCCGGTAATTTATCGGCGCTCAGAGACGCTCCTAGAGCCTTAGAGAGAATTCCACCAACCTCAATCGCAAAATCATTGGCGGTTCTGTATGTTGCTTTTTTAGCTTCCAGTTTAGCGAAAGCATTTCGAATAATCTCACTTTCACCATAAGCAAGTTCGAATTCATTTTTTACTTCTTCCAGAAGTTTAGGTAGTACATCAATCTCATCATTCATCTACTTGCTCCAAAACTTTTGTTCTATTCAGCATTTCTTCAGCTTCAGAAGGGTTGATTCCGGTTGAGACTAACAAAGAAATAGCATTTTCTTTCGATAAAACACCTTTTTGGTAATTACTTAAAAGAGACGTAATTTCATAGGTTGAAATAATCCTGTTTTTCTGTTTATCTACTCCAGATTCAGCACTAGACGATGTTTGTGGAATCTCTACAACAGGTTTAGCAGACATATCTCCAGCAATACCTGTAAGATCACGAATTGTTTCTGCATTGATGTAACCAGGTAATGCCTGATTCAACTTCACAACACCATCACCAATCATAGTCATCGTATTTGCATCCGCTTCAAACAATGGCTCCCACTTGACTGTGGTTCTTACGAATTGGCTTCTAGTATAGCGAAACTCATCACGCAAACAAGCTGCAACATAAGCCACATTAAGCAAACCTGCTCCCAGTGAACGCTGAGCCTTTCGACCAGCTAAACGCAAATTCTCATGACTTGCTTTGATTGCTTCCACCGATGATGGATTATCAGACACAAACCCCATGTCATCCAATGTCAAGCCCATTTCCCCAGCAAATCCAGCAGCAGCCGTTCTTAGCTGTTCTGTAAAAGGAGACATACTCGCTGTGGTAAATTGACCAATACTTGGTTTTTCCCCACTGTCGCTGGCAGAAATTGTCAACAAACTTGATACAGTAGCTTTATAAGTTTCCAACTGCTCTGCATCAGGATCTAATCCAATAATATATTTTTGTGGCCATGAATAAAATTCTGCAGTGATATTGGCACGTTCAAATGTTTGTTCTGCTTCATTTTGATAGTACATTCCAGATCTAGTAATTCTTGATCTACCAAATGGACGAACCGCATCAGGTCGATGAATTACTGGGACAAGTAATGGAATGCCTGCTTCATTCACAACCGAGTATGGTCTGCCATCTTTTGGGATGAAATGAGTAGCATTAGGCTCGAAGTAGGCTTCAAGTGTTGGACGATTGTAATCATCACGAGCCAACACTGCATAACCCTCCACAAGCAAGCCAGTGATAGGATCGATTACACCAGTAGCATTGCTAGCCTCAATAACTTGTAACCTAACCTCATCATCTTCACCTTTTGAAATATAGATAAAGCAACATGAACCAATCAGAGCAGCTAGAATAGCACTATCAAATAAGATATCAGGATTGTTGCGATCAAAGATTTCTGTAACATTAAAATCATCATTTGTAAATTCACGAAACACTAAACGATCTGCAAGACAATCTACCCCCTTTGCAGTCCATCCAAGAGTAGCTCTATATTGAGCTCTCACATGAGCAGGAATTGTAATTCCGACAGGTGCTCTGTAATGCTGCATCGCATAGTATTTGTATCTCAGATTAACTCTCCCCTGATAGAGAGTCAACTTTCTCCTGAGATAGTCAATTCCTCTTAATTCCAAACCGCTCTCCTTTCATTTTGATGATTTGGCGCGAGAAAAAATGTACAGTGACGGCGTGAAGCTCGCGAGCGCCTAGTGGGAGGGGGATACCCCCCTATACTCAGCTAGGACTTACTTCATACATCTGTTATTTTTTCAAGATCTAAGTATTCAAAATTATTTTTGACATTTTTAAAAAATAATATAATTTTTCTTTTTTGGCTTCTTCAAGCTCTGTACTTTGTCCAGTCTCTAGATTGGGGCAAGTTCCTGTTACCTACAACAGTAGCATTGGCTGGTTTATCATCAGCGTAAAGCTTGTCAGACTTCTGTCTATTGCATTGCCAGTGGGCTAATTGCAAATTGTTAATATCTGAAGGGTGACCGTTCCGATTTATTGGAATGATGTGGTCAATGACTGGTGACAAAGGATGTGGGTACTTCAATGATTTATCGACAGGGAGTCCACAAATCCCACAAGTATTTCTTGTTTTGAGAATAATATTTTTATTCTTTTCAAAAGCAACTCGGTGAGGACCACTCCTGTCCGGTCTGTCCTTGGGGGTATTCATCTGGGGAGGTCCTTTCTTTTTGGGAGGTAGGGGGGGAGGTTTTTGAGACCTCTCTGGTTGTTTTGGATAGGGGGGTATTTTCTGTACTCGATCCCCTCCTGTATTTAACATATCTTATATTTTGTGACTTTCGGCAAAGTATTGTTTAACCCAGTTATGACAATGGTTTGTAAGCATTTCTGAATTATCCAATTTACCTTTTTTCAATATGTTAAATAAGCGTGCTTTTTAATACGTAAAAGTAAGCATACTTTCATCAATTTCGTCTTGATTATATCCAATATAGTCTAATGTAATGTCCGGCGCAGAGTGATTAAGTATTTGCATTAAAATAGCTATATTCCCATTTTGTTTATAGTGATGATAACCAAACGTTTTTCTCATCGAGTGTGTTCCGATGTGTTTGAGTCCCGAATGTTTAGCTGCATCATTTAAGAATTGATACACAGCCACCCTTCCGATGTGTTTGATGCTTACTCCGTCACCTCTAACTTTTTTTCTACTTGGAAAAAGATAGTCATAACTCTCAAGATGATTTTCTTTTATATAACGATTCAAAGCCTTTCGTAATTCTGGATTTACTGCAAATTTTCTTATTTTACCAGTTTTTTTCTCTTTGATCTCAATTCTATCTTGAACTACATGTTTCACTTGTAGAGGAACAATGTCGCTTACTCGTAGACCTGAGTATATTCCTACTAAGAAAAGAATATAGTTTCGTTCACTCTTTGATTTCAAATAATTCTTCATTCTATCAATGTCATCTGGCTCACGAATTGGTTCTACTTTTTTCAAAACATCACCTCCAAACTACAAGAAAAGGCAGGGTGTGCCTGCCTTTACAATAATTTCATAATATAATTTTAGCACACAAAATCATATATCCACTCCGAACTTACTCCGAATTTACTCCAAAAAAACTCCAAGTTTACTCCAAAATCTCAACCTGTTCACCATTGCGGTATAACTCTGCAAATGCCATCAGAGACTTATCTAAGATGTCGTAATATGAACTTTCTGAAAGAGACAAGTCCATTGCGATTGTTTCATCCTTCTTGCAATTCCACTGAAGATACTTCTCAAAAAGTATCCTACGATAGAGGGGATCATGTAATCTACTGACAGCTTGCTCAATTGCATCTAGCTCAATCTCTGCATCAACTTTTCGTATAGCCAATTTTTCAACTTGACTATCTCTCACGCTTGATGGATTTCGTGGCATGAATGAGTAGGTGGTGGTCACTCTCTGACCATCAGTGTCATTTGCGACTCTTCTCCAACGAGGATATCCTTTTAGAATCCTTTTGGCATTCTCTTTCGTTTTTATTTCATTTATATCAGGAAAGAAGGGCATCGCTCACCTCGTTTCTATTTCAAATAATTCTCCCATCAAAAACCAGAGTAATAGTCCCTGTACCGTCTCTGTGCTTAGAGACCAAAGCACGACAGTCTGAACCATATTCAACACCATCAATCGTGATGCTACGCTTTATTTTATCAACGTTGATGATTGTTCCCATTAATGTTTTAATTCTCATGTTCTTTCTCCTCAATCAACCAATCCATGATCTTGCGAGCTTTCTTCTTTCTGAGTTAGAATAGCTGCAATCTCTTTGTATGTTGGCTTGATTACATACATGAACTTATCGGCAGTTAGTCGCTCTTTTAGATGCTCTGTCATTTCATCGTTTACAAATACTTTGCTAAAGAAATCATCATTTTTCAAAACGCTTTTGATACAATCAACATTTATCGTGATAGGTTCTTTCTCCTCACCATATTTAAACGGCACTAGTTGAATAAACTTTGTCATCCATTAACCTCCCAAAGCTCGGGATTTTCGTAGATGTTGCCGATGATTTCACATCTCATGTAAGCTAAATAAAGAGGATTCCATTCTGCATTTCGCTTTTGTAATTCATCTACAAATCTGTAAATAAAACTTGCATAAGAGCCATGCCAGCTTACAAGCGCTTTTCTGCCTTTGTAATCGACTATATCCCCCTCAAAGATTTCCTTTCCGTTCTTGTCTTTGAGTCCTGTTGATTGCATGAGTTTAATTTCATCAAACTCTACTGACATTTCTGTACATCTTTCAGTATCTCCCTGCTGACAGATATCTACGAATTTGCTATCAAATGAAATGTTAGTTACATCACACATCCATTTCAATGACTTTATCCATGCTCTATATCTTGGTATCATAATTTCACCTCAGCCCCAACTTTCACATTCTCATACACTTCCTTCGCAACCACGAACACACCGTAGTCGCGAATTGTAATCGTGTATAGCTTCCCGTGTCGTCCTTTCTCTACGACTTTACCGAATATCTCAGCGCCTTGATTATCAGCCTTGTAAATAACCATGGGCTTCTTTTCTTCTAGATTCCGGATTTTGTTCATCTGCCAGATGTTCAATCCAGCAGATAGTAGAATCCATACTGCGATAAATCGTTTCATGTGGCCCTTCCTGAAAAATTGTTTGCAAAATTCTGCTGTTCTGTATTAATTAGTTTATATTTATAATTTATCAAAGGGTTCGTGGTATCATTTACCAAATCGAGTTTCAAAATAATTCCATCTACTCTTGAACCCTTACCATCCCTTATTTTTATTTTTAAATCATGCCCGTTCGCAATATGTTCAAGATCGTTCTTAGATAAGAATATTTCAAGCATACTCATCCTTCCACCTCATTTCTCAATTCAAAATCGATTCCATACATAAGCAGATGGCTTTGAAAATCAACAAATTCTTCAACCATCTCAGCTTCTTGAAAATCGTAATTCTCGACTGAAACCAAGAAATCATCAATATCATTTCTTTGTACGCTTCCGTATTCTGTTTTTGTATGTTCCATGGCTACTTCATAGCCATCTACATCAATTGTGTAGCAGATTCTGCCACTTGAATAATCATATTTATAATTCTTGATAATCACTATTTCATCTCCTTGCTCTTAATTTCTCTAGTAAGTCTATTTTTTAAAACATGACTTGTAAAATAACTACCGTCCTCGTATGTGAAATAATCAACGGTTTCTTCTTCCCACTGACTTCGTGTGTAAGGGTATCTGTTTGGTCGTTTAATTTTCATCATCACAAAACACCACCATTCAATTTATTGAATTCTTCTTTGGTGAACCCTTGACTAATAGTTATTTCAAAGTTTCTAAAAGAAATATCACCAGATTGTAAATCACTTGCATTAATATTCCCGGATTTTACAACACTAGCATCTGGAATAAAAGTTTCGAAAACTCTCCCCATAGCGGAAAAAGTATTCCCTCCATCGGTACTGATTTCAATACCTATGGGGTAACTGTTAAACATTTTACGATACTTCCTAATCAATCGTTTTCGTGTTTTATTTAGAGACATCACTCCACCTCCTCAATCTCGATACCTGGGCAATCAAACACCCAGCCGAAGCCAGCTTCTTCTAGTTCTTTGCGGGTAAATTTAGTTTTAAATGGATACCACTCACCACACCAAAATATTTTGCCGTCTTTCTCGCACAATATCTGAGCATGGTTTTTGTAATTTCTCGCTTTCGGCATGGAAATCCGATACATCTTCTCTTTCTCTACCTCGTAGCCGTCAAGCCATGCACGAGCGAAAGTGTCTATGTTATCGCATACCCATTTTCTTATTTCTTTATCTACAATGCTTTCTTTAAAAATGTAGTACATGACACGATACACATCATCACTAGGTACTATCTCTTCATAAAAACCATAAGTGTTTTTGAATTTAAGACCATTTGTTTTTACAAAACTAATCCAATCCGCCACACACTGCGGAATCACTGGTTTATTCAATTCTTGTCGAATTTTATCAGCGTCTTTCAATTGATTACCAACCCATGCTCCCTCAAGTTTGCCTTGCTCGTAACCTTCACGCCATTTTGCATGACTGAAATCTTGCTCAAATTCACCCATGATTGCCTTTAACCAAACTTCACGGTCATGCAATGGCAATTCTCGCAATCGTGCAAGTATATTCTTAACGTAGCGTGGAGCTTCATCTGCTTGACCTGCTTCTGGTTCCCCCTTGACACAAATCACATCGTTTGGAGCAATAATTTGTTCGCCGTAGGCAAGTTTAACAACGTTCTCAACAAACCTGTCATCAAGCACCTTTAAGCCAACTATCTTCCCTTTTATTAAAACCTCTGTTCCGACGGGGAACATAATCCGTGGGGCATTAATCAATTCCTGTTTATTCATCTTCCAACTCCTTTATCTTCTCTTCTAGCTCTTTGTTCTTTTTCTTCAACAGATCGCGCTCAAGCGCTCTAATCCGTCTCGTGCGCGCATCGCACGGCTTCGAATACTCGGCAATCTTTTCTTCGTTTTTCTTGATTGATTGCTTGTAGCCTTCAAGTAACTGACTTCTTAAACCATCATTCATAGACTAGCTCCTAAAACGGCAAATCATCATCTGAAATATCCATTGGCTCGCCTTGGCCATAACTTGGTGGCATCTGGTTTTCCATGCTTGACTGGTTCGCAGAATTATCCTTCTTTTCAAGCGTTTGAAAACTCTCGGCTACAACTTCCGTGACATAGACACGTTGCCCTTGCTGATTATCATAACTACGAGTCTGGATGCGACCTGTTATTCCAACAAGAGCACCCTTTTTAACCCAATTTGCGAAATTTTCAGCTTGCTTACGCCACATGATGCAATTGATGAAGTCAGCCTCTCGCTCTCCGTTTGCGCCTTTAAAATTCCGATTGACTGCCAAGTTGAAAGTTGCAACAGCAACATTTGACGGCGTGTATCGCAATTCTGGATCACGAGTTAAGCGTCCGATTAACACTACATTATTGATCATCTTTCTTTTCCTTTCTTGCTGCACGTTCCCCGATTAAATATCCTAAGAACATCCATAAAATAGCCATTCCAAATTCTTTAATAAGTTCAATCATTTTATTTTCCTCCTGAAAAAGTTGCTAGATAGTAACAATCCTTAGCACCTTAGTCGAATCGTGTTGTCCACTTTCCGATGTGCTTCTGAAATCTTGGGTGAGTGATAGTCGAGAAAGCCCACTGATGGTCTTCCATACGTTCAATGAGATCATCAACGTTATTAAACGTCCCAAGAAAAAATTGACAGTGCCCGTTATAGACGAAGTAAAGATTTAACATCAATACCTCCTATCCTTCATCCCAGTTGGATACACAAAGCACTTTCCAGTTGCTCCCTCAAAAATTCGACTTGATAGAGCGCCATTCCCAAAATCATCAGAATAAAGCTCTTTAATCTCTTCACTGCTCAAATTCGTATTGATAATCGTATTTGTCCGATTATCCAAGATCTTGAACAATATCTGATGAGTCCATTCGTTTCGCTTTGTATCAGCTTTACGACTTTCTTTACCAAGGTCATCCAAGAAAAGAAAATCAACTTCAGACAATAGCTTGACCATCTTCGCTTCTGAATACCCATTGTCCAACTCAAAACTTTCACGAATCTTATCAAACAAGGTCACAACCGACACAAAGAGCACACTTTTCGGCTCATCATAAGACTTAAACTGTTCATTGAGAAACCGAGCAAAGCCATAGGTCAGATGACTCTTGCCAACACCAGACGGACCAGTGATGATAGCATTGCCAGTCTCACCTTTGGCATAGCAACGCTCCAACCGCTTCACAAAATTCATAGCATTTTCATCGATGTCAACTCGAATTTCATAATCATGTAGTGACTTGCTGGCCAACTTGCTTGAAACGATGCTATCGCGAGCAAAGACCTCGTAAGTATCTGATAGCTTGCTTTTAACTTCAGATTCCATATTCAGTTGCTTTTCAAAACGTCGGATATTCTCTTTCTCGCATTCAGGACATTGACTGATTTCCTCAACCTTTCCCTTGACAGGGATTTTAACAGACCAAAGATGACATCCATGGATTTCACAAACATCATCAAGAACTGTTCTAGTTTTGAATTGTTTAAACTGTTTCATCTAAAACCCTAGCCTTTCGTCAACCGTACTGGTTAAAATTGTAGAACGTTTTGGCATCGGTTGATTTAGATAATTATCCATCTTGTTACCGAAGAGCGTTTGTGGTTGCAGATACTGTTCATACTCTGTACCTTTCCACTTCGCTACCATGACATCCACAACCTTTTTAAAATCTTCAAGGACATAGCCTTCTTTCAGTCTTGCCTTGATAAACTTTTGATGACTAGCAGTATTTACCTTGAAATTCTTTTTTGCTTTAAGATTCAGATACGAGATAATTTCTTTATAAATCGACAATTTATTATTATCTATATCAGTCTTTCTAATATCAGTCTTTATTGTTTGTACTTCTTGCGTGTCCAGAGCTGTATTTTCTACGGTTCTGGACGGTATTTTTTCCTTTTCAGGAGGTTCTTGCTTGACAATTTTTGGACCAAGGATATAAAGTCGATTTGGCTTAGTCAAACCCTGACGTTCTTCCCTCAGCAAACCTGATATTACAAGCTCCTTTTTAATCTTGGTTACTGTCTTCTCCGAACAACCCAACTCTTCGCAAAATTCAGCTGTTGTAAAATACATAAAGACTTTGCCATTTCGATCATGCCACTTTGACTCCAAAGATAAATCCAAACGATTATAAAGCAAAGCGTACATTATTTTTGCGTTGTTTGATAACTTTTTATAAGGCTCCTTAAAAAGCCATTTAGGCAATTGAAAATATTGAAACTTTTCAACTTCATTTTTAAAATAAGTCTCAGCCATTCTCTACCCCTCCACACTTGAAAATTTTGTGTATTCTTTGTGAAAATACAACTTCACCGTCCCGAGACTGCCATGTCGGTTCTTTTCCAGTATCAGCTCCGTCACATTGTTCACTTCTTGACTATCAGCTTGCTCTTTCTGATAATAGGCATCACGGTACAAGAATGCTACAATATCAGCATCTTGCTCAATAGAGCCAGACTCTCTCAAGTCTGCCAACATCGGGCGCTTGTCCTGTCTCTGCTCAACTGCACGGCTTAACTGTGACAGAGCAATGACAGGTACTTTCAAGTCCTTAGCTAGTATCTTCAATTCTCTTGAAATCTCAGAAACTACCTGCTGACGATTCTCGCCTTTCGAGCCAGTGATCAATTGCAAGTAGTCAATGATAATGACTCCAAGGCCTCCCATCTCCTGTGCAAGCTTTCGAGCCTTTGACCGTATCTCAGAGATGCGAATACCAGCAGTATCATCGACAAAAATAGGTGCGTCATAAAGATTTCCTTGTGCATGCACTAGTCTGCTCCATTCCTCAACGCTCAGATTCCCAGTTTTTAGATGATACCCTTCCACCATCCCCTCAGCTGCTAACATCCGCTCAATCAAGCTTTCCGCCCCCATCTCAAGCGAGAAAATAGCAACAGGCTTTTTCTCTTTTACTGCGATGTACTGAGCGATATTTAGAGCTAGCGCCGTCTTACCCATAGCAGGACGAGCAGCAAGGATAATGAGATTATCCTCATGAAGACCAGTTGTAATCTTGTCCAGTCCAACGAACCCAGTAGATAGACCTGTTACAACTCCATCTGTCTGAGAGCGAGTCTCGACCATCTGCATGTGTGTATCAAGGATATCAGCCACATTACGAAATCCAGTACCCGTGTTCTGATTGCTGATATCAAGCATGGACTTTTCAGTCTTTGCGATGATGTCATCGATGGACACATCACCCTGATAAGCACTCGAAAGGGAGTCAGATAGGTCTGCTATCATCTTTCGGAGCGTAGCCTTTTCTTTCACAATCTTTGCGTAATACTCCACATTTTTTGAAGTTGGTGTTGAATTCACCAACTCGACAATGTATGTGATACCCCCGATTTTTGAAATATCTCCTTGATTTGCGAGGGCAGACCCCATAGTCGTAGCATCGATTGGCTCACCTTTTTCAAACAAAGACAACATGGTTTTAAACACAATCTTATTGGCAGGCTTGTAAAAATCATCAGGAGTCAATTCATCCGCTAGAAATATAAGTGAATCAGGGGAGATGAAGACTGAACCAAGAACGGACTCTTCAGCAGCTAGATCATGAGGTAATATTCTAAATTCTTCACTCATGCGCTATCCTCCCAATACTTATCCAAATCAACATTCATCACCGCAGCAAGGTTCTTTTGCTCGGTCAAGATTTGTCTGCGATAGGGAGCAAGTCCTGCTTGTCGCTCTTCCTCGCTACGAGGCAAGTAATATCCGTTCGGTTTCATCTTCTTAGCCACGATAGGATGACCAAAATTCACACGCAGACTCTCAATGACCTCTTCCAGCTTACGCTTCGACAGTCCAGTTTCTAGGCGGATTTCGCTCGCTTGAATGGGCAAATCGAAAGTGGCGCAATTCATGATCATGTTTAACACACGGATTTCCATCTCGCTCATGTCACGGCTAACAGTCATGTCTTTGCCCTCCATTTTCTTGGATTCTTCCGAAAATCCACGGTCATTTCTTTGTAGAGCAAACGCCCATTTTCAACTAAAAGCTCAGCGTTTTGCGTTCTCAGAAAATCATTGTTACTTGCTTCTTCCTGATAATCACTGGCCAACCTGTCATAGTCTTCGATACATGCTCTAAAAACTTGTGGTACATCCTCAATCGATGAAGCGAGACCTATAGGTGGCTGGGTATCGTAGGTAAATCCCTTAAAAGGACGACGGATATTCTTGCGGATTTCCTGACGTTCCAATTCACGCCCCATTTCAATCAGTTCATTGCAAGCTCTAATAACTTGCGTGTCATGCTCTTCTTGCAATCGTCTTTCTTCGATTTCCTGTTGCTCTCGTTGATGTGCTAGGATTCCTGCCCCTAGGAAACCAATGACTAAGACTCCCGTCCCTAAAAGCTGGCTAACTAATGGTGGTTCAAACATTTTATATTCTCCTCTATTTTGCTAACTGACTTTGAAAACGTAGTACATCGTTCAAGTCATATAGATACTTACCGCCTTTGGCATTTTGCTGATAACGGAATTTCCCTGCATCTCTGAAATCTTCGATTTTCTTGCGCCCCCAACCCGTCTTTTCTTGAACATCTTTGATTGAAGCCCAGTTCGTGCCTCTTGCCACTCGTAATCTAGCTTCAGTCATAGCTTGCACATTCAACTGGACAAGCTCTTCCAGCAGTTCATTTTTGAAATCCTCTCCAAACAATTCCAAAGCCATTGGCAATTTCCTCTCTTTCGTGTTATAATTTAGTTAGTTTTTTTGATTAGCGCCTGACCTTGTTAGGTGCTTTTTTGTTTAAAAAGTCTTACTTTCCATAGCCCTGAGTTCTATCTCATGGCTGACTTGTTTCAATAGCATCTCACACGCTATCTTTGCTTCTCTGTACGTTTTAGATTCACTGATGAAGTAATCAGCAAGTTCAATGATTTTATCTTCCATTCAACCTCCTATATCAGTCTCAAGACTGATGAAATTTTCTCCTGATTTGCTATAATAACTTTGGCTATGACCTCTCACCGTTTTAGTCAAAATCTAGACAGAAAGTAGGAAAACTATATGGCTAAATTAACTAAAGAAGACGCTTTTGAAGTTTCTCAAGACATTATCAACGATGCTATTCCAGTTATCGAAGATATGTTAGATGAAGTATTTAAAAAGTATCCAATCGACATGGAGACTAGAAAGGCTATTCTCCATAGTGTTCTTGTTGCCCATAAACTTAGTACAGAAACTACGGTCTCTTTACTCGTTCAGCTAGTAAACTCTCAAGATAACTAGTTTTTCTTAAAATTTTTTCAACTAATTCATTGTCTGCCTTTATAAAGGTGGACTCTTTTTTTCCACTATACGGATACCGTTTTGGTCTCATTTTCTTCCTCCTACTCAATCCCGTAATCTTCAATAACCTGAAGAATAAAACTGTTCGCTCGTGGACCTTTTGTCGTTCCACTGAGAATATTCGTCACTTCCTGTCGCTTAAAACCGTAAGCAACCGCTAGAGTTGTTTTTTTGATTCCTTTCTCTTTCAAGAAAGCATTAACCTTTTCACGACCGTTTGCAATATCTGGCATATATTTCTCCTCTCTATTCCTTCTCTTCTTTTTTTAAAACTTTCAAAAGTATTGACATCCCGTTAACTATTCCAGCTAGATAACCTCGTCCATAATCAGTAGCTACGAATTGCAATAATTCGATTATTTCTTCTTCCTCCATCTCCAACCTCCTTTTTTTACGCTTTATGTAAGTAAGAAACAACTAAAATTTTAACTATTTTTCTGTATTACGCTTGACAACTAACACCAAATCGGCTAAAATGAAAGCATAATAAAAACACTAATAAAACTATAAATACCGTTCGCCAAAACATTTTTATAATTTATTTTCTTAGTTGTTTTTTTAGTTGTAACTTACTTACAAAAAACATTTTACACCTTTTGGGATAATTAGTCAACCTTTTTACACCAAATTTGTTAAATATTTTTTGTGATGTCTTAGAAAGGTTAATTTAACAATGTTTGAGACATTTGAAAAAATAAAAGAATTGGCAAAAAAGCGTGGAAAATCTCTTGGACAAGTCGAAGAAGACTTAGGTTATGGCAGAAATACACTGTATAAGATAAAAAACTCTACGCCAAATGCTGAACGTATAGCAGAAATTGCTAACTACTTCAACGTATCCACTGACTATCTGCTTGGACGAACTGATAATCCGTCTATTGCAAACAATGATACAATCGCAGGCTACACGTCTGACGACCTGCGTAAAATGGCAGAGAATGCCAAAACCTTCGATGGTAAGCCACTTACAGAAGAGGATATTGAAGCTATCCAAAACATCATAGAAATATACTTGAGAGGTAGATAGCCTATGCAGATTGACGACTTTGTAAAATCTTGTGGAGTAACTCTTTACTACTTTGATAAAGATTTATGGCAACGTCCTGGCATTTATATAGAGGATATCAAAACTATCTTCGTAAATAACAAACTATCTGATGAAGCGATAAAACGTGTTGTTTATCATGAACTAGGTCATCTTTCTCATACTCCCGCCCTCTATAAAAACAATCATACAAAATGTGAAAACGAAGCAAATCGCACTATGATTCATCAATTGATTGAGGAAGAATTGAAAAACTCAGATGATCAACAATCTTTTAACTATTTACACTTCATGAAAAAGCACAAATTAAAAACCATCACTGATGAAGTAATGGTCATTGACGAATATTATTCATTGATTAGTTGATTAGGAGCAGAAAATGAAAATAGGAATGAGAAAACCAAGTCTAACTAAAAGCCTAAAAGCTAGAACTACCAGCAAATGGAAAAGACAAGCCAAAAAAGCTATTATCCCTGGATATGGGAAGAAAGGCGTAGGATGGATAAAAAATCCCAAGAAAGCCATGTATAACAAGATCTATCATAAGACAACATTTGGACTTTCTGATCTGCTGAAACCTTCTAAAAAGAGAAAGAAAAGAGTAGTCACAAAAAAACAACAATCTATTTTGTCATCTAACGGTAAAAAGCAACACACTCCAAAAGAATATAAAGAAGTTGGACTTGTTTTTATGGTTTTAGGTTCTATATTCCTATTTTTATTTCCGCCTCTCGGCTTCTTCTTGTTCATTACAGGTTTTATAACTTACATTATTGGTCGTTTAACTGCAAAGCGAGAGAAAAAGAAGAAAATTGAAAATTACAGTCCACAGATTGATACAATTGTTTTCCGAGATGATTTCTTGTTGATGGGGACAAATTATCATAAAGAAGAAGCTGAAGCTGCTGCTGATTTTCTTTCTAAAGGGATTCATTATTTTGGAAAAGATAATAAGAGTTTAAAATCTTATATGCTTGAAACATATAAACCTGTTTACAAATATAATAAATTAAAAACAGTTGATGTTCATCTGTTGCCAGAACCAACAAATCCTCATGATAAAAATGCTATCAAAGTTTTAGTGAATAATATCTTTGTTGGATACTTGCCTGCTATGATCGCATCACAAATTTCATCATACATAGCTAATCCAAATTACCGATACGATGCAATCCTTAATGGTAGGGGTGGACCATACAAAACACTAAACATCGAAACTGAGAGAGTTATTTCTCGTGAAAAAGAATTGACGTATTATCTAGATTTAACAGTATGGCGCCTAGCCAAAAAATAAAAAAATCCCCACACTCAAATTTTGGTCGAGGAGAGTGTGAGGAAATGATGTATAGTAAATGGCATTAAAAAGCCCTTTTTACTATACCCATTTTATCAAGAAATGAGGTAAAAATCAATGGAAATCAAGTCTTATAAAAAGAAAAACGGTGAGACGGCTTATGGTTTCATCGTTTACGTCGGAAAAGAAAACGGAAAAAGTAAGTACGCTCGAAAAAAAGGATTTGCCACAAAAGCCAAAGCAAGGGCAGCACTACTTCAACTTCAAGAAGATATAGAAAATGGAGAACAATACAGAAAAGATATTACAGTAGAAGAAATTGCCAAAAGATGGCTTGAAGATTATTCTGAGACAGTCCAAGAGAGCACTTATATCAAGACCTCTAGGAATTTCAAGAATCACATTTATCCAGCTTTAGGCAAACGAAAGATAGCAACAATCACACCTCTTCAAATGCAGGAACAAGCCAATGAATGGTCTAGAAAATTAGTCTACGGTCGTAAGTTAAAAGGTTTGATGAATAATGTTTTTAAATACGCAATCAGACATGGTTACATCGATACAAATCCGGTTGATAGCGTAATCACCTCCACAAGAAAGAAATCAGATATCAAGAGCGACTTTTACAACAAAGATGAACTTCAAAAATTCTTGAAACTTGTCTCAAAAACAAAAGATCTAGAGAAGATAACTCTATTCCGTCTTCTGGCCTTCACAGGAGCACGAAAAGGGGAGATTTTAGCTCTCGAATGGAATGACTGGACGGATAATACTCTGGACATAAATAAGGCTATTACAAGGGGGTTTGGGGGCGAAGAAATAGGTAATACCAAAACCGTCAGCAGCAATAGACTGATTAGCCTGGATAAAAAGACAAAAAATATTTTGAAAAAATGGAGAAAACAAAATCCAAATACCAAATACATTTTTGAAAATGAATTTAAGAAACCAATTCCAAGCACTCTTCCCAGAAAATGGCTTATCAAAATTGTTGAAGGAAGCGACCTGCGTCCAATCAAAATCCATGGATTCAGACACACGCATGCTAGCCTATGTTTCGATGCTGGTATGACCTTGAAACAAGTTCAACATCGTCTCGGACACTCTGACTTAAAAACGACCATGAACGTTTATACTCACATAACTAAGCAAGCAAAGGATGATATAGGAGAACGCTTTGCGAAGTACATAGATTTCTAGGATACGATAAAAATGTTGTATCCTTTGTTGTATCCTTTTTCCGCAAAAGAATACCAAGGAATACCAAAGATAAAAATAAAAAACGTCGATTTAACAACGTTTTACCAAGGAATGCGAAAGAATGCAAAGGAATAATGGAGCCGGTGGGAGTCGAACCCACGTCCAAACACCTGCCAACATATTTGTCTACAACCATAGGTTATGTATTGTTTTAACAGTCCCTCGACACATAACTCAAGCCTAGAAACTGCGAGTCTATTAATCTCTTATCAAACCACTAGACAAGGCTTAATCGTATCTCGCTAATCATAAGACCTGTCATTGAACACGAGCAATCCAAATCGGGTCACGCCTGCTGGTTTTTAGGCAGCTAGAGCGTAAGAAGTGTTATTTTTTGCAGTTATATTTAACTGAGCGTTTACGTCGCCACACGGGTTGCAAAATATGCCTCATAATGCCTGTCGAATCCGTAACGACCCCAGGATGTTAGAACTATTATAACCTATCTTCATAAAAAATGCAAAATCAAGCCAATTCTTTAGAAAAGATACGTTTTTAAAATATCTGATAAAGCTTGATAACCAGCTACACTCAGATGGAGACCATCCGTTGTATAGGCTGATTGAAGTTGTCCTTCTGAATCTGTCAAACTATCATAAATTGGTAGAAAATCTACCTGCATATAGGCGGATACTAGAGCCTCATAGGCTTGATTCCATTCTCTAATCTTTTCATTGGTTCGGATATAAACAGTCTGCTTGTATTTCTCTCCCTCATTGACTGGCAAAATGGATAGGAGCTTTATTTGTGACAACGGATAATCTCGGGCAATTGATTGGATCACTCGCTCAAGATTATCCAAGGCTTCATTTATAGGAATATCTTTTCCGATATCATTTGTCCCAATTAGGAGAACAATTTGATCCACAGCATCACCATAAAGATGGGCATCTAGATTCTCTAATAACAGTTTCGTCTGGTAGCCTCGGATGCCACGATTAACAATCTTCTTTGCAGTTCCAAACAACTCTTGCAATGGGTAGTATTCTACAATCGAATCGCCGATAAAAATTACATCTGGCTCTAGAACAGAAACTTGATTCAATTCACGATACTTGGTTTGAATCTTCTCCTGCTCTTTTAGGAGCCAATTTTCTAATAACTGTACTGCCACCTTATCCCTCTTTCTCTAACCAATTTTCTAGAACTTGATAAACACCAGCCTGGCTGTTAGCTGGTGCTAGTGCAGTCGCAACTGCCTTGGCCTCATCATCTGCATTTTCCATCGCATAGGCAATACCAGCCATCTCCAACATCTCGACATCATTTTCACTGTCACCAAAAGCCATAACTTGTTCCGATTGCAAATTCCAGCGCTTGAGTAATTCTTCCAATCCCCAAGCCTTGTGAACACCAGCCTGTAGGATATCGATACAACCATAACCACTGGAAACAGCTCTTACATGCCCATCAAAGAGATCATTGATTTCCCGCAAAACAGAACTCGATCGTTCTTCACCAACGACCATGCTCATCTTTAGTACTCCTCCAAAGAGGTCTGAGTTTAGTTCATCCACAAAATTGGTCCTTTGGTAAAGTTTTTCAATCATCTCTGGAGTCATAAATTTTTCCAGGTCTGTAAAAACCGTTCCTTCCTTGACAAAACTCCCATTCATACTGGTGACGACGAACTGATCTCGACACTCCCTCCCTTTAAAATGAACTAAAGCCTTGTCAACCATAGCATTATCCCAGATCTGTGCTTGAACCAGTTTATTGTTTTCAAAAATACGCGCCCCATTGGCAACGACTAGGACAACTCTACTCGCCAAATGTTTAAGCAATTGTCTCATACGATGAACTTCATTCCCCGTTGCAATGACAAAACGGATATCCCTTTGATCCAACTGATCTAAAATCTTTTCCAAGCGGGGCAGATCCAGCTGACCTCTCGGGTCTAGCAAGGTTCCATCCATGTCTGTTGCAATTAATTTAATCGTCATCATATCTCCTTTAGGGTGAGCACCTACCACTTCAACCCCACATGTTCATTCATTTCTTTATAGGCCGTGTCAATTCGTTCCTTGGTCGCCTCGTCCAACTGATCACGATGACTGCCCCCCTCAATGAAGTCCTCTAGGATATAGGTCTGATAGAGGAAGAGCGGATAGCCTTCTGGAGAGTAAGTCCCTTTGGGTGTTCGATTGACCCAAGTAGGATGCGCTTTGGCAGTTTCAATCCTTGTCTTGCTATCTTTTTTCTTAATGGTCACATCCATGAGAACACCTCGCTCCGTCCACTTGGCATTTTCCTCGTCTTGCATGGTTTCAATGCGTTGGTTTGAGAGGAAATTTCCCATGGAATAGATAATCAATTTTTTGTCACCATCTTTTTCAACTGTTTCAGCAGGTTCAACGACGTGAGGATGCCCTCCAAAGATAATATCAGCTCCCCAGTCAATCATCTTGTGGTACAGTGTTTTCTGTTCTTCCGTCGGTTCTAGCTGGTACTCAATTCCCATCTGAGGCATGATGACAGTAATATCCGCCTCTTGCTCAGCTCGTTCGATTTCCGCCTTCATCTTATCTTCATTCAGGTCAGAAAGATAGCGATTATAATCCTCTTGAGAGATATACTGCTCAATGCCATTAAAACCGTAAGAATAGGCTAGGAGAGCTACCTTGATACCATTGACTTCCTTGATAACTAGTGGAGCTTGGTCACGGGATTCATGTGTGTAGACTCCGATGGGTGTCATTCCAGCCTTTTCAATAGCTTGAGCCGTTGAAACCACTCCCTCAATTTGAGAATCCAAAATATGATTATGAGCCAAGTCTAGAACTTGGTAGCCTGCATCCTTGATCGCATCCATGACTTCCCCTGGTGCATTAAAGAGAGGATAGCCTGCCAAGTAGTGGTCCTTGTTCACCGTTCCTTCAAAGTCACCAAGCACTAAATCCGCTTGTTTGAGCCAGGGTTTTACATACTCAAAATTTTCATGGAAATCATAGGTTCCATCTTCTTTAAGAGCTGTTCGGTAGATGGGGATATGGTAGAGAAGGTCACCATTTGCCATGATACGCGCCGTCGTTTCACCAGATTCATTTTCCTTGGACTGGCTAGACGTCCTAGCAGAATCAAGAGTTTGGCTACTAGGACTTGTTCCCTTGTTTCCTTGTACTGCTCGAACCAGCAAGTTCAATCCCATGGACAAGGCAACTGCAAGCAATAACACAATAATAAACTGGGCATTCGTCCAAGATTTATAATTCCGAAAGAAATCAACGCTAGTTCTCCACACCCCATAAAGAGAATCATGAGACCGTCTATCTTGTCGCTTTTCCATCTTTATCCCCCCTTGCTTTTTGATGCAAGTCTTTTCTTTTATTATACCACAGACAAAGGGGGAATATCGTTTATCATATTATTTTTTAGAAACTTCTGCGACTTTCTTTCTCGCCTATTTTGTGTTATCATGTAGAGGTAATGAAAGGAGAGAAAATGTCTGCAATAGAACGTATTACAAAAGCTGCTCATTTAATTAATATGAACGATATTATCCGTGAGGGGAACCCAACTTTACGCGCGGTTGCTGAGGAGGTCACTTTCCCACTGTCTGACCAGGAAATCATCCTTGGAGAAAAGATGATGCAATTCCTCAAACATTCCCAAGATCCTGTTATGGCTGAGAAAATGGGGCTCCGTGGTGGTGTTGGATTGGCTGCTCCCCAACTCGATATCTCAAAACGCATAATCGCTGTTTTAGTGCCCAATATTGTGGAAGAAGGTGAAACTCCTCAGGAAGCCTACGACCTGCAAGCTGTTATGTACAATCCAAAAATCGTCTCTCACTCTGTTCAGGACGCCGCCCTCGGTGAAGGAGAAGGGTGCCTATCTGTCGACCGTGTAGTTCCAGGCTATGTTGTTCGTCATGCCCGCGTCACTGTTGATTACTTTGACAAGGACGGAGAAAAACACCGCATCAAGCTTAAAGGATACAACTCTATCGTTGTCCAACATGAAATTGACCACATCAACGGAATCATGTTCTACGATCGTATCAATGAGAAAGACCCATTTGCTATCAAAGATGGACTCCTCATCCTCGAATAAAGAAAATCCCGTTGCAAGACGGGGTTTTGTGTTATAATAGAGGCATGAAAACAAATGATATTGTCTATGGCGTCCACGCCGTTACTGAAGCCCTCCTTGCAAATACAGGAAACAAACTCTACCTCCAAGAAAATCTAAGGGGAAAGAATCTTGAGAAAGTCAAGGAACTTGCTACTGAGAAAAAGGTCTCCATCTCTTGGACCTCAAAAAAATCCCTCTATGAAATGACCGAAGGCGCTGTTCATCAAGGTTTTGTTCTACGAGTGTCTGAATTTGCCTATAGCGAGCTAGAACACATTCTTGCCAAAACGCGTCAAGAAGAAAACCCTTTGCTATTGATTCTGGACGGGTTAACTGACCCCCATAATCTAGGTTCTATCTTGCGAACAGCCGATGCGACCAATGTTTCAGGTGTCATCATTCCCAAGCACCGTGCCGTCGGAGTGACTCCTGTCGTTGCCAAAACGGCCACAGGTGCTATTGAGCATGTACCGATTGCGCGAGTGACCAACCTCAGTCAAACCCTAGACAAACTCAAAGATGAGGGATTCTGGACCTTTGGAACGGATATGAACGGTACTCCTTGCTACAAGTGGAATACAAAAGGGAAAATTGCCCTCATCATCGGAAATGAAGGAAAAGGCATCTCTAGCAACATCAAAAAACAGGTTGATGAGATGATTACCATTCCGATGAATGGGCATGTTCAAAGCCTCAATGCCAGTGTTGCTGCAGCCATTCTCATGTACGAAGTTTTCCGAAATCGACTATAAAAAAGTTTCCGATCAGTTGATTGGAAACTTTTTTGCTTAACTATGCTCTGTAATAAATTTATAGGCTTCTTGACCAGCGATAGCCCCATCTCCAACTGCTGTTGTTACTTGACGAAGGTCTTTCTGGCGAACATCCCCAACCGCAAAGATACCATCAACTGTAGTCTTCATGTGATTGTCTGTCACAATCCAGCCTGCCTGGTCTTGAATATTCAATTCTTTAACAAAATCGCTAACAGGGTCCAAACCAACATAGATAAAGACACCACCAAAGGCTTGCTCTGTTACCTTACCCGTTTTCACATTTTCAAATACGACAGATTCTACTCGGTTTTCACCCTTGATTTCCTTAACTACAGAATCCCAGATAAAGTTGACTTTCTCATTAGCAAAGGCACGGTCTTGCAAAACCTTTTGAGCACGAAGTTGGTCACGGCGGTGAACAATAGTGACAGTCTTGGCAAAGCGTGTCAAGAAGAGGGCTTCTTCTACCGCTGAATCTCCACCACCGACTACGAGCAAGTCTTGGTCACGGAAGAAAGCTCCATCACAGACTGCACAGTAAGAAACACCACGACTGTTCAGTTCTTCTTCTCCAGGAACTCCCAAGAGACGGTGTTTTGACCCAGTTGCCACGATGACAGTACGGGTTTCGTAAACTTGATCATCAGTGATTACCTTCTTATAGTCACCCTGGTCTTCAATATTTTCAACGTAGCCATAAAGATGCTCCACTCCAAGGTTTTCAAGTGGTTCAAACATCTTTTCAGCCAATTCAGGTCCACTGATATTAGCATAACCTGGATAGTTTTCGATATCAGATGTGTTGTTCATTTGCCCACCTGGCAGACCACCTTCTACCAAAGCCACTTTCAGATTGCTTCGAGCGGCATATAAGGCAGCTGTCATTCCCGCAGGTCCAGCACCGACAATAATCGTATCGTACATTTCGATTCCTTCTTTCTTGTTGTAACTATCTTTATTCTAACTGTTTAAAGTTTATTTAGCAAGCATTATGCTCTGAAAACTAAAATGAGACTCATGACGGCAAAGGATAATACTGGGATCACCAAAACCCCAATCATAATCATATCATAGAGATGGGCTTGACGGGCCTTGGCTGTCTTGTCCACGCCAGACATAGCTCGCAATCCAATCCAAATCCCTAAAAAAATCACGACGAGAATGGTCGTTAAGATCAAACTCTCGAAATATAAAGAAAACAGTTGCAGCAGCATGATCTCTCTCGTTTCTATCTTTTTTAAAGAGTAAACTCAGCTAGTCCAACTAACTGAGTTTTCCTTTTTCTATTATATCAAATATAAGTCCGTTTGTAACTAGCAAAGAATTCTTTTGTCCGTTCTTCTTTCGGATGATTGATGATTTCATCCGGTGTACCTGACTCGATGATTTTCCCCTTATCTAGGAACAAAATCTTGTCTGCCACTTGGGCTACAAAAGACATGTCATGACTGACCAAAATCATAGTTTGACCTGACTTGGCAGCGTCTGCAATAGACTTCTCTACTTCACCGACCAATTCTGGGTCAAGGGCTGAAGTGGGCTCGTCCAAGAGCAAGACATCTGGTTTCATAGCAAGCGCACGCGCGAGGGCAACCCGTTGCTTCTGTCCACCTGATAAGTGGCGAGGGTAATGGTTTTCACGGTCAGAAAGACCAACCTTGGCCAACTCTTCCTTAGCGATTTTTGTTGCTTCCTCGTCCGATAATTTTTTAACAACAACCAAACCTTCCTTAACATTGTCAAGAGCTGTTCGGCGTTCAAACAAATTAAACTGTTGGAAAACCATGGATAACTTGCGACGAAGGGTTAGGATTTCTTCTTGGCTAATCTGAGAAAAATCAACTTTAAAATTGTCAATCTGAATCGTTCCACTATCTGGAGTTTCAAGGTAGTTCAAACTACGAAGAAAGGTTGATTTCCCAGCTCCAGATGAGCCAATCAAGGCTACGACTTCCCCTTTTTGGATATCCAAGTCCAGATGATCCAAGACAGTCTGGCCTGAAAAGGATTTACTTAAATTCGAAATCTTAATCATTAACGAAGGTCTCCTTTCACATCTGTTTGTACTGTATACGGCGCTGAAATAGCCATTTTCTTCTCGATAAAGCGACCGAGGCTTTCAATTCCGATATTGACTACCCAATAAACAAGGGCAACGGAAATAAAGCGCTCAAAATAGCGATAATCGGCTCCACCCAAAATCTGAGCCTGGGCAAAGACCTCCACAACACCTGCACTAAAGGCTAGAGAAGTTCCCTTAGTCAAACCGATGAGGGAGTTAATCAAAGTTGGCGTCGCTACCACCGCTGCATTTGGAATAATCACGCGACGGTAAACTTGCGCACGAGTCATACCCAAACTACGCGCCGCCTCAATTTCACCTGGATTAACAGAAAGGATGGCTGCACGAATCGTTTCACTTGCATAAGCCGCCTCATTAAAAGCAAAGGCCACAATCGCAAAAAGTGCTGCTGGAATCGCATTGATATTGAAACCAGTTCCCCATTGTTGGTTGATAGCTTTCAGTGCCAAAGGAATTCCGTAGTAGGTCAACATAAGTTGAACTAGGATTGGGGTACCTTTTAAGAAGCTGACGAAAAAGGCCTGCAAGGGATATAAAATCTTAACACGATTGATCTTAACAATGGCAAAAATCAAGGCAAGTAGCAAACCAAAGAGTGCACCTCCAAGCGTCAACATCAAGGTCGTAGGCAGTTGTTGGACAATCCTTGGAATTCCATCAAAGACCGAACGCAAACTAAAGAGCTTACCATCCGGAATGAGTTGCATCAAACTTTGGTACCAATCTGATGCTAAAAATGTTGTAACAGTCATAAAAACATCCTCTCCTGATAATGATTCATTCTATCATACTTCTGCTCGCAAACAAATTATTTGCTACGGGCTGATCAGACTTTGTCTATCTTCTAGTTTATCACACTTTGAAACAGGGAGGCTATATATTTTACCTATCAAGGAGATAAATAAAAACTATCTCAAACCTAAGTCCTCATAGGGTTTTCTATAGCCGATTTGTTTAACAGCACCATTCTCCACCAAAATTGGACGTTTCAATAACATACCATCACTCGCTAGAAGCTTGGCTGCTTCTTGTTTTGACAAACTTCCCACCTTATCTTTTAGGCCCAGTTCGCGGTATTTGATCCCGCTAGTATTGAAAAATTGTTTCACTTCCAAACCAGAAGTTTCCAACCAGTTCAAAATCACGTCTTCACTTGGTGTTTCTTCTACGATGTGGACATCTTGGTATTCCAGTCCAAGTTTATCCAATTCATTTTTTGCTTTCTTACAAGTTGAACATTTTGGGTATTCGATAAATTCTAACATGTGTTTCACTTTCTATTTTATATCTTTAAAATCTGCCCTTCATGTTGCAAGAGCCAAGCTTTCTTTTCGACCCCAGATGCATAGCCTGTCAAGCGATTGCCTGACCCCAGCACACGATGACAGGGTACGAGGATGGACCAAGGATTGCGCCCCACTGCTCCGCCAATCGCTTGGGCAGAACCCACTTGCAGGTCTTGAGCTATTTGTCCGTAAGTTACTGTTTGACCATAAGGAATGCTCTGTAAGTATGTCCATACTCGCTTTTCAAAATCTGTTCCAATAGGAGCCAAAGGTAAGTCAGATAGATCCTGAACACTGCCTTCGAAATAGGTATCTAAATAGGAAATAACCTGGTCTAGGACAGGATGTTTCTTAACTACTTCTATACTATCTCCAGCGATTCCCCTCTCAAAATGAGTTTGGTCCTGTACCCAAATTCCATACAGATATTGCTCGTCAGCAACTAAGGATAAGGTTCCAATTGGCGACGGGTAGAGCATTTTTGCGTACTTTTTCTGCTTCATTTTTTTAATTTCTGATAGGCCAAACGTTCCCCATCCACTGGAACCTTACCAACCTGTTGGAAGCCTAGCTTTTCAAAGATATGCTGCATGGCCTTGTTTTCTGCATGCGTATCTGAACGAAAATCTAGATAATCAAAACCTTCAATCAAGCCTTCTAAGAACGTCTGAGCAACTCCCTGTCCTTGGACATCTGCTGCCACAGCGATACGGTGAAAGACCAGATATTCTGATTCTCCCCCCTGCCAACTTCCTTCATAAATGGCTTCATAGGCTTCCTCTGGACTCTTGGTCACAGCAGCATAAGCTAGCAGTCCCCCTTCTTCCAAGGCCACATAGGCTTGGCCTGAGATGATATCATCAATAATGATATCTGCATTTGGATAGCCATTTTGCCACTGGTCGCTACCAGATTTGGCTAAGCACTTTTTAGCATCCTCCATCACCTGTATAATCGCATCAACTTCGTTTGGAAAAGCTAAACGAATCTCCATCTTTTCCCCTCATTTCTAACTATTTTCTCTCATCATAGCATAATTTAAAGCTTTCTACAAGCAGTTGAAACTTGACTTTTGTTTTTTATTATTTTATAATCTAGTTATCAAAACCAGATAAAAAGGAGTTGGAAATGAATTCTAACTTTTCCTACCCAAAATGGGAAGACATTCCAAACATTGACCTCTATCTGGATCAGGTTTTACTCTATGTTAATCAGGTCTGTGCCCCTATCTCTCCAGATAAGGACAAGGGACTAACAGCATCCATGGTCAATAACTATGTCAAACATGGTTACCTGACAAAGCCAGACAAGAAAAAATACCAACGCAAACAGATTGCTCGTTTGATTGCCATCACCACTCTCAAGTCTGTCTTTTCGATCCTAGAAATCGCTCAGACACTTAATACTCTACAAACTCAAGCGAGCTCAGACCAGCTCTACGATGCTTTTGTGGACTACATGAATCATGGGATTGATCCAGAAAATCCTATTATCCAAACCAGCTGTCAAACGGTTAAACTCTATCATCAAACTCTAGACTTAATCCTTATCAAAGAAGAGGAGGAAATCCAATGAATACCAGTCTAAAACTCAGTAAAAAACTCAGTTTTGGAGAGGAGATTGCTAATAGCGTAACCCATGCTGTGGGTGCCGTTATCATGCTCATCTTACTCCCCATTTCATCCACCTATAGTTATGAAGCACACGGATTTTTATCATCCTTTGGCGTTTCTATCTTTGTTATCAGTCTATTTCTCATGTTCCTCTCGTCAACCATTTACCACTCTATGGCCTATGGTTCGACCCACAAATACGTCTTGCGAATCATCGACCATTCTATGATTTATGTGGCTATCGCAGGCTCTTATACGCCCGTCGTCTTGACTTTGATGAATAACTGGTTTGGCTATCTGATTATTGCTATTCAGTGGGGAACGACCATCTTTGGCATCCTCTATAAAATCTTTGCTAAAAAGGTCAATGAGAAATTCAGCCTTGCCCTTTACCTGATTATGGGCTGGTTGGTTCTGGCTATCATTCCTGCCATTATCAGTCAAACAACACCAATTTTCTGGAGTCTCATGGTAACTGGCGGACTCTGTTATACAGTTGGAGCTGGATTTTACGCTAAGAAAAAACCTTATTTCCACATGATTTGGCATCTCTTTATCCTAGCAGCATCTGCACTTCAATATATCGCGATTGTTTATTACATGTAAAAAAGTTGAGAATCTTTTCTCAACTTTTTTGTTTTCATATCAAATAATATTCCTATTATTTTTCAGCTGTTAGTGCAGCCATTGTAATGTAGTTGTAAGGTTTGTTAAAGTGTGGCAAGAAGAATAGATCTGTCAAAGCCAACTTGTCAATTGTCACATGTTCTTGGATAGCCAGTGAGAACATATGAATTCCCATGCTGATAGCAGAATCACGTGATACCATTTGAGCGCCAAGAATTTCGCGACTATCTTTATCAAAGACAATCTTGATGGCAACTTCATGGTTGTCATGCTTCATAAATTCTGGTTTTTGAAGATCGTTAAAGCCTGTTTCAGTTGCGTTGTAACCAGCAGCTTTAGCTTTTTCAAGAGTCAAACCAGTTGAAACCATGTGAAGACCGTAGATTGAGATACCGTTTGATCCTTGTACACCGATTCCTTCCAATTCATGTCCACAAGCATTGTAAGCACCAACGATACCAGTACGAACAGCGTTTGAAGCAAGCGCGATGTAGCTAGTGTCTTTACGAGCGTTGTCATAGACAGTCGCACAGTCACCTACTGCATAAACACCTGGAATTGATGTTTCTTGTTTCTTATCTACAAGGAAGGCACCGTTGCGGAAGAGTTCAATCTTACCATCAGCAAGAGCTGTGTTTGGACGGAAACCAACTGCAAGAACAACCATATCGACATCAAATGTTTCTTTGTCTGTTACCAAGCGTTCCACTTTACCATCACCATGGATGGCTTTAACTGTTTGACCAAGAGCCAAGCGGATGTTGTGGTCTTCCAAGTTTTTCGCCATCATTTGTGTGAAGTCTTTGTCATAGTAGCCGTTCAAAACAGTGTCTACGATGTCAACAAGCACCACTTCTTTTCCAAGACGCTCGAAAGCTTCAGCAAGTTCTACACCAATGTAACCACCACCAACAACAGCGATGCGCTCAAGGTGTTTGCTCTTGTCAGCAAGTTTTTCGATAACTTCTTCTGCGTTTTGGTACAACTTAACAAATTGAACATTTTCAAGTGTTGCTTTGAATTCGCGGTTGCCCTTAACGATTTCAACACCTTCGATTGGAGGCAAGATTGGAGTTGAACCAGTCGCAAAGATCAATTTGTCATAAGACTCTTTGTGTTCTTGGCCTTCAACTTCTGCTGTCACAACTTTATTGTCATAGTCAATTGAAAGAACAGGTGAGTTCATATAAATTTTTGCACCCTTTGCTTCCAATTTTTCTTTATCAGAGTAGAACAAGCCTTCAGCTCCGTCGATTTGTTTCCCGATCCAAAGCGCCATTCCACATCCAAGGAATGAAATATTTGAGTTTTGGTCAAATACAACGATTTCATTTTCATGCCCAAAATTGTCCAACATAGTATTGATACATGCTGTACCAGCGTGGTTTGCACCAACTACAACGATTTTACTCATAGAAAATTTCCTACCTTTAATTTAAAATTTACATTTCTAGTATAACATTTACTGTTAGCGTTTACAAGATATTTGCTCAGAATTCTCTTTTTTTCAGAAAAAAATGCACCTAAAATTGATAAATCTAATTTTTCTATTATTTTCATACTAATTTTGAGCATATTTCTTGACTTTTTGTTAAAATTTATTTGTGAAAACGCTAACTTTATGTTATGCTAGAAACATGGAAAGAAAATGTATGGGGTTAAATTATCATAGAATTTAACCTAACTTGAATATTTCCTATGAAGAAGAAAGGAGTTGGTAGCTTGCCTCTTCGTTCACGTTCTGAACGACTAATGGGAACAACTATCACTATTTCATTAGTAGATAAACAGGCCGATTGCCTGCTCCAAGGAGCCTTTGATTTGCTCAAAGAGCTCGAGTACCGCTTCAACGCTAACAGTCAAGAATCCGAACTAATGGAAATCAATCATCAGGCTGGAATAACACCTGTAGAGGTCCATCCTGATCTGTTTGAACTGATTGATCTTGGATTAAAGCATAGTCTAGCTCCATCTAGCCACCTCAATATCAGTATTGGTCCCTTGATTCAAACCTGGCGAATTGGCTTTTCAGATGCCCGACTCCCAGAGCTAAACGAAATCGAAGCTGTCTTGCCTCTAGTTGATCCGCATTTTATCAGGTTAGATCCCACTAGCTCTACTGTCTATTTAGAGAAAAAGGGAATGAAACTTGATTTAGGTTGCTTAGCTAAAGGCTATAGTGCAGATAAGGTTGCTCAGTATTTAAAAGAACACGGAGTCACTTCTGCATTGATCAATCTCGGAGGAAATATCCTCACCATCGGGAACAATCAAGCCAAAGACGGGAAAGCTTGGCAGATTGGTATTCAAGATCCACGAAATCCTCGTGGCAATCATCTCCTAACCATTCCTGCTTCTAATAAATCCGTCGTCACTTCAGGTATCTATGAGCGCCACCTGACAATAGACGGAAAAGACTATCACCATATCTTTGATAGTGAGACAGGGTTCCCTGTCGAAACCGATCTCGCTAGCCTAACGATTATCTCTGATAAATCCGTTGATGGTGAGATTTGGACAACACGCCTTTTCGGAGAACGAAGCGCTTCTATCCTCTGGCAGGTCGAAAGTTTAGATGGTATTGAAGCCATCCTCATCGACAAAGAGGGACACCTTGCTTGTTCTTCAGGCCTTCAAAATTGTATTATGTAAAAAGAGAAAGGAAATCTCATGCTAAAACTTATTGCCATTGTTGGAACGAACTCTAAACGTTCTACAAACCGCCAATTGCTCCAATACATGCAAAAACACTTTGCTGATAAAGCTGAAATTGAACTCGTTGAAATCAAGGACATCCCTGTTTTCAACAAACCAGCAGATAAGCAACTCCCAGCTGAAATTCTTGAGATTGCTGCTAAAATTGAAGCATCTGATGGTGTCGTTATCGGTACTCCTGAGTACGACCACTCTATCCCTGCAGTTTTGATGAGCGCTCTTGCTTGGCTATCTTACGGCATCTACCCACTTTTGAACAAACCAATCATGATCACTGGTGCTTCATACGGTACACTTGGTTCATCTCGTGCCCAATTGCAACTTCGTCAAATCTTGAATGCTCCTGAAATCAAGGCAAATGTTCTTCCGGATGAATTCTTGCTCTCACACTCTCTTCAAGCATTTAACCCAAGTGGCGACTTGGTTGACCTTGATGTTATCAAGAAATTGGATGCCATCTTTGATGACTTCCGTATCTTTGTGAAGATTACTGAGAAATTGCGCAATGCACAAGAATTGCTTCGCAAAGATGCAGAAGAATTTGACTGGGAAAATTTGTAAGATAGGAGACCGAAAGAATGAAATTTGTTGGACTTGTTGGATCAAACTACGATCAATCATATAACCGCAAACTCTTGGAATTTATCCGTCGCAATTTCAAATTCAAATTTGAATTAGAAGTTCTTGAAATCGACGAAGTTCCAATGTTTAACCAAGACGAAAAATGGGACGAAAGTTTCCAATTACGTTTCTTGTATAACAAGATTACACGTGCTGATGGTGTCATTATCGCTACTCCTGAGCACAACCACACTATCTCAGCTTCACTCAAATCTGTACTCGAATGGCTTTCATACGAAGTTCATCCATTTGAAAACAAGCCTGTTATGATTATGGGAGCATCATACTACGACCAAGGAACATCACGTGCCCAAGTTCACCTTCGTAAAATCCTTGATGCTCCAGGTGTTAATGCCTACACGCTTCCAGGTAACGAATTCCTTCTTGGTAAAGCTAAGGAAGCTTTTGATAACAATGGAAACATCACCAACGAAGGGACTGTTAAATTCCTTGAAACTTGCTTAGATAACTTTGTGAAATACGTAGGAGTCGTTTCGAAATTGAAAAAACCAAAACCAATCGAACCAGAAGACTTGGATTGTGGAAAACCAATTGCTACAACCATTACAGAAGTTGACCCTGACGATCCAAAATGGGTAGAAAAAGTTGCTGCAATCACTGGTGCTGTTTCTGGTGATACCTATGTCAAACTGGACCACGGTGTCTTGACAGTTAACCAAATCGATATGTTCTTGAAAGCTATGCCATTTGAATTGACATACGCTGATGACAACAACCAATTCCTCTACTACAACAACGCTCACCAAGATCCAGACACTATGTTTGCTAAACGTGTACCACATCAATCAGGTAGTCGTATGTCAACCGTTCATGGTTCCCTACCACCAGCACGTATGAAGAATGTAGAGTGGCTTATCGGAACACTTCGCAACGGAAACCAAGAATACGTCCGTACTATCGTTCCAGGTTCACCTGCAGGTGTGATCAACACTCACAACTACCAAGCGATGTACTATCCTGATGGATCATACGCTGGTATCAATGAAATCGTCTTTAACTTCCAACCATGGCTTGACTGGTACCTAAAAGAAACTGGTCAACGTTTGGTAGGTGGCAGTGGCCCATTCGCTCCTGCTGCTGGAGGTCATGGAGGCGCTGATGCTACTTCTGGTGCTTCTGATACTCATGATGGTGGAGGTCATGGAGGCGCTGACGCTACTTCTGGCGCAAGCAACTAAGAAACCAAAAAGGAGCCAAGCGGCTCCTTATTTTTGTTATTATCAAAAAAGGTTTTTGTAGTTATTCTACAAAAACCTTGAATTTTATGAATTTGGATCATCAAGACTACGGCCGTGCAAACCTTTTTCACGTTGTACTTGGCGTAGCTTTTCTGGTGTGACGTCATTTCCTTCCTCGTCCACAATTTTAATTCCTTCAATGTGGTGACGAACAGAACGACGATAGCCTTCGATGTACTCCTCACGAAGTTTAGCTTGTTCCACTTTTTCAGCAGAAGTTAAGCCTTCTGTTTTTTTCTTTTTAGCAAGCTCGTTGATACGAGCGATTTTTTTCGGATCCATGTTTCTCTCCTTTGTGATAAGTCAAAGTCCGTTTATCAAATTTTATTTAGTATTAATTTGGTTAAAACGTGCAAGTTTAGCGGCTTTCTTGGTTAATTGCGACAAGATAGCCAAGCGATTTTGTCGGACAGTCTGATCTTCGGCCATTACCATGGTATTTTCAAAGAAAGCATCAATAATTGGGCTAAGTGCAAAGAGTTGTTCTAATTGCTGACTTGCAGTACCTGATAAAACAAGTGATTCTACTGCTTCCGCCAAGGCTTTCTCTTCTTCATTCTCAAAGAGAGCAGGGTCAACTGTTTCAGATCCTTCCGCTTTCTCAGCCAAATTAAAAGCACGAGAGAGAGATTCGACAGACGGTTTGAAGTTTTCTTCCTTGCTTGCTTCGACAAGAGCACTTGCTGCTTCCAACATATCCGCCACGACAAAGTTCGAACTTGCAAGGACTGCTTCCTTAATGTCTTTTGTAGTTGAATCCATCATCTTATCGACACGAGCCTTGATAAAGTCCATGACCTCCGCTTTATTTTCATAAGTTAAGCTGTCGAATTTCAACGTATAAAGGCTATCAATCAGCTCATCCATAGCAATGTGCCAACCAAAAGCATCCAAGATACGAACTACACCTTGAGTTGCACGACGAAGGGCATAAGGGTCATTAGAACCTGATGGAATCAAGCCTACTGAGAAGAAACTCAAAATCGTATCCAATTTGTCTGCAATGGCTAGAATGGCTCCAACCTTACTCTCTGGAAGTTCTCCTTCGGCTGATGTAGGCATGTAGTGTTCACGAATAGCAGCCGCAACTGCTGGGGTTTCCCCAGCAAGAAGGGCATATTTCTCACCCATAATTCCTTGGAGTTCATCAAACTCACCAACCATCCCTGTCAACAAGTCAAACTTGTAAATAGATGCTGCGCGGGCAAGATCAATCGTTTCATCCACTGATAAACCAGCTTTTTCCGCCAAAAGAACGGCAATCTGACCTGTACGAATCATGTGTTCACGAAGGGAACCAATCTTTTCATGGAAGGTCACATGGTTCAATTTTTCAACAAGTTCAGAAATCACCAATTTTTGGTCTTCACGCCAGAAGAATTCTCCGTCTTCCAAGCGGGCAACTAGGACTTTTTCATTCCCCTTGATGACATTTTCCAAATGCTCTGCATTTCCGTTACGGACTGAAATAAAGTTTGGTAAGAGTTTACCATCTTGATCACGAACAACGAAGTAACGTTGGTGTTCTTTCATCGAAGTCACCAAAACTTCTTCTGGAACTTCAAGGTATTTGGCATCAAAACTTCCCATAAAGGCAGTTGGGTATTCAACCAAGTTCAAGACTTCATTCAACAAGTCAGTATCAATTTCGATACGTACACCATGTTCGGCTTCGATTGCCTTGATTTGGTCAATAATCATTTGCTCACGTTCACGTGGATCCGCGATTACAAACTGAGCACGAAGGTCTTCTTCATAGCTCAATGCTGACTGAATCTTGGTTTCTTGTCCCAAGAAACGATGACCGCGACTCACACGACCGCCCTTAATATCAAGGAAATCCAAATCAAACTCTTCTTCATCTAAAAGAACTGTCAAAGTGTGTACAGGGCGGATATATTCAAAGGTATTGTTAGCCCAGTGCATGCTAACAGGGAAAGTCAAGGACTTCAAGACATCTACGACACCAGGAATGATAGATTCAACTGGTTGACCAACTTCTTCCTTGGTAACATAGACGTATTCTTCACCTTTAATTTCACGGAATTCGATATCTTCAACTGTCAAGCCTTTCCCACGGACAAATCCTTGAGCTGCTTTGGTGAAGTTTCCATCACCATCCAAGGCAATTTTCTTTGCTGGTCCTTTGAAATCTTCTGTCAAATCAGACTGTTTGTCTGCAAGACCAGTCACACGAACAGCCAAACGGCGTGGTGTTGAGAAAGTTTGAATGGCTTCAAAAGACAGGCGATTCTCTTTGAGGAAGGCTGCCATTTTTTCACCTAGTTGTTTTTCACTTGGAGTTACTACGTAGGCTGGTAACTCTTCAAGACCGAGTTCTACTAATAAGTTTTTTGTCATGTTTTTTCCTTTACATCTTCTTCAATCTTTTTTAATATGCACCTTAGGTACTGGGGACGTCGCTAACTAACTTTGTGAGTCTGTGTGGAAATCTGATGCTAAATTGATCAAGATTTCCAACAGTCTCATCAAAGTGGATTTAGCTGACTGATTTTTGAACCTAAGGTTTCAAAAATCCCCACATAACAGTACAGCGGTGCATATCCCTCTAGCAAGTCTTCGACTTGCCTCTAACGATTTTAGAGCACAGTATTACTCACTATTCTGCGTCTTCTGCTAAGAGTTTAGCTCTTGTTGCTTCATCCAAAAGTGGGTAGCCTAGGCGTTTGCGTTCTGCGACAAAGGTTTTGGCTACGACACGGGCCAAGTTACGGATACGAGCGATATAGCCTGCGCGCTCTGTTACAGATACGGCACCACGCGCGTCAAGCAGGTTAAAGGTGTGTGAACATTTGAGAACATAGTCATAGGCAGGGTGAACCAAGCCCTCTTCCAAGGCACGACCAGCTTCTTTTTCAAACTTATCAAAATTTTCCAGCAACATTTCTTGGTCCGAAATTTCAAATGAGTATTTTGAATGCTCGTACTCAGGCTGGATGAAGATTTCTCCGTATTTTACACCATCAGCCCATTCGATATCATAGACAGAATCCACTTCCTGAATATAAGAAGCCAAGCGTTCCAAACCATAAGTAACCTCCGCAGTAACAGGTCCAGTTGCCAATCCACCGACTTGTTGGAAATAAGTAAACTGAGTGATTTCCATCCCATCAAGCCAAACTTCCCATCCAAGACCAGCTGAACCAGTTGATGGGTTTTCCCAGTTGTCCTCAACGAAACGAATATCGTGCTCCAAAGGATTGATTCCTAATTTTTCCAAAGACTCAAGGTAAAGTTCTTGAATATTTGATGGAGAAGGCTTCATGACCACTTGAAATTGGTGGTGTTGGTACAGACGGTTAGGGTTTTCCCCGTAGCGACCGTCAGCTGGACGACGGGATGGCTCTACATAAGCCGCATTCCACGGCTCAGGCCCGATGGCACGAAGGAAAGTGTAAGGACTCATGGTTCCCGCACCTTTTTCATTATCATAAGCCTGCATAAGCATACAACCTTGGTCATTCCAAAATTGTTGCAAAGTAAGGATGATTTCCTGGAAAGTCAATTTTTTAGACATTGTTTACTCCTTTAGTTTTTATATTTCTTTTTCAATTAATTTCTGCTGAACAAACCAATTTAACAAGGGAAGAGTTTTATCTGTATTTGCCCATAGTTGATAAGAATCGAAGACTGCTTCTACACTACCTAGATTTTCTACCAACTTATCTACTGTCAAAAAACTACGCCAGTATTCGTAAAAAATACTTGCATAGTTCTTATCATAAGTTGAGGAACCAAAATCATTCAATGAATGCCAACCATACTTCTTCTGATAAAGTTCTACGAGAGATTGATTACAAATTTTTTCCGCTTGAAATTCCTCCTCTGTCAAGAAATACTTGCGACTAATATATTCAACCATCCCCTCTTCAAACCAGATGTAAGAGTCGTAACCATCAAAATCATCTGAAAAATGCTCCGACCAATGTGCTAACTCATGTCCTACAATCTGTAAGAGGAAATTTTCAGATAAAGAATGATAGTGACTTTCTATTTCTTGAGTTTGCTGAGAACACTCGTAGTCCATCAACTGATACAAATACAGCTCTTTCCAAACAGTTAAATCAGGCGTCAGAACCATTCGTCTATTATTTGTATAGGCAGGAACAGGAATTTCCCTAATAATCTGTGTAGCAGCATTAAAATCTGACCAAATGACGGCTTGTGGTAAATCATAGACTGCAAGTTCATTCTTTAAAAAGGATTGATAATCCTCCAACTTTTTAGTATTTCTTAATACAAAATCACGAAATGCAACTAGTTGGCTATCATCTTTTACAAGATAAAGGTTCTCCACGACTCTCCTTTCTTTCACACAATAGACTGAATAAGCAAAAGAACCGCATTCGACAATCCTAGGTTGATTTAACCTAGGGGCGTCAGAAACGCGGTTCCACCCTAATTTATTACTTCATTGTTTTTTTAAAATACGACAGAAAGCGCCAGTTTCTTAGCTTGTTCTACTTGGCTCCCACTGTCCCAAGCTCGCTTTAAGAACGCCATAAGACTTTCTTTCCTGTTGAATATTATATCAGAAAGGCACGAAATTTACAATTTTTTTCTTATTTTCTAAAAATCCATCTCATCCACACGTGGTGCACCAGAAGTCACCGAGATTTTCTTTAAGATTTCTCTCTCTTCTTTGCTGAGTTCAATCCCAAAACAGTCAAGATTGCTCTGGATGCGAGAGGCTGTCACGGACTTAGGTAGAGGTAAGAAACCTTCTACCAAACTCCAAGCCAAGGCGATTTGAGCCACTGATTTCCCATGCTTTGCAGCAATTTCTTGGACCTCTTTCTGTTCAAACAATTCTCCTTGCCCAAAAGGTCCCCAGGCCTCTAAGAGAATTCCTTTTTCTCGACAGTAGTCAACCACTTCCTCTTGATAAACTCCTGGAGCCAAGCGCACCTGATTGACTGCAGGAACAATTCTTGCTTTTTCTAGCAAAGCATCCAAATGCTTGGAAAGGAAATTACTAACTCCGATAGCACGGATTTTGCCTTCTTGGTAAAGGTCCTCCATCGCTCTCCAGACTTCAGCATTGCGACTTTTCCATGCCTCATTTTCTCTTAGTGGTTTTGGATTTGGCCAATGGATAAGGTACAAATCTAGATAGTCCAATTCCAGTTTTTCCATTGATTGCTCAAAAGCTTGGCGAGCTTCTTCATAGCTGTGATTGGTGTTCCAAAGTTTGGTTGTTACAAAGATTTCTTGGCGTGGAATACCGCTATCTCGAATAGCGCGACCAACACTCTCCTCATTTTTGTAGATAGCTGCAGTATCGATATGGCGATAACCGGCTTTTAAGGCTTCTAAAACGGCTTGGTAGGCCACTTCTCCATTTTCAGCTTTCCAGGTCCCAAATCCTAAAACTGGGATTGAAACTCCATTATTAAGTGTGTAAGCTTTCATCATTTTTCCTTTCTATGTGAAGAAAATCTAAAGAAACAAAGCCGGATTAACAGAGGCATGTCTCTTTAGATTTTGTCGATTATTGATCACGGTCATAATACATTTCGTGAGCTTTCAAGCGAGAATTAAGCAATTCCGGAATCGTCACAAATGTATAACCTTGGTCTTTCAGATATTCTATAATCTTTGGAAGAGCATTAACTGTAGCGCCATGAATATCATGCATAAGAACAATCGATCCATTACGAACTTGATGCTGAATCTCTGTCAAAATAGCTGTTTCATTCTTACTCTTCCAGTCCAAACTATCCACATTCCACATGATGAAGCTCAAGTCCAGACTGTTACGGATATCATCAGTAATAGCACCATAAGGCGGACGCATAAGTTTAGAACTCGAACCTAAAACCTTGGTCAAGGCATCTTCTGTATCAGTGATTTGCTTTTTAGCATCTTCAAGAGTCAATTTTGAAAGAACAGGATGATCCCAGCTATGGTTTCCCACAACATGTCCTTCTGATTTCATTCGTTTCAGAAGATCCTCATTGCCAGTAATGTTTTTACCAAGTACAAAGAAGGTCGCCTTTACATTGTACTTAGCCAATGTATCCAAAGCTTGTGTAGTTGTAGATGGATTTGGACCATCATCAAAAGTCAAGGCTACAACTTTTTTATTTTTTTGTACAAAGTAAGCTTGGTAGAGCTCAGCATCCTTTTCTAATAGATAAGAGGACTCAATGACATCAAAGAAACTGGATATCGGTAGAGCAATTTCCTCTAGAGTCTCTCCTGAATTAGGAGGATAAAGGATGATTTGGCTATCTTTATAATCAAAGCTCCATGATGCCAGATCTTGGTCTGTAAAGTTTTTTAGAACCTGATCAATTTTTGTCTGGTCAAGTTTCTTATCTTCTAGAATTGATTTGATTTGACTCAGCAGGAGTTCCTTAACCTTGCTAGCATCTTTGAAAAGTTGACTAAGAGTAAAAAGTTTACCATCTTCTGTCAAGAAAATTTTCCCTAAAGACGTCTTTTCTTTTTCTTCAACCTTTGTTGCAGACAAATCGTAGACTTGCTTACTAATATTACGAACAAGAACTCCCTTTAAAACAGGATCTAATTGCTCGGTATAATAAAAGACCAAATCTTCTTTATCTTCCAGCTTTTCTTTAATATCCTGGTTGATTTTTTCTCTAACAGGCGCAATGACTTCCTCTCCTTGAAGAGGATAATAGGCAATGACCTCAGCTTGACCTTTTCGGAAATGGTCTTTCTGACTGCCTGCGTTGAATTGTTGGTCTTTTTCGTTTTTTAAGGCTTCAATTTTTTGTTCATAGGATTGTTTCTGTAGAATTTTGTGACCAACCACGCCACCTAGGCAGATCATAGCAAGACTTAAAATACCTACTAAAACAAGTAATACATTTCTCTTTTTATCGTGGGAAACACGCTTCTCTCTATTTTTCTTCATATCTCCATCATATCAAATCAGAACTATAATTTCAATGATAAATCGATATTCTTCTATTTTTGAAAGAAATAATAAAAAGCCTAGATGATCTAAGCTTTTCAGGTATTAGAAGCGAATCGCTTCACGTGTTTTTTCATAAGAAGAAACAAAGCGATTTGTGACTCCTGGTTCTGCAACTTCCAAGGCCTGAGAAATCTTCTCAAATGATGCTTTGTAGTCAAATTCTTTTTCAAAAATTTCAAGCGCTTCATTGAAAGCTTGCTGGATACGCTCATCGAATGAACGGTAACGATTTGAATACTGCAAGAGTTGCTCCGTCAAGGTCGCATATTGAACAATATTGTAGGTTTCTGTTTCAAGAGCCTCCATGTCATGGGTCGCAATTTCAAGAATTCGTTTAACTGATTCAATATTAACTTGTGCTTGTTCTAACTCTGCCATCAGATCTTCTGTGTTATGGCTTGCAGTAAAGAAAAGTTTCAAGAAACTTTGAGGAATACCCGGCAAGTTTCTCTTCTCCATGTAGCGTTTGATAGTATGCAAGCGATTCACATAGACATTGGCTTTCTGACGAGCATTGATGTCGTCTTTTTCGATTTGGGCTAGGCGTTCATTAACAGAGATTTGTTCATCCTCAATATCTTTGAGCTTGCTTTGAAGCATTTCTAACTGCTCTTCTAAAACAGAGTAAGCTTGTGTCGGCTCTTTTGGATCTTCTGTGACTTCCATGATAGCAGCATCAAGTGAAGCCAATTCTGCTTGAAGACGACGAACATGATTTCCATCACTTTCAGGAAGAAGGTAGGTTTTAGTCAAGCGTTCAAGATCTTGAACAAGTATCTGATTATTTTCTTTCAAGTGGTTGAGATAAGTTGGTAATGTAGCAAGAAGACTTTCAACTACTTTTTGAGCTGCAATTTCACGAGTGAAGATATTGTAAAGTGCATTGATTTCTTCTTGAATGCGATTATTTTCATACTCTGCATTGTCCAATTCCAACTGACGAATATTTTCTTGATTATTTTTCAGAGATTCGTGCAAAAGTTGGAAACGAGACTCAATATCTGTTTCTGTAAAGTGATAGTTAGCATCCAACAGCTTGCGATATCCTTCTTCCAAATCTGCTAATTGGTCTGGCAGTTCTTTTGTCAAGGCTTCAACAAGAGCTGGAATTCGCTCAACGATGTGTGTCAAAGCAAGAATATGATTTTCAGTTGAATCAAGAATTGCTGCTGCTTCAACTGGGTCACCTGAAGAGTTCAAGGTTACAAATTGAGAAAACTCTGACTGGATATTTTCCAATTGTTTCTCAATTTCAGGAAGGGCTTTACCATACTGTTCCGAATTTTCTGCTACGGTATGTTGCAGATTTTCAAATAAGTCCAAAGCATGCAGAACACGTCCGCTATTCTTAGACTCTTGTTTTTCAAGCTCTGAAAGCGCATTGCGAATCGCTGCAATGTCTTCTTCAATTAAATCAATTTGACTTTCGATTTGATCGATTTGGTGAGTCGCTTTGAAAAAGCGAAAAGAATTATTGTAGCCTTCAGCCTCAAACAGGTTATTTTCAATATCAGCAAATGAGTTAAGGGATAAATCAACCCATTTTTGATTCCATTCACGGAAGGTTACCTGACTTTGACCAATCAAATGCATGTTTTTAACCGCTTCAACCTCATCATTTACAGGAAGGTTGTAGAGTTCTTCTTTTCTTTTTTCGAGGGCCGTCAATCTACTTACATTACGCTTACGTAGGAAGATTGCCGCTACATAAGCCAGAATCAAAATGACTGCAATCGCAACCATTAGATAAATTAGTTGTCCATTAGACATATCAAACTCCTTTTATACTAGAAACAATCGTATTGATTATATCATATTTTTTAGGTCATGGGAACTATTTCCCACATTTTTTAGACGTCAAGGGTACTGTAAACGGCATTTTCTTCGATAAATTCGCGACGAGGTTCTACTCGATCTCCCATCAACATATCAAAGATTTTATCTGCTTCGGCAGCATCATCTACCGAAACACGCGCCATCAAGCGATGTTCTGGATCCATGGTTGTTTCCCACAATTGGTGGTCATCCATTTCTCCCAAACCTTTATAACGTTGGATGGTTGGTTTTGAACGCCCTTCACTATGACGTGCTAAGGCTTCTTGGAGTTTAATTTCTTGATCCGCACCTGGCTGGATGTATTCTTTTATCTCACTTCCTACTTTTACTCCGTAAATTGGTGGTTGGGCAATGTAGACATATCCAGCTTCTAGAATTGGTTTCATGTAGCGGTAAATCAAGGTTAACAAGAGGGTTCGAATGTGGGCTCCATCAACATCGGCATCGGTCATCAAAACGAGTTTTTGGTAACGAGCCTTAGTGACATCAAATTCTGCACCAAATCCTGTCCCCATGGCTGTGAAGAGACTCCGAATTTCTTCGTTGGCAAGAATTTTATCCATGCTAGCCTTTTCAACGTTCAAGATCTTACCACGAATTGGTAAGATAGCTTGGAACTCACGGTTACGACCAGATTTAGCTGACCCTCCAGCTGAGTCTCCCTCAACGATAAAGAGTTCTGTTTCAGCAGGGTTATTTGAAGAACAGTCTGCTAGTTTTCCTGGAAGATTGGAAATTTCCAAACCAGATTTCTTGCGAGTGACTTCGCGCGCACGCTTGGCAGCTACACGAGCCTTGGCAGCCAAAATCCCTTTTTCCACGATGCGCTTGGCAATCTGCGGATTCTCCATGAGGAAATCAGAGAAGGCATCGCTGAAAAGACGATTGGTGATTTTAACCACTTCGCTATTGCCCAGTTTGGTCTTGGTTTGTCCTTCAAACTGCGGGTTTGGATGCTTAACTGAGATAACTGCAGTCAAGCCTTCACGGACATCTTCCCCTGTTAGGTTGTCTTCATTGTCTTTTAGCAGCTTATTTTTGCGGGCATAATCATTGATAACACGCGTCAGTGCTGTACGGAAACCTTGCTCATGCGTTCCGCCTTCATGGGTGTGAATGTTATTGGCGAAACTCATGACGTTTTCGTGGTAACCGGTTGTGTACTGCATGGCTACTTCAACTGTGATATCATCCATCTCACCGTCTGTGTAGATTGGTGTATCAAAGATAACATCCTTGTTCTCGTTGATATATTCAACATAGCTAGCAATCCCACCCTCATAGTGGTATTGTTTAGTCTGTTCAAGACCTTCACGCTTATCTGTGATGGAGATTCGAAGACCTCGGTTCAAAAAGGCTAGTTCTTGAATACGTTTGTTTAATTTGTCAAAATCAAAGGTCGTTGTTTCTGTAAAAATCTCTGGATCTGGTGTGAAGTGAACTGTTGTTCCAGTTTTATCTGTATCTCCAACCACCTCAAGATCTGCAACAACATGACCACGACGGTATTCTTGGTAATGAATTTTGCCGTTTTTGTGAACATGAACATCTAGTTGCGTTGAAAGAGCGTTTACTACTGATGAACCTACCCCGTGGAGACCACCTGATACCTTATATCCGCCACCACCGAATTTTCCTCCAGCGTGAAGGACTGTAAAGACGGTCTCAACAGCGGGACGTCCTGTCTTTTCCTGAATGTCAACAGGAATTCCACGACCATCATCCACAACAGTGATGGAATTATCTGGCTCTATAAAGACTTGGATATGACTGGCAAATCCAGCTAAGGCTTCGTCAATTGAATTATCAACGATTTCCCATACTAGATGGTGAAGACCTTCTTTTGAAGTCGATCCAATATACATACCTGGACGTATACGAACGGCTTCCAGCCCCTCCAAAACTTGAATTTGACTGGCATCATAATCCTGTGCCTGTTGATTTTTGATTTCTTCTGTCATTTTTTTCCTTTTTCTTACATGTCTATTGCTTGTCTCAATGTCGCAACGTTTTTAAAAAGATAGGCATCTAAGCCAGCAGCTTCACCTGCTTCTACATCAATACTTCTGTCACCAATGACCAAACCGGATGAGATATGATATTTATCACGTAAATAAATCATAGACTCTGGATCTGGTTTCCGTTTGAAACCAGAACTGGCAGTCACGACTTCTGTGAAGTAGTCAGCTATCTGGGTCTTGGCAAGAAGTTCTAGCACTTGGTCATTTCGATGAGAAACTAAGAAATGACGACCACCCTTTTCAGAGATGTCTTTGAGCAACTCTGGAATTCCTTCAAACAAAATTGGGTGCTCTAGCTCACGCGCTTCATTTTCTTTGTAGTTTTCTAAAAAATTCTCGATGTCTGGGGCAAACTTCTCGATAGCAAAAGCTGTCGAAACCTTCAAGGCTTCGTAGACACGGTCGTGCTCTTGCTCTATTCCGTATTGGGCTAAGGTTTCTACAAAGGCTGCTGTAGAAGTCTCATAATTATCCAATAGGGTACCACCTAAATCCCATATGTAGTCGTGATATTTCATACCCTTCATTATACCATTTTTTTATGAAAAAAGCGATGATTTCCTAGATTTTTCCAAGCAAAAACGAGAGTTTAACCCTCGTTTTACTGTTGATTTTCAAAGACATCCCGATAGAGCATACCGACTCGTAAACTTTCTGCATCTCCTCCCAACTGCTCTACCAACTCATAGGCAAAGGCAAGGGCAGTTGACGGTCCTCGGCTGGTTGTTAGATTGCCATCTACAACCACTGTTTGCTTTTGATAAGTTCCGTCAGTAATGTTCTGCTGAACACCGTCATAACAGGTGAAGCACTTGTCTTTCAAAACACCTGCTTGATGGAGGGCGATTGGAGCTGCACAGATAGCTGCAATTTTCTTTCCAGCTTGGTCAAAGGCTTTAATCTCAGAAATGAGGGCTGGATTATCCCGTAGGTGAGCTGATCCTGGCATGCCACCTGGAAGAACTACCAAGTCATAGTCAGACAAATCACCATCAAAGATACGGTCGGCTTTTACCTGAATGCCATGTGATCCTGTCACCTGCTCTTCAAATCCTACCATATCACATGAAATGTTTGCTCGACGCAAGACATCAACTACTGTCAAGGCTTCAATTTCTTCAAAACCCTGAGCTAAGATAACTGCTACTTTTGCCATAGTGGCCTCCTTATTTGATTTGTTTTAAGACGACTTTTTTTCGTTTGAATGGAACTTTTCCACTTTTCTCTTCTGCTAGATTGGTCTGGTAACTCATAGACAAGAGGAGACCGACACCGATGAGGTTACTAATAATTGCAGAGCCCCCTTGAGAAATGAATGGCAAGGGAATCCCTGTCAAAGGAAGTAAGCCTGTCACGGCACCGATATTTTCAAAAATATGGAAGAGTAACATCATGATAAAACCAGTCGAAATGTAGGTGTAGAACTGGTTATTTGATCTGAGCGTAATCTTCAACATTCGATAGATGAGAAGTAAGTACAAAGCAATGACAAAGACCGAACCAATAAAGCCAAAATCTTCAGCAATCACTGTGAAAATCATATCACTTTCACGTACTGGAATAAGGAGATTGGACACATTGAAACCTTGTCCAAACAAGCCACCACTTCCAATCGCAATTTGTCCCTGCGCCTGTTGGTAAGTCGTTGTTTGCGCGAAGTCAAAGGGATTGAGCCAAGCCAAGATGCGGTTGATCTGGTAGGTTGGCATCCCAATCTGATGCAAGAAGGCACGTCCATCCTTGCTTATAAAGATTGCCATGAAGCCTGCAACTGCAGTCACTCCTGTCGCAAAAACAGGAATGATAATCTTCCACGAAACCCCTGAAAGGAGAACCATGCCTGCAAAAATAGCTACAAAAACCAAGGCAGTTCCCAAGTCACTTTGTAGGGCTAAGAGTATCAAGACTGGGATGGTAAAGGCAACCATCCAACCAATCAATAGAAAATCCAAGGGAATAGTCCGTCGCCATTCCTTGTGTTTTTGAGTGAATTGTACGATGACTCGAGCCAACATCAAGATATAGGAAATCTTCATGAACTCCGATGGCTGGAAAAGTGTCGTTCCACCAATCGATACCCAGTTCTTGGCACCTGTTGACGCTACAAGATTTGGATTGTAGAAAACAAGGGGGAGGACCATCAAAGCCAACCCTAGACCATAAAGATAGGGGGTCACCTTCCATAAAAACTCGGTATTAAAGAACATGACCACAAATCCAATGACAAGGCCCAAGGAAATCCAAGCAATTTGCTGGCCTAGTATTGGTAACACATTATTTGGATAGTCATGACTAACTGCTATATAAATGGCCACTACTCCAATCACCAGTAAACAAAACACTGGTAGGAGAAGGCTATAATCGACTCGAGAGTCGAAGGAACGTTTCATATTTTTTACCTCTTCTCTTTCTTGGATTTTTCTTTCATTCTATTGCGACGGGATTGGAGAAAATCAGCTACAGCAGGCTCTAGCCGTTCTCTAGAAAGAACCTGAACAGCCCTTTCTTTTGACAAGGCCTGAGCGATTTGTTTGCCGTAACGCTTGCTGACAACACGACTGTCTAAGATTAGAGCAACCGAACCTTGGTCAGATCGTCTAACAGTACGACCAAGGGCTTGTTTTAGCCGAATGATCGCCATCGGTAACTGATAATCATAGAAAGGATTCTTACCTTCTTGACGCAGTTCTTGGTTTAATTTTTTAGTTAAAGGCTCTTGGGGATTTTGGAAAGGCAATCTCGGAATCACTTGGATCACGCAAGGATGGGTTGAAAAATCGACTCCTTCCCAGAAACTACCTGTTCCAAGCAAGATCTGGCGTTCACCTTTTTCAAAACGTTTTTTCAGTTGGCTTGGTTCCCCATTTTTATACTGAGCTAGATGCGGTTGGTCTAGCAGGTCTGAAACTGCCAGTAACATCTCTTTTGAGGTAAACAAGACCAATAAGGGTTCTTGAAAGGCTTGTAAGCTTCGAATGACAGACGCCACTTCACTAGCATAGTCAAAAGACGAAACTTCTATCACGAGAGGGAAATCATTGATTAGAAAGACTTCTTGTTGCTCCTGCTTTGCTACATCAAGCTTAACAAGTGGAGCATCTGGAAATCCCAGTAAATCTGCTAAGGAAACCCGATTGCTGATTTCAAGAGTAGCAGATACTCCTAGGAGCCTACAATCTTCTGGCAATAAGTCTGCTAATATAAAGCGGCCTTTTTTGCTTGAACAAATCAAGACATCCTTGCTCGATTTCTCTGCTGTAGCAAGCCAAAATTCACGGTCCGAGGTGAAAAAGTTTGCAAGCTCTCGATACTCTGGGAGAGCTAACTCCGAAAAATGCTGGCGCAAGTGTTCGAGAGAATCCAACCACTTTCCATTCTTCAGACCTGACTGATAGTGCTCCATCAAGTAACGACATTCAAAGCCGATACTCTCAAGCAAGCGTTTCTGAACCAAATCTTCCTCTGACTCTATGGACTTATCAAGCTGGGTTACAAGTTCCTCAAGGCGATAAGCCTGCTGGGCTAGATTTTCAAGAGCTAGCAGCATTTTTTGAGCTTCATCCAAGATTACCAAACGGTTGTCGATAAACTCTGGATTGTCTTCCAAACGAGTGACCAAATAGGCATGATTGGTCAGAAGAACACGACTGGTCTTGGCCTTTTCCTGCCCTCGTTTCCAAAAATCCTCTGTGGCAAATAAACTTTTCTTTGAAAGCTTGCCATCGTGGACTAGTTCTGGCAGAAAATGCTGGTAGCGATAAAGTTGCCCGATTTCGTCCAAATCACCAGTCTCTGTCTCTGTTAGCCAGATGAGCAGTTGCATTTTAAAACGTGTGAAAAGGCGATTGGACTCCGGTCGATGGAGGACTTGGTGAAAGGCATCCAATTTCAAGTAATTTTGAGGCCCCTTGAGACTATGAATTTCCAGATGGAAGACCTCTTTTAGGCGTTGACCTTCTTCTTGCATGATTTGATTTTGAAGAATTTTGGTCGGAACGCTCACTAGGATACCTGCTTGACTCTCCAAATTCAAAGCCGGGAGGAGATAACCATAAGTCTTGCCCAGTCCCGTTTGAGCTTGGATAAAGGATGTCTGGTGTTCTTCCAATAATTGCTCAATCTTCTCCGCAAATTCCAACTGTTGCGGTCGCTCCTCCAGCCCCAATAAAGAAATATTTTTAGCAAAGTCTTTGGATAACTTGCGTGGTGCTAATGCTTGACTTTTCTTTCTCAGGAAAAGCCCATGGAGTTCTATCAATTCTGGAGAAGCCAGGAGAGATTGCTGCTGGTAAACCTCCTCAATCACCAGATAACTTTCGTAGAGAAGGTTGTCTGCAAGGTCTAACAAGCTTTCTAAGAGCCCTTTTGGTAACTCAAAAAGCTTTTGACGCATATAAAGCAAGAGTTCAGCTGTTGCTTGAGCATCTGACAGGGCAGTATGGGCCTGTTCTAGTTCAATACCCAACTCTTGACAAAGGATACCTAAGTTATACTTTTCAAACTGAGGATACAAAACTTGGGCTAGCTCAACAGTATCCACTCGCGGTGTGCGCAATTCATATCCTTCAAAAAAGAGAAATTCTGCAAGAAGGTTAGCATCAAACTGTACATTGTGCGCAACAAAAATACCGTCCTTAACCAATTCAAAAATTTTCCCGGCCACCTGAGAAAACTCTGGCGCCGCAGCCAAACGCTGATCGGTCAGACCTGTTAATTCTTTGATATGAGAATCCAAAGGTTCGTGGGGATTGACATCAGTCGCATACTGATCGACGATTTCGCCATCCTCAATCACCACAATACCTACTTGAATAATTTTTGCCTTGCTTCCGGTGCTGGTCGCTTCTAAATCAACGACCACATACCGATCATTTCTCGCATTCATCATTAAAAATTATATCAAAAAAAGCATGATTTGACACCCCTCAACTTTGATAACAATCTCACTTTCCTTTTGAGTTTGATTAAAAATCAAGACCTTAAAAGTGAGAATTTCACGCAAGTTCAGCAGTTGATTGCTGGTTCTGAGGTATTTGAAAACCTTATCAACAAAGCTACATCAACATAAAAAGACAACTAAGGTATTAGCTGCTTTTTTGAGATATTTTTTTCATTGCTTTCGGAAGTAGCTTGCTAATTTCTGTTGGCAAGACAAGGTAATTTTCTTGAGCTAGTTCCTGCGCTATAGCTGAATGAAGGTGGGTCGCTACCACCACTCTCTCATAGAGGCTGGCTTGGTGAAACTGACCTGCAAAACCTGCAATCATCCCAGCTAGAGTATCTCCCATTCCACCAGTTGCTTGATAGGGTCCTCCGACCTGTAACTGATAATATTCAGACTGACCAGCTTGCCAGATACGAGTCGCTGAACCTTTCTCAACTAAAATCGTTCCTTGAGGAAAAGCTGAAAGAGCCCTAGAAGTTGTCTCCGTATTTTGATGTCCAAGAGCTATGCCGGACAGTCTTTCCCATTCCTTTTGGTGGGGAGTTAGGATGAGCTGACTGGAAGGAAATGGTAACTGGCCTTTAGCCAAGATGCCCAAAGCACCACCATCTACAATCAAAATCTGGTCTCTTACAAGTCTATCAAAGACCCGTTTTACGAGTTCTTCTCCAAATGTATCCTCTCGCAAACCGGGACCTAGCAAGACAACTTCTGCCTTTTCCAACTGCTCTTTTAACAATTGCTGGTCTTGAAGAGAAAAAGCCATGGCTTCAGGTAAATGACCGTGCAGAGCTGAAATATTCTCCTTATCCGTCCCGACAGTCACCAAACCAGCCCCACTTTTAACAGCTGCAATGGCTGACATGATGATAGCTCCCCCATAAGGATAGGTCCCTCCCAGCAAGAGTAGACGACCGTAATCCCCCTTATGACTGTGACGAGACCGTTCAATAATGACTTTTTCTAATAAAGCTTGATCAATCACTTTCATCGTTTTTTCCTCTCACTCCATTATACTACAAAAGGAGGCTCGGACCTCCTTCTACACTATTTCCCCTTAAATTCCGCAAAGGTCTGTAAGATTTTAGCTGCTACTGCTGGAGAAGGCTCTCCTTTTAGCTCTAACGTTTCATCTGCATATGGAGTAAGACCAGCAAAATCTCCTATCTGAATAGAATAGAGAGAGGTTTTAAACAGTTCAATATCGTTTTGGTCATTTCCAAAAGCGATGAAGTTCTCCCCACATAACTTTTCAACAGTTGTCGCCTTATGAGTATCCAAAGGATTGACATAAAGGCACTTTTCATGTGCATGATAGGACAGATGAACCTGCCCCAGTCTTTCTAACTGACCAAGCAGATCATCAAGCAAATCCTCATGGTCACCCATATAAACGACTACCTTAATCGGAGTACCCAAGTCCTCGAGTCTCTGATGACGAGCGACCTTTAGGGGATCCACACTGGAGATAAATGGAATCTTCTCTACAATCTGACCGCTATAGTCAAAGCAGTCATCTGCAAAGAAAGGGAGATTATAGGTCTTGCAATAATCCACTAGCGCATGATAAACTCTAGCATCGAGATTCTTTTCGAAGATAGCCTGCCCCAGATGATAGGCTACGCCACCATTCAATCCTATGACCAAGCGCTGACTGAGTTTAGGGCCTAATAAACCCAAGCAATCCCGATAAGAGCGGGCTGAGGCAAACACAAGCTCATGTCCATAATCTTCAGCCTTTAAAAGAACCTGCTGAATCTCCTCATCTATGGTCATGTAGTCAAAAGATAGCGTTCCATCCAGGTCAAATACGAATTTCATCTTCCTAGTCCTTGTTTAGTGTTCGAAGCGCTGCCTGATAGGTTTGCTCCATTAGCATGGTAATGGTCATCGGACCAACTCCACCAGGTACAGGTGTGATGTGACTGGCAAGTGGTGCAACCGCATCATAATCAACATCTCCACAAAGCTTGCCATTTTCATCTCGGTTCATCCCAACGTCAATGACAACCGCTCCCGGTTTGACAAAGTCAGCTGTCACAAACTTAGCACGACCGATTGCTACTACAAGAATATCAGCTTTAGCAGCTACCTTGGCAAGATGATGGGTGCGTGAGTGGGTCAAGGTCACAGTCGCATTCTTGGCTAAAAGAAGCTGAGCCATTGGTTTCCCAACGATATTTGAACGACCGATGACAACTGCATTTTTACCTTCTAGATCAATCCCATACTCATGAAACATCTCCATAATTCCTGCAGGTGTTGAAGGAATCATAACTGGATGGCCAGACCAGAGGCGACCCATGTTTAGCGGATGGAAACCATCTACATCCTTTTCTGGGTCAATGGCTAATAAAACCGCCTCTTCATCGATATGTTTGGGTAAAGGTAACTGAACCAAAATCCCATGCCAAGTTGAATCTTGATTGTATTTAGCAATCAAGTCCAACAATTCCGCTTGGGTAATAGTCTCTGAAACTCGCACAACTTCACTACGGAAGCCAGCAGCAAGAGCTGACCGTTCCTTGTTGCGAACGTAGACTTGGCTGGCAGGATTGTCCCCCACCAAAATCACCACCAATCCTGGAACTAGACCTGTTTCTTCTTTTAGTTTGGCCGTCTTTTCAGCCAACTGTCCTTGTAACTTAGCTGCAAGAGCCTTCCCATCAATAATCTGTGCCATATTTCTTCTCTTTTCTATCAAATATCTTCCATTATATCAAAAAATACCTTGCCATTCTAACACTTCTTGACTAATAGACCTTATAGTTTGAAACTATAAGAAAAAGCTCTTATCGAGCTTTTAGTGCCTATTTATACTAGGTAAACTTGTCATGCTTTCTTTTTGACCTTGGGAGCCGGTAAAACTTCATACATATCCTTGATTAGTCTCGCTAGAAATGACTTGTCTTCAAGGTCTTCTAGTAAAATCATTTCCTTGGCTCCTTCATAAGGACGTTCAAGTCTTGTCTGGCCCAGTTGATCCAAAACCACCTTCACAGGCTTAAGTAACAGACGATTATCATAGATTCCCCCAATAATCTTCCCACGATAATAAAGGATATACTCTCCCATCATTGGACGATAACTTATCTCCCCTAGTTCCGATAGCTGTTCAAGAATAAAATCTAAATATTCTTTACTGGAAGCCATGATGCCTACTCCATTTCTTCTAAAAATGAGGTCTTACAAAACCTTACTCAAAAAATCCTTGGTCCGTTGTTCTTGGGTTTGGTCAAAAATCTCCTCTGGCCTTCCATCTTCAACAACAACCCCATCCGCCATAAAGATAACACGGTCTGCTACCTCACGCGCAAAGCCCATTTCATGCGTCACAATCACCATGGTCATCCCCGACTTGGCAAGGTCTTGCATAACAGCTAGAACTTCTCCAACCATCTCAGGGTCTAGGGCTGAAGTCGGTTCATCAAAAAGCAAAACATCTGGTTCCATAGCAAGCCCACGTGCAATGGCAATCCGTTGTTGCTGACCACCTGACAAACTCTGTGGATAGGCCTTTGCCTTATCTGGCAAACCAACTTTTTCTAATAGTTCCTGTGCTCTTTTCTCCGCTACTTCCTTGCTTTCTCCTTTGGTTTTAATTGGTGACAAGGTGATATTTTCCATGACCGTCATATTGGGAAAGAGGTTGAATTGTTGGAATACCATGCCCATCTTTTCACGCATGGCAAAAAGGTCATTTTTCTTATCCGTAATATCGACACCTTCAAAGATAACCTTTCCCTTACTTGCTTCCTCTAGAAGATTCATCGAACGAAGGAGAGTTGATTTCCCGCTCCCTGACGGACCGATAATGACCACAACTTCTCCTCGTTTAATCTCAAGGTCAATCCCTTTCAAGACTTCATTTTTTTCAAAAGACTTATGCAAGCCTTCAATTTTTATCAAGGTTTCTGTCATTATTTCTTATCTCCTTGTCCAATGTAATTTTCAAATGCTTTCAGGGCTACTGTCAAAACAGAGGTCATAATCAGATAGTAAAAGGCTGCAAATAAAAGGGGAGTCAACGGTAAATAAGTTGTTGTTGCTACTGTCGTTGCACCATTCCACAACTCCATCACCCCAATCGCTGATAAGAGGGAACTATCCTTGATAATGGTGATAAATTCATTTCCCAGAGCTGGAAGAATATTTTTGATAGCTTGTGGTAAAATGACATAACGCATGGCATTTTTCGGACGAATACCAAGAGAGTAAGCAGCCTCTAACTGCCCTTTAGGAACCGCATTGATCCCAGCACGAACAGTTTCTGAAACGTAAGCTCCACTATTCATAGAAATAATCAGAATACCAGGAATCAAACGAGAAAGATCAACTCCTAAAATTCCCACTTGGATAGTCGGAGCATTGATATGCATAAGAGCAAAAGCAATCATAATCTGAACCATCATCGGCGTCCCACGGAAGATCCAAACATACACATTTGCAAACCAAACGAGCGGTTTAAAGCGTGATCGCTGAGCAAAGGCCAGTAACACACCTATAATAGTTCCTAAGCAGACAACAAAGATGGAAATTAACACAGTAATCAGAGCACCATAGTTAAAATACGGTAAATACTTTGGTAAAAAAGAGAAATTCATATTCAATCAACTTTCTATGTATTAGATTGTATTATTATAACATGAATTGAATTAAAATGCAATCCTTTTTCCCTAATTTTAACAATTAACTTGATAGAATAGAGAAATAGAGAGAAATCACAGTTTTTTTCTAGTCAACTACCTCTTGTTTATGGTAAAATAGAAACGATAAGAAATGGAGGAGAATCAAAATGGAATCACATTTGGTTAGAATCATTAACCGCCTAGAAGCAATGACAAAAGATGGTGGAAATCTAAAACGTAATTTTGAACGTGAAGGTGTTGTTGTCGCAGAAGTTGCATACAGCCACGACGAAGAAAACGGATCACTCTTCACCCTTCGCGATGTAGAAGCTCGTGAAACTTATACCTTTGATAGCATTGATTTGATTGCAATGGAGATCTACGAACTCCTTTACTAATATAAAAACAGCGGGCAGTAAGTCCCGATGAATGAGAATCCTTTTTGTCACCACAAATGGGATTTTTTTTACCTTCAATGTCGCTGGATTCTCCATAAATCCTTCTTTTAAAAACGAACACTTCCCAATCTTTTTACTTGCTTTACACCTTAATCATGCTATAATGAGAGTATAAAACTTTGACTATTCTTGACCTTTTTTCTTAGGCCGAGAATAAGAATGAAATGAGGTAGATGTATGCTCTGTCAAAACTGTAAAATTAACGACTCAACAATTCATCTGTATACCAATATCAATGGACAGCAAAAGCAAATCGATCTCTGTCAAAATTGCTATAAAATTATCAAAACAGATCCAAATAATACCCTCTTTAAAGGGATGACTGACTTAAACAATCATGACTTTGATCCTTTCGGCGACTTTTTCAATGATTTGAACAATTTCAAACCTTCTTCTAATAACATCCCTCCCACTCAATCAGGTGATGGTCACGGTGGAAATGGGGGCTATGGACCTCAAAACCGCGGTCCACTTCAAACACCTCCTAGCCAAGAAAGAGGACTCCTAGAGGAATATGGTATCAACGTAACTGAGATTGCCCGTCGTGGGGATATTGACCCTGTTATCGGTCGAGACGAAGAAATAATCCGCGTTATCGAAATCCTAAACCGAAGAACCAAGAACAATCCTGTCCTAATCGGAGAACCAGGTGTCGGTAAAACTGCCGTTGTTGAAGGTCTAGCTCAAAAAATTGTCGATGGCGATGTTCCCCATAAACTCCAAGGCAAGCAAGTTATCCGTTTGGATGTGGTCAGTCTAGTTCAAGGAACAGGTATTCGAGGCCAATTTGAAGAGCGTATGCAAAAGCTCATGGAAGAAATCCGCAAACGCGAGGACATCATCCTCTTTATCGATGAAATCCATGAAATTGTCGGTGCAGGATCTGCTGGCGATGGCAATATGGATGCAGGAAATATCCTCAAACCTGCCCTTGCCCGTGGTGAATTGCAACTGGTCGGTGCCACTACTCTCAATGAATACCGTATCATTGAAAAAGATGCTGCTCTAGAGCGCCGTATGCAGCCTGTCAAGGTAGATGAACCAACTGTCGAGGAAACCATTACCATCCTGAAAGGGGTTCAAAAAAAATACGAAGACTACCATCACGTCAAGTACACAGACGCTGCTATCGAAGCTGCTGCAAATCTTTCCAACCGCTACATCCAAGACCGCTTCTTGCCAGACAAGGCTATTGACCTGTTGGATGAAGCTGGTTCTAAGATGAATCTGACACTGAACTTTGTTGATCCTAAAGTGATTGACCAGCGTTTAATTGAAGCTGAGAATCTCAAGGCTCAGGCTACACGAGAGGAAGACTTTGAAAAAGCTGCCTACTTCCGTGATCAGATTGCCAAGTACAAGGAAATGCAAAAGAACAAGGTGACCGATCAAGATACTCCAATCATCAGCGAGAAAACCATTGAACATATCATTGAGCAGAAAACCAATATCCCTGTTGGAGAACTCAAAGAAAAGGAACAATCTCAGCTTATCCATCTAGCAGACGACCTCAAGGCCCATGTTATCGGACAAGACGAGGCTGTCGATAAGATTGCCAAAGCCATCCGTCGTAATCGTGTTGGACTTGGTACTCCCAACCGCCCAATCGGAAGTTTCCTCTTTGTCGGACCAACTGGTGTCGGTAAGACAGAACTTTCCAAACAACTAGCCATTGAACTCTTTGGTTCTGCTGACAGCATGATTCGCTTTGATATGAGTGAATACATGGAAAAACACAGCGTGGCTAAGTTAGTCGGAGCCCCTCCAGGCTATGTCGGCTACGATGAAGCTGGTCAGTTAACGGAAAAAGTTCGTCGCAATCCTTACTCTCTCATCCTTCTCGATGAAGTTGAAAAAGCCCACCCAGATGTGATGCACATGTTCCTCCAAGTCTTGGACGATGGTCGTTTGACTGATGGGCAAGGACGAACAGTTAGCTTTAAGGATGCCATCATTATCATGACCTCAAATGCGGGTACTGGTAAGGCCGAAGCCAGCGTTGGTTTTGGAGCTGCTCGTGAAGGTCGAACCAACTCTGTTCTCGGTGAACTTGGTAACTTCTTTAGCCCAGAGTTTATGAACCGTTTTGACGGCATCATCGAGTTCAAAGCTCTAAGCAAGGACAACCTTCTCCAAATCGTCGAACTCATGCTGGCAGATGTCAACAAACGCCTCTCTAGCAACAATATCCACCTCGATGTGACAGACAAGGTCAAGGAAAAGTTGGTTGACTTAGGTTATGATCCAAAAATGGGAGCACGCCCACTCCGCCGTACCATTCAAGACTATATCGAGGATGCTATCACAGACTACTACCTTGAAAATCCAAGTGAGAAAGACCTCAAGGCCGTTATGACAAGCAATGATAAGATTCAAATCAAATCTGCCAAAAAAACTGAAAAAACAGAAGAGATTGCTTCTGAAAAAGAAGAATAAAACGATCTAACAGGTGCAGGAAGTCCATCAATTTCTGCACCTTTTTTTACTAAAATAACTGTTTATTCTTGACAGCTTGCCCCTCGTCCATTATGATAATAATAAAGATACTAGAGAATGAGGAAAATGCAATGGCAAACCCAACTTTTGGTGAAAAAAGAGAGAATGTGACCTACCAGCCCCGCTATGGCGTGTACGCAGTTATTCCTGATGCAGAAAAAAAACAAATTGTCTTAGTTCAAGCTCCCAATGGTGCTTGGTTCTTGCCAGGTGGAGAGATTGAAGCAGGCGAAGACCATCAAGAAGCACTGAAGAGAGAACTAATCGAAGAACTTGGCTTTACAGCTGAGATTAGAACCTATTATGGGCAAGCTGATGAGTATTTTTACTCTCGTCACCGTGATACCTACTACTACAACCCAGCCTACCTCTACGAAGCTACTTCTTTCCAAGAAGTACAAAAACCATTAGAAGATTTTAATCATATTGCTTGGTTTCCTATTGATGAAGCAATTGAAAAACTCAAACGTGGTAGCCACAAATGGGGAGTAGAAGCTTGGAAAATTCAGCATGGAATTGACTAAAATACACGATTTTATCCAAAAAGTGCTATAATAGAGTTAGAAAATCGGAGGAACTATTATGAAGCTTATCAACACGACTAATTCACACTCGCAACTTGTTAAAAGCCAATTAGAAAGTACTGACGCAACTCTTGTTGAGGTCTATTCTGCTGGAAACACAGATGTGATTTTCACACAAGCTCCGCTTCACTATGAAATCCTCATTTCCAACAAACACCGCGCTATTCGTGAACCAGAAATCGAAACCATTCAAGATTTCTTTATGAAGCGCAAGATTGATAAACAAAAAGTCGATGAAGCTAATATCAAGACGCTTTATTCAGATAAATTGATTGAAATTTCTATTCCTACAAAATAAGAAAGCCAGCTTAGAGCTGGTTTTCTTTTGCAAAAAGCTTGGTAATGTTACCAAGCTTTTTCATTTTATTTCACAGCTTCTTTCAAAGCATCTACCTTATCCAAACGTTCCCACGGAAGGTCAATATCTGTACGTCCCATGTGTCCATAAGCCGCTGTTTGACGGTAAATTGGACGTTTGAGATCCAGCATTTGGATAATTCCTGCAGGGCGAAGGTCAAAGATTTGACGTGCTGCTTTCTCAAGCTTGCTTTCAACTACCGTTCCAGTGCCAAAAGTATCGATACGAACAGAAACAGGCTGTGCCACACCGATAGCATAGGCCAATTGCACTTCTGCTTTCTTAGCAAGACCTGCTGCAACGATGTTCTTGGCAATGTAGCGAGCTGCATAAGAGGCTGAACGGTCCACCTTCGTCGCATCCTTACCAGAGAAGGCACCACCACCATGACGAGAGTAGCCACCATACGTATCCACGATAATCTTACGACCAGTCAAACCTGAGTCTCCTTGAGGTCCACCGATTACAAAGCGACCAGTTGGATTGATGAAGAATTTGGTTTGTTCATCCAAGTAAGAGGCTGGAATCACCTCTTTGATAACCTTGTTAATCACATCATTGTGAATTTGTTCATTGCTGACTTCTGGGTCGTGCTGAGTTGAAATAACGACTGTGTCCACACGTACTGGACGATCATTTTCATCATACTCAACTGTAACTTGTGATTTAGCATCAGGACGAAGATAGCTGATTTCACCAGACTTACGAAGTTCTGCCAAGCGACGAACCAGTTTGTGGCTGAGTGAAATTGGCAATGGCATAAGTTCTTCTGTCTCATCAACCGCAAATCCAAACATAAGACCCTGGTCACCAGCTCCAATCAAGTCAAGCGGATCTTGATCTGCATTTCCACGAACCTCCAAGGCTTCATTAACTCCTTGAGCGATATCCGGTGACTGCTCAACAAGCGATGGATGAACTCCAACTGTTTCAGCAGAAAAACCATATTCTGCATTCGTATAGCCAATCTCTGCAATGGTATCACGAACCACACGGTTAATATCCACATAGGCATTCGTAGAAATTTCACCAAAAACATGGACAGAACCCGTGTACACAGCTGTCTCAGCAGCAACATGCGCCTCTGGATCCTTTGTTAAAATAGCATCCAAAATCGCATCTGAAATTTGGTCTGCAATCTTATCCGGATGCCCCTCAGATACAGATTCAGACGTGAATAATTTACGTTCTGACATAAAAATGTCCCCCCTTAAAAAATATTGTTATAGAGTTACAAAGTACTGATAGGAAATTTCTATAGTCTAAGAGTTACGAAGCGAAAGAAATAAAAACGATGTTTTTTTATTTCTGAAGCTAGTAAGGCGCATAGGGTGACCGTTTAATAGCGGCAACCGTAGAATGAAGAGCGACTTTGGAGCCATCATTCTTTGCGAGTTACGACGCAAAAGAAATAAAAACGATACTTTTTTATTTCTGAAGCTAATAAGGCGCATAGGGTGACCGCATTATAGCGGCAACCGTAGAATGAAGAGCGACTTTGGAGCCGTCATTCTTTGCGAGTTACAAAGTACTGATAGAAATTTCTACCATCTTATCGGGACTATATAACCTTATCATTATACCACTTTTTACTTTTTTTTGCAGTATTTTTGAAAATTCATAAAACGAAGTTAGAAAAAGGAGCCATTCAGCTCCAATTTTGTTCTTAAAATGTTTGGCGTTTGGCTTTACGCTCGGCACGACCACGTGCACGATTTTCAGCACGCTTGGTTTTGCGACGTTTTTCATCCACCGCCCATTTGATTTTCTTCTTATAACCCGGTTTAACTTTTTTCTTTTTCTTTTTGACCAAGCCAATCATTTCGATATCAAGCTTATCCTGCTTCTTTTCACGATTGGCACGACGATCACGGTCATAGGTATCTTGAAACTCTCCGTCTTTGACCATCTTAGGAATAAACTTGATCCCTAATTTCTCCAACTCACGAATATCCGAGTCATCACTTGGCTGGTAAAGGGTAATAGCTGTACCAGGTAGACCATTGCGCCCAGTTCGACCAACACGGTGGACAAAGAAGGACAAATCTTGCGGAATGGCATCATTGATGACATGACTGACACCTTCAATGTCAATTCCACGCGCTGCCAAGTCTGTTGCGACAATGTACTCAAAATCAAGATTCTTCACCTGATTCATGATTCGCTTTCGCTCGCGAGGAGCAATATCTCCATGAATCTTAGCTACCTTCAATCCTTGAGCAGTCAGGTATGCATGCAATTCATCAGCCCGCGTTTTAGTGTTGACAAAAATCATTGCCAAATACGGTTGCATAACTTGAGTTAACTCATAAATCTGGGCATTCTTGTCACGTCCCTTGGTCGAAATCAACCAGTTATCAATGGTATCAGAAATGACAGTTTTGGTCTTGATTTTCTCCATAACAGGATTTGACAAATATTTTTTCAAGAAGGGCTGCAACTTCTGCGGAATGGTCGCTGAGAAGACCATGAATTGCAAGTCTTTTGGAAGACTTCCAGCAATCTTATCAACGGTTTCCAAGAATCCCATATCCAAGGTCATATCGGCTTCATCGACAACAAAGGTCTTGGCCTTGTGAATAGACAAATCACCAGATTTGACCAAGTCATAGATACGACCTGGAGTCCCGATGACGATATGTGGCTGGTTACTTGCCAATTTATCAATCTGACGCGCCTTATCCGTACCACCAACATAGTTAACCACACGGACTTCGACATCTGAGTGAGCTGCAATCTGACGAGCTGCTTGGTAGATCTGAGTAGCTAACTCACGACTTGGAGCCGTAATCACTGCTTGCACACTATCGCTAGTTTCATCCAATTGCTGGAAAATGGGCAGCAAGAAAGTGTGGGTCTTCCCTGAACCTGTTTTTGACTCGCCCACCAAATCACGCCCCGCCAAAACAATAGGAATTAACTTATCTTGAACCTCTGTCGGAGTTGTAAATTTCAACTCCTCCAAAGCCTTTTCTATATAGTTTTTAAACTGAAATTTCGTAAATGACATATTATCCTCAATTCTATTCTTCCAACCATTATACCATATTTTGTTCTTTTTCTGTAGCCACACTTATCTGACCGATCATAAGGCTCTCAACTTCTCCAATACCTCTCTTATACTAAAAATCACATAGTTGCTTTCTATCCAAAATGCAAAAAGAGAAGACCGAATTGGTCTTCTCTAAGCATTAACCCTTTTGACTCAGATACACTTAACAAAAAGTCAACTACTTGCTTACAATCTTATAAAAGTCGAAAGCTACTAGATAACATCAGTGCTTAATCATCTTTCCGCTTGCGACCAAGAAGCAATGCTGCTAGACCTGCAAGAAGAGAACTAGTCATTAGTCCAGTGAGTGAAAGCGGTGCAGTGCTACCTGTGTTTGGTAATGTAGCTTGTTTTGTCTTTTCTCCTGCTGGACTTTGAGCTGGTGGATTATCTTCAGGTTTTCTTGGTTGTTCTGGTTGATGTCTATTTGCCTGATTATTATCGGAACCCTGCTCTTCTCCTGAATTCACTGGTGGAACTGGATTTGGTTGAGGTGCTGGTTGCGGAACAAGTTGTGGTTGTGGCGTTGGTGCCGGCTGTGGTTGCGGACTAGGATCTTGCTTCGCTTCAAAGACCCATTTACCCACAAAGGTTAGATTTGTCCCCTCTTCCACTTCTTGGTAACCTAGGAATGTCCATGTACCATTTGCAACAGTCACCACTGCTGGCATTGGAGCCTCTGGAACAAAAGCAATCGCTGCAGAAGAACTTGTAGTATATGTTCCACTTTGTGGAAGTAAGCTCAATACTTCTGCTGGCAAGCTGTTGTCTGCGGTTGCACTTTCGAAGCGATAAGTCACTTGATAGGTTTCAGTTACCGGTGCAGGCAAAACATTAACTGGTACAGGAACTTCAGTAGAAGAACCATCTGGATAGTCAACTCGTACCTTACCTGTGTAAGTTCCTGGTTTTGTTGTGTCAATTTGACCTGCAGGTGTGATATCAACTACCTTAGTGCCAGCTGGAAGGCTTGGCAAGTTCGTCACATTATCGGTCAAGTCAGGTGTTTGTCCAACCTTGATAGTTTCTTCCGTTACTTTAGGCGTATAAGTTTCAGCATTTGTCGGATTCGCCTTGAATTCCCATTTTCCTACAAACTCTACATTTGCCTTATTGACAACGGCGCTAGCTGCGTCGTAACCCTTGAAGGTCCAGATGCCGTCGTTCACTGCGTCGGTGTAAGTGATTTCCGCTGGTTGCTGAGCTGAAACAGAGGCACCATTCACATAAGTTGCACTGTCACTTGGAGTCAATGCTGCGATGGCTGCTGGAAGAGTCTTACCTGCTGTCTCACTCTCGAAGCGGTAAGTAACTTGATACTTGTTAGCTTCAAAGGTCCATTTTCCTACAAACTCCACATTTGCCTTGTTCACGACTGCATTAGCTGCGTCGTAGCCCTTGAAGGTCCATGTGCCGTCGTTCACATCATCTTTGTAAGTGATTTCCGCTGGTTGTTGAGCTGAAACAGAGGCACCATTCACATACGAATCACTGTCGCTTGGGGTCAATGCGGCGATGGCTGCTGGAAGAGCCTTACCTGCTGTCTCGCTCTCGAAGCGATAAGTAGCTTGGTACTTGTTGGCTTCAAAGACCCATTTCCCTACAAATTCTACATCGGACTTGTTGACCACAGCGCTAGCTGCGTCGTAACCCTTGAAGGTCCATGTGCCGTCATTCTCAGTATCTGTGTATGTGCTTTCTGCTGGTTGTTGAGCCGAAACAGAGGCACCATTCACATATGTTGCACTGTCGCTTGGAGTCAATGCTGCGATGGCTGCTGGAAGAGCTTGACCTGCTGTCGCGCTCTCGAAGCGATAAGTAGCTTGGTACTTCTTGGCTTCAAAGGCCCATTTACCTACAAACTCTACA
>CAJNCS010000009.1 GCA_905221325.1 bacterium
TAGTCCGTACGGGATTCGAACCCGTGTTACCGCCGTGAAAAGGCGGTGTCTTAACCCCTTGACCAACGGACCTTGAGTTTTTCAACTCTTTCTATTATACCTACTTTTCAAACTTTGTCAAGGACTTTTTTAATCTCCTATGCAAATTCTTTGAAGACTGTCGAAAGCTCCCTTAGAAGGGCCTTGCGCCCTCTGAAGACTTCTCCTCCCATCAGACGGTCCACTAACTCTTGTTTTTCTTTACTCTGACTTGCCTTGTAATTCCTTAGCAGTTCGTGAAAGAGATAGTAATCATCCAGTCTCAGTCCTTTTTCTCCTAGGCGATGGCTAATCTCACTCACCTCTTCATAGGGTTCTTTGTCAAAACGGCGCTTGTGGCTTTCCTGTTTACGGATGTAATCTAGGATACGATTTCTAAACTTTGTTTTAAAGCAGACATATAGTTGATGGCGCTCGCCCTCTAGCAATTCTGGGTTGCGACTCACCAGCTCATACAGGCACATCATCCCCTCCTGGTCCCAGTCTTCTTTCTCCCACAGATGTAAATGGTATTCTTTGCGGCACTTATGGACAATCCCCTTGCTTTCTTCGTATAATTCTTTTAGATTCATAGACCTCTCCTTTCTACCTTTAGTCTAGCAGAAAGGATCCAGCCTTTGATCTTCTTCTACTCTTCTATACACTTTCCACTCTAAACGGCACACAAAAAGAGAGGCATGGCCTCTCTGGGGTTATAATTCTGCAATTTGATTGAGATTCACTTCTGCAATCGTGTCATTACCAAACATAGAGATAATCATCTTCACTTTGTTGTTATCAATTTCAGTAATTTTACCTGTATAGTCTGCAAAAGCGCCATCAATGATGCGGACAGTCTGGCCAACTTCAACGTCAATATCGAACTCTTCAACCGTTTGTCCCATAGAAACCAGAATATCACGGATTTCTTGTTCCAATAGCGGAGTTGGTTTTGATCTGTTCCCGTGTGACCCGACGAATCCTGTTACGTTAGGTGTGTTTCGAACAACGAACCACGCTTCATCTGTCATGACCATTTCTACAAGGACATAACCCGGAAAGCGATTCTCTTCAATTTCCTTTTTCTTTCCATTTTTCTCAACTTGCACGGTTTGTGTTGGAATCTCAACGCGTAGAATATTATCCAACATGTTATATGTTTGCGCACGTTGCAATAGATTTTCTTTTACCTTATTTTCATAGCCAGAATAAGTTTGTAGAACAAACCATCCTTTGTCAAAACTATCCATGATATTTCCTTTCATACATAATAGAAGAAAGCCAGCAGAAGTCTTCCACTTTTCTTCTAAAAAATGTTAATAAATCGAATCAAACCTGAAACAATCAACTGGTCAAAAATGTAAATGATAACCACAAAGAAGGCTGTGTATTCCATAATTGAGCGAAAATCCCTCCAGCTTTCTTTGCGAGTTGGCCAAGTTGTTTCTTTAAGAAGTTTAAAAATATCCTTAATAAAACCCATCGTTCTCTCCTATCTCGTTTCTCTATGTGTCGTATATTTCCCACAATGTTTACAAAATTTATTTACTTCTAGTCGTGTTGGCTTGGGGTTCCCACTAATTTTGATTGAATAATTTCTTGAACCGCAAACTGCACAAGCTAGGCTTGCTTTTTTTAGTGCCATAACGCCTCCATCTTATCTATTATAACAAGAAACCTAGGCTTTGACAAGCCTCTTAACGAAAGAGATTGACGAAAGAGTCCCAGATTGTCTGGGCTTTTTCTTTTATCTTTGCATCCGAAATCGCACGTCCCGCTTCGTCTACAAGATTTTGAGCACGACTACGAATATCTCCTAGCGGATCCTCGGAGTGGTTCGTCTCATTTTCAACGACCTGCTTTTTCGTATTTTCTGGCTCAATACCATTTTGTTTATAAGCATTCTCAACCGTAAAAGTGCTGCCGGGAGTATAAGGCAAGATAGTATTGGCCATGCTTCTAAAGACATGGGCTGCTCCATTAGAAGTCGACCCTGCTAGATAATGATTCTCATCTGTTGTTGGGAAGCCGAGCCAGTGGCTGATTACCACATCCGGAGTATAACCAATCACCCACTGGTCACTCGTATATTCCGGGTTGAAAACAGCTTCAGTCGTACCCGTTTTACCAGCCATAACATAATCTGCTGGTGACGAACTGATTCCTGTACCATTGGTAAATGTTCCTAGCATCATGCTGGTCATTTTATCAGCTACAGACTTATCAATCACTCGTTTTTGGGAGTTTTTATGACTCTTGATGACCTGTCCACTGGCATTTTCGATACGAGTGATGAAATGTGCTTCAGGCATTAGACCTCCATTAGCAAAGGCTGTATAGGCTTGCGCCATCTGGAGAGGATTCGTCTCCACACCTCCACCAAGAGCAACTCCAAGAACTCGGTCAACTTTTTCCATATTCAGGCCAAATCTCTCCCCAGCGTCAAAAGCTTTGTCAATCCCCAATTTATTTACAGTCGCAACTGCTGGTAGGTTGAGTGATTCCGCCAAGGCCTGATACATAGGTACTTCTGGAGATGTCTTAATACCCGCATAGTTGTCTACTTGATAACTATCGTACTGCATCGTATGATTATCTAGTTGCTTGTTCAAGGCCCATCCTGCTTCTACTGCAGGTGTATAAACGACTAAAGGTTTAATGGTTGAGCCTGGACTACGCTTAGACTGAGTGGCATAGTTGAAATTACGAAAACCTGGTTTGTCATCACCAGCTACACGGCCTACTACTCCACGCACTCCACCAGTCTTGGGTTCTAGAGCGACACTACCTGATTCAGCATGTGTTCCGTCTTCTGCTGTTGGAAATAGCGACGTGTTTTCGTAAATAACCTGCATGTTTGCTTGATAGTTTTGGTCAAGTTCCGTATAGATTCGATAGCCGTTGTTGACAATCTCTTCTTCTGTGAGATTGTACTTGGAAACCGCTTCGTTGACAACTGCATCAAAATAAGACGGGTAACGATAATCTGAAACCTTGCCTTCATACTTATCTTGCAGTTGAGAAGCCATATCTACTCCAGCCGCTTCAGTCTCTTTATTTTTATCAATATAGCCCGCTGCAACCATATTTTGCAAAACGGTATCCCTACGGTTGGTCGAAGTCTCAACAGAATTTAATGGATTATACAATTCTGGTCCCTTGAGCATACCTGCTAGAGTGGCCGCCTGATCAAGCGTTAGTTGTGAAGCCGATACGCCGAAATATTTCTTACTTGCATCTTCAACACCCCATACCCCATTCCCGAAGTAGGCGTTATTGAGATACATAGTAAGGATTTGCTCCTTGCTGTATTTCTTGGTCAACTCTAAGGCAAGGAAAAACTCCTTGGCCTTCCGTTCAACGGTTTGGTCCTGGGAAAGATAGGCATTTTTCGCCAACTGTTGAGTGATGGTGGACCCCCCTCCAGAACGACCTGCTGTAAGGATAGCTAGAAAGAAACGACCGTAATTAATCCCATCATTTTTATAGAAGGAACGGTCCTCTGTCGCGACGACAGCATTTTGTAAGTCTTTACTGATATCTGTCAGTTCAACATAGGTTCCCTTTTGACCTGATAGGGCTCCTGCCTCTTTTTCTTCACGGTCAAAAATCAGAGTTCGCGTTTTCAAGGCATTTTGCAAATCATTGACATTGGTCGACTTGGCTATTGCAAATAGGTAGGTCCCAACTAGCAAACCTGCACTTAACCCTAAAATGATGACGATTTTTGTAAGATGATAACGACGCCAAAATTTCCGAACTGGGCCCACTTGTGACAATTTTTTTCTATCGCTCCGAGAACGACGCATGCTAGTCGAATCAGACTCCGTGGATTCATTCGTTTCTTTTTTAAAGAGAGAAAGAAACTTCTCAAATAATTTATCTAATTTCATGCGTTTATTTTATCATCTTCACCATAGGAACTCAAGAATTTAGCTATTCCCTATCCAAATAGGGCTTTTTTTGTTACAATATCTGTATGCAATTCACATTTACATTACCCGAATCCTTGCCTCAAATGACGGTCAAACAATTCCTAGAGGAACAACTCCTCATTCCTAGAAAGATTCGCCATTTTTTGAGAATAAAGAAGAACATCTTAATTAACCACAAAGAAGTTCACTGGAACGAGATGGTCAAGCCAGGGGACATTTGCCAGTTGACTTTTGACGAGGAAGATTATCCCCCAAAAGAAATCCTTTGGGGGAATTCAGACCTCGTTCAAGAGGTTTATCAAGACCAACATCTCATTATCGTCAACAAGCCCGAAGGCATGAAAACTCACGGAAATCAACCTAATGAAATTGCCCTTCTCAACCATGTCTCTGCCTACGTTGACCAAACCTGTTATGTCGTTCATCGTCTGGATATGGAAACAAGTGGTTTAGTGCTTTTTGCTAAAAATCCTTTTATCTTACCCATCCTCAATCGTTTGTTGGAGAAAAAGGAAATCGCTCGTGAGTACTGGGCACTCGTAGAGGGACCAGTGGGGAACAAAGAACTTATCTTCCAAGATAAAATTGGTCGTAATCGACACGATCGTAGAAAAAGAATAGTTGATGCAAAATATGGACAATATGCTGAAACACATATCAGTCGATTAAAGCAATTCCCAAATCAGACTACCCTTGTCCGTTGCAAACTAAAGACCGGTCGAACGCATCAGATTCGTGTTCACCTTTCTCACCATAAACACCCTATTCTGGGCGATCCTCTCTATAACTCTAGATCAAAAGTAAGCAGGCTCATGCTCCATGCCTTCCGACTTTCCTTTACTCATCCACTCACCTTAGAACAATTGAGTTTTACTGCCCTCTCGGATACTTTCGAAACAGAATTAAAACAAAATGGATGATACTATCATCCATTTTTCTATACAAAAAGGCAAGACCAGAAGGCCTTGCTTTTATCGACTCAAGAATTATTTAGCGATTTTTGCGAAGTATTCAAGAGTACGTACAAGTTGTGCAGTGTATGACATTTCGTTGTCGTACCATGATACAACTTTAACCAATTGTTTACCATCAACATCAAGAACTTTAGTTTGAGTTGCGTCAAACAATGAACCGTAAGACATACCTACGATATCTGAAGATACGATTGGATCTTCTGTGTAACCGTATGATTCGTTTGAAGCTGCTTTCATAGCTGCGTTCACTTCATCAACAGTAACGTTCTTTTCAAGAACTGCTACCAATTCAGTAACTGATCCAGTTGGAGTTGGAACACGTTGTGCAGATCCGTCAAGTTTACCGTTCAATTCTGGGATTACAAGACCGATAGCTTTAGCAGCACCAGTTGAGTTAGGAACGATGTTAGCAGCACCAGCACGAGCACGGCGAAGGTCACCACCACGGTGTGGTCCGTCAAGGATCATTTGGTCACCAGTGTAAGCGTGGATAGTTGTCATCAATCCTTCTACAACACCGAAGTTGTCTTGAAGAGCTTTTGCCATTGGAGCCAAGCAGTTTGTAGTACATGAAGCACCTGAGATAACTGTTTCAGTACCGTCAAGAACGTCGTGGTTAGTGTTGAATACAACTGTTTTAACATCGTTTCCACCAGGAGCAGTGATAACAACTTTTTTAGCTCCGCCAGCGTGCAAGTGTTTTTCAGCCGCTGCTTTCTTAGCAAAGAAACCAGTTGCTTCAAGAACGATTTCTACACCGTCAGTAGCCCAGTCGATTTGTTCTGGATCACGTTCAGCAGAAACACGGATGAATTTACCGTTAACTTCAAATCCACCTTCTTTGACTTCTACAGTACCGTCGAAACGACCTTGAGTTGTGTCGTATTTCAACAAGTGTGCAAGCATAACTGGATCTGTAAGGTCGTTGATGCGAGTAACTTCAACACCTTCTACGTTTTGGATACGGCGGAAAGCAAGACGACCGATACGTCCGAAACCGTTAATACCAACTTTAACTACCATTAGTGATTTCCTCCTTATGAAAATCCTGAAAATTTTATTGTGAAAAGAGTAACTTGAATCACTACAAATCACCTTTCAACATTATTATTATATAACTATTTAAGTAGAATTGCAAGTACGGGCGTTGTTTTTCTCTCTTGCTTTTCTACTTTTCAAGCCCCTTCATTCACCTAAGCTTTTATTTCTAGGATCTTCTATTCTATCCGCATAATCTTCTCTTCTCATAGTTCAACTCTAACTTCAGAAATAGGACTATGAAAAGAGACAGGATTAGTCCTGTCTCTAGGCTGATAAACAATTATTTACGACGTCCTGGACGTTCTTTATAACCATAGTAAGCATCTGCCATGATTTCTTCCATGTCAGCTACCATTGGTAAGCGTGGGTTTGCAGGTGAACATTGGTCTTCGTAAGCAAGCAAGGCAATTTCATGCAAGCTGTCTTTCCAAACTTTTTCATCGATTCCGAAACCTTTGAAGTTCATTGTGATTCCAACTGCTTCACCAAGATCGTAAACTGCTTTGGCATAAGCTTCAACTGCTTCTTCTGGAGTTGAGTGAGGCAAGCCAAGCATTTTCGCGATGTCTTGGAATTTCTCATCAGCTTTCCAGTAGTTGTACTTAGGCCATGTAGTGGTCTTGGATGGACGAGTGCCGTTGTAACGGATGACGTATGGAAGTAAGATTGCGTTTGTACGTCCGTGAACAGTATGGTGAACACCACCGATCTTGTGGGCCATTGAGTGGCTCATACCAAGGAAGGCATTGGCAAAGGCCATACCAGCCATTGTAGACGCATTATGCATTTTTTCACGTGCTTCTGGGTCAGCTGTCTTAACAGATTTTTCCAACCATTCAAAGACAAGTTTGATTGTTTGAAGGGCTATACCGTCTGTGTAGTCGTTAGCGAAGTTTGAAGTGTAGGCTTCAGTAGCGTGAGTCAAGACATCCATACCAGTATCAGCAGCGATGAAGTCTGGAACGGATTCAACCAAAGCAGGGTCAACAATGGCAATAGTTGGTGTCAATGAGTAGTCAGCTAATGGGTATTTGCGGTTGTTTTTCTTATCAGAGATAACGGCAAATGGTGTTACTTCTGAACCTGTACCTGAAGTTGTTGGGATACCGATGTACTTCGCTTTCTTACCAAGTGATGGGAAGCGGAAGGCACGTTTACGGATATCCATGAATTTTTGAACCAAGTCACGGAAGTCGATTTCTGGTTGTTCGTAGAAGAGCCACATTACTTTGGCTGCGTCCATTGGAGAACCACCACCAAGAGCGATGATAGTGTCTGGTTCAAATGCTTTCATCACTTCAGCACCACGTTCTACAGTTGTGATGTCTGGATCTGGTTCAACATCTGAGAAGACTTGGATCGTTACACGGTTGTTACGTGCGTTCAATTGATCAATAACACGTTGAACAAAACCAAGTTTTTCGATAGATTTGTCTGTAACGATCATAACGCGTTCAATATCTTCACAAGTTTGAAGGTATTGGATAGAATTGCGTTCGAAGTAAATTTTTGAAGGAACTTTAAACCATTGCATATTATTTCTACGTTTCCCTACTTTCTTGATGTTTAGAAGGTTAATAGCGCTCACGTTATCACCGACTGAATTGTGTCCATATGAACCACATCCAAGTGTCAATGATGGGATGAAGGCATTGTAAACGTCACCGATACCACCGAAAGTAGATGGAGAGTTCCAGATAATACGCATTGCTTTGATTTCTGTACCAAAGCGTTTAGCAAGAGCTTCGTCTTTTGTATGGATAGCTGCTGAGTGACCAAGTCCGTTAAACTCAACCATTTGACGTGCTTTTGTAAGGCCGTCTTCTGTATCCTCAGCTTTCAATACAGCGATTACTGGTGACAATTTTTCACGAGTCAATGGTTCTTTTGGTCCTACTTCTGCACATTCTGCAGCCAAGATGTTTGTTCCTTCTGGAACGCTGAATCCTGCTTGTTCTGCAATCCATGCTGCTGGTTTACCAACGATGTTTGCATTTAGTTTAGCGCCTGCACAGTTTTTGCTGTTTGCTTTCACGCCAAAACAGAATTCTTCAAGAAGTGCTTTTTCTTTTTTGTTTACAAAGTAAGTGTGGTATGATTTGAATTCTTCTACAAATTCGTCATAGACTTCTTTATCAATGATAACCGCTTGCTCTGATGCACAGACCATACCATTGTCAAATGATTTAGACATGACGATATCATGAGCAGCTTGACGGAGGTCAGCAGATTTTTCTACATAAGCAGGAACGTTTCCTGCACCTACCCCAAGAGCTGGTTTCCCACATGAGTAAGCTGCCTTAACCATGGCATTACCACCAGTTGCGAGGATAGTCGCAACACCTTCGTGGTTCATAAGCGCTCCAGTTGCTTCCATAGATGGCTCTGTAATCCATTGCACACAGTTTTCAGGTGCACCGGCTGCGATGGCTGCATCACGAACGATTTGTGCAGCATGAGCAGAAGATTCTTGAGCTGATGGGTGGAAGGCGAAAACAATTGGGTTACGTGTCTTCAAGGCAATCAATGATTTGAAAATTGCTGTTGAAGTTGGATTTGTTGTTGGAGTGATACCACAAATAACTCCAACTGGCTCTGCAATCTTCGTCAAACCTGTAATTGGATCATCTTCGATAACTCCAGCTGTTTTAACTCCACGCATATTGTTCACTACGTGTTCACAGGCAAATAGATTTTTTGTCGCCTTGTCTTCAAATACTCCACGACCAGTTTCTTCAACTGCGTGTTGTGCAAGGATACCGTGCGCATCAAGTGCTGCAACAGACGCTTTTGCTACGATGTAGTCAACTTGCTCTTGGTTCAACTTGCGCATTTCATCAAGCGCAACCAAGGCTTTTTTCACGAGACCATCGACATGCTTTTCAGCAGCAAGTTGTTTTTCCTCTGGTGTTACTGTTTTTTTATCAGCCATATTATCCTCCATAGCCTTTAAGGATGTTATCCTTTGTTAATTTTTTCACAAGTTTATTATAACTCTTTTTTTATACTTTGTAAACAGTTTCATAAGTATTTCACAAAGAATTTTTCTGAAATTGTGATTTTTTTCTCAATATAGCTACACAAGAGAGTTTCGACTGGATGATTGTGAAATTATGGAGAAAATTTTTTTATTTCACAAAGTTTTTCTAGTTGATAGTTAGTTATCGAATCCAAGCATAGAAAGCGTTTTCTTTCCGGTTTTGAAAAATAGCCTCCTCATCTGGAGACTACTATTTTTGTTGGAAAACGCCTTGTTTAAAGGTCCCTTCATAAACAACTTCTTGCTCTGTTGTCAACTTTCCTTGGCCTTCAGCCTGGCCATTTACAAAATCACCTTCGTATTTCCAGCCATCTTTTGATTGGAAAGTCCCTTTTCCATTAAAGGCTCCATTATTGAAATCACCTGTATATTGGTCTCCATTTTCAAAGGTCAGGGTTCCTTGACCATTCATCTTTCCTCTTACCAAGGTTCCATCATAAACAAGTGCACCACCATCAAGTGTCAGGACACCTTTTTTAGGTGTGTTTAGTAGAAAAACTGACACGGCGCAGATAGCGATTAGAAGGACAGTTGCAATCTCTATACGTGGGCGAGTTAGGTAAACTCGATATTTTTCGAAGATTTCTTTAAGCTTTTCCATTGTCACTCTCATTTTCTAATCGATCTAGCCAGCCTCGACATCCACTTGTGATGCGAGCATAGGTTTCCTCAAAATCTCCTGTATACCAAGGATCTGGAACACTTTCAGATGCAAAAGGGTAGATCTTATGTTGCAATTCCTGAGGACACATTTGACGCAGATCTGAAACGTTTGAAGCATCCATACCGATAATGTAATCAAACGATTCAAAATCTTCTCTACAAATCTGGAGTGATGTTTTGTCTTTGTCATAAGGAATCTGATACTGCCGGAAAATCCCCTGCGTTCCCTTATGAATCGGATTACCATGTTCCCATGATGACGTTGCACGGCTCTCGACTTGGTAATCGCTCGTCATGGATTTCATCACAAACTCTGCCATGGGGCTACGGCAGATATTTCCTAGGCAAACAAATACTATTTTTTTCATCCCTTTTCCTCTTACTTCATAGAAAAACGGGAGTGACAGGTCCCGTTTTATTCTTCGATTGCTCCGCCTTCGTCAACAACTGTTCCTTCTGGTGTCACAGCCTCTTTGAGCGGTAAAACAGTCTTGATAGCAGCCAATTCAAAAGTCAAATAAACGCCATCTACATCAAGTACAATTGTTCTCTTCTCAGTGTCTACTTCATCCACTGTTCCGTAAAGGCCGCCAATTGTAATAACTTCATAGCCCTTTTGAAGCTTGTTCAAGCTTTCCATACGCTTTTGAGCTTGTTTCTTTTGAGAACGTTGCATAAAGAACATCAAGGCCATCATACCTACAAGCATGATTAAAAAAGTAATATTTGGATTCATTGTTTTCTCCTTTGTCTTTTACATAGGACTACTATATCAAATTTCAGCTACTTTTACAAGGTTGTACCTTGTTTTTATGGTTATAAAAAATCAGAGTTTTCACTCTGATTTTTGTGATTATTTCAAGTTTTGAACGACTCTGACTAGATTTTCAACTGTAAATCCGTACTCTGCCAATACTTTTGGTGCTGGAGCAGATGCTCCGAAGGTATCAATACCGAGAACTGCACCATCTAGACCAACATATTTGTACCAGTTTTGAGTTGCACCCATTTCGACCGCAACACGACGACGAACTGCATTTGGAAGAATTTCTTCCTTGTATGCTGCATCTTGTGCGTCAAAGACATCTGTTGATGGCATGCTGACTACACGGACTTTTGCACCTTGGCTAGCCAATTCTTTGGCAGCTGCGACCGCCAAATTCACCTCTGAACCTGTTGCAATCAAGATTGTATCAAAGTCTGCTGCATTTTCATAGACAACATAGGCACCTTTCGCAACTTTGTCAAAGTCTGTTCCTTCTTCGACAGTCAAGTTTTGACGTGTCAAGACAAGGGCAGTTGGTGTTTTTTCGCTTGTCACGGCAAGGTACCAAGCTGCTTGAGTTTCACGAGCATCTGCTGGGCGGAAAACATTCAGATTTGGCATAGCACGGAGACCTGCTAGGTGTTCAACTGGTTCGTGAGTTGGACCATCTTCACCAACCGCGATTGAATCGTGGGTAAAGACATAAGTCACAGGAAGTCCTTGCAAGGCTGACAAGCGGACAGCTGCTTTCACATAGTCAGAGAAGACGAAGAAAGTACCACCGTATACACGAAGTCCACCGTGAAGGGCCATCCCGTTCAAGATTGTTCCCATTGCAAATTCACGAACACCAAACTGAATGTTACGGTTCAAGCGATTAGCATCGTCTTGAAGTCCATCAGTCTTGATATAAGTCATGTTTGAGTGAGCAAGGTCAGCTGAACCACCTAGGAAGGTTGGCAATTTAGCAGCTACAACGTTCAAAGCATCTTGACTTGAATTACGAGTTGCTTGAGAGAAGCCATTTTCTAAGGCTGGGAAGTCTGCTGGAGTCACTTCAACTGGATCACGGCCGTCGATAATGGCTTCTACTTCTGCAGCCAGTTCTGGATGCGCTTCTTTATAGTCAGCGACTAATTTAGTCCAAGCTTGATAAGCTGATGCACCACGGTCTGCAACATTTTCCTTGAAATCAGCATAAACTTGATCTGGAATTTCAAATGGTTCATAGTCCCAACCAAGCGCTTGACGAGTAGCCGCAGTTTCATCTGCTCCAAGAGGAGCACCGTGTACCGCATTAGTTCCTTGTTTGTTTGGAGAACCGTATCCAATCACAGTCTTCACTTCAATCAAAGATGGTTTGCCTGAAGCTTTAGCTGTTTCGATAGCCGCATGGATAGCTTCCAAGTCTGTTCCATCTTCAACCAAGGCTGTATGCCAACCGTAAGCATTGTAACGGTCACGAACACTTTCTGTAAAGGAATCCTTTGTCTCACCATCCAAGTTGATATCATTTGAATCATAAAGAACCACCAACTTGTCGAGTTTTTGTAAGCCTGCGTATGAAGCCGCCTCACTTGAGACACCTTCCATCAAATCTCCGTCTCCACAGATCACATAAGTATAGTGGTCAAAGATATTGAAGCCTTCGCGGTTATACTTCGCTGCAAGGAAACGTTCTGCTTGGGCAAAACCAGTAGCAGTAGAAATCCCTTGACCTAGAGGACCAGTTGTAGCGTCAACCCCTGCTGTATGGCCAAATTCTGGATGACCAGGTGTTTTAGAACCCCATTGGCGGAAACTCTTGATTTCATCCATGCTAACATCTTCAAAACCAGAAAGGTGAAGAAGGGCATAGAGAAGCATAGATCCGTGTCCTGCTGAAAGAATAAAGCGATCGCGGTTGATCCAGTTTGGTTGGGCTGGATTGATACGAAGTTGTTTTGTGAAGAGGCTATAGGCCATAGGAGCAGCCCCCATAACCACCCCTGGGTGACCTGAGTTTGCTTTGTTGATGGCGTCAATACCTAGAAAACGAATTGCATTAACAGATAGATTTGACATAGAATTTCCTTTCTCTTTGAGGTGATTAATGAATCACACATCCTATTTTACTATTATATGAAAAAATGCATAGAATAGCAATAAAACAATTTGCGTTCATCTAACACATTTGATTTTCTATTTCCTCGTCACTTCATAGTACGGAAGCAAGCGAGTATAAACGTCTTCTAGCTTCTCCAATATCCCTTCTACTGACTGATTTTCAATAAGGGAAACATCTGACTTGACCAAAACTTTACGGACTTCCTGACTTCTCACCTTCTCGCATAAAGTACGACGGTTCTCCTCAGTAGCCTCCATCTTATGACTTTCCCCATTTGAGTAGACTAGATAATAAATTCCTTCTACCACTGGAATTTCTAAAACCTTGGCTTGCTTGCCTAAGGTCTGTTCGTCTTTCTTACGCTCGATGAAACTGACCTCTAAAGAAATCCCATAATCAGCAGGTGTTCCATACAAACGAAGAGCCATCATAGGTTCTGTCACTTGTCCGTCTCTCTGTAGATAGGCCCAGAAATGCGGCCGCAAGCGTTGTGCTTGGTTCATCCACTGACTAGTCTGTTGCAGTTGCCATTCTGGATGACTTGCTTGAAAGGTTTTGACCAATTCTGTGAAAGCCTTTCGGGCCTCTTGACCTTTTCTTCGCAAGGTCAACATCTTTTCTCTTTCATCACCAGCTTTATCAGGATTACAGTACTGGACCCCTGCAAATGATAGGTATTCTCTAACTGCTTTCAGCATATCTGAATCTTTCCTTTCCTAGCAAAAAATCAGGACAAGCCTGATTTTGTTTATTCTGCATCTACGACAACATAGCGATTTGGCTCATCACCCTCAGAGTAACTCGTCACGCCATCCATGCGTGAAATAATGCGATGGATAATCTTGCGTTCGCTATTTGACATTGGATCTGTTTGTTGGCTACGCCCTTCTTCTAAAACGCGAGTCGCCAATTTTTGAGCGTAGGTTTGCAAGACTTCTGCACGGTGTTCAACGTAATCATTGACATTGATTGTGATGTAGAAGGTTCTTGAATAGCGATTATAAAGGTAATTTTGCGCTAACAGTTGAAGAGCCTTCAAGACTTTTCCATGATAGCCGATAATACGGCCTGGTTCGTTGGTGTCAATTTGAAGATTGATGGTACGACGATTGTAGTCGCTTGAAATCGTACCTTCAACATCCATATCATCCACAATGGTTTGAACATAGTTAGCCACTTGAGCTGCTACTTGTTCGATGTCATAACTCGGCTCCACCTTCAAACCTAGATCTTCCAAAGACTGGCGTTCTACCGATTCTGACATAGATACAAATTCTTCACACTCTGCTGGGTCTTCCACTCCAGCATCTCCTGTCTGCAATTCATTTAAAATCGCGATGTGACCTGTTTCTTCTAAGATCGTGCTAGCGTGTTTCTCATTTTTTAAGATTTCAGCCTTGACTTCGTCAGAAACACCTTGACCTTCCTCTTCTATTTTTTTAATTGCCTCAACAACATGACCAAGATCAACTGTAGCCTCTGTTACTGTCTTAACAGGTTCATTTTGTTCATTGATTTCTTTCGGAACACCTTTTACAGCTTGTTGATTGGCCTTAATCACAGTCGTCTCACTAATCGCCTCAATATCAACTTGAGCTGGTTTTTTCCCAAATAAGCCTAAAAAACCTTTCTTCTCTTTGGACACGACCTTGATGTGAGTCTTCATTCTCGGAATACCTAACTCTTTCAATCCTTTCTGGATTGCTTCTTCAACAGTTGAACCTGTAAATAATACCATTATCAGATTCCTCCTTATTATTTTGTTTTCTGAGCCTTTTTCTTGGCTTTTCTTTTTCTATTTTCCAAATCTTTTTTAGCTTGTACTTCCGCCTCACGCGCTGCAATAATCTTAAAAGGATTATTTAAGAAGTAGGTTTGCAAAACTTGATAAGCATTGGATACTGCCCAGTACAAGGCTACGCCACTAGGTGAAGAGATGGCAAAGATAAAGATCAGTACAGGCATCCCGTACATCATCCCTGTCATAGCTCCACTTCTTTCAGGCAAAGCCTTATTGGATAACCAACTGCTTAAGAAGGTAAAGACTGCTGCCAAAATCGGAAGGATAAAGCTTGTGTCTACTCCCCCAAGGTTCACCCACAAAAAATGCCCTGTTTTCAAAAAGTCCACTCGAGTCAAGGCTTGGAAGAGAGCCAAGAGAACCGGCATTTGAATCAAAATCGGCCAGAGAGAAGAAGAGTGTTTGACCCCTAATTCTTTATAGACCTTCCGCATCTCCTGATCCAGCTTGGTTCTACTTTCCATATCACGACCTGGATATTGTTCTTGCAGAGCCTTGATGCGTGGTTGAGCCTCTTGCATTTTTCTAGAGGCCACCATCTGAGTCTGAAAGACTGGCAATAGAATCGTACGAATCAGGATCGTAAAGAGGATAATCCCCACTCCGATACTAACGTCAAAGGACAAGAAGCGGATGATTTCAGCAAAAAAATAGACAAATTTACTCCATATATCTGTAGAATCTGCTGCAACATCGCTTGTCCCACAGGCTGTCATGACAAACAAGGACAAGCCCAGCAAACTAGTCAACTGTAGTTTCTTTTTCACTCCTAATTCCTTCCCGGTAAATCTTTGATAACTTTAATACGTGGAGTAGATTTTTCTCCATTTCTGCATAATCCAAGCCTTCAACCCCTTTTCGAGCAATCACGACAAAATCAACGTTATCAGCTAACTGCTCCCTTACACTTAGCAAAATGTGTCGAATCCGTCTCTTGATCTGATTTCTGGTAACTGCATTCCCCAGCTTTTTGCTGACGGACAGTCCTACTCGAAAATGGTTTTGCTGGTTTTCCAATTGGTAGACAACAAATTTTCGATTGGCAAAACTTGTTCCGTCCTTGAAAATCGCCTTAAAATCTTTCTCTCTTTTTACACGAAAGCTTTTCTTCAAAACTCAACTCCATCTATTAAATTACTACTATTATACCATATTTTTTGAAAAAGCCAATAACAGCAAGGTTTTAGCCATTTTTACATAAAAAAAGCTGGAAAATCTCTTTCCCAACTTCTTTTCACAATCAAATTTTACGTGTATTTACTTATTTTTTCAAGCGCTCAACATCGCGTGCAATCACCAATTCTTCATCTGTTGGAATAACCAAGACACGGATTTTCGCTGCGTCAGTTGAGATGTCTCCTGTAGCGCCAAAGACATTCTTTTCAGGATCCACATCACAGCCAAACCAAGAAATGCCTGAAATAACATCATGACGGAAATTTGCTGCATTTTCACCAACACCTGCTGTAAAGATGATAGCATCAGCTCCATTAAGAACCGCAAGGTATTGGCCGATATATTTTTGAATACGATCCACATACATGTTATGAGCCAAAATAGCATCAGGATCGCCAGCTTCTACACCAGCTTCTACATCACGCATATCGCTAGATTTACCAAATACACCCTGCAAACCTGACTGACGGTTTAAGACATTGATCATATCTTCTGGTGTATTAAAATCATTTGTATGTTCCATGAGGTAAGGAATGATAGCTGGGTCAATATCGCCAGTACGTGTCCCCATCATAACTCCTGCAAGTGGTGTGAATCCCATAGATGTATCAACTGACTTACCACCCTTAACAGCAGTAATAGAACCTCCATTACCGATATGGCAAGTAATCAATTTCAATTCTTCTAATGGACGGCCCAAAAGTTTAGCAGCTTCACCTGAAACAAATTGGTGGCTAGTTCCGTGAGCTCCATATTTACGAACCTTATTTTCAGTGTAATATTTAGTAGGTAGTGGATAACGGTATGCTTTTTCTGGCATAGTTGAGTGGAATGATGTGTCAAAAACTGCTACGCTTGTAACATTTGGCAACAATTCCTTGAAGGCACGAATTCCAGCAACGTTAGCAGGAGTGTGCAATGGTGCAAGAAGCCCCAACTCTTCAATTTGTTCTAAAACATCACCTTCTACTACAACAGAGTCTGTAAAGACTTCCCCACCAGCCACAACACGGTGTCCAACACCTGTAATCTCATTATAAGATTTGATGATATCGAAACGAATCAAATCATCTAATAAAATTTTAACGGCTTGTGTGTGATCTTCAATATCAAGAATTTGTTTTTCAGAACGATCGTTGAATTTTACAGTTGAGATCGAATCCTTCAAGCCAATACGTTCAATCAAGCCTTTTGCCAATACTGTTTCTTCTGGCATTTGGTATAGTTGCCATTTCAAACTTGAGCTTCCTGCATTGATTGCAATTGTTTTTGTCATAACATGATACCCCTTTTAAGCGTTTTCATCCATTATAACAAATTATAAATTATATTTCAGTAACTTTGCTCCAATTTTGAAAGTTTTCTTTAAAAGTCAATATCACAGCAGGATCTTGGAGGCTAGCTAGCGGATAGACAAAAGGTTCTATCTCTTCGCTTCTTTTCTTCTGTAGTACAAAGATGCTCTTAGCTTGACTAGCTGTTGAGAAAAGTTCCTCTGGTAAAGTGATGATTGCAGACAGTGTCACTTCATCTTTGAGCCAATCTTTTAACAAATCACTTTGGGGACTGGTCAACAAATCACTCGGAGCTAGAAAAATAGCATAGCCATCTGATTTGAGATACTTGAGCCCTTGCTCCATGAGCAAATGGTGGGCATAGGTATGTTCTTGGCTAGAAGCCACTTGATAGCGTGACGCAATAGCATCATCTGGGTAATAACCAACAGGCAAGTCGCTGATGACCACATCGCTTTCTTTAAGCATTTGCGGACGAACGGCGTCTCCTTGGACAAAACCAGCCTGCAAACCAATCACATCTGCCATACTAGCCGCCAAATCAATCAGCAAGTCATCCACTTCAATTCCCAAATAATCCACTTTTTTAGCAAGAGAAGTCAAGAAGGTAGCGCCCAGAATCCCCATGCCAGAACCTATTTCGAGGATGCTAATTTCCTCTTTATGAAGCAACTCTTCCACAATAAGTACCAAGAGGAGGGCAATGGCATCTGGTGTAAACTGGTGATTGGCCTGCAAAGGCTCCGTTTGTCCTGCCTTCATCAAGAGAAACTGATAGGTCTTGAGCCACTCTTCCTTGCGAAGCGCTAGGCGCTTAAGGGCTTGATTGTTCTCCTTGACCTGCTCTAGTTCGGTCTCGCCATCCAGGTAGATACTATTTTGCTCTACCAAGGCATCATAGAAGTTGGTCACCAAATCACTTTGAATGACTTGGACATTCTCTAGTAAATACGTATAAGCTTGTTCAATTTTTTCAAAATCCATGTTCCTATTTTATCAAATTTCCCCTATTTTTTCCATCTGAAGAAAAAAATCACTGCTTTAGTCAGCAAGTGATTTTTGGGCTACAGTTAAAAAGAGCTCTGCGTAATTTCCTAGGAAAAGACCTTCAGCACTATAGAGAATCTGACTGTCTATGCTCGAAAAACCAAACTGGGCGAGCTTGTTTTCCAGTTCAGCTAAATCAAAACCATGGTGATTGGTATCTGTCTTGACAAAATCAGCAATGAGAACCTGTCCATTCTCCCTAAGATGATAGTGAAACATGGCAAGAGTCGCATCTAGATCAGGCATATGATGAAGAACCCGACTAACAACAATCAGGTCAAATTGTTGCTCCAAGGGATTTGACAGTAAATCCTGCTCCAAAAACTGGATATTCTTGATTTCTTGCTGCTCCGCTTTCAAACGAGCTTGCTCCAGCATTTTCTCAGAAATGTCTACAAGAGTGACAGACTTAGCCTGCTTGGTTAGGGGCAAGGCTAATAGACCCGTCCCTCCACCGAAATCCAGAATTTCTTTGTCTGATAGAAAATCAAGCTGTTTCTCGATAGCTTGACAAACCAAGTTTGCAAGGAATATATTTTGGGGCGAATCAAAGGTTTCTGCTTTGTGATTAAAATCATGTTTCATGCTTTTAGTTTAACACAAAGTAGTTAAATTGACTAGGAATTGTCTTTCTTATTTGCCTTATCGTCTGTTTTTTTCTGATTGATTTGTTCACTTGAGTTGGTAGGTGATTGTTTCTCAATGTCCGTTTTCTTTTCTTGGATTTTCATCGAAGGAAAGAGAAATTCATAGTTGCTCTTATTCATTCGAACACTTGTCGCAAAACCTGTTTTCGTATTATGATACGTGACTTTTCCTAAGTTGAAGACTCGTTCCCCACTTTCTTGTTCAGCCTTCTCTTTGCTTCGCTTGGCCATGACAAAAGCGGCCAACTTTTCTTTGTTTAGGGCAAAGTCTTTGTGATGGGCGACTTGCCGGTTCCAATAAAACTGCAACAAAAGGCTAAAAATAGCTGCCATGGTGACTGCATATAAAAGAACGCCTGCCTTAACTTTTTGCTTTTTCCACACGATAGATGAACTCCCTTTCTAAACCATTTTGAAATTGGAAACGAAAGCGAACCAATTGATTTTCCTCTGTAATTTGAGCTGATTTAAGTCCATAAACCATAGGTTGGTAGCCCCGTCCGCTGGTATCCGTTTTTCGAAAATCATCCGATTTAGACTTACCTATAGAGATATCCTTACCATCCTGTTTCATGTAGAGGCGATTACCTTCCACCTTTTCAAACTGCGAACGCTCTAGCTCTGTCTCCAATTGATCCACAAACAAGAGCCACTCCTTTTGCTCGCTTTGCTGCTGGTAACGAACTTCTGAAATGAGGAGCTGACTCATAGCCTGAAAGAGGAGCAAGCCTCCGCTAATGACGATAAGGGCAATCAGAGATTCTAAAAGAGTGAACGCTCTTACCTTACTGCTCTTTAAGGTCGAGTAACTTCTCTGAACCATGATAGACCTCCACTCCCTTTTCACTAGCAAACACCTGAATCTCCACTCCGTTTATGTTTACCTGATTTTGACCTGTCTGCAGAGCCATCTTAGCCGCACGTAAGACTTCCTCTTTTTGCAAGATTTCTGCCTCTTCTTGTCTATTTTTTTGAATTTGTCCCAAAAGAAGGGTCGCAATGCTGGCAAACACTGCCAAAGCTACTACTGCTTCTAGTAAGATTACTGCCTTAATTCTTTGTTTCCTTAGTGCGTTTAATTTTTCCATTTCCTAGATATAATTGATAGCGAATCGCTCCTTTGCTGGTCTGAAATTCAACCTTAGCCAGGGACGAATTGCCCCCAGCTCGGTCAAATATAATGCTTTGTCCTGATGGCGCCTGAATTCCTTTAGGAACGGTCAAGTTTTGACTGCCATTGCTGATCGTCTGTCCATCTAAGTTCAGACTGGTTTTTTGCTGACTAGCAACACTGCGTTTTTGCGTTTCCCTATAGAGTTCTTCAAACTCCATAAAGAAAATCTGCTCTTCCACCGCTGCAAAACTGGACTGAACTGAGCCGGACAAGCCCAAAGCAAGGATACTCACAAGTCCCAAAACCAAGAGACTTTCCAGCATAGTAAAGGCCTTAATCTGCAACGGTTTGGCTTGTTTTTTGTTTTGCATGGTAGTCTTTATAAGCTTTAGCTTGCTCAGCTGTGATACGACCGTCCGCTTGTAATTTGCTAAGGCTGGCATCATCATTTTTATCCAAACGATAGAGTTCTGCCTGGCTTTCCACAACCTTAACAACAGCAGCTTTTCCTTTGTCATCGACGGCATCCTTTTGCTTGGTCAAATTGGGCACAAAGAGCAAGAGAAGAACGCTGATGATTAAAAGGACGACTAGCATTTCTACCAAAGTGAAAGCTTTAACCTTAGCTTTTTTTAGTTTTGTCATGAATTTTTTCATTTTAAAAATTTACCTCCATATTTTGATACATGGGCATAAGCATTGCCGCATAAAGTAAAACGATAATCAGAGCCACAAAGATAAAAACCAGTGGCTGTACTAAGTTCATGGTACGATTAACTCGGGTAAAAAAGGCTTCCCAAGTTTTTTCAGCATAGATTTCCAACTCACTCCCCAGCTTGGACTTGACTTCCCCATACTCGATGATAAGACTCAACTCCTTTTTAAAGAAAGGATAGGTCGCTATGGTTTGAGAAAATTCGCGGCCATTTTGCAGGGCTTGAGCCAAATCTTGACCGATTTCTTTAAAGAGCTGGGAACCCTGTTCCTGCATGATCTGAAAAATCTGCGTCAGCTCCATTCCCTGTGAAATCATATTGCCCCATTCACGCGCATAATAAGCTGTCAGATAAGTCTGGGCAAAGATTCCTAGAAAGGGAATCCGTGCTAACATCGAGAAGATCCGCATCTTAGAACTTCTTTTGTAGAAAGTGAAAGCTAAAAGTAAAGATAGTGAGCAAACCAACACTAGTCCCAGAAATATTTGTGGCAGATTACCGATGATTTGAGTAGCAATATTGCTACTATCTAGTTGGGGTAGCAGGTAGTTGCGCAAGCCTAACATGATTAGCAGGAGAAATCCTAGCAAAATCAAGGGATAGGTCGCCACTTCGATTAACTTTTTCTTGACCTTGGCCAGATTGTCCAGATATTCTTCTATCTTTTCTAAACTCAGGTGGAGATTCCCGTGAACTTCAGCCAGGGATAGCTGGGTCACAATGGCACTTGAAAAACCCAAACTTTCCATCATTTCTGAGAAAGATTTCCCCTGAGACAAGCCTTGGTGCATCTGTGTCACATAGTCCTTTTCCAGCAAGGCACTTCTACCCAAGAAAGAAATAATTTCCACCAAGTGAAAGCCACTGGAGAAGAGGTTATTAAACAGAGTGATGATTTTCTTTTGCTTAGCTGTAGCTAATTTTTTCCGTTTCAGCCTGAAGACTTGTGATATGTCCATCTTTAAGAAGCCGGTCAATCTGCTCATTCCAGCTAGTTGGCTGGTGGTCTTGATAGTTTTGGTTTGCAAAGTCAATGATTCCTCCTCCCCCGATTAATCTCTGGTAGCAGACGCCTTGTAGGACAACTGCTAGTTCCTCCTCCGTCACACCTAACTCCAGAAGGCGTTCATAAACACCTCGAATACTCTTGGCATGAATGGTTGAAAAGACTGTCGCACCTGTCAGACTGGCTCTAACCACTGCACGCGCCGTCTCGCTGTCCCGAATTTCACCTATAATCAAGAGATCCGGTCGATGTCGGAGAGACAGTTTGATCAGATTTTCATAGGTCAATCCAATCGCCTCATTCAACTGCAACTGAAGCATGTCTTCCTGCTTGATCTCGACCGGATCTTCAATAGACATAACCTGCTGTCCCTTAAAAAGAGATTTGGCTAATTCGTGCATCAAGGTCGTCTTGCCACTGCCGACTGGACCTGCAAAAAGGTAGAGGCCCCTTTGCCTGTATTGCTTGCCCAGTTCTTCAATATCCTGAAACCAGAAATGCAGGTTCTGCTCCTCATCGTGCAACAAACGAATGACCAAGCTCTCATGTCCCCGATAATCTCCCACGGTGGACAAACGCAGTGATGAAACCTTTTCGTCATACTGATAATCACAAGAACCCAGCTGACTGCGACGCTTTTCTCCTACATTCATCCCAGCCACAAACTTGAAATGACTAATCACAGCAGCAAATTTTTCAAAATCATAACAACCGATTTTACATCTTTCGTCTCCCACTCTCATATGGAGTTCATACGCATCTAATTTAGGAACAAAATAAATGTCTTGTGCACCTTTTCTCCTAGCCGAACGAATGATCTCTTGTGCGATTTCTTGAACCATACTTACCTCCTCACCTATACTATTCGAAAAAATTGGAAAAAATAAAAAGCAACTTTTAAAAGTTACTTTTTATCTCCATTTCATGCGGCAAGAACGGTGTTTTTCTTGACCTGTTTGTTTTTCGTAGCCTGGACGTAGCTTTTCATCGGGGATGACTTGCTCATCCTGTAAAAGAGCCAAAGAATGATACTGCTGCAAGTACTCATCACACTCATCACACCAGCGTTTATCAGCAGGATCCCAAAAAATAGTCATCAAATCGCTCCGACTCTTATAAAGAGGATTCTTCTTTTCCAGCTCAAACCAGCATGATTTATAATATTTTAGAGCATCATAATACTTGTCAAAAGATTGACTCATGATGACATCTTTTTCCCAACCTTCTATGAACCACCACGGTTCAAAATCCCCATACATTTCTATAACACGATACATTTTCACTACTTCCTTTGTACCGTATATTATAACGAATTTTCTAGAACAATGAAAGGATTTTGCTTCATTATAGAACAATCCTCTAGCTTTCTGAAGATACCTCTAAATAGAAAAGCAAAGGCTGAGTCATCACAGCCTCTGCTTTTTACTATGCTTGATAACGTTTCACACCATCTAGGTAGGTTGCTACCAATTCCAAATCTTTATCTAGAACGATAAAGTCAGCGTCATAACCTTCACGGATTTGACCACAGACATCGTCAATGTGAACAGATTTTGCTGGGTTGAGGCTGGCCATCATGACTGCTTCATGCGGATTCGCAATTCCCCATTCGACCACATTCTTCAAACCATCTTTGAGTTTGAGGATAGAACCTGCCAAATTGCCTGTCGATTTGAGGCGTGCAGTTCCATTGGCAACCACTACTGGGAATTCTCCCAACATGTAATCACCGTCTTCCAAGCCACCAGCTGTCATACAGTCTGTGATAAGGGCAATATTTTCAGTTCCTTTTTGTTTGAGCAAAATATCACAGGCCTTTGGATCTACGTGGTGACCGTCACAAATCAATTCTGCATAGGTATGAGGCAATTCATACATGGCTCCCACCATACCGAGCTCACGGTGAGTCAACCCACGCATTCCATTGTAGGCATGTACCCAAACACTTGCTCCAGCATCGACTGCTTTTTTAGCTTCATCAAATGTCGCATTGGAGTGTCCAAGAGCAACGGTCACACCTTCGCCCGTAATCGTACGAACAAAGTCTTCTACACCTTCACGTTCTGGCGCAAGGGCGATTTTATTGAGCAAGCCATTTGCTGCTTTTTGCCAAGCACGAAACTCATCCATACGAGGGTCTTTCATGTAGGCAGGGTTTTGAGCTCCCTTGTATTTCTCTGTGAAATAAGGCCCTTCAAAATAGATTCCCCGAATCTTAGCTCCACTTGCTTCCTGATAACGAGCACCGATATTTTCTGTTACCGCAAGCAATTGCTCATAAGATGAGGTCAAAGTTGTCGGCAAGAAGCTCGTTACTCCCATGCTGAGGAGCCCTTCACTCATGGTATGAAGGGTTCCTTCGATGTTATTGTCCATGACATCCACACCACCAAATCCATGAATGTGGGTATCCACAAGTCCTGGAGCAATGCTGTAGCCTGTATAGTCAATGATGTCAGCGCCTTCAGGAATCTCTTCCACATGCTTTCCAAACTTACCATCCACAAGTTCCAAGTAGCCGCCACGACGAACTCCGTGTGGGTAGAAAAACTGATCCGCTTTAATATAATTAGGCATAATGATAACCTCCTTGATAGATTGATTCTAGAATTTATTATGTCAATTACATTATAAACCTTTCTTTTTCATTTGTAAATGGTATAGACCTATTTTCTAGAGATATTTTAAAAGAGCTGGATTTCTCCAACTCTTTGATCTTATTTTGATTTCACAGGCAGTTCTTGAGCAGCCTTAACAGCAGCTGCAATCGTCTCTGCGTAAAGTTTAGCACCTTCTTCAATCATGTTGCTATCATTTCCAAAGTGGACTTGGTCGGTTCCAGCCCAGATTTCAGGGTGTTCCTTAGCAACCTTATTCCAGTCAGCGATGCTCACATACGGATTCTTTTCTGCTAATTCCCGCGCATAAGTCGCATACTGCTCAACTGATTTGTAAGTCTCCTTGCTCTTGTCACCTTCATAAGGAGTTACAAGAATCAGATGGTGGCCTTTGGGAAGATTTTTAACTATCGTATCTAAGTCATCTTTATAATTCTCTGGTCCGTTTACACCCGTTGCAATGACAACTGTTTTTAGAAGTACCTTGTTCTGGCTGTTATTGAGCATGATGTCATTGGCTTGCTTGGTCGTTCGACTAACTTGGGCATTGATATTTGCTTCAGGAAGCGTCTCTTGCAAGGCTGTATTGGCTCGTAAGGCTACAGAATCTCCAATCAAGGTGGTTCCCTCAGAAATTCCAAGTCGGCTAGCCTCTGCTTGCTCAGCCAATTTCTTCATCTGATCCAAGTTGGTCTGGGCTTGCTTGAAACCATTGACCATCAAGTCTGTCTCAAAAGCTCCAACTTGAGGAGCCACAGTTATGATAATCAAGGTAATCAAGGTAAGAATGCCAGCACCACCAGCACTAATTGGTTTAATATGAGGCAATCGACTAATCTTCCGTATTAAAGGATTGGATTTACCGGCAATCAATGGCTCAATAATATAGAAGGATAGGATAGCAAAGAAATAAGAAAAGATGATTGTCAGAATAACAGCAGGCAAATTACTCATCAACTGAGAAAAGATAATATAAAAAGGCCAGTGAAAGAGATAAACCGCATAGCTGGTATCCGCTAAAAATGTGATTATCCGTGGTTCTTGTATCTCAGACGTTTTCTCATGCAAGACACGCGCAGCAAAAATCATGATCACGGCCGCTAAACTTGCCAGTACGAAACCAAATAAATAAGCGAATAAGTAAGTAAACTTGACAAAGAAAGTCAAGAGTACTAATACCAAGAGACCTGCAGCAAACACCAGTAGGTTCTGACGAAGATCCCACGTCCGATCAAATTGCCTTACTAAATCGCTCGTCTGACGAACCCCCACAACTGTCGCTAAAATGCTTCCTAAAAAGAAGGGATAGACATGGGTCAAACTTGAAAAGTAGACAGATGAATAGGAACTAGCTATTAGACTGCCAATAAACATGGAGAAAAAGCTAATGATGAAAGCTCCCGCAGAAAGGAGAAAGACCATCCCTCTCAATTGGCTACTAGATTTTGAACGTTTCGATAAGAACCAAACCGCTAAGCCCCAAAGGATGTAGTAGTGAACCTCAACAGCTAGACTCCAGTTGTGAACAAAGAGATGCGGAATGAACTGGGATTCATAACTTCCCCCTGTTAACATTTCGTAGAAGTTGGTCATAAAACCGAGAACTCCAGCAATCTGGCCACCAATGCCAGCGACATAGTCTTGACGAACCAAGAAAGTAAAAGGCATGGTCACCAGAACCATCAGCACCACAGGTGGCACGATCCGATAAAACCGTCTCTTAAAAAAGCCCAGCAAATCAATCTGGCTTTTCTTTCCAAACTCTTCTAAAAGGAGGGAGGTAATCAAGAATCCTGAAAAAGTGAAAAAGACATCTACCCCAAAGAAGCCTCCAGGAAAGATTGTTTGAAAGAAGTGGTACAAGAGCACCAAAAGTAAACCTGTAATCCTAATCAAGGAAAACCATTTAATACGCATACGAGTTTATTCCCCACTCAATTAGATCTTAAAAACATCTAATTTTTATTCCATAATACACCTTATTTTATCAAAAAAAGAAGAAAAATCCTAAGAGAAAACTTAGGATTTTGGCATTCTAATTTTACACTTTAAAAATTGCGTCCTGACTTGTTGTAGCCATATTTTTCTACAAAATACTCACGGAATTCCAAGAGATTGTCATCCATGATAGCTTGGCGGACCTGCTTCATCAGGTTAAGCAAGAAGTAAAGATTATGGTAGCTAGTCAAGCGGATACCGAAGGTTTCATCAGCCTTGAGCAAGTGACGAAGGTAGGCGCGTGTATAGTTCTTACATGTATAGCAATCACACTCGGGATCTAGTGGCGTAAAATCCTCAGCAAACTGAGCATTTTTGACAACCAAACGTCCCTGACTGGTCATACAGGTACCGTTACGAGCGATACGAGTCGGCAAGACACAGTCAAACATATCCACACCACGAATGACCCCATCAATCAAGCTATCTGGCGCTCCCACTCCCATCAAATAGCGAGGTTTGTTTTCAGGTAGCAGTTGAGTTGTGAAATCCAGAACTGCATTCATCTCTTCGTGCGTTTCTCCCACTGCCAAACCACCGATAGAGTAACCTGGGAAATCCATGCTGACAAGGTCATGAGCTGACTGACGACGAAGGTCTTCAAATCCTGCCCCCTGTACAATCCCAAACAAACCTTGGTCATGCGGACGACGGTGAGCATTTAAACCACGCTCAGCCCAACGGCTAGTACGCTCGATTGATTTCTTAACGTAGTCGTAAGGTTGGTAAAACTGAGGACATTCATCAAAAGACATCATGATATCTGAGCCTAGTTTGTTCTGAATAGAAATAGCCTTTTCTGGCGATAGGAACATCTTGGAACCATTAAGGTGGTTTTTAAAGGTTACCCCTTCTTCGGTGATATTTCGGCTATCTGCTAGGGAATAAACCTGGAAACCACCACTATCCGTCAAGATTGGCTGGTCCCAGTTCATAAATTTGTGGAGACCACCTGCGCGTGCGATGAGTTCATCTCCAGGGCGGAGCCACAAGTGATAGGTGTTGGACAGAATAATCCCTGAACCCATCTCCTTCAACTCCTCTGGTGACTGAGTCTTGACAGTAGCTTGGGTCCCAACTGGCATAAACATAGGCGTTGGATAAGTACCGTGCGGGGTGATGATTTCTCCTAGACGAGCTCCCGTGTGTTTTTCCTTCTTAATCAAACGGTATTTGATTGGTGAATCTGACATTTTCTACCTCCGAAGCTGGGAAAGACAGTCCCAGTTCATACTTTGTGCCCAAAGGCATACTGTATGATTTTATCAAAAAAACTAGGAACTGTCACGAACTATGGTATAAGTGACAAATGTTTACCAATGCTTTCTGTTGCTTATCAATAGTTGAGTTTTTGCTTATTTTTATTTAAAATCATTTCCGTTGATTTTCGTCATTTTTTTAAATCGTATTCATCTTCGTATTCATTTTCATACTCACCTTTGCCCGTATAGTTGAGAAGGCTGCAATTTAGTTCTAATAGTTTACAAAAGAATCAGTGAGTAATGTCACTGTTTTTTTCTTTATCTTAAAAGGAGTACTACTTTCAGGAAGACACCTGATTGGGTGACTTCTTTAGGGAGATTATTATGAAAAAGTTAAAATAAAATCTTATTAAATCAACACTCTTGGAGGGTGTCCCTTCCAACTCCCCGACCTCTGGACAAGGTCTATTTTTTTTGAAAAAAAGTAAAAAAACTTTATCAAAACGCTTGACTTCCACGGTGTACCGTGATATAATATAATCAAGATAAGGAAAGGAGGTGAGGAAGTTGAACAAAGAAGATTGGCTTAGGTTACTTGAGAAGGCGATAGACAATATCCCTGAAACAGTAACAGCTATCGCAAGTCTGGTGACCGCAATAACGGTCGCAAGGCAAAACAAAAAGCGTAAACCCAAGTTCCGGCAAAAGAAAAGGTAAACGCTAAGAGGTAGGGGCGAAAGCCCCTTACACCTCTATTTTATCAAATGAAAAGAGGAAAAGCAATGGTTAGTGCAATAGCTATTTTTATAATTGTGATCAATGTATATATCTATCTAAAAAATAAAAAGGACAAATAATATGAGAAAAGTTATTCAACAATTATTAGACAGTTCGATGTCTACATCTGCTATTTCGCAAGGCGCTGGAGTTCCATGGACTACTGTTTCTGACCTTAGGAAAGGAAAAACAAGCATGGACAAAATGGCGCTTCTAACGGCAGAAAAGCTCTATGAATTTGCTACAGCTGATAAGCAGTGATTTCGGTCACTGCTTTTATTATTGCAAACAAAAAAACCGCAAGCCTGAGCCTGCGGTTAGTTTAAGAAGAAAAATAGAATCTCCTTTCTTTATTTTGTAGTGATGAGCCCATCAGGCTCAATGTTAAAGGCTTCTTTATCGGCCATGCGACCATCAGGAAGCAGCATGTAGTATCCGCCATTGTAAGGCACAAATGTGTTCGATTTCATATCGCCGTTGACAGCATCCAGGTAATACCATTTTTCATAGTATTTAACCCAACCAGTCTGCATAGAGCCATCACGGTTGAAGTAATACCATTTGCCATTGATTTTCTTCCAAGATGTGGCCATATAGCCATCCTTGTCGAACCAATACCATTTGCCGTCTGTGTGCTTGAGCCAACGTTCAGAATACATGTATCCACGACTGTCGAAGTAGAACCATGATTTGTTTTCTTCAATGTACTCAAATTGGTCTTTTGGATAAGAGCCATTTGCACGAACCCACCAATAGCCTGTGTCATTCTTTTGCCAACCTGTCTTGACTTCTTCGGCAGTTGCAGATGGATTAGTCAGACGATACACATAGTAGTAAGGTCGTCCTGCATAGAGCCAAATATCGTCGTGGTCATTCACTGTGATGCCGTCAAAACGATAGTTACAGTGGATAATGTTATCACTATCCACGAAAATACCAGTATGGCCACCTGCTCCACTAGAATATCCACGACGCCCCCAGATGAAGATATCCCCACGTTCAGCATCCCACGGCTGATTTTCTGTGATGAGTTCATATCCGTTCTTAATAAGCCAGTCATGCTCATACTCAGTATTGACCGCCCATCCAGCGGATACAGCTCCAGCACTCGTCAAAGCGTAGTAGATCGAACTTGAGCAATCGTAAGAGTCAGGTCCATTGCGGTCATCCATACTATAAGATACTTGACCTTGTCGTGCACGCATCCAAGCGATAGCTGTTTCAATGTTTACTGCCATAATCATTCCCCTTTCCAAGCGTCATTCATCTGTTTAACAGCTGACTCGACAAATGTATCAAGGTCACGATCAGTCATGCTGATGTTATATTTGCTAAGCTCAGCACGGATTTTCGTGCGTGCTTGCTCCAGCTTCTCTTCGCCCTTATATCCAGTTTCGGCTGCGACTTGCTCCACTGCATTGACTGCGTTTTTAGCCAAGATTTCAACAATCTTGATAGTTTTCTCTCCACCTTTTCGCAAAAGGTAATCTTTTACTGCTTTGATGATACTGCCTGTGGCTACTGCTAAAAAGCCTGTAGCAAATGCAATAATGATTTCGTTAAATTGTGACATGTGTTATTCTCCTTTGTTTTTATCTTCGTCTTTCTCAATCAATCGCTGAAACGCTTTTAAAATTGGCTGAAAAAGAGTGACATTTCCTTTTAGTTTGCGGTAATTTTCAATGAGTGATTGAAAAGTAAATGCGATGTATCCGAGATAGATCGAGTACAAGAATGCGAATCCTGTCTTCTCAGGTAAGAGCACGGACATTGGGATAAGGATCATTAGCAAGAGGACCCCTAGAATTTTGCGAAGAAGTCCGTTGATGCCGATTTTACTCTTGTACTCGATGTCAGGGTTGACAATAGCCGCAATCGTTCCTGTCACAAAATCAATGATTTCCATTGAGACAATCAATGCCAGGGCGTACAAAACCAGACCATCTTCAGTCTGGACGACACTTCTTAAAAAATTGAAAAATTCGATTTGCATATATCCTCCTTAATCGATACGTGGCATGACCACAGTCAACACGCCTTGTTGTAGCATTTCAGCAAGTGACTGTTCTTTCCATGTGTAACCTTCTGTCGGCTGCATTTGGAACTTAAAGATAGTCTTGGTTCCACTCGGCCATTTCGGATTCGTATCAAACGGATAAGGCATAGCCACGATGTCGCCATTTGCATAGCGTGTGCTCTTCGCAAGTGGCTTGATGAACCCTGCCACTTTATTATAAGCATGAGTAGGCATGCCCCCGTTTTGAGAAATGGCTAGAGCAATCAAGACCTCAGTGATAGCTGAGACTGTGTCCAGATTTTCCTTATTCTCAGTGGTAGCTTGCTCCACCTTGGCTGCCATTTCCTTGTTTTGCTTGAGCTGCGCTTCTACCTGATTAAATTTCTCTTTCTCAGCACGTTGAGGGAAATTCTCCTGATAAAGAGCCTCTAGGGCCAGCTCGAAAAGCTCGGTATTAGACAAACCGATTTTGTCAGCTGGTAAAAAGACGGGCACATAAGCACCGTCTGAGTTGACTAGCGTGACTTTGGTGGTGGACGCTGTTCCGCTGCCGTCATATTCCAAGGACTTTGTCCCGTATTCTAGTTTCATATTTCCTCCTTTTTAAATTTTGAATGAAACATTATCGAAATTGAGCCAAGTGGCGTCAACGTTTTTTCTTACAACTATTTCTCCCGATGTTAAAATGCATAAAACCGCGACTGTAAAATCATCGTTGAGCGCAAAAACGTAAGTTGAATGTAACGGTCTAAATCCCACTGGTAATTGAGCTATAACCGTTCCGTAAGCTGTCTTTCCTTTCGTCCCAACTCCACGCAAATACACCACTCCATCGAACGTTTTTGAGTATTGCACATCATTGTATTGCTGATGATGTTGCCATCCATTTTGCAATGGTAGATTTTGCCAGGCTGTATTTTGAGTTATCCTTGAAATATCATCTTGTGTTGCAAGTTTCTTCCAAGCGTTCCAAGTCCCGTTTGTTTTTGAACGAACAGAAACTACTTGCCCTGAGAAGTCATAAGCTACTTGAACTACCCAATTATCATTATGTTTCAAAACTTGAACATGTTTCCAACCATTGCCACCTTGAGGAGAATTTGATAGATTGTAGCCCATGTATTGACCTGAATCTGTGTAGTTATTCCAATCAATCTCGGCGCTCAAGGAGTTTCCTCCGTTTTTTGTCAACTGATGTTGTTGTATCGGCTTGTTGTCTGCGTAGATGTTGCCCCTAACATCTAGAGCGCCTTGCTCACGGATTTTGTTGACCCCTACTCCTGACCTATCATAAGACAAAACCACGCTCTCCGTAGGCACATTGACCATGAACTCTGTTCTGGTGAATTTATCCTCAAGTGTACCAATAACAACCCAAGACTGATTAGCTAGGTAGTTCCCTGCAAGATTAGCCTGCGAATTGGTCAAGTTTGAGATACTTGTCCAGGAACCAGTGGCTGGTCCTGTGTCTACTTGAAAGTTAGTAGTCCCAAGCCTTGCGACCTTGAAAGTCAGCGACATTGTGTTTTTCTGACTACCTGAGACAGTCAAAGGCGCTACTTTGGCGTTTCTTGTGACTGTCAAAGTGCTAGAGGTTGAGCCTGTTCTGGCTATACTAAAACTTAAAGCTGGAGCAAAATACTCAAGCACGGTTACAGATACCTCTTTAGTATCCGACCATCTGCCACGGCTATCTGAGACACTCACTCTGATTTTGATGGTGCCGTGATAGTTCATAATGCCCAGACTTCCACCGTTTGAACTTGTGGACTGGTTTTTGCCAATAATCTCAGCATAATATCCAGTGATAGACGAGCCGTAAGAGCCGACTGCGCCATTAAACGCTACTTTGATGTTAGATATTACCTGGATGAACGTGTTTCCGTTTGGGATAAGGTTCTGAGCAGCACCGTTTATGTCCGACAGGGAAACTCCTGTAAATGTGGGTTTTACATTTGCTGGCACGCTTGCCGTGAATGTAGTGGACTGTGTTCCAGTCTTGGTAGAGCCTGAGTAGGTATCTACATAGACTGTCCCAGTCCCACTTGCGGAATTTGGGATGTCATTGGCAAAGTCAAGAGGGATCGTCCACGTTGTGGATGTGTCTACATTCGTTGCAATCGTTCCACTCTTACCAGCCCAGGAATAGCGCACCGTATGCTTGAAACTGGAGCTTTGACGGTTAATGGTGATAGTAACCGAACTACCAATAACTCCAGCGCTCACGCTTACAGAGCTAGAGCGTGGTATAGTCGTCAGGCTAAGACTTGCTGATACTGTGATAGTCCCATGCAGGCCATTATTCGGATTGAACGTGCATGATATAGGTAAGGTCTTAGTCCCATCCGCATTGTGGCTGATTGTACTTGACCCACTAGCAAGAGTGTACTCCTCGCCTGATGTTTCCCACGTTGGGTAGCTGTAATGCACGTTTCGACCGTCTAAATTGAGAGACAAAGTACTGTCTCCTTGATGGTTATGAGTGTAATAGGCGCCTGTACGACTGACTGTCATCCTCCAGTTGACGGTTGATGTGTTAGCTGTGATACTCTGAGAGCCTTGGTCTACATAAACATTGAGATACAAGCTCCCACTTGAGTTACTAAATTTAGCCATTTTACTCCTTTTTATCCTACATAACGAATGACGTTCATGTCAGGGTTGATATGATATTGTTCCTCTCTAAAACGTCCAATCTGGATTGTTTTAGAGAAAATACCATTCTCGATATGAATGACCCCTTGTGAAATATACATGACCTCAACCCCTGCTGAATACATTGAAATTCGTCCGTTAGGATTGAACATCATGCTAGAGCTACCGTCATTCTTACCAATCACAAGCCCCTCATTTGAGGAACTCATATAGGTATCGATGAAATTCCAGCGGTCAGACAATTCTCCCAAATCTTTGGCAATGTTAGAAACACGCTGACTAGCTGAAATCAAATCTTTTTCAGCTCGTGCTCTTGCGCTCTCGTTTGCGTTGACAAAGTCCTTATAAGCCTTTATCCAGTTATCAAGCGTATCAGCGCTAGCCTTGGCCTCAAGTTCAGCCTGGATAATTCCAGCTTTCTCATTTAAAGCGTTCAGTTGCTCCTGAGTAAGGACTTGGTTTGCCTTGGAGTCAATATCAGCTTGCACATCCTCTGGAGCTGGCGACCAATCTGTTTTGACAGTCCCGCGCTCTAGCTTGATTTTCAGATTGGTGTCACGATTATCAAAACCAATACTGATTTTTGTCGGTTCTTGAACTGAGAATTTTTCAATTAAATACCCATTTTCAGGCAAATATCTCGTTGTATACTTCTGAAAAACATTATTTTTGTTAAAAGTAGTCCATCCTACCCATATTTTAGCGGTTCCCCAAGCTTGAATAATATAATCTACATTTGGTTTTAACAAAATAAACTGGCTTGTATCATAGTTTTTATCATCAACTATGACGCCCCTGTTATTATAAAATTTGCCTCTATGACGATTATTTAGATACAGTAAGTTGCCTGCGCCGACTTCAATTTTCGCCCAACGATCAGCCCATTTGTACTTAGTTTTATCTGAGCTATCAGGCCTCTCATAATCTGAATAATGACCAAAATAACGCTGTCCGTTATCTGTCATTGTCAAACCAGAACCATCCGCATTGTCAGAATATGCAAAGTGAACATAAGGTGTTCTTCCATCTGCCCCTGGCTTACCTGGTAGCCCATCAGCGCCATCACGACCACGCCATCTCGTCCAGCGATAGTCAGCAGGATTGACGCTGTCAGTTGAGTTGAAATCAATATAGACCCCTACATAGGCCTTGTCATCGTTAGTCTGGCTAAATCCACTACCTGAAACAGTATCAGCGTAGGCAATGTGAGTGTACTGTGTACGTCCGTCAGCTCCTTTAGGTCCAGGGAGGCCTTGGTCACCTTTTGGACCTTGTAAACCTTGGAGCCCTTGGAGTCCACGGTCTCCCTTTTCGCCTTTTTCTCCACGATCTCCTTTTGGACCAGGGTCCCCTTTCGGTCCTGTATCCCCTTTTTGACCTTGCAGGCCATCTGATGTATTGATAAGCGTTAACTGCTCGGACGCTACCTCTTTGTTATCAATCCATGCAGAAACAGTCAAAACCATCTTTTGGTTGATGTCAGAGGCTCGAACAATGTAATTAGAGCTTGTAGCTTTGATTTCGCCATCTACAACCCAGCGCCAGCCACTATTGATAACCTTGTTACCTTTCATGAGGGTAGGAGTCACAATCGTCTGACCTTGACCGTTTTTAAAGGCTATACCGTTATCAGTAGCAAGTTTGATAGTGTAGGGCTTGGATGCTTCGAAAAGTCGCTCAAAGGCGGCTTGAATGCCATCTGATAGCTTACTCTCTAGAGCCTTAAAATTCGCAAAAGTAGTCTTATTACTTGCCGGATTTGTAAAGCTGATTTTCTGTTCGGTAACTCGTGCTTTTACTATTAAAGCTGGACTAAAACCATCATCATAAATCTGGATCGTGTCCCCGATTTCTACGTCCACAAAGCCATCTACTTCATAGGTAATGGCTGGGTAGCAATGCTGCTTTAACTTCAGGTAAGCAAGCCGCCTCAATTCATTTGGCTCGTCTGTGTCAAAGTCGAAGTCTCGTCTTGTCCACTGGTCCTCAGCTGTTGCTGAAGTAAAAGTCGAGGGATAGAGTTGCATGGATAAAGGGGCGTACAGTTGTTGCCCCCTTTGATAGAACTCTAATTCTCCCCTCTCGTTTTTGATAGACCAATCTCCCAAGTTTTCAATGGTCAGAACCTCTTTTTCGGGCTCGGTTTCTTTCTCTTTTTTCTTAGGAGGTTTTATGATCCGTTTCTCTGTATTCGAAGGTCCGCCTTTCTGACTAGTTGTAACCGTCTGCTCAATCGAACCATCAGAGCGAGTTGTTGTCGTTGTAGTGATTCGTGTTTTATCAGCTAATTTTGTGACTTTCGTATGGACAATAGTCTTGCTCTTTGTCCCGTCTGGAGCTGTCCGAATGATAGTTTCAGTTGTCGATCCGTCCGAATTTTTGACTCTTCGACTTGAAACGTGACGCTCCCCGCTGTCTTCAGCCTCAACAGTCGGCATTTTGCCGGTTGGCCGGATTGTATTGAAAACACCTGTCTTATCCACTTTCCGGGTGATAGAGCTAATATTTTTACCATATTTCAAAAACACATCATTCCTGATGCGACCAACTCCTTGGTGTGTATCGTCGTGTTCGTGATATATATTTACAATAAATTTCTTAAGCGTGCTATCTGCTTTTAATTGTGTGTCAAATTCAATCTCAGCATTGAATTGTTTCGCAAGATTAAGCAAACGAGCGAGTTTTGTTTCTTGCGTCGTCCACTCAATGATGCGTTGTTTATCTGAAATCTCGTTAATTCCAATAGTGAGATGAGCATAGTTCAATAAAGCCATCTCTTGGCAATATTCTGCAAAAGTCATTGCTCTCGTAGCCTTGTATGGATTTACTAACTCATTGATCAATTCAAGATTAAGATTCTCACAATAGCATTTGATTGTCTGCTCATTTTCCTCCACTGACATCACATTAAAGAGGTAGGTGCGCCCATTGTATCGGAATGACACCCAAGCACGCTCGTTTAGATGTTGGTAGGCCTTTGATAAAGCTGTATCTGATTGAATTGCTTTCTTAAAGACTGTAAACTCAAATGTTGAGGACCCTGTTGGCATGTCTCTTGACCAAGTATCGTTATAATAATTAAGCGTGTTCTGCTTACTATTATCAACAAAAGCAACCTTTTGCAAGTTTGCATCATGAATCGTTAAAAGCATTATAGCCACCTTTCTTCAAATTCAATGGTTACAGTAGGCTTGGTCTTGACCCAGCTTGAGTAATAGACCTCAAGTTGACTCTTTCCTGGAGGGATACTCAAAAATTTTGAACCCTGGACAACATCTGCGGCCCTCTCAATGCCATCCACTGTGACTGAATTGTTCTCGCTATTTAACGTAAGGTTTGACCCCATAGGATAGCGGTTAGGAATATCCCTTGAAGCTTGTACAAAATCTTTGCGATACAACAACTCATCAAGATACAAGTGCGGGATAATTACCTTCCCGTGAAAAGCACCTATCGTCACATGGACCTTAGCTGACTTTTTACCTTCTATTTCAGGAACGATAAAATTATAGTATGAGCCGTTGTAGTAAACTTGAACTTTCTCATCATTTCTCTTGAGCTCAAACTGCCCTCTTGTTTTTGCAAAAGGATTTTTATTTTTATCGCTAGAGGAGTCAAATTCCAAAGTTTTTAAGAAATTGTATCCACCAGCGTTGTCAGTAGCAAAGACATTAAACCCACAGTATAAGCCGTTATAGCGCTTGTAAGTTTCAACACCATACAAAAACTGCCCATTGGTGTCAGATACAGCTACTTTAATAAACCCACATTGAGTAATTGATTCTAACTGATAAACCAGCTTGCAAAAAATATAGTCATCAAGTGAGCCTTTCTCTCCCGTTGAGTCAGCAGGGATCTCCCATGAGAGCCCTGCTGCGTAGTTTGTATCTGTTATGCCATTAGACTGCTCTCTTAGCTTGACACGTTTCTTGCCATCTACTGTAACTAGCTCAGATGTTCCAGTTATGTTATCCCATTTGCTATTGGTTATTGAGCTATTTTTAATCGCTCTAGCAAAACCATCAGCGATTTTGTCCCCCCTAAAGTCAAGCAAGACCTCAGATCGTTTAACTATCTCAGCATCAATCTCCTTAGGGTCTCCGACCTCAAGAGCTCCGCTAATGTTGACAAGGCCGATGTAGCCATTCTCAGCATTGTGTTTGATTTTAACGATTGGAAATGCACTCTCTGTGCCATTATTTGTAAGATCAAACACCATCTTTCCTGCTTCGCTAGTTGCGTTTTTGTCGCTATCAAATCGCTTATAGGCTGAACTATGAGCCACACCATCAGGAATGATGAACCTAATAGAGCCGTTTGAACGTCTCCCGCTTGCCTCTTGCATAGGGATATCATCAATTACCGTGGCCAGATAATACTTGTCTGGTTCATCTGAAAAGGTCAACTCTTTAGGACTATCAACATTAAAAATACCCGCAAGCTTATGCTTGAGGGTATTTCTGTCTTCAGACCAGATGGAAAAGTCTACCTTGATATATTTTGCATCAATAGTTTGTTGCTGAACATTCACGCCAATTCTTGGGGCATGGTCGATAGAGATAGAGCGATTGTTTCCAATATCTCGTTGGATGTCATGGATTTCAATAAGCTCTCGTAAATCTGTTTTATTAAAACGCATAGTCACTTCGCTCATTCAATCACCCCTTTCATTCTTAGTAGCATTTTCTCACGCTCTTTCTGAGTTTTAGTAACAATATCCGTAACTTTTGAGCTGTCCAGATAAGCGTTTGTGTCCTTGTTAAGGATAGCAGTAAGCAATTTTTCTAAACTTGATCTCAGAATCCTCATCTCAGACACGACTTTATCAGTATCTTGCCCATTTTGAACACTTGTAGTTTGAATAGTGATATTACGTTGAGCTTCTTCCATTTCACGAAGAAATTTCGCATCACTCGGGATACCGATACCAGAAGCATATTTAGGAACACCCATCTCACGCATCAAACGTCTAGTTTTATCAGCTCGCAAGACTTTAGAACCTCTCGGAAGAGGAAGCAAGACATCCCTGCCTTGAGGAATGAAACTCCGACCATTTGGCAGAGTGACCATTTCCTTGTAATTGCTATTTCTTTGGTCGTTGACGATAGCAAGCCCACCAGGGTGATAGTTGGTCCCGTGAGCATGCTTGCTCGCAAAGATATTCGTAAAGAAATCACCAGTAACACTGTTAATCCAACTTTTAATACCTGAAAGAACACCAGAAGCATTGTCTCGAGCATTGATAGTAACAGTTTTATCCTGAATACCATTTACACCGCTTTTGACCTCACTAACAGTACCATCGGTACCATTCTTAGCAAGGATATTCACTGGATCATATTGCTTGATAGCATTGATAGCACCGCTCGTCTCATTTCGTACACCGCCTGTTTGGTCAGCAGCAAACAAATTGATAGGAGCTTCTTGTTTCGGTGAATTAACACTCAAAATAGCACTTCCGACAGCTGCGCCCGTATTATCCACCGCATCCAGAGACTTAGTCTCAGCAGATGCGAAATTCCAAGCTGTAATCTTATCGATAGATAACTGGCCGTTGCTCAAAACATTCGTAGGATCAGCTTTAAAATCTTTTGTAAACGGTGTAGACGCATTCCAGGTCGTCAGAGTATCAGTTGAGCGAGCGACTGCTTTTCGGACGCTTTCATCATTGGCCAGCAACTCCTTCTGTTTTGGTTTCAGAGCTTCATAGTTAGACAGAGCCTTTGAGGCTTCCTCCGCCTTGTTCATGATGTCTGTATTCTTCATGAGAAGTTCTTTGACTTCCGCTGGCATGCTGTTCCATGTTTTAAGATGGGTTTCACTATCAAAGATAGCTTGTAGGCCAGCTTGATTCTTGACAATCACTTGCTTCTCTTCGAGAGTCATGTCTTTCCATTTACCGGATTCGACAAGAGCCTCTGCAATTGTAGCGCGAGCGTTTGAATTGATTTCCGCAGTCTTAGCAATAAACTGCAATTGTTCCCAACCCTCCGCAGATTTAGCAGCCTCTCCGATGACTTCTTTCACATTGGATTTTACTTGGAAATTCCCATTCTTATCAATGTTACCTACCAACAACGACCAGGCATCGTTAGCCTCTTTCACTTCCTTGCTCATCTCACTAGTATAGTTGGCAAGGATACTATGCGAATTACCCACTTTTTGAGAGGCTTCAGCAGCTTTCTTTCCGATTTCTTCATAGGACAGGCCGTATTCCTCCAGAACTTTTTTGGCTTCTTCCCAGTAGTTCCAACTTTGGCCAGTTCGAGCTTTCACCTTATCGTCAAGATTTCGCATGACTTGATAATACTTACTTCCCAAAGCTTCCATGGTTTGAGTATGGTTTGCTTCTAAAGTCTGCATTTTCTTGTTGTAAGTCTCCTGGTCGATAGCCTTACCGTCTAACAACTCTTTCAGCTCACTCTTTGAGTTCTCGTAGAGTTTCTTTTCCTCATCAAGCGCTTGTTTTAAAACATCTTTAGTATGCTTCAATTGCGTTTCATTCAGACTTCTGACATCGCCATTTAAAGCTTGTAAGGCAGCCTTCTGTTGCTCGGCTGACAAGTCCATCATTGAGAGTTTAGCCTTAATCATCTCGTTCTGATTGTTCAGGATGATTTCTTTCTCCTCTTGAGAGAATTTGCTCGCATCACCATTATGACGTTGATATATCTCATTGATTTGATTCATCATCGCTTCTGTGTTGCTGACCACCTGAGCATTCTTCTCTTTTGCTTTCGCAATATCTTCTTCACTGAGGCCCCATTTAGCGCCCAATTCTTCCATTCGTTTGTTGGTCTTATCTGCAGCAGCGGCAATTTCTTCATAGAGCTTTTTAAAGGCTCCAGAGACTTTCTCAGCGCTTCCTGCTGTACTTCCAAAGTTTGCGACGGCTGTGCTTGTTTCATCAACTGTTTTTTGGAAGTTTCGCAATTCTTCACGCTGAACATCATCTAATGTAGAGCCAAATTCCTCCGCTTTGATACGAGCCTTATCTTTCTCGTTAGCTAGATAGGCTAGACCACCAGCCAGCAGAACCGTACCTCCGACTAAAAGCCCAACAGGACTCGTCAATCCAGCTAAAGTTGTCTTGAGTAATCCAGTTTTTCCAGCAGTCTCAGCTACCTGAGTTCCTAGCTCAGCTGCTTCCTTGCCCGCTTTTCCAAGACTTAATCCCTTGGAAAACAGATCCGCAACCTTACTACCACCTTTAAAGAGATAACCTAATCCCGTTGATGCGTTCCCCAGCATATTCAACAATGGGTAGCCCAAAGCTAGGAAACCACCAAAACCAAGTACTAACTTCTGTGTACTTTCGGGTGCCTTATCTAACCACTCAATAAACTCATTTGCCTTTTCAAGGAGAGGCGTGAGTAGAGGTAAAAGTTTCTGACCGATGTTGATTTGAAGCACTTCCAAACTTGACTTAAATCGCTCTACTCCATTTTTAGATGATTTAGACAGCTCATCCGCCAATTTTTTAGTATACCCACGAGCATTTTCAGTTTCCTTAGTAAGATTACGTAACGCATCCCCTCCTTGGTTGATAAGGGCATTCATTCCAGTTTGAGCTTCAACACCAAAGGCACGAGCAATAGCAGATGATTTCTCAGCATCTGTCCATCCTTTTGTTGATTCCTTGATGCGATCAATGATGTCAGGTAGTTTTAAAGCGCCAGATTGGAACTCTTCCACAGTAAAACCAAGCTCTTTCATTGCTGCAGCATTTGATTTAGAAGGCTTGAGCAATTTAGAAAGCGCACCACGTAAAGCTGTACCAGCCTTTTCCCCAGCAATACCATTATCAGAAAGAAGACCGATAGCGGCAGAAGTTTCCTCGATAGACATCCCCAAAGAGTGAGCCACAGGACCTATATACTCCATGGCTAGCCCCATATCTGAAAAGCCAGCCGATGTCTTATTGGCCACATAAGTCAAGCTATCTGTAACACGGTTCGTGTCCTTAGCCTCTAGATCAAACTGACGCAAGATGTTAGTCGAAGCATTCATCACCACGTTAAAATCATCCCCCGATGCCTTAGCAGCATCTAAGATAGCAGGCATAGCAGCAATAGTCTGATTAGCATCAAACCCTTTTTTGATAATTTCCTGCATTCCCTCATTGATGGAGGATGTTGAGATACCATACTGCTTCGCCCAACCTTTCGAACTCTCACCCAATTTTTGTGTGGTGCTATTCAGTTCATCCGCTGTTGGGATAGTATCTGCTAGGAGTGACTTGGTCGTATTCATTTGACTTTCAAAGTCTATAGCTTTCTTAGTTGACAGGGCAAAACCAGCAGTAAGAGCTGTTGATACAGGTTTCATAGCATCACCCATTGCACGGAGTTTTTCGCCACCACTCTTAAAGGTATCTCCTAGCTTGTCCATTTTCCCAGCCCAGCTATTTTCGCGACCAACATCTTTCAAAGCTTTTTCAACTCCACGTAGCTGGTTTTCCATTGCTGCCAACTTAGTATTCTCACGCTGAATATCTGCAGCAGCTTTATCAAAGTTAGCTGTTCCAGGGTCTAGCTTATCAAAACTTTTCTTCATCTCATCCAAAACTTTACGTTGTGAATCAATAGCTTGTCCTAAAGTCTTGTATTTAGCTTGAAGTAAGCTAGCATTTTTTTCATTCCCTTTCAAAGTACTATCCAAAGAACGGACATTGTTTTGAAAGTACTTTACAGCATTTTTTGCACCATTTAGAGAAGGGCTGAACTTTGACACGTCCAGCCCTAGCTCGATATACATCTGACCTAACGGCGTACCGCTTGCCATATTGTTCCTCCTTTTATCTCAAAGATACATTCAAAGCAAATAAAAAAGCCCTTGCGGACTTTTCTCATTTTAATTTCTTATAATTATCAAAAGCCATAGACATCATTGCCCATATAAAAACACCTAATAATCCATATCCATATAAAGGCAAAGAAGCAATGATGAATGGCGACAATAATATCTGCCCAATCGTATTCCCAAAGTTCGTACAAACACAGTAAATACCAAAACAGATATATAGTACAAAAGTCAATGTCCAAAATAGACACCGCCTACGATTTTGTTCTACGATCTTCATCCCACTCACCTCCTCACCCTTATTATATGCCTATTGAGGTGTTTTGTAAAGCCTTTTCATCAGATAAGCTGCATAAAATCAACTAGATCCATGACTTCCTCAGTTTCAGCAGATTCAGTTTCACCAAGAACGCCCATTAGGTCCTCCCAACTAGTATCCATGACATCACGAATACTCATACCATAAGGACCCTCAGTAGCTTGCTTGACAAATACATAAAATCGTTTCAGCGCTTCGCTTGGCTTTATTTTTTCTCCTTTGGGTCGACATCACCGACCAGATGAGCGTAGATGTCCGCAAATACTGCAAAAATATCCGCCATATCTGTGTATTTCAAAAGTTCTTCCACTTCCAAATCTTCAAAGAGTGAGGCTATAAATTCCAATTGCTTGTCTAGTTTTTCAACTTCAGACAAATCAGTAGAAAGTGCTTCATTGAGAATCAGGTAATCACGATAGTCCATGGTAGTAATTTCCTTACTAGTCTTTTGAACATCTTGCCCCTTTTCATTTTTAATTAAAAATTTAACCTTAGCCATATTCTTTTCCTTTCTAAAAAAAGATAAAAAGAGAGCTTGCGCCCTCTTCCTACGCTGCAGCGGTCATGTTTAGTTGACCCTTCAATTTCTTCAACTTTTCAGCATCTGAACCATATACAATTGCACCATATCGACCTTTAGTTGCAGCATCTGAACTAGCTGTCGCAGCAAAATCCACATTAGTGGTAGCTAACTCATTAGCCTTATTCTTGATTGTTTCAAAATCAATAGCATCCATAGAAAGCTGCCCTTTGTAAAAACCATAGTAGACCAGTTCCCCATCAGCAGTATTACTTTCAATGAGAATTGAAACATTCTTCGCAACGGTGTCTGCACCGAAGTAATAGATACCATCATCATTGCCATACCCCAAAGCATTAGTATATAAAGCTAATGGGACATCAAGTAAGCCCATCTCTACCTTGACATCACCTACCCCCCGATTGGAGACGTGATAAGCAACATTACTGCCGTAAGTCTTTACAGGATCGCTAGATAATCCAGTTACTTTAGCAGTCTGTGTAGCCCCTTCATTATCTTTACCTTCTAGCGTGAAGAGGTTCTCTCCAACTGTTGGAGTCTTTCCATCATGCACACGAATGGTGACCGATTTAAGACCGATAAGTGCAGTTCCTTTTACTTTTGTCATTTCTTTTTCCTTCTTTCTAGTATTTACCATACAAAGCACTCTGACCCTTGTAAGTCCGAGCATCTACATAGCGTTTGATATCAGGGATCCATTGATCCAAACCACCAGCGGTTTGGTAAAATCCTTGGTCTTCCATAATCTTTTCAATTTTGCCTTGGAGCTTTTTACACTCCACTCGATTGGCAGACTCTACATTGATTTGATAAAGAAAAGTCTTAGCCAGACTAGTATTACTACCGTGAGCTGTCTGCATCGGAGGTCCGACAGGAATAATGACAATACTCGTCTCGTCATCTCCCAAAGTATCAGGACGTTCAAATGACTTGATACTAATATCAGATAAAGACTCATCCTCTTTCAAAGCGTTGTAGAGTTCAGTTAATTTGTCCTTAATCATTACAAAAACTCCTGTTTTAACTTCATGCCTACTTTGGATTTGAAGACCGGTTTGCTACCTTCAAAAAAGCGACGCATAATACCGAAACCACGAGGATGTCCATTCTTTGCGTATCCAAATTCATTCAAATGAATAAGAGTCCAACGAGGACTTTTAAAACCTAATTTAACCATTGGAACCCCACTAGCTGTACCAGTCACATTTCCATGGACGACGGCTCCGGCCGTCTTACCAGTGTCAGCGTACACCGCCATAGCCCGTTTGAAAGTAGGCTCAAACTCCTCAACAGTTCCCTTCAAGACTCTATTGACCTTTCTACGGACCGCCGGCTCCCCTAGGCGAGCCTCAACATTCCTCAAAACATCATCAAATCCTTTTAAATTTGCTCCACTAGACATCACGACCACCTCCGATAATAACTATCAAAAAATCCCGATTATCAAAATCAGGACGCACATCAATAACCTGCCATTTCTTACCAACTAGACGGATATCCCCAACTTCGACAAAATGCCGACTTTCAGGCTGATAATCTGTCAGAGGATCACGAATTTTCAAAGTCATCTTAGCTTTCATCGCTTTTCCAGTCGCGATCTCAATATCTTTAAAACTAGGGGAGTAAACTTGCCCCATCGTAGAAAAAGCCTTCTTGTAGCTCACATCACGGCCATCAACCCCCTCCTCGACTTTAGAAGTATAGAAAGTCAAGGGGGTTCTCAGGTCTCCATTTTGAGCCTCAGGCTTTTTGTAGCGATAGCTAGGACGATTATACATAGTATGGTGATGTTTCAGTTACTTCTGTAGTTTTATCTTCCCATTCAACAAACTCAGGTAAAGCTGTTTTGATTTCGTCAAAACGTTCCTTAGTTTCTTCGAATGTATCGCCCTCTTTACGGACCATTCCAGCTTTCAAGTCATAAAATTCTTTTAAAACCTTAATCATGTTTTTCCTCCGATTTATAGTTTTCTAGAGACAACGCCATTAAATCACCTTGAAAGTTCCCGTAGAAAAATTCAACTTGGTCATTGTAGACATATCGAGCACGTTCTAAAATAAGCTCTCTCACTCGTGGATCAGCAGAGTCCTTACTACCGACCAGACTGAGGATGGCTGACTCAGAACTTTCCAACATTTTAGAGAGGTTGTTATCCTCTCCAGTATGAAAAATCCTCATCCGTTCCTTAAATGCTTTAAGGAGTGGGTGTAGTTCTTTTGTCTCCTCCATAGGGCAACACCTTAATCTTTACCAAGTTTTAGGGTCCAAACCGCAGCGGTTTTTTCATCATGTGGTTTCCCATATGCAAATTGTTTGCCAGTGTAAAGATTGAGATCGTCAAAAGCAAGAGTTTGGTCAAAAGTATCAAATTCAATTCCACCACCAATAACTGCATCGTAACGCCCTTTCACAAAAGTAGTGATTTTACCTGCTTCTTGAGCAATTGATGGGATTACAATTGGATTGAATGGAAGATTTGTTACAAATACACCAAGTCCATTCAGAGTGGTGAATTGAGTTGTAAAGTCAAGTTCATCGCTCGTATTTACAACGATAACCATGTTGCCACGAGTTACTACAGGTTTCCCGTTTGCTTTAGTGGAATGGTATTTGTAAATTTCTTTGAATTCATTGATCGTGATGTTAGCTTTTTCTTCAGTCGTCTTTCCTTTTGCTCCAAGAGTTACATCACCAGATGATGTCTTAGCATTGTATGTTGTTTTCCCTGCTGCAACCGTTCCTGTCAAAGTACGGGACAAACCGATTGGTTTTTCATCTCCATCCCCATTCAAAAAGGCTGCTTCAAGAGCAACAGCGAAAGCTTCTGTAAGCTGAGCAGATACGAAAGAATGAAGCCAACCAGGCCCGAACTTTTCTGTGTCTTTCGGAAGGACAACAAAGGCAGTCAATTTGTTCTGAAGAGCTTCTTCTTCACCAAATCCAGCAGTCAATTGACCCTTGATTTCATCGTTGATTTTCCCCCAAACTGCTACACCTGTTGTAGTAGAGCTAAGGAACTTCAAACGAGGGCCGCCGTTACGGAGTCCAATATGTTTAAGCAATGGATGTTCTTGTACCATATCTTCAAAGATACGGTCAACTGTTTCTTGCGGGAAGAACTTTTCAATTTTTCCTGGAGCTTTTTTGTCCAGATTGTTGAAAAATTCACGTTCACGAAGAGATAGTTTTTCATCAAATGGACTTACTGCAACAAGACCATCTACTTCCTCACGAGCTGATTTCTTTGCTTCATCCAGAATGGCGTTAAGCATCTTCTCATAAAGTTCTCCTTGCTTTTCAGCGGGTTCATTGTTTGTAACAGCATCCAGAAAGTTCTGACGAGCTGTTTTAAATTCATCTGATAATTTCATCATGTTTAAATTTTCCTTTCTTAAAATGCAAAACGACCGAAACCACTTGGCTCAGGCGCTTTCTTCTTTTCAGTTTTTTCTTTTTCTGGCTCATGCTCTGCCAGTTTTTGAGCTACTAACTCAGCAATCTTGTCCACATCAGGAGTCATAGTAGCCTGTATTCGCTCAATAAAATCTTGCGGGATCATTGGCGTTTCGCTTGCTACTAGGAGAGGGGCAACCTCTTGCGCAAACATCACCTTATCCGCAAAACCATTCTCAACGGCTGCCTCGGCATCAAACCAGGTTGTCTGATTCATTAGCTCCAATAAATCATTCAATGCTTTTCCTGTCTTATGGACGTAAGCACTCGCAATAGACTTGTTAAAACCTTTCAACACAGCTGCCTCATGCTCTAGAGCGTTATGATCTCCATAAACGCCAGAGGATACATTATGAATCATGATTTGAGCAGTTGGGCTGATTTCAACAGAATCACCAGCCATAGCAATGACGCTAGCAGCACTTGCTGCAATACCTACGATTTTGACGGTTACTCGACCAGAGTAAGCGCGTAAAGCCGTGTAGATCTCGCTACCAGCGTAGACATCTCCACCACCAGAGTTAATATGAATTTCTACATCTTCTCCAGTTTCCGGCAATACAATGTCTTTTGGTGCAGTAGCTTCCCTCTCAAATAACTCGTAGATCCACTTGCTGTTATTTGAGATAATTGTTCCTTTAATTGGAATTACCTTCATCTTCTTTTTCACCTCCTTTCTCTATTTCCTTGCCAATATGATAATTTTTAGTCATTACTGGTTTATCGCCCCAAGGCACCGCCTCAAGTCCTAGCTCCGCTCGAACTTCATTGATCAGCATTGCTCCAGAGGAAATTAGCTTATCAATGTTTTCAGCCAGAGCAAACTTATCCCTCTGACCTTCCCCAATAATGACAAAAAAGCGTTCCCCTGCATAAGCATCAGGACCAACCATAGCATGATTCAGTCCATCAGATACCTTCTTCACTAGAGATTTATAGCAGTAACTAGTAAACATTTTCTGACTGTTTTCTAGATTAGCCATATCCCCGTGCATCAATGCAGTTGGAATACCCAATATATCAGCAACCTCATCATCAAATTGCCTTCGAAGTTTTTTCAACTCATCAACAGACAGATTCGAAGTCCCAACCGTGTTTGTCAATTCGTTGTAGTCCAGACCGTTTTGAGCTGGAACGATAGCCACTGTTTTTTTAGTAAATGATTTGAATAGACCATCAGCATATTCTTGCATCTGCTTAAGTCTTTCCTCGTTAAAGGTACCGTTTGTCTTAGTGTTAAGAATGCCCCGAATCTGATTATTACGACCCAAGGCCTCGACCAAGCGACTATGTAGCTTTTCATAGTCTGCAAATAAGTCGCTCATGTATTCTTGCAGTCGATTGTTGTTATACTGCAAAAAAATCACATCACTCATAGCAAACTTTCTCTGAAACGTATAATCTCGCACAGATACCGTTTCAAAGGTATCATCATAGACTGCATATCGTTTTCGAGTGAAGCTATCAGCGACTAATAGTTGATCATCATCTGACAAGATGATGAGTACTTCATTTTTTGTCAATAGACGATAAATCACCTTTTGCCAAAATTCTGAAGCAGACTCATTGCGATTCGGACGGATATTTAAAAGATAATCCCAATTAGAGCGTTCATGCTTGTTTTTGACCATGTAGCGAAACTCAGACTTTGCAAAGATACGAGCTACAAATTCAGCTGATTTATCTACAGCTAAACTTTTGAGATAAAGACTCCCAAAAATTCGCTCTAAATCATCAAAATCAAAACCAGTAATCACTTCCTTCCTAGCTTTGAAAATATCAAGCCACCCCATGTTACAACCTCCTTTCTTTGATTTTCTGCCGACCACCCACCCAAAATTTATTATTAGATTAAAAATCCCAACTATCAATCATGTCAAGGAATTCCCCAACATTCGACTCTTGCACAAGCTCACGCTTGTAGAGAGCAGCTATCAAAGCATGGAACCCATCTGTCTTTCTTCTGACAGGCTCTTTCTTCAAGAAACGCTTATTGCCATCCTTGTCCTCTTTGACATAGGTATTATCTGTATACCAAATCATAGAGTTGTCATTTTCAAAGATAAACCGCTCATTCGCAAATCCATCTTCGATGATTGGCGCAACCTTAGACTGGATAGCCCCAAGATTCCGTAAGAACTCATATTCAAAGCCAGCCTCTTCCAAAAGTGGTTTCAGCAAGTCCATTTTAAAACCATCGGCACATACAAGTTCAATTTGATAAAGTTTACTCCATTCGACTAGCTTAGCAATCAAAAGACGTGGATCAATACTAGGACCGTCCACAATCGTAAACAAGCCTTTGTCTGCCCATTCTTGAATAGGGGCTTTTAGTTTGAAAGCTTTCAAAAATTCTTTACGAGCAAATGAATGTTGCTTCCAGATGAATTCATCACCATTCTTAAATAGCAATCCGACACTTGCAAAGTCTCGGACACTTGCATAGTCAAAACCAGCCACGCAAGACCGACCCTTTAAGTCGATACCCGGAGACCGCAGACAAGCCAGCAGCTTCTCACGAGTCGTCACATCCTTTTCAAGATCCGCTTCAGGAAGATTCATCCGTTTTGTCATAAATTCCTGACGGCCAGACGGCTCCAGCTCAAGGTCATCATAATCTGCTTTCGTAGCGGATAGTAGTCGTTTTGCATATGGTGTGGTTTCATCCAGCATCGGATTTGCTTTCGTCCAATTCCTCATGTCATCCACTTCATCCGCATTATCTAACTTGCAGATAAAAGGGAAAAATCTAAAATCATCAATCTCACCATTCAAGATTTGCATAGACTTTTCTATCAGCTTGTCATAGAACCCCTCGCGCACATATCCATTCGTCCCGTTATAGAATGTTCTAGCATGAGCAATCTTACCAAGACCAGACCTTTGAACCTTCACAGCCTTATCATCTTCAAACTGGTGAATCTCATCAAACTCAAGACATCCATCACGAGCAGAGTCCATAGTCTTCGGATTATTCGTCCGAAAAGAAAAGACCGAGTTATTCGCTCGACCTGTGATAGACATTTTAGTTAGATAAAAATGGTCCTCAAGACCTCTCCTTTGGATAGTCTCATAAACTTCCTCGAAAGAAACTTTACCTTGTCTTTCAGAGTTTGCCGTGATGGTCACATCGTAATCTCTGATTGGATAAATTGGACTGATGAAAAAATTAGCTCTCGCAGACATAAAACCATTCTTACCACCACCACGAGCAAGAGTATACAGATATTCATTGAAATGTGGCTCCCCGTCTTCCTTCCGAAAAAGAAAGATAAACGGAGTCAAGAAAAGTTGATACTTAGCAAGAGGGAAAAAGTTCTTTTCCGCAAAACGAATGAACTTGTCAATCAAGTCATTATCAAAATATAAATCATCACGAGGATAAATTTTCTCCTTGATGATTTTAAACAGCAGCTTTCTTTCTTTGTTGACAACGATTTCTCCACTCTCGGCCATTTTGATATAGTCATCAACCAGCGGATGAGAAATCATAGCAGGTCACTTCCAGACGTAGGTTTCTCAACAGGCGAGTTTTCCACCTCAAAACCAAACGATCGCTCAATAGCCAAAAGCTGATTGCTTGTTGTGTTGATTTCCTTGATGAGAGAATTCGCTTTTTGGAATCTCTGTTGTCCATTGTGAACAGTGATGACCAATCCGTCTTCATGAAGTTTAGCTTTCAGCTCATACAGCAATCTGACAAGATAAAGATATCGATTCACTTTTTCGTACTGGATCGCATCCTTTTTTCTAGGACTAAAGTAGCCGATTTTAGAAAGTAGCTGATTTTCTAATTCTTTTATATTTTTTTCTGAGTATTCTTCCATTACCCCCCACCCCCTTTAATTTTTTGTTAAAAATTTGGACAGTCGAGTGCAGACCGCTTACCGACATCTTTGAAAATTTCCGATTTTTTTGACCGGGGGGTGTTTAAGGTTCGTTCACCTAACCCCACCATTCATCTCTTCTGAAATTTCTGTCATTCTTATCAAAGCGATCATGCCTCTTATTATGACATGCTTTGCACAATGTTCGTAGATTATCGATATCAAGTGCAAACTCTGGATAGAACTCTAGCTCCTTGATGTGGTCAACCTCTAGGTTCTCTCTCGTGACTTTGCCTTCGTCTTTGCACCAAACACATTCGTTGTGATCACGTTCAAGTACTAACTTACGAAGCGCTCTCCATTCACTGGAATTGTAAAACTGGTTGCGTTCTTCTCGAGTTGAAACTTCAATCATTCGATTATTGATATCGATGCTTTGAGCTCGAATTTATTTAGCTTGTCAATGCAATTGTTCAAGTGTTCGATTGCTTCACAACATTCTTGAGTTAACTCTTTTAATTCTGAGCAATTTTCAATTTCGACTCCAACTACAATTTTTCCTAATGGTTTTTGGTTGGTTGTTCTTTTATTAGATAGTCTTTTAAAAGTGCCTTTCATAACTATGTAAACTCCTTTGTTTTCACTCTCTCAATTCCTTGTTTTACATATTCTAATGAATTCGCTACATGAGTTTTAACTCAGATTTATCAAGCGTTTATCCTGCATACATAAAACGAAATCATCATAACCTCAAAACAATGAATTGATAGTAAAATAAAAAAAAATTAAAAGCCTTGAAACTTCGTCATGGCTCTGTCTTGTGAATCTTGATTTTTACCAATATATCTTAGTGAAATGCTCTGACTTGAATGATTTAGTAGGTCCATTATCAAAGCGACATCCTTGGTTTGTTCGTACATGAATAAGCCAAATGTCTTTCTCATCGAGTGAGTAGCTATGTTTTCTAGACCAACTTCTTCAGCAGCTCTCTTTATGATTTTGTAAGCTGTGTTTGGTTTTATGTGCTGATGTTTTCCATTTCGACTTGGAAAGAGGAAGTCTTCATCTTTCTTATCTTTGATGTACTGCCTCATGGCATTCTTGAATTTCTTTGGCATCTTTCGTTTGGTTGGTTTGTCAGTCTTCTCATCGACAATCTGAACATGCCAGCCTTTAACATGCTTTACTTTCAGTTTAACGATATCGCCAATACGAAAACCCAGATTAACACCAGATAAAAAGAGCATGAGGTTACGTTGTCTATCTGATTCTTTGACTGCGCTATGCAACGTCAGCCATTCAATCATAAGCTGAACATCATCTCTATTTCTGATTGGTTCAACAACTACCACATATCCTCACCTCCTTTTAGTGCACAAAAAAAGCAGAGGTTTCCTCTCTGCTATTTTTCATGATACTAATTTACCACATTAAAATCATCATTTGCTATCATTCTTATCATATATTTTAGATAATTTTAGCAACGCTTTGTGTTTTGTACGCTGGATAGTTGCAAGACTGCAATTTAATTTGATTTGAACCTCTTTCCAAGAGAGTCCGTCAATATACAGTAAGCGCATCACGATATTTTCCACTGGATCATCAAGTGACTCAATCGCTTGAACGAGTTCATCACGTTCATGGTACATCTGTTTGATTTCTTCATACAGCTGATCTGACTTGTCAATAATCAACACATTCAGTTCTTCAGTTTGATTCTTATTGCTTTTTGATTTCGGCATGCTGTCGAACTGTTGCCCTCGTAAAATACCTGACTTCAAACTGATGATTTCCTGGTGCTTTGACTTCGCTTTGATATCAATATAAGGCAAAGCCTTCAGTCTTTTTTTGATGTCTATTGCCAAACCTTACCCTCCTTCCTAAAGATTTACTTTGTTAAATTCTTCTAGACAAATGCTCGACCAAATGAAACGATTGATTTCTAAAAGCTTATCGCTCCCCATTTTTCAATTCTTTGATAAAGCCCGATTTTAAATAATGCTTGCTTTTGTTTCGAAAACCTAGTTTCTTTTACTGGCAATGTTGCTGCAAATGATAATGTTTCACCATAAGCGCGAATTACACATTTTGCTAATATCTCACTATTATCCCCTTCCCTAATTACAATTGATACATTAATTGTTTCATATTTTATAACCTCAATCAGACCAAGTTTATCTTGCTTGCTGTTTGTGTTTTGAAAACCTGAATATGGGTATTTTTTAGGTTTCATTTTCATGAATATTTCCTATAACTTGACATTTCTCCCAAAGAAATTTTTCGAAAGGTGAGTATGTTGCAGGTGAGATATTAAGATAAGATAAATAGAATCCAACCTCTGTGACCTCTGTATCAGCGTCTTCAAAATAAGTATATTCCCCAAAAGATACAATGCTTGCATGAGCATTTGTAATTAGGATATCTCCTTCGAATATCTCATTTCCTGCTTTATCTTTAATACCTGTTGATAGCATTAAATATTCATCATCAATCGACCATCCTTTTAAATTGTTGCAGGTAAGCTTTTTGCTATCATTCGCATAGACATTGCCATTCCAGATAATCAATTCGTCATTAGCAAACATCTTTTGTCCGTGCTTATCCCACGCTCTAAATTTCGGAATCATCTTGCACCTCCATCTCCTCCAAAAGCTCAGGATTTTCGTAGATGTTCCCAATAACTTTGTAATACGGTAGAAATTCCTTGGTGATGTCAATCCGATATGTACGACTTAGACCATCACCGTACCAGCGACCTTTGTCTTTGTCGTATTTGACAATAAAGGTATATTCTGTCTGTATCTGATGATGTAAGATATCGCCTTCAAAAACTTCTGTACCTTCCTTGTCGACTAGTCCTGTTGATTGCATGAGGTGAATGTCATTGTTCACAATCCATTCACCAGCAACAGAATCCTCATCAATAATCCAGATATTGCCATCACCAACCATCACTTCGTCTGGTTGATACATACGACTTAATGAGCCACTATCATAAGCTCTGAATTTTGGTGTCATCTCAAATTCTCCTTAAATAAACAAACTAGCTAGCCAAATAAAAAATGCACATGTAATAATTTTTGAAATACCACTTTTTATAGAATATAAAAATTCCTCTTCAGATACTTTTTTGCTAGGTGACACAGAAAAAATGAAAGATAGTAGTGCATCCATCCCTAATGCTTGCCAAACTGTAATTTTACTTACTGGAACAATCGTTGTGATAATCTCATTCCAACCATACTGAACTACAAATGGCGATACAACGATTACAAATACAGCACCTAAAACAATACCTAGTCTTTTCACTTTATAAATCCTCCTCTTTCACAAACACCCCATCAATCATCTTACCTTTGCGGTCTTTAATAGCATCATAAGCAATCTGCAAGCAACTGTCTGCGTCCGTCCCATTAAAAAATGAAACAGAACTAATCACACTGTCAAGAAACATCAAGTCAGATTTAATCAGAGGCATCTTCGTCTCATTGTGACAGACATGAGCGTATAGTTTCTGAGCGATATTGCCCAAACTTGAAACCATCAGCAGCAATTCAAGTTCCTGTTGATTAGCTGAAATCTGAGCACCGTTCTTGATTTGTTGCTCAAGCCCAATCAATACGACTTGAATATCACCAAGCGCATCGTAAATCAGTTCAGATTTATCCTTTGCGACACCCTCAAATAGTTCTCCTGACTCTTCCATCAGCTTCAAGAACTGCTTGACTGGATTTGCTTCATGTAGATTTCTATCAACAAACCATTGTTGAACCTTGTTTTCTAATTCTGTATTGTTCATTGTTTTTCTCCTAAAAAATCAAATATCGTAGTCTGATATGACTGCTTAAAACAAACTGGTTTGAAAGGTTGAGAGCATTTGTTCCTGCGCTTTCTTGTAAAAATCTTTTTTTATTTCAAAGCCATAAGCAGCCCTTCCCATTTCGATTGCAGCTCTCAAGGTTGAACCACTTCCAGCAACTGGATCGATAACTACATCATCTGGATCAGTAAATATTTCAATCAATCGTTTTAAAACTGGTATCGGTTTCTGCGTTGGATGTATAACAGGATAAGAGCTATCTTTTTCCCAAGGAGCATGATTAAGTATCATAGCCCCACCATTGTTAAATTTAGGAAGTTTATCGCGATATAATACCGTCGCCTCTTCAACCGCACCAACGATTTTCATATTAGCTTTCAATACTTGTGGGCTTGATTTCTTTGTAAAATAGAGCGGATAAGCGTTATTAAAGCCGTGTTTTTTACCACATTCAATAACCATTTCTCGCTGTTGCCAAGCGTGAAAAACAATCATAGCAGGCGCTTTCCCTTTTTCTTTTGGCTCTTTTTTAAGCAAACGGCTACAAAAGTCAAAGAAATTATTGATTTTGAAATCATTATCTGTATCAAAAAATGACTTTCCTGCTAGCTTGCTCTCGCCGTTTTTGTTATCCCCATCTTTATACCACCTCGGATCAGAAGCATACGCATTATTACCTAGATTGTAAGGAATATCAGCGATAATTAACTGCGCCCTTGGAATCTGATACCTTTTAGCATTTTCAAAATGATCGTTGTATAGCTCGTATTTCATTTCAAATCTTCACCTCATCCCCAACTTTCACTTTCTCATACACTTCCTTCGTGACTACGAAAATTCCGTAATCACGAATCGTAATTGTGTACAACTTGCCATGTCGCCTTTTCTCGACGACCTTACCAAATATCTCAGCACCTTGATTATCCGCCTTATAGACGACAATCGGACGCTTTTGTTCTAGTTCTGCAATCCTGCCCATCTGCCAGATGTTCAATCCAGCAGAGACAAAAATCCAGATTGCGATGAATCGTTTCATGTGGCCCCTCCTGAAAAATTGTTTGCAAAATTCTGCTGTTCTGTGTTAATTAGTTTATATTTATAATTTATCAAAGGGTTCGTGGTATCATTTACCAAATCGAGTTTCAAAATAATTCCATCTACTTTTGAAGCCCTACTATCCCTTATTTTAATTTTTAAATCATGCCCGTTCGCAATATGTTCAAGATCGTTCTTAGATAAGAATATTTCAAGCATGCTCATCACTCCACCTCATTTCTCAATTCAAAACCAATTCCATATAAGAGCAAATCATTTTGAAAGTCAACGAATGCTTCAATCATCTCAGCTTCTTGAAAATCGTATTCCTCGACCGTACCCAAGAAATCATCAATATCATCTCTTTGTACACTCCCATATTCTGTCTTAGTATGTTCCACGGCTAATTCATGGCCATCTACATCAATTGTGTATCAGATTCTGCCACTTGAATAATCATATTTGTAATTCTTGATAATCACTATTTCATCTCCTTACTCTTAATTTCTCTAGTGAGTCTATTTTTTAAAACATGACTTGTAAAATAAATACCGTTTGCATATGTATAATAATCAGCAGTTTCTTCAACCCACTGACTTCGTGTGTAAGGGTATTTGTTTGGTCGCTTCATGTTACCACCTCACATATAAGTATTTTGTATCGATATCTTGTCTTAAAATACAATCTCTCAATGACCTCAAATCTTTTAACGCACTGCTGACAGTTCCCCATTTGTTCTCGGGCTCATACTGCACATACTTTTCAGGGTACTGTTCCAATTCTGAGATACCACGTTGAATGTTTTCAAAAATCTGAGCGACATTGTAGATAGTACCTTGTTTGAAATCCCAATCCATAGCAACCCTGAACATTTTTCCAAGATTGTAAGTTGGAGAACGACGCTTAGGTTCGTCAATGCAGATATATTGTCCGTTTTCTATTTTTCCTAAGATTTCCAAATCATAACTCATCTACCTGCCTCCTCCGCAGCATACTGCAACCATACTAGGCATTCATATAGATCCCTTGCTTGCCTTTTGATGTTGCTTAATGATTGACTGCTCAATTTATCCTCATTTTGTAAGATTTCTATCTTGAGATTTGAAATAGCAGCAGACAATTCTTTTTCTTTTTTAAAATTTTCACTACATGACATCATTCTACCTCCTTTAACTCGCCCTCCCAATTGCTGGCAGGGTGGACGCATAATTCCGTTCCGTTGTAATAAACAAATTCCTTTTCACCATAATTATTTACTAAAACCCAGCCTTTTATGATTTTGATGCCGTCAAAAGACTCGTGTGTATACTTTGCAACCTTCATCACTCCACCTCCTCAATCTCAATACCAGAACAATCAAACACCCAGCCAAAACCTACTTCTTCTAGTTCTTTGCGAGTGTAATAAGGTTCTTTAATCTTATTATCTGCAAATTCAAACCATTTTTTTAATCTGTTTTGAAATTTAATTAGTATTTGTTTGTTTGATTTGACAGATATTTTATACCGCTTTTCTTTCTCGACCTCGTAGCCATCCAGCCATGCACGAGCGAATGTTTCTTGGTTGCTCGTCTTTTCAATCCATAATATTAAATCGAAACTTTGGTTGTTTTCTTTCATAAAGTTTGGATTCATAGCAGTATATAGACTAGTTGTTAAATGCTCTTTACAAACCTCAATCCAATCCGCAACAAACTGCGGGATTGTGACTTTTTCCTGTTCAATCGATTTGTAAATGAAGTTCTCGTCTATATTTACGATTTCTCCACTGACTAACTGAATTATCTTCTCTCTAGTTCCTAATGTATCAATTTGAAAACCAACTTCATATCCCTCTATAAACACTTTTTCTTTATTCATCTTCCAAGTCCTCCATTTCTACTCCCAATTCAACAAGTTCTTGTTTTAGCATCTCGATTCGATTCTGGATGGTTTCTGTGATTAGACCAGACAATATCTCATCTGCTTTGATTTCTTTTTTTAAAAATCCATAAGCCGTTTTAAGAATAACTAGTCTCTTTCTTTGTAATAAGAAGCTCATCCCAGCACTTGTGTTTAACCTCTAAGAAATATTTGTACTCTTTAATCAAATGAATGATATATCTAGCTTTGTTTAAGTCTTCAAGCTTCATCTTCACTAACTCCAACTTATTTTCTAAAAATCCAGCTCTTGCACCTCATGGCTCAAAGACGCAAGAGCTAGCAAATTCTTTATACGTCATTCGTCCAAGTCGACGCATATTCCAGCTCGCTTTTAACGTGGTTCGCGGCACGTTGATTTTACTGCTAAGTAATAACAATCTATCGCACCATAATCAAAACGTACATCGTCTTTTCCAATATACTTTCTGAATTTTGGCTTTGTGATTGATGAATAAGCTTTCTGATGACTTTTCATTTGTTCGATAAGTTCATCCACGTTATCGAAATTACCGAGAAAGAATTTTCGATGACCGTTGTAGACAAAGTAGAGATTTAACATCAATACCTCCTAAAATTTCATAAAAGCCATCCAATGAGTAGTTCCACGTTGCTGACCGAAAAGTGGTTGATGCGGAACCAATTCCAAAATTTCCTTAACATTTACTTGAGCATCAGACCATTTAAAAATAAGTGTTCCACCTGTTTTCAAGACTCTAAAACACTCTTCAAAACCTTGTTGTAAGTCTAATCGCCAAGTCAACAAATCTAGTTGACCATATTGCGCACGCATGAATGATTTCTGGCCAGCCCAGAGAAGGTGTGGCGGATCAAATACAACAAGGTTAAATGTTTCATCATCAAATGGCATATCTCGAAAATCTGCAACAATGTCTGGCTTAACATTGATTTTCTTTTTGTGAATTTCAAATTCTTCTTCACGTCTATCCATGTATGTTGTATGTGGCTCGTGTTTATCAAACCAGAACATCCTAGACCCACAGCACGCATCTAGTATTCGTATGTCTTTCATCCCTCACCTCTCTAAAAGTAATCTTTCCTTTTATTTTTCAAGTCATTAAATACCATCAGATGATCATTGTCTACACCTTTCATCAATCGACTCATAAACGGCCGACCGTAGCGTTTCTGAATTTCTTGTGCAGTCAGATTAGTCGTGATAATCGTGTTGGCTCTTTTATTGAGGATGTTATAAAGAATACTGAAGGACCACTCACTGTCCTTCTCCATTCCAAGATCATCTAGAACTAAGAATTTTGCGCTAGCAATTTTATTGACCAGAAACTCTTCCTGGCTGAAATCCGTCTTGATTTTCATCAGCAAGTCAGTAACATTGATAAAGATAGCAATTTCTTTTGTGATTGCTGATAGCTCCTTCATAATCGCAAATGCAAGATGACTCTTACCTGTTCCAGCTTCACCTTGAAAAACAACATTATTTCTGGCACCATCTGCCCACTCTTTGCAGATTTTTTTTGCAAATTCTAACTTTTCGGTTTCTTTTTCTGTTGGAGTATCAAAATTCTCAAGAGTAGCATTCTTCAGCACATCATCATATAACGAGAATTTTTCAAGATAAAACTTTCGCTCCCTCTCGTATTCTGCATCAGCAAGCTCGTTTACTCTAATCTGATTTTCAGCATGGATTCGTTCTGATTCACACAAACGACAAAGAACATCATTTGTACGGATAATTTTAATCAGTGGAATTTTGTGTTTATCGCAAATTTCGTCCTGTTCTTCTGTATTTCTTTGATAAGAGAGAGCCATTTCTTCCAAAGCATCAGTTACCATGTCAGCTTACCTCCGCAAGTTTTAAAACTTGCCATATCTGACAAGCAGGCTATGACAGTAGAGAGAGGTTGTTTTATAAGCAGTGACTTCTTTTCTTCGCTAATAGGATAAAACTCCTCTTCAAATTGCTTGATAACTTCTAAAATCCCCATTCGTCTTTTACCTCCTGTCCTGATTTTTTCTCCTTGTGTTGCTTTTCCGATTGTCGAACTTGTTCAACTGTCGTAACCTGGTTCATCTGCCAATTTCTTAAAATGCCACCAATATATTTGATGTTTGGTTTACCTAAATTAATAGCTATCTTCAATGCTTCTTTAACTAGCTCAGCATCATTTTCCTTTAGCAGATGATTGATTTCCTCAATCTCGAAACCTGATAGTAATCTACGAAACTCAGACTGAAAAAGTTCTAAGATATTCTCACTACTAGTAGTAGTTATATTCTTATCTTTATCTAATCTATTCTTAATCTTAGTCTTATCTCCTTCTCCTTCTTCTTCTAGTGCGTTACCGTCCGTTACTGTAACGTTACATGTAACGTTACTAAGGGCAAGATTTTTCTGTTTCTCACGGTGTCTTGCTACACGATTCCGTGTTTGTTCCTTGATTCTTTCCATGCCATCAATATTTTGGTGTTTTTCCCAATTTGGCAAAGTAATGACGCCATCGATTATCTCAATCATTCCGAACTGCTCAAATACCCCTAGAGCCATTCTTACACTATTCAGAGGCCTTTGAAAGATTGTAGCGAGCATTTCATCAGTATAGTGAACTTTATCTGACATCATCAAAAGTCCGTTGCGATTATGTTTACCAGCGAGAGCTAGGATTTTAAACCATATAACCAAAATTGCATCATGATCTGGTAGTGCATCAATAAGACGTATTTTTTCATCATCAAAAATATCCGTCGTAATCTTAATCCATTTGATTTCACTCATGCGCTATCCTCCCAATACTTATCCAAATCAACATTCATAACCGCAGCGAGGTTCTTTTGCTCGGTTAAAATTTGACGACGATAGGGAGTAAGTCCTGCTTGTCGCTCTTCCTCGCTACGAGGCAAGTAATATCCGTTCGGCTTCATCTTCTTAGCTACGATAGGATGACCAAAATTCACACGCAGACTCTCAATGACCTCTTCCAGCTTACGCTTCGACAGTCCAGTTTCTAGGCGAATTTCACTTGCTTGAATGGGCAAGTCGAAAGTCGCGCAATTCATGATCATGTTTAACACACGGATTTCCATCTCGCTCATTTCACGACTAACACTCATGTCTTTGCCCTCCATTTTCTTGGATTCTGACGGAAATCCATGGTCATTTCCTGATAAAGCAAACGCCCATTTTCTTCTAAGAGATTGGCATTTTGACTTCTTAGAAGATCATTATTTCTTGCTTCTTCCTGGTAGTCGTTAGCCAGTCTGTCATAATCTTCGATGCATGCTCTAAAAACTTGTGGTACGTCCTCAATCGACGAAGTGAGGCCTATAGGAGGTTGTGTGTCATATGTGAATCTCCTATCGCTATTTTTCAAGTTTCTTCGTACAACTTCTCTAAAATTCTCAGCCTCTTCGATGATAATCGCTGTTTTTTCTTCAGCCTTTTCTTCATCTTTGGATGTAAGTAGCAGCAGGATGAAGACCACGATAAAGATAGTCAATAAGCCAAGCAATTGGCTTGATAAAGTTGGTTCTGTCATTTCCCTTCTCCTAAATAACTTTTTCTTTCAGTGTTTCAAAAACTTCAAACTTCAAATTTGTCTGTTCTTTTATTTTCTTCAATACACTAAGCACTGTGTCATCTTCGTTAAACTGAATGATGGTATCACTTATAACTAGTTCATAGATGTTAGACATAATTCTATTATCTATTTCTGTCTGTTCATCGGATTCTATTTCTAAATCGATTTCGTTCTTATAATTTTTGAGAGCGTTAGCGGATTCATTAAATCCATGAAGTAACAATGTTCTTTGTAAAATTTCATTCACATCAATGTATTTATCTAAACTTTCTCTTTCTCTTGCTCGTTTTGTTTCATCAGGAAACAGAATATGCATTCTATCAAAGATTTTGCTAAGTATTTTTACATTCTTTTTGGTTGGTTTTGTCTGAGTGTTTACAATACTAGCCATCGGATATCCTTTAGTAAATCCAAGTTTTAAATCTAAATCACTGGCAGAGGACGAAATCTCTTTTCTAAGATTTTTTAAAATATCAATAAGTAAGGTTGCCCACATTATCGACATAAAATCATGTCCAAATGAACCGTTGTAATCGTTTGGTTTCTCAAGTGGATTAAATTTCTCGTTGGATAAATTTTGTACAATTTTTTTAAGATTTTCATCTTCATGTTCATAGTTTTCGAAGAAATTTCGTAATCCTGGTCTATTCTCTTTCTTCATCTTATGTTTATATGCTTTTTTATTATTCATCTTTTTTCTCCTTACTCTCTTAGTTTTCGTACTTGTTTTTCTAACTCTAAAATCTCATAAACATCATTGACATCGTACATAATATCTTTCCCTTGCTTACGAAATCGTAATCCTTTGCGTTCTAACTTCTTAATATAGCCGTGAGTAAAGCCGAACTTCTTCATCAAAGCCTGTTGATTGATTGGCATACGATCATTCTCTAACTGCTCCTTGACTTGCTTTTCAGCAAAGGCCAGTAATTGGTTTGTGAATAATTCAGCACTTTCGCCGTCCAATCGTAATTGTAACGTTATTCCTTCCATTTTCTACATCCTCTCAACTATGCGGGCAAGCATTTTTGTGATATAATGGTTTTAATTATTTAAGTATGCGCCTGATTGCTGTCAGGTGCTTTTTTGTTTTTAAATAACCACGTTTCGTGGTCTTGGATCTGAAAAAATTTCACCAATATCTTTTTCTAGAATATCGGCGATAATAAACATTTCGTCTGATTTAAAAGCGCTCTGTCCCTTCTCTTTCTGACGATATGCCGTTTCAGAAATTCCAAGTTTTTGAGCTAATTCTTTCTGTGTAATGCCTTTTTCTTTTCTTAGTTGATACAAATAAATTTGCACGTTCCTACCTCCTTATTTTTCTATTTGTTCCTCGCAATTCTGCTATAATATAGCTAGAAGGGAGGTGAAGCCATGAGTAAAGAATTTGATGCTTTTAAAAATTCTACTTACGCTACTTTAAAAACTATGATTTCTGGTGATGTAAATATCGTTTTAGGAATTATAGAGACTTTGCTTCAAGCACAAGCAAAAGATCTTGAAAACACATTTACAAACCGAAAAATCGATGATTTGATGAAGCGTGTTGCTGAGTTAGAGTCACAAGTCGATGAATTCTCAAACTAGCATCATCTAATTTCTGCTCAGCTCGTTCTTGCTTTTTTTGAATTTTAGCATTAAAGACTGAGTAAGCATCTTCCCAAACCTTGACTACTTCCGTGGTCGAGGCTTTTATCTTGCCACTGAATGGGTATCTTTTAGGTCTCATTTCACTACCTCGTCTCACTTTCTATCGCCCTGAGTTCTATCTCATGGCTGACTTGTCTAAATAGCTTCTCACACGCTATTTTAGCTTCTCTGTACGTTTTAGATTTACTGATGAAGTAATCAGCAAGTTCAATGATTTTATCTTCCATGATTGTCTCCGAAAATCGGTCTTAAGACCGATGTGTTAAGCAACTTGATTTTGCATAATGAATATATCTTTACGAAGGGAGGACACTTTATTTGTCCGAGTTTTTGTATAGAAATGTGATCAACCTTTGAAAAACGTTCTCACTAACGAACATCAGTCTTTCCAACTGACAAGTAACTAGTGCGGAGAAAAGGGATTGAGTTATCGACCTGCCGTGCTGTTGTGATAGCAACTGTACGAGTAGGATGGAAACTTTAACTCTTTCCCCAGAACTCCCCGAGAATTAGTATTCGCAGTGAATGATGCATGTGTAGGAAGTGGAACCTCCGAAGTGATTTCAGTCTTACCAACGTTGATCTATAAAAAATCCACACCTCCAGCGACTTGGTAACTTGCTGGAGTTTTTTAATCCATTATTGCAGAATCAACATTTACATTACCTCCTTTTTTATTTCGCTCCATGAGCAACAGCCTGCCAGGGAGTCGAACCCTGGTGCTACCGATCAGGCTACATTTATTTTGTCCATCATTCCTGCAAATGCTGCATCAAAACGAATGTCATTGATTTCATCTTGAGTGAAACCAGAATCTAGAAGATAACGCTCTTGGCGTTCGATCTCTTCCGCTAACTCTGTCCATCCGAAAGCGAACCGACGGCAGTTAGTACAAAATTCTTCAAGTTGGCTATAGAGGAAGTTTTCCTCGTATGTATTTTGAAGCAAGGTTTCTGCAACCACTGCTTTGAAGATGTTGATGGCTTTATCGTTTAATGTGTTCATGATGTTTCCCTCCGATTTGTTTTTTTGTTATTTTCTTAAGCTTGATTTAATTATAGCACACGTTTCGTGGGCTGTCAACAATTTTTTTACGAAAAAGTAAAAAAAGTTTTCTTTTCGTGGGTTTTGTGTTATACTTTACTTATAGAAAAATAAAAAGGACTCAATCATGAATAAAGAAGAAATTGCCATTGTAATAGGCGAAAATATAAAGCAATATAGGCTTCAAAATGGTTGGACTCAACAAGAATTAGGGACTAAGATAGGGATAAGTAAAAATGCTATCGGGAATTATGAGAAAGGTTTTAGATCTCCTAAAAAGGATACAATGTTTGACTTGGCGAATGCTTTTAACATTTCGATTGATGACCTTTTCCCTCCGATTCAAAAAGACTCTTCTTCTCCCACTTCCTCCATCCAAACCATCTACGATGAACTAAACTCTACAAGACAAGTAAAAGTCCTGAATTATGCAAAGAGGCAACTTAACGAGCAGATAAACGAAGAAGAAACGAAGGAAAACGAAGTATCAGAAGTCATTCAGCTCTACAGTTACGACTACTACGACCACCCAGCTTCTGCAGGTACAGGCCAGTATTTGAACGATGTACGAGTGGAGCGGATTGAGTTGCCAGTAGATATCGATGCCGACTTCGTCATTCCAATCAAAGGGGACTCCATGGAGCCTGACTATCACGACGGCGACCTGGTATTCATTCAGACCAGCGTGGACTTAAATAACGGTGTTATCGGAGTGTTCAACTACAACGGTGATGCTTATATCAAGCAGCTTGTCATCGACAAAGAACAGGCATACCTACATAGCTTGAACCCTGCGTACAAGGATATGCCAATCACACCAGAGACCGACTTCCGAATTATCGGCGAAGTCGTGGATTTGTATAGAGAGGGATAATATGAGTAGTGAAAGCAGACCAATGGAAGTGATTAAACACAACCTAGATTGTCAATGTCATAGACGAAGAGAGTGGATTAGAGTCAATGATAAGTGGCATGCTATCGAGTTTTCGGTAGACGATCCAAACGAACCTCCTATGACCGAAGAAGAAAAAGTCAACGTAGCCTTAATTATTCAACAACACTTATCAAAAAAATCCGAATAACAAAAGATTCTATTAAGACGCTCTGAAGAGCCTTGACGTCCCTACAGAGTTTGATTACTTAAATACTACAATCTAAAAACCATGACAAGTGAGATCATGGTTAAAGAGGAATGCTTAGCATTGTTGGAATGAAAGGAAACTTATATGTCTTACTCATATGTTGCTTTAGATGTTGAAACTGCGAATGACTTTCGCGGTAGTGTTTGTTCTATCGGATTAGTAAAATTTAAAGATGGAAATATTGTTGATACATTTTACACTTTAATCAATCCAGAAGAAGAGTTTGATGATTTCAATATTTTCATCCATGGCATTACTCCTGAAGATGTTCTTGATTCACCTACATTCCCAGAAGTAAGGAAGTCCATTGTTGATTTTATTGGTTCTGATATAGTTGTAGCCCACTTTGCACAGTTCGATATGGGAGCCCTTAAAGATGTATACCAAAAATACGAACTGGATTTTGATAACATAGAATACATTTGTTCATATCGATTAGCCAAGGTCGCTTTACCTGGTCAATTGAATTACAAACTAAAAAGACTGGCTAAAAATTTGAATATTGAGCTAGACCACCACAACGCTTTATCAGATGCACGAGCAAGCGGATTGATTTTAGAATATCTACTATCTACTAATTCATTTTCCGACCTCAACGCTTTTTTAAAAGAATTTAGATACAATAAAACTGGCTTACTTGGTCAGTATGGATTTAAAAGGAAAAAAAGTTATCAATACAAGGAAAACCTTATCTATCAGCCAACAGAAGAAGAAAAAGCAGCAATGGATCCAGACCATTACTTTTACGGTTTATACTTTTGCTTTACTGGGAAACTCGAGCGAATGACTAGAAAAGAAGCTAACAAAGCTGCTGCGTTAGTTGGTGGCATTCCTGAAAAAGGAGTGACCAAACACACTAATATCTTAGTTGTAGGAGAACAAGATTGGAGAGTAGTCGGCACAGATGGGTTAAGTAGTAAAATGAAAAAAGCACAAACATTGTTAGAAAAAGGTCAAGATATTGAAATCATGACAGAAAATGATTTTATAAGATTGCTTGAGGAATAATTAACAAGAAATAAAAAATCCCCACACTCTCCGACGGCCATCTTTGAGTGTGAGGATTCAACCTTCCATCTAGCAAGCAATGGAAAGGATGATAAAAAAATACAACTATAGTTTATCATAAGTTCTACACCTTTTCAACTATGCGGGCAAGCAATCGAAAAGAAAGGACTTTTTATGATAAAAAAATACATTACAAAAAAAGGAGAGACTAGATATCTCTTTCAAACATACCTGGGTATAGATCCAGCTACTGGAAAAGAAAAACGTACAACAAGACGTGGTTTTAAAACTATAAAAGAGGCCAAGGCTGCCGAACGTGATCTTCTCTTAGATGTTGAAGAAAATGGTTTTTCAAACAATGAGGATTTCCAGAACCCTACTTTTGCTGAAGTCGCTGAGTTATGGCTTGATAGCTTTAAAAGTACTGTAAAACCAACAACATATCAGAACGTTAAGAAAAAACTTAATGTTATGATTGACTCATATTTTACAGATATGAAGATTAAGCAGATCAGTGTCGCTTATTGTCAGAAGGTTGCTATAAAGTTAAGCAATCGCTATGTCCTCTATGCCAATTACTACTCTGTTATTAGCCGTATTTTCAAGTATGCCACTTCTCTTGACATCATTAAGTCAAATCCCTTAGACAAGATTATCAAGCCTAAAAATAAACCCTTAAAGGACAAAGAAAACTACTATACAAAACAGGAACTAACCGAGTTCCTTAAAGTTTACAAAGCAAATTGTAAGCCAGTAGACTATACCTTTTTTCACTTACTCGCTTTTTCTGGATTGAGAACTGGAGAAGCAATCGGCCTCATGTGGTCAGATGTTGACTTTGAAAATAAACGGTTAAGCATTTCTCGCACGGCTGTCGTGATTGGTAAAAAACAAACTGTTCAGGATCCTAAAACCAAAAGGAGTAAGAGGGTTATCACCTTAGATGATGAAACTCTGAATGTTTTGAAACTCTGGAAACGACAGCAAATAAAAGAATATTTCCAGGCTGGTGTGCCTTACAAACATGATTCGAACTATATTTTTACGAATGACATAGGGGGATGGCTTTTAGCCGCAACTATGAAAGTGAAGCTTAGCAGATTCTTTTGTAAACACAAAGATCTTAAAAAAATTTCGCCTCACGGATTTAGGCACACACATGCTTCTCTCCTATTTGAAGCTGGTGTTACAGCAAAAATCATTTCAGATAGACTCGGTCACAATAATGTTCAAATCACCCTTGATATGTATACCCACATCAATGATAATCAACGTGTTGAAGTCGTTGACCAGTTCATGGATTTCATCCGCTCCAGCTAAAAGTAAAGTCGTATTCAATCTCGTATTCACTTTTGCTTAACACGCTAGAAGTCCACTGGTTTCAAAGGATTAGCAAGCTGTGTACTATTTATGGTATAATGAAAGAATGAAATACCCAAAAATTGATTTAAAAACCATTCGTCTGCAGACTAGGCAATTTCAGGCTGAAAATCCCCGCCTCTTTCTCGTCTATCTCTTACCTAGCATACTGGTCATCTTATCAGGCTTTCTCAACCCCTTGGCTCGTCTCCAAGAAAATGTTTTAGAGCAATCCTTTTTCAGCATGCTAGCACAAGTGCTCCAAGCCTATCTCTTCCCACTAGTGGTTTCTTTTGTGAGCACGATTTTTCTAGCAGGTGCTGCTTTTGCGACACTCAGACTCCTCAAGGATCCTGACACAGAACTCTCAGTAAAATCAAGTCTGGCCCTCTTTGCTGAAGAGCGCTTCTCGCAAACCTTCCTGACCCTACTCCTCAAACGTTTCTACCTCTTTTTATGGAGCATTCCAAACTTAGTAGGCGTTTATTTTCTCTTTTATAGCAATCTCTTGGCTCGGAGATTTGTAGCCCTACATCCTGAATTTCCAAAATTAGACCTCTCATCCGTTGAAACCGAGCAGTTCCTTATGACCTTTGGCCTCTACTTTTTCGCGAGTCTCATCTTGATGATTGTGGGAAACATCCTCTACGTTCCGCAACATTATGCCTACTCGCAGGTAGAATTCCTCCTTTGCGACACTCTGGCTTTAGGACAGGCTAAACCCCGTCAAATCCTGAAAACCAGCCGTTTCTTGATGAAAGGTTACAAGTTTCAACGCTTTGTCCTCGACCTACAACTACTCCCTTGGTACTTCCTTAACTGGATCACCTTTGGAATTGCTAGCTTTTCACTCCTTCCCTATATCCAAAACAATCACATCTTCTTTTACAGAGCCCTACTAGCCCGTAAACGTCGAAATGGATAAGAGCATACAAAACCCAGCGTCCTGAAAGACGCTGGGTTTCTTATTTAAAAAGCAAAATACTCAGCAGAGTCAAAATAGCGGGCCCACCTTGCTTCAGAAGAATCTTCTTGTCTGCTGTCAGAGAACCGTAGGTCGCTACACCAAGCACAAATAAAACAAAGATGGCCACAATTTCCAAACTTTGTGAGAAATAAATCCCGTACAAGAGAAACACACCCAGCAAAGCATTATAAATCCCTTGGTTTTTAAACAGTGAGGTGACAGAGGGGCTAGTCAACTCTTCCTTGTCCATATTAAAGACTCGGCTGGTTGCATCTGATTGGGTTGCCATACTCTCCAAATAAAAGATATAAAAATGTTCAAGGGCAACAAGGGTTGCTAAAATAGTAGTAATGATTGACATCGTTTTCTCCTTAAAATTCTATTTTTTCTAGACCTGACACTAGTTTCGTCAGTAAAGTTGTTAGCTCTTTCTGCTCGGCTGTCGATAAGATGCTCTCCATCTGTTCCTTCACTCGCAAATGATGTTTAGGCGGACTGACTAAGAGTTGATTCTTGGCTTCTTGGGTTAATTCAACTAAGACTTCTCGCTGATTGGCCGGATTACGCTTGCGACTGACATAGCCCTCTGACTCTAGTATCTTAAAATGACGGGTCAAGGCCGCCTGGTCGATTTGCAACTTCTCCTGAACGGCAATCTGGTTGCAGGGTGACTGCTGCAGTAAAAACTGCAAGATTTGATAGCGGGTCAAACTAATTCCCAATTGTTTCTCAAAGAGTTGAGTGATCATCTGATCTGTTAAATGGAGCTGGTACAGTAAGTCGTTAATTTTTTTCATTTCTACCTCCTTGCGTACGCTTGATTTATCAACTATTGACTTATCAATTATATTACAGAAAGATTAAAAACGCAACCATTTTGCTTACTCACGAAAAATAGCCTCTTGGTTTCAATCCCAAAAGGCTATTATTTCTATATTCTAGATAAAATCCAGCACTAACCTACCAAATCTGCTCGAAGGATTTCTCCCTCTTTATCAATGACAACTTCGATGGCATGACCTGCAAAAAATTCCTCGCTATCATCATAGTAGAGGGTCAATTCCCCGTCTTCGTTGATCGATAGTTCACTCAAGGAAAGAGAGTTGGTAAAATACTCTTCTGTTAACTCCACGTCATTTTCATCTGAATCTATCCAGTCTTGAGCTGTTTCCCACAGTTCTTTGACAATATAGTCTTTAATCCGAGTATCTTGAACTTGGAAAGTTCCCATAAATTTCTTTAGATCATCAAAACAACTTGGAGGGAGACTTTCATCTGCACTCGCAGCAAAGATAGCATGAATCTTACCACCACCCTCGTAAGTGATAAATCCTTCAAACCAAGAATAGGCTCTGTTTAAGGTGAATTCGCCAATATCGTCTTGAATGATGACAGGTTTTTGATAGGTTTCAATCAAGGTCTCTAACCTAGAGTCTGAGGATTGGTCATCTAGGTATTCCAGCAAGTGGTAGCAGTTATTAGCTACTTCTGACATATATGGCTCTAACTCCATGAAGGGGCGTTTTTGACATTTGATATGATGAATTTTGTAGGGTTCAAAACTAAAGCCCCATCTCTTTTCTTCAAATTCCTCAGGAGTCAATACCCATTCCAAACGTCCCTCACGTTCAGAGAATTCCTGGGTTGCAACATTGACACTAGCTTTAAAATGAACGGACGGCATTTTACAACCATCTTTTAAAGAAGCGGCCCCAGTTACATTTTGGAGGGTAAAAATCAAGAATTCGACAATTTCACCACAAAATTCCTCTTCAAAATCATCTCTTGTTTTCTCAAATGGAGTTTTTAATCGATTTGTCATTCACTTCATCCCTTCTCTCTATGCTTAAAAGCGTTAGTATGGTTTTGTATTCGCTTACATTTTAACATGTTTTAGATTTTATTTCACTTATCAATACTATTTTACACAAAAAGAAGCTACACTTTTAAATGTATAGCTTCTTATTATTCTTAATTCATTGATACGTGAACGTGGTCATAGTGGTTTTCGGTTACGCTACCACGGTCTGGCATTGGATTCCAAGTGTAGGCTGGTCCATATTTACTATCATATGGAGCATAGAAACGTTGCTTCCAGATGATATAGTTGATACCACGGCTAGCTATATTTTGGACTGCATATTCTGCAATTTGGTCTCCGAGTGCTGAACTCACTGGAACCATGAAATCGATGGCTAAACCTTTTCCATGGTCGCCACTGTCTCCAGGACGGTAACCACTAAAGGATGTGATGCCAAACAAGTTAGCGATTTCTTCCTTAAAGGCTGCTGTTTGCGGTTGAAGACCAGCGTTCTCAGACTTAGCAACAGCAAGTCCTGCATAGTCAGGAGCTGCTGGAGCTGAATAAGTTCTTGAAGGAGTTTGGCTTTGCTCTGCTTGATAAGTCAAAGTTGTAGTATCAGAATTTGTTGTTTCTTCTACTGCACTTGTTCCTGTTGTATCAGCAGGTATTTCGGTTGCTGGAGCAGCTGCTACTGGTGCTTCTGCTGGAGTTGTTGCTGCTACTGGTGCTTCCGCTGGAGTCGTTTCAGCTGTTTCTTCAGCTACAGGTGTTTCTGTAGATGGTGTCTCCTCAGCAACTGTCACTGTCTCAGAAACTTCTGAACTTGACGCTACTTCTGTTGATTTTTCGGTCTCTGTTGCACTTGGTACTTCCTCAATTGGTTGAGAAAGATCTTCTACTTGAACTGTTTGTTCATCGACTGTCACTTGGTTGGTCATCAAATCAGCTGTCGCAGTCGTCACTTCTTCACTAGCATCTGCTTGAGGAGCTTGGATTTCAACTTCCGTCACCTCTTCTGCCTCATTGACAGTTGTAGTGAGGACAGTATCTGGGAAAATCAAGTCCATATTGGTGATTTTGTTCAAATTAGCAAGAACCGTCACATCTACTCCCAAAGCTTCTGCAATCGTGCTCAGGGTATCACCATACTGGACTGTATAGCTGTTCTTGTTTTCGTTTTTAGTCACATCGTTTTTGATTTGCTCAACGCTACGTGCTGTCCATGCAATTTCTTCCGCTTGAGTTGCCAATGCTGGCGCAAAAGACAAGGCTACTGTTGAAGCTAAAATAATTCTTTTCTTCATTCGTTCATATTCCTTTCAAATGAGTACCTGTCTATCATAACACAAAAAAAGCAGAAAAAACCCCCTCTCGGGCCTATTTAACAGAACTGTCCATTCCTTGTAACAAACTCGATTACTTGAAATAGTTTGTTAGGTTTCTGTCACGCAACTGACACAATTTTTTATTCCCCAGCATCAAAAATGTGGGGAATATCTGCCAACGCTTGAATTCTGTGATTTCCTTCATAAGAAGACTCTAGAAAGTTAATGCTTTGAATGCTGCTATTCTGGGCAAATTCCACATCCAAAATCCGGTCCCCTATATAATAGGTAGCCCTAGGATCCAACTCATACTTGTCTAGCAGATAGGTCGCCGCTTCTGGACTGGGCTTGCGCGCAAAGCCACTCTGACTGGTTAAAATCTCTTTGAAATAGGATTCCAACCCCAAGTCTCTGAGAATGGCAAAAGCATTGCCCCCCTTATGAGTATAGACAAACTGCTGAATCCCTGCTTGGTCTGCCCAAGATAGCACTTCACGCGCACCTGGCATCAAAACTACCTGAGCATTCTTCTCAGCCAGACTCTGGGCACGCACCTGGTTGAGAACATCCGCATCCAGTTTTCTCTCTTCTGCCACCTGCTCCAGCAAATCCTGCACAGAGTACCTGAGGATAAACTCTCTCACTTTCTCCTTATCATAAGGAATAGCAAACTGAGCAAAGGTCTCCTCAATCCCTGACAAAATCGCTTCGTAAGAATCCAATAAAGTCCCGTCTAAATCCCAAATAAAAGCTGTTTTTTGCATTTCCTATCCCTTCAACATCATATAACGCTGGTAACGGTAGCGTAGAAATAACCAGCGAAAACCATTATCCAAAAGTGTTCCTGCCCAAATACCAGGTAAGCCCCAACCAAGAACAATGCCCATCAGATAGGCTGTCCCTATGCGGATACACCACATCCCGATACTTGTTGCATAAAAGGGAAGGCGAGCATTCCCCAAACCCTGCCAAACTGCAGTATAGATGACTGTTCCTATCGTCATGGGAGTTCCCAATAGAGAAAACAGTGCAACCAAAACGCTCGCTTCGACTGCTACAGGGTCCGTCGTATAGAGATGAGTCAGTGGTGTCCCTAAGGCATAGATACTGAGAGTTAAGGGCAACATGAGAAACAGAGAAAGCCAAAAGGTTTGCTTGCTCAAATCATCTACTCTTTCCCCGTTATTCTCTCCAGCTGCTCGAGCTACCTGCATGACCGTCGCTGTAGCCACGCCAAAGGCAGGCATATAGTTAAACTGGGTCAAAACTTCTCCGACTGCATTTCCCGCTACTGCCTCCGTCCCAAAAGAGACGACCAAGGCAATGATAACGACATCTCCAGCCCGCATCATGAGGCGTTCTCCTGCCGCTGGCAAAGCCAAGGTCAATAGTTCTTTATCTAAAGCAAAAGTCGGTTTCTCAAAAGGCAGCTTTAATTGCGACCATAAAATCACAAGGCCGACCAAGCGAGACAAAATGGTTCCCCAAGCAACACCCGCTATACCCATATCAAGGATAAAAATAGCTAGACTTGAAAAAAGAATATTCAAGGCATTGGATAAAAGACTAACATAGAGGGGCAGACGCGGATTATGTGTTGCACGAATCAAGGCACCCAAACTGGTCATCAAGCCCAAGAGAACAATCGATCCACCCACCAAAGATAGGTAGAGTCCACCACTTTCGGCCACAGCCTGCTCAGTTCCCAAAAATCCTATCATCTCTTGCCCAGCAAAGAGCGATAAGGCGCCTAAAAGTGCACTCAGCAATAGGGTTATCTTGATAGCCTCTGTCACGTGATAAGCCAACTTGGACTGATCTTTCTGCCCCATGCTTTTTGAAATAACACTAGAAATAGCAGCTCCCAGAGCGATGAAAATCGCTTGGTAAATCGTGATAATATTGCTAGCCACTGAAACACCCGAAATAGCGATCAAGCCCAAGTGGGCAACCAAGTAACTGTCCACCATCCCCATGAGCATCTGCAAAAAGTTTTCGCCCATAGCTGGCAAGGCAATGTTGAGAATGTCTTTATTTTTTCTAAACAATCTGTCCTCCTGATGAAAAGAAACTCAGTTGGTTTCCCAACCGAGTTTACTTCCTCTGTCTTAAAGTCCTAGATAAGCCTCAACCGCTGCTTGCATGTCAGCAGCTGCCACTGTTGTCTTGTGACGAACAGGAGCTGTTTCAAGACCATCAACTGCTGGTGGCACTGCCACTCCTGAAATGTCATGTAATTGAGCCAAGGCTTCAAAGTCGGTCAAGCCTGCTTTCCCTGTTACAGCTTCTACTGCAACCACTGGGAACTTGTATGGACTAGCTGTTGAAGCAATCACGGTCTTTGTTACATCGCCAGTAGCCACTTGGTATTTTTTGTAAACTGCTGAGGCAACCGCCGTATGTGGATCCTCGATATACGAATTTGACTCATAAACACGCTTGATTTCTGCTGCCGTTTCTTCCTCAGTCGCATACTCAGCAGCAAAAAGGTCCAAGATAGCAAAATCAAAATCCGTCAACTCATATTGTCCTTGCGTATTCAAGGCATTCATAAGTTCAGCTGTCTTTTCAGCATTATTTCCCAAAAGATGGAAAATCAAGCGCTCCAAGTTTGAAGATACCAAGATATCCATAGATGGGCTAGTTGTTACCTTAAACTCACGTTTCTTGTCATAGACACGTGTTTTAAAGAAGTCTGTCAAGACATTATTGTCATTTGAAGCACAGATCAATTTGCCAACTGGTAGACCGATTTGTTTGGCATAAAAGGCAGCCAAAATATTGCCGAAGTTTCCAGTTGGTACTGTGAAGTTGACTTTTTCACCAGCCACAATCTCACCAGACTTAACCAACTGAGCGTAGGCATAGACATAATAAACAACCTGTGGTACCAAACGACCAATATTCATAGAGTTAGCTGATGAAAACTGTAGCTTATTAGCAAGCAATTTTTCACGAAGTACCACATCGTTAAACATGTGCTTCACGTTTGTCTGAGCATCGTCAAAGTTTCCATCAATAGCGATAACATGCGTATTGTCCCCTGTTTGAGTTGTCATTTGTAGTTCTTGAACCTTGCTGACACCATCTTTTGGATAAAAAACAATAATCTCAGTACCAGGCACATCTGCAAACCCAGCCATAGCCGCTTTTCCAGTATCACCAGACGTCGCTGTCAAGATGACAATCTTGTTCTCCAAACCATGCTTTTTAGCCGCAGTCGTCATAAAGTATGGCAAAATTGACAAGGCCATATCCTTAAAGGCAATGGTTGAACCATGGAAGAGTTCCAAGTTGTATTGCCCATCTAGTTTCACCAAAGGGGCAATAGCTGGAGTATCAAATTTGCTATCGTAGGCATTGTTGATACAGTAGTCTAACTCCTCAGCTGTAAAATCATCCAAAAATGCTGACAAAACAAGCTTAGCCACCTCTTGGTAAGAAGCATCTTTTAATTTGTCAAAATCCAAATTGACCTTTGGATAAGTAACTGGGGTAAAGAGACCACCGTCCGTCGCCAAACCTTGCAAAATAGCTTGGCTGGCAGTTACTGTATTATTCGCATCACGCGTTGATTGATAAACTAATGTCATAATCTCTATCCTTTATCTATAGTCCATTCCATTATATCATGATTTTTCAGAAAATTCTCCCTTTATAAGAGAAATTATAGACCCAATTCTTCTTTCAAAGGTTGTAAATAGGTCATTTCTTGCTTGCCTCTCTTCTCCAGTCCTTCCTCAGCTAGAAGGAGTAAGCCTTTTGAAAACTCGACAATTGCAGTTTCTTCCTCAACTGTGAGCATTTTCTTAGAAAAGCGTCGCCTCAATGACTTGTAATCACGACCAAATGTAGTAAAAAATCGTGCAGATTGCAAGTAAGCTTCTAACTTATCTAAATTAACTAATAATCCCAAGTGAAAGGCAGCAGAAGCAAAAGTCCTATCAAGCGGCTGAGTACACACACTACGAAACTCAACTGTTCCTCGAGTTGTTAAGTCTTGGTACTGGTAACTACGATGAGTTTGGAAATCCTCCTCCTGAGGATAGATCAATACCTCATCCCCATTAAGGGTAAATGCTTGGATTTCAGGTGTAGCCAAATAGTCCCTAACCTGAATCGGATAAAAATAATAGGTCTGCCCATCACGCTCCGCAGTAAAGATTGCAGAATGATCTAGATAATCAAAAAAATCATTCTCGTCTTTGAAGAGTCTGACATTGACGCCTACATTTTCAGGATAAATCCCGTGCATAGACTCTTCCCAAAAAATATCTCTCGAAATTTTGGTATCCCAATCTGCCCCCGAAAACATAGAATTGGCAAACAAATAGGCTTTAGCTGCTTCAATTTGCGTAAAAGCATTGATAACACGCAGGTAGTTAGACTTTGAAACGTCCAGTTGAACTTGGCTCCCACAGATAAAGGCTCCATACTCAGGAAAATCATGTAAACCTATACTAGTCACACTTCTACTCAAGTTCAAGTAAGCCATCAACATCTGATATCGGGGATAAGCTACTGGTTGATTCTCACTCTCCTCCCAGTATGGATGGATTCCAGAACCAACGATTGCATGATTAGATTCACCCAACTTTTTCTGAATCGTATCCATATAGGCCCTAAAACGCTCCTCAACCTCTTGAATGGATTTAGCCCTACCAAAAGCAAACTCAACGATCGTATAAGCAACTTCAAATAAGATTGTATCCTGACTGACCGGATCTAGTAACTGAATTGGATTTCCAAAATCATCAACTTTCTCAACTGTAAACTTCAGAACAGAAGATAAATACCGAAACAGTTCCTTAACAACCTCAATATCCGTAGCCTTACCCTCTAAATTTACAACAGGATACTCCAGCTCAACCCCAACAAATAAATCAGGCTTCTCTTTTATATTTTCTAAGTAGCGCTTCTTAAGCAAATCAACCGAACGAGACATTAACCACCAAACTCTTTCATAATCTACATAAAATGTGAATAAGTAATATTATACCAAAATTCCTTTCAAAAACAATTAGAATGACACTCAAAAATAATTATTGAGCCTTTATGACACTTTAAAAAAGATAAAATTTAGTAGGAAATAAAAAAACAAGATCCGAAAACCTTGTCGTTATTACTATACCGGCGGCCGGGGTCGAACCGGCACGTCCTTGCGGACACTGGATTTTGAGTCCAGCGCGTCTGCCAATTCCGCCACGCCGGCAAATAGTAACTGGGGTAGCTGGATTCGAACCAACGCATGAGGGAGTCAAAGTCCCTTGCCTTACCGCTTGGCTATACCCCAATAATATAAAATAGGCGAGTGATGGGGATCGAACCCACGCATGCCAGAGCCACAATCTGGTGTGTTAACCACTTCACCACACCCGCCATAATTCTATAAACACGGGCAGTAGGAATTGAACCCACACTGAAGGTTTTGGAGACCTTAGTTCTACCTTTAAACTATGCCCGTAACTAAAGGAATGGAAGGGGAGGGATTCGAACCCCCGAACCCGAAGGAGCGGATTTACAGTCCGCCGCGTTTAGCCTCTTCGCTACCCTTCCTAGTCATAAGTATATGGCGCGAGACGGAATCGAACCGCCGACACATGGAGCTTCAATCCATTGCTCTACCAACTGAGCTACCGAGCCAAA
>CAJNCS010000010.1 GCA_905221325.1 bacterium
CTTCTTGACTTCTTGAAACAAAATGGTACGCATAGCTATAAAGCTACTATCAAGGTGTACGGTGCAAAAGACGGCAAACCTGACTTAACTAATCTGGTAGCGACTAAAGATTTGACTGTTAATTTGAATGGTTTGACCACACCAAATCAGGTTAAAGACTCTGTTGCTAATAACATCAAAAATAGCATTGATGTTCCAGCTAGCTACCTTGAAAAAGCAAATGTTCCAGGTCCATTCTTGGCCGGTGTCAACCAAGTTATTCCATACGAAGCTTTTGGTGGAGATGGTATGTTGACTCGCCTCTTGTTAAAAGCTTCAGACAAAGCCCCATGGTCAGACAACGGAACAGCTAAAAATCCAGCTCTATTGCCGCTTGAAGGCTTGGCTAAAGGTCAATATTTCTACGAAGTGGATTTGAATGGCAATACGGTTGGCAAAGATGGTCAGGCCTTGCTGGATCAACTTCGAGCTAACGGAACCCATACTTATCTAGCTACTGTTAAAGTCTATGGCGCTAAAGACGGCAAACCTGATTTGACCAATCTGATTGCTACTCGTCAAGTAACGATTCAGCTTCGTGGAAAAGAAATGGCGACAATACCATCTCAACAAGGTCAGATGAATACGAAGCCTTCTGAAACAGGCTCTACAGGTACGACTGAGGGTATGATGGGTACAAATCACCATATGTCAGATATGAAAGTAGATCAACCAGCTTCTAGCCCAATGGCTAATATGATGAAAAAAGATGATAAAGCGATGCTACCAAATACTGGGGAAGCTCAAACAGCTACAGCTGGACTTGGTATCTTTGGTCTAGCCTTGGCAGGTCTTGTTGGACTTTTGGGTTTGACAACCAAACGAGAAGATTAAGATTCAAATCACTTAAACATTAGGGAAAATAGTGTTATACTAAAGCAAGTATAACACTGTTTTTATCGAAGGAGTGTCAGATGAAAAAGACAATTTTGCTGGTTGATGATGAGATAGATATTCTAGATATTCAAAACCGCTATCTTATACAGGCAGGTTACGATGTTTTGGTCGCCCATGATGGTAAGGAGGGATTAGAGCTTTTCAGAAAAAAATCTATCGACCTCATTATCACAGATATCATGATGCCCAATATGGACGGTTATGATTTTATCAGTGAAGTTCAGTATATCGCTCCGGATCAACCCTTCCTCTTTACAACTGCTAAGACAAGCGAACAGGATAAGATTTATGGCTTAAGTTTGGGGGCAGATGATTTTATAGTCAAACCCTTTAGCCCGCGCGAATTGGTTTTAAGAGTGAATAATATCTTGCGTCGCCTTAGCCGTGGAGGAGAGACAGAACAGATCGAGTTTGGTGACTTGGTAATCAACCATGTGACTCATGAGGTTCGCATTGGGGAGCAACCTTTGGAATTGACAGTAAAATCCTTTGAACTTCTATGGATATTAGCCAGCAATCCCGAGAGAGTCTTTTCAAAGACGGAACTTTACGAGAAGGTATGGCAAGAGGATTATGTGGATGATACCAATACACTCAATGTTCATATCCATGCTTTGAGGCAAGAGTTGACCAAGTATACGAATTCAAATGCTCCTGCTATCAAAACTGTCTGGGGTTTGGGCTATAAGATGGAAAAACCAAGAGGTAGAAAATGAAATTAAAAAACTATATTTTAGTGGGGTATCTAGTGTCGACTCTACTAACGATTTTGGTCGTTTTCTGGGCAGTCCAACGAATGTTGATTGAGAAAAGTGAAGTTTACTTTCTAGTTGGAATGACCTTGATTGCTAGTTTCATTGGCGCTGCAGTGAGCATCTTTCTTTTGTCGCCTGTGTTCTCTTCTCTGAAAAATTTGAAAAAACAAGCTCAGGATATAGCAAGCAAGGATTTCAGCACAGAAATTGAAACCAAGGGACCATTAGAATTTCAAGAGCTGGGCCAGGCTTTTAATGACATGTCCCACAATTTGCAGGCTACCTTTCAATCACTTGATGAGAGCGAGCAAGAAAAGAGAATGATGATTGCGCAGCTCTCTCACGATATTAAAACTCCCATTACCTCCATTCAGGTTACTGTGGAGGGAATTCTAGATGGAGTGATCAAGGAAGAGGAGCGACTCCACTACTTAGCCACGATTGGTCGGCAAACCGAGCGTCTAAACAAGCTAGTGGAGGAATTGGATGTTTTGACTCTTAACACACAACCTCAAGATACTGCTGATGAAGAAGTCGAAGAGGTCTTTTTAGATCAGCTGTTGATTGAGTCAATGAGTGAATTTCAGCTCCAGATTGAACAAGAGGAGCGGGATGTTTACATTCAAGTGTCACCTGAGTCGGCGAAAATCAAGAGCCATTCTGACAAACTTTCTCGTATTCTGGTCAATTTGTTAAACAATGCCTTTAAATATTCAGAACCAGGAACCAGAATCGAGGTTCTTGCCCAATTAACAGAACAAGAGCTGAGAATCAGTGTGAAAGACGAGGGTCAGGGAATCCTTCCTGAGGATTTGGAAAAAATCTTTAAACGACTTTATCGTGTAGAAACTTCGCGCAATATGAAGACGGGTGGACATGGCTTAGGTCTTGCGATTGCACGCGAACTAGCCCATCAGCTTGGTGGCGAAATCACAGCAGAAAGTCAATATGGCTTAGGGAGCAAGTTTACATTCAGTCTCAAATTGAAATAAAGCTGTAAAATTCCTTTACAAATCTAGCTTTTCATGGTATAATAGCCTTTGTGTGAAATAGCAGCAGGAAAGCATGAAGCTCGTCAACAGGTGTCTTATGACAAGTAACCTTGGCTGTTTAGGCGAAGGGCATCTGCACGAATCAGGGCTTTCTAAGTGACTATTTCCACCGAAATATTATTTATATCAGGAGGACATACATATGTCGCGTTATACAGGACCATCTTGGAAACAAGCTCGTCGCCTTGGCCTTTCACTTACAGGTACAGGTAAAGAATTGGCACGTCGTAACTACGTACCAGGACAACACGGACCAAACAACCGTTCTAAATTGTCAGAATACGGTTTGCAATTGGCTGAAAAACAAAAACTTCGTTTCACTTACGGTGTAGGTGAAAAACAATTCCGTAACTTGTTCGTACAAGCTACAAAAATCAAAGGCGGAATCCTAGGTTTCAACTTCATGCTTCTTTTGGAACGTCGTTTGGATAACGTTGTTTACCGTCTTGGCCTTGCGACTACTCGTCGTCAAGCTCGTCAATTCGTAAACCACGGTCACATCCTTGTTGACGGAAAACGCGTTGATATCCCATCATACCGCGTAACTCCAGGTCAAGTGATTTCAGTTCGTGAAAAATCATTGAAAGTTCCAGCAATCCTTGAAGCAGTAGAAGCTACTCTTGGACGTCCAGCATTCGTATCATTCGACGCTGAAAAATTGGAAGGTTCATTGACTCGCTTGCCAGAACGCGACGAAATCAACCCAGAAATCAATGAAGCACTTGTCGTTGAATTCTACAACAAAATGCTTTAATTTTAAGAAATATCTTACAAAAAGCCTACAACAGTGGGCTTTTTGCTTTGTCTTGAAAAACTATAAAACACTTCTTAACTGTGAAGGGGGATAAAAAAGTTCCCTGCAAAATGAAATTGCAAGGAACTTTTGTTAATGGTAATGGACAAGCCAGACGGAATACTGTTTCCCAAGCCAAAGATCAAAGAGGAGATTGATGACGACGAGGCCTGAACCGACTAGTGAAAATAGGAAAAATTCGCTGGTCGAAACCCGCCACAAATGTACAATGTCTGTAATCAAATAAGCACTGATAGGGAAACAGAGGACAGAAGTAATCAGAGCAGGGATATACTTGCGAAGAAGAATTGATTGTCCAATATGGAGCAAGAGATGAAGTGCAAAGGCCACAAATCCTCCTAACCAAACTAATTCGAGCGCTCTAGATTGAGTAAGATACGCTAATAAAGTGATTGATAAAACAATGATAAACTCCTCAAAAACAGCAAGGGCAAATCCCTCTGTTGTAATTCCTTTGTGAATCTTGAGAATAGCTGGAGCCTTTTGAGCCAGCAAGGTTTCGTTGAGATGAATCCAAGGGACAAGACCGATAATTTCTTCAATATCGTGAAAGATAAAGAGTAGTGGGAACATCCAAAGATAAAATGCCATAAATCTCTCCTGAAGGGCTATAAATCGCTAACCAATAAAGCAAAAAACGCCCAGTAAGGCGTTTTGAGTTATGCTTATTTAACTTCGGTGAAAATAAAATTATACGCCTATAAAGCTTATTATACCAGACTTTAAGACAGTTAGTGGAGAAAAGGTAGTGAAAAAGGTAGTGATGAAATTAAGTTTTTAGTTCATCCATTTTATTTTGGAAAATTTCAACAGCTTCAAATTTTTTCTTAGGCGCTAACTCTGCGTAAGTATCCATCGTAGTAGTAATTGACTTATGCCCCATCCTGTGTTGTAACTCTTTCCAATTAGTACCTGAATTTAACATCATTGAAGCATGTGTATGTCGGAAGAGATGAAAACCATAGTCTGGTAAACCTAAGGCTGATAAACGTTTTTTTAGTGTTGCTCTTTCATTCCTATCACACATATAATTTCCATAAATTGTTGGGAAGATGAGTGTAGAACTAGGTAGATTATGTTTTTTAAAATAGTTTTCCATTTCTTCATGGAAATTTTTTAGTTCCTCAATAATAGAAGATGGAACTGCAACTTTGCGATTTCCAGCATCCGTTTTAGGTGTTGGTTTGCATATCATTTGTCCTTTTATACCGAGTTTCGGATTTGCGCTTTTCCACATAAGAGTTTTATTTACTAATATTTCATTTGTTTCAAAATCTAAATCGGTGATTTCTAATGCAAGCAGTTCATTAATGCGTAGTGCAGATGCTAAAAGTGCATTGCAAATAACTTTGAATCGCCTATTTGCTCTTGTATTTGGTAAGGTTTCAAGATAGGACAACCATTGTTTTAAATCGTCATCGTGAAGTACCATAACACGCTGTTTATTAGCCTTAGGTTTGGGTGGGATTTTGATTGCTTTAGCAGGATTGTTAGCTAATCCACAATTTGTAATTCCAAAATCAAAAATATCACTAACCTTATGAGCTATGGCTCCAAAGTCCTTTGCACTGCCCTTTTTTGCTCGTTTTACACCAGAATCAACTGATTTTTTTGCTCTTCTAGCTAGCTTGTTTACCCAAAGTTGAACATCAGCAGGCTCAATTTGATCAGGTTTGTAATCTCCAAACTGAGGAATAATGTAGGTATCAAGATAGCCACGTACTCGATTAATAGTATTTTGTGATGATACCCAAGTTTTGAAATTTGAAAACCATACCTCAGCTAGATTTTCAAAGTTGTCAATTGAGATTGTTTCTTTTATTGTAGAGCCAGATTTTTCAAATTGAATTTTAGTCTCAATAATTTTCCTATCGAGGCTTTTCAATGTTTTAGCAGTAATTGTTTTTGTGATTCTTTTTCCAGTTTTGACATCAGTCCCAATGTAAACACCTTTTATTGAATAACTGACATCTCCGTTCTTTTTGGTGACCTTAGTTACCCTTTTATTATTGTGTCGTATAATTTCTTTACTCATATAGCCTCTTTTGTTTGATAATTTAAAAGGCTAAAATAAGACCTTCATTTTTAAAAAGATGATTTTATTTTAGCATATTTTAGAAGAATAAACTCAAATATAGAGATTATTTGGATTCTATTCTAATTAGTCAAAAATTTTAGAATGTCATCACGTTTATAATATACTGTGCGAGTTCCTTCTATTGGAGGTTCCAAACGAGGTAGCCCTTTTCGCTCCCAACTTTTAAGTGTGTTTGGTGAAATACTAAGCTCTTTAAGAACCTCTTTTTGTGTCATGATTTCTAGTTGATTTATATCTGACTTCTTATCGAGAAGATTCACTAGTAGTTGCAATAGATTTTCAATCTTATCTAATTTAACTTGTTGAAGTGTATCCATATTCTTCTCCTTTCTATTTTCCAATTACATAGGTAAATTGTTTTGCTGTCTCTGCATCAAAAGTTCTATAAGATATGATCCCAAGCCCCTTATAGTTACTTTCAGAGATTAAAATGGAACCGTCTGATTTGACTTGTTCCACAAAGGCTACGTGTCCATATACTGGGTCTGCGCCAGCTTGACTCGATGAGAAAGATAAGGCAGAGTGTTCGGTTGGTGTATTTGTAGTTGTATAACCTGGTTTTTCCATCCATTGATTACCATTCCCCATATAAGGGTCAAAGTTAACACCAACTTCTTTTCCACGGTTATAGGCAAACCAAGTACATTGCCCCCATGGATAAGAGCTTGCGATATAGTTAGTAGTATCAATAGCTTGGGTAAGACTATAGCCTTCTGGAATATCGCTTGAAGTAACACCGCCACCGTCTCTTGATTTGCCTGTAGTTTGTTTAGGTGCTTTTGGGGTTCCTCCGTTTTCATCAATGTAAGTATCCAGCTTTTGCATGGTTTCAGCTCTTCTTTTTCCTGAACCAGAAGTGTCTGTAAAGTAGACGCCTCCATCAACGGCAGTGTTCAAAGTACCAGAAGCTAACTTCTTTGCCTTGTCGTCTTGGATTTTGAAAGTTTGGTTTTTATTACCAATTATGGTTTGTTGAGTGAGAGCGACAACAGCAACTTCATCATTAAAGTTATTGGCGTTTTCAGGATTGGAGTCAAAAGCTCCGTATCCAAACATATTGGCTCCTGGATTTGTCGCAACCCCAGCAGTTCCTAGTGAACTTTCATTCAATGCGATCGCAAGTATCGCTCGAACATCCAGATTTGACTTGGCTTCCCACTCTAGCAATTTTGTCCCATTGATGCGACTTGAATCATAGTCGATTCCTAAAGTTTTTAGGAATCCATCTAATTGTGAAGCCTTGATTCCGTAACGATGAACTAATAGATTATGTGTGTAGGCGTCCCCGTCTGACCAGTGTTCAGAATAGGTAACTTCATTTTGACTGTTGGAATTTCCACCAATGGAACCCCCAGCCATGGAAGAGGCAAGAATGAGAATAACAAGAATCGGCATGAGAAGAGGAAGGAGACCAAGGATGAGAAACCATTTGATTTTTTTCATAACCCCTCCTCTTCTTAAAAGCGAATATAGGCAGTAAAGAGTACTGTTCCAAAGCGCCATTTGGCATCTAAGACAATTGCATGGGCTTTTACTTGGGAGATAATCATTTCTCTTTCAGTATCCTTTACTGGAAATAAAAGAAGGAAATCGACTGAGCGTTTTCCTTCTTGATAGGCTTGATAGATTGTATCTTCTAGAACTTTTGGGAATGAGGTTCTAGAACGAATTTTTGTGTTCATTTGCTTCTCCTCTTAATTGGTTTAGTCTCTCGGTTAGTCTGTTTCTGCGTTCAATATTAGCCTTGATTTTATCATCCCTTGTCATAGTTTTTCTGTATGCACGGGTAAAGGCGTTTGACCCTTGCGCTTTGAACATGGATTGAGGATCTTTGTAATCTTCTAGTTTTGCCTCTATACGATTGATACGGTATTGCTTGATAGGAGAAATCCATTCTTCCTTGAGAGTCTCAAATTCTTCTTCTGGGGTGACTTTTTCATTGTTTGGTTGCAAAACTGGTTCAAAGTTAGATGAAGGTGTTGTTTCTTGTTGCGTCGTGCTATGCTCAACCCTAGGGTATAATTTAGCTCCGTCTTCTTGTACTTGCTCTGTTTCTATGGATGGTAAAAGTTCATCCTCATCTGGCTGCTTACTAGCAAAGAATGATCCAAATTGTTGGAATTGGCTTCTTGCATTCATGACTGCTCCAGCTCCATATCCAGCGCTTGAAAGGACAAAATTTCCTAATCCTTGAGCAGATGAAAGTGCCCTAGTTGGTACTTGTGAAGCTAATTCCTTTGTTTGGCTAACCGTTTGCGTAACCTTGTTTCCGATATCATTTGCTACCATACGAGCCCTAGAACCAAGAATAAACTGAATAATTTCTGCCTTGTATTTCCAAAGGAGGAAAAAGATCATAGCTTTAGAAGCAACAGAAACTAAGAGTTTAAAGACGAGTCCAAAAAGCAGAAGAGAAGGGAGAGTCTTCAAAACACCATCAAAGCCAGATGTGACCAAGTTTTCAACTAATTGTTCAATGTAAAAGATGAATAGTGTTAAGAGGCTAGTAATTGCTGGAAAAGCTAAGCCCGAGAACATGACTTTAAGAACTCCAAAAATCAAATCCTGCATCCGAGGAATAAAGGAAACAAGAAGAGCAATTGGGAATAATAAAATCATCATAAGAACTAGAACTTGAGCGAGGATATTTAGAATTTGAATCAATATAACTGGGATAGCTAAAACTATGGCTTCTATAATTTTAAAGATGATATAAAACATACGAATGAAGATGAAGTCAGGCATCGCAGAAACCCAGCGGTTCTTTTCACCATCCTCATTAGCACCATTTCCGATTTTATCTAGATAGTCAGAGCGCTCTTTAGCTTTAACTGCTGTAAAGTTTCCGTTTGAATCAGAAGTACCTAAAACTTTACTATTATCAAATTCCTCTTCTTTTCCATCCTGACTATTCTTGTATTTACCGTTTTCTTGCCCAGTGTTCACAAAGACATAGGCTTTATAGGAAGTTTCAGCAATATAGCTATCAGCCATTGAATCGCCAATTTTGATAGACTTATTTTTATCATAGTTGACTTCAATTTTGGAAATTTTTGAGGAGACATCTTTTGAAACATTGTGGATGGTATCAAGCAGATAAAGTCCACCTGAAGTTCCAGCGATTGTTCCAAAATAGCTAAATCCTAAGAGAATTACTAAACAGACATGAAGCACCGTTCTGGAGAAACTCCCTTTAGAAAAGAAGTATTGGTAAAATAGATAAATCCCAAGAATAAGTAAGGACATTGAAATGAGGGAATCTTTGCCAACTCCGTTAGTGGTTGAAGCAGTGAATCCTTGCCATATAGAACTTGCACCGTTAAAGACATAAGTCCTGTAGGCGGAGTAGAGGTCTACTTGTTCTAAGATACGAATAAGAAGAGAGAAGAAACCGACAATGGCATTGAGCAGGAAAAAGAAAAAATTGACGAAGATTTCATTAATCATTACCCATGCACCGTTAAAGGAACCGAAACCAGTTGGCTCCATATAGGATTTGAGCGAGAAAATATCAACGCCTTTTAATTTCTCAAAAGCTTCTTGCATGGTTTCACCTCCTAACTAGCGTATTTATTTTCAAGACTTGAAGAAACTGTTGCTTTCATAGGTTTTAGTAGCATATCAATATCTTCAAAAAGATTGTGAACAGAAATCATGTTCAGGTTGCCATAGACGTCATAGTAGAGACATTGCCCTGAAATCATGTTATCAATCCATTCTAGGTTTTGTTCGTTGACTTCTAGGTTGACGTGACGAAGAATATCCTCTCTTTCTGACTTTTCATAAAAAGCAAATATGGTTCCAAAGCCCGTCGTGTCATCGTCATTTTCAGCATCATGTACAGATTGAGTAATGAGTGCAAGAGTATTATTTTTTGATTGCCCAATACGTCTCATGTTTTTTATAACGGCTTTTCCTTCTGCAGATTTCATCAGTATCCATGCTTCATCGAAAAATTCGATGGTATCCTCATTTTCATTGCGTTCTCCAAAGTGGGTACAAAAGGCGCCAAGCGCAAACATTAGAGCAATAGAATTTCTCTCGTGGTCTGAAATCTTTGTGGAATTATCTTTAGGGAGTTTAAGGTTGTTAACTTCTAGAATAGTGACTCGGGAATCATAGTTGAGTCCCTGAGTGGTTCCATCTGAAAAGGCAAGTTCCAAGATGGAATTTGTGACAATAGAAGTTAGATAACGTCCAACAGAAGCAATGTCGTCCTTCTCGTCCATTTTCAGGCGTTCTAAGACCTGTTTAAATCCAACAGCTTGACCTTGCTCTCTTTTCTCTGCAATGATGTTTATAGCCTCTGTAATGGCTGTCTTCTGATCCATGCTGACATCATCTACGGCTTGCAAGAGAAATTCCAACATATTTTTTGCGACTTCGACTGCCTGTTCTTTCTCAAGAACAACGATAGGATCCAAAACCCCATGGTTAGATGGTAGCGAGCTATCAAGAGTGACAAAGTTAAATGCCTCAATCTGTTTCTTACGTTCAGGATAGAGCTTTGCAAATTCAGGTGAGTGAATCACTTGTTGGTAGTGATTTCTGAGTTCTCGTTTCGGGTCAATGTAGAGGGTTTTGACATTTTGCAGGGCAACGCTCAAGAAAATAATCTGAGCTAAAAAGGATTTTCCTTGTCCAGTAGCACCTGTGATGATGATGTGTGGGTTCTTAGTGATTTTACCAGCGATATCCTCTTTGTTTCCGACAGTGGCATTATATAGAACAATGTTTTTGGAGGATTCGATAGCTTTTTCAATCGAATCCCAACGCCCTGTCCAGTTGTCTACTCGTCCGATATACCAGCCAATCCGATTTCCTGAAGAACTATTGGTAAAGGGCATCAGTTCTGAGAAACCACGAGGAGTTACCATATGAGTCCAAGTTCTTGTTTTCTTTTGAAGATGCTGACCATAGAGGAGGGCTTGAAAAAGGTAGGGTGCATCTTGGCTAGCTTCACTAATTTCAACGCCCATATCATCAAAGTAATTGAGAATTACTTGTCTACGTTGTCGTAGTTGTCCAATACTGGAAGCAGAGACAATAAGATAAGCTCCATATTCGATGATATTTTCCTTATTTCCTACCTTCTTCATCAAGTCTTTCAGAGAAAGCGATCCCATGATGATTTCATCTTGTTGGACAGTATCCGTATTTTCTGCCTCTTCCATAATATTGCGATAACGGGTATTGGAACGTCCCATTTTCCCTTTGATTTTATTGTTATCAATAAATTCTGCCTTAATACGCAATTCGACAGGAAAGTTAAGCCGTTGAACAAATTCTCCTAGATGAAAGCCGTTAAACTGAATGGGGAATTTTCCAACAGGAAGAATGGTTACAAAAGAAGATCCATAAGGGCTTTCTAGTTTTAAAAAGCCCCCCTTGGTGACTTTGATTAGAGTATCCGTAATGTTAAATTGGGAACGATTGGCGAGGACTTCTTTTTTATAGTGGGGGATATAGCGTAGATATTGCATCCGTTGGTAGTAAAACAATTCCTCATCCGATAAGGCTTTTGCACGTAAGGGAGCAAGGGCTTGGTAAATGGTAAACTCATCTGCATGGTAGTCCTCATACCAGTTTTCAGCGAGTTCATATTCATAGCCAAATCCCTGAGCGATTTTTTCGGAAAAATCAGTGAGGCTTTCAAGTGCTAATTCTTTGATTGTTTGCCCATGATTTTGTTTTCTTAAGTTAACTCCAATCACCCAATCAAATTGATAGGGGATTTCCATTTCATTTGTTAAATGGTCAACGGTGTAGAGGAGGAGTTCTTCTCCGAGCTCTCTACTATCATCCGCTAGTGCATCTGAAAAGTCTTTTAATTTCTCCTCTAAAAGATAGTCCTTGGGAATGAGGGAAACCTCAAAATATTGATTCTTTTGAAGTTTCTTCATCATTTGGGCAACGGTTAATTTGTGCTTATTTTTTCGTTCATCATCCGTGATGGTGATTGGGGTGTTCGGAATACGGTAGTAGGCCATTACTGACCGATCCCGTTTCAAGACAAGATTTTCATGAGTTTGTAGGATAGGATAAGTTAGTGTTAGAGGCATATTTCCTCCTTTCTAGAGGTTTGTTTTTTCAAAGACGATTTCTTCAACCGGTTCAATACGATCTTCATGGTAGATTGCCTTTTTATTGAGTTTAAAATCCCAACAGTAGATTAGGTAATCTGCTAGAAAGAGGTGCATTTTCTTTCCATGTGGTTCGTATTCTGTATAAAACTTTGCTAGTTTATAAGGGATAAACCAGTATAGAATTAACGATATAGAGTGAGTGGCTTTAGCTAGAGGTACAAGAATAAAACCACCAAAGAGTAGCATGGTAACAAAGATGAAGATAAAGACTATAAAAAAGGACAGTTGCATGGGTGTAGCAAAGTACCAAATGCGAGTGCCCTTTTTAGTTTTTATCTCTTGAATCCAATAAGGGGCGTTAAGCCCCTTGGCGTAATCATACAGCTTTTCATCTTTCATAGTTAGAGTCCTGTTTCAATCCCAAAGAGACGAAGGAACCAACCAAATGCTTTTAGAATGTCTTGTCCTTTTGTGAGTGAGACAATGACAGCATAAAAACAAACTACTGAAAAAAGTTGGATCCAGGAGCTGTTGCGCCAAGCTTTAACTGCAAGTAGTACGGCAATTGCTCCTAGTACCCAAACAGCATCTCCTTGTAGGAAGGCACGTAAATTTTCTGTGTTCATGTTGTTCTCCTTTATTTTTCTTGTTTTGCATAGTTAAGAGGGATAGTGTGGGCTAACTTATCTACATAGTAAGTCCCATTATTTTGAGTAAGAGTGAGAGTGAAATTCTCTGAATGAGTTGAAGCACCTACTTCAAAAGTAACTTGAACAGTTGCGATGAGTTTTTCCCCATCTTCTTTTAGATAGGTGTAGTCAATACTTTTAAAGGTAGTATTTGCGACTACAGAAACATCTTTAGCAATCAAATTCAGATTGTCTTGATTGGTAGTGTAGTTGGTGAAAAAGACAGTTAAAAACTTGTCTACTTTCTTGTGTTCATCCTCCGATAGACGATCAGTTGCTGATAAGGTCAATTGCTCGTCTTTTGAAGATGGAGTTGCTTGTGAGGAGTCAAGACTTGAAAACCAAGGTAGACCTGCGATACGATATTTACCATTGACTTCCTCAAAAGGAATATTAAATCCTGTTGTGATTTCCTTTTTCTCAGTGTTATTGTCCTTTTTGATCCATTCCTTGTATTTGACACGGTAGGTTGCCACTTTATCAGTTACAGTGACGAGTTGCGAATAAATCACCTCGCTAGGGTTTCGGACTTGCCCTTGTGACTTGGTGTCAGGGAGGGTACCATAAAAGGAATTCAGATGATTAATTTGTTCGGTTTGCTTATTATTTTCTTGTGAAAGGGTAAAGTAAGCATAAACAAAATCATTTAGATAGTATTGTAGGCGGTAGTCATATTGCCTAGTAGTTGAAGGGGTGTCTGATTTTTCCTTTTCAAAGTTTTCAATGCTTGTTTTTAGACTTGAAACCTGATTTGATAGAGTGATAGCTCGAATAGAGCCCATGAACCCGATTATGAGAAGGAAAAAAATTCCGCCAACTACGGCAAGATTAACTTGTTTTTTGGTGAGGGTTTTAAGTTTTGGAGGTTTCTTTTTCTGTTCAACCTTTTTAAATTGTTCTAGAAATTGCCTCACCTTTAAGAGATAGGATTTTAAATTGTCCATAGTTCCTCCTGTTACACTTGGGCTAACTCAATAAGTTTGGTTCCTTTTGCATAGAATCGTTTATTAAGTTTTTCCATTTCTGAATTGATAAAGTAATAGCCTTTTAGCTCGTATTGAAGTTGTTCCAGTAATTGGGGAGCTAAAGTCTTTGCCTCCTCTTTTTTCAGCAAGCTATTTAATTCACCTGCTTTTGTCCAAGATTCTTTATAATCTTTCTTTTTGAGACATTCGCCTAATTCATTAACGACTTGTTCTACTTGTCGGGTGAAGTTTGTTTTTGTTGCCATTTCGATTTCCTTTCTAAATTGTTCTTGATTTTGCTTGATGGTTTGTTGGATGTAAGTGATAAGTGAGGGACGCATCTTCTGATTGTTAGTAAGAACTTGTCCTTCTAGGGTGAAGCAAGCATGTTCGTAGTTATAGAGACCTTTAGAATTTGGTTCTTTTTCGGTGCATCTTCCAGCACATTCATAGTAGAACTCCTTTCCTTTTCTTAAAAGAATGTAGAAATGCCAAAACTCTTTGTCAGGTAAGAGAAAGAAGTCTGCTTGATAGATTTTCTTAAGCAATTTAAGAAGCCTCTAGAAGATCATCGTAGCCAAGTGATTGGAAGATAAAATCAGAATCAAACCAGAGCCAATCATTGATTTGAGTTTCCGTTGGGGTATCTCCACAGAAGATATCCTCACAAATAATGGTGAGGGTATCCAATCCTCCACGTTCACGAACAGTGTTTAGAGTTGTTAATCCGCCTGACCAAGCTTTAAAGTTTTCTAGTGAATTAATCTCAACTTTGTATTCCATAGGTTATTTTCCTTTCTAATGTTCATAATATTTACTAGCTTTGAGTAGTTTTAACATTGCTTTCCCACGATTTGTAATTTCCCCGCTGTTTTGTATCATCTTCATGTATTCGGTCTGCATGATACGATCAGCTTCTGAAACTAGGGCAAGGGAGTTCGCCACTTGGAAAGTTAGCCAGCGGATGGTTCGCTCAATAGAGTAGGGTTGAGGACTGGTTGAGAGTTTCAAAGGTTCTACCCCACCAAAAAGTCGTTGCCATTTTTGGTCAGGCTTATAAGCTCCAAATTGATTGATTCCATCATAGACTTGCATTTCATGATTGATAATCCCACGGGCGATTTCCCCAAGGTCTACACCGTTGATGTATTCCTCGATAGCTCCTTGTGCTTTCTGGTCTGAAAAGCGAAGTTCGTAGCGATTCCAAATACCAAAAATCTCCAAGGATTCTTCCAAGGAGATATTTTCTTGACGGGCTAGTTCATAGCGTTTCTCGTAAAAGTTAAAGTAGAGTTGGCTTTGCCTTGATCCAAAGTAGAGAGATAAACCGTGATTGGCTTCCATATCGTCATTATCAATAAAAGAACCGCCCCCTGTTACATTCCACTTTCGAAAGGTATTGAGGACAATTTCTTTGGCGTAGAGCTTCTCAATCAACTTAGGTAGGTGAATCTGCTGGTCTTCTTTTCCAAACCCTTTGTAGAGCTCATCTAGAGCAATATCTAACCTCTTAATCCGGCAATCCTCATAAGAATAGAAGAGATTTTGAAGGAAGGCCTGCCAAGTGATTCCCTTGTATTCTAGGAGTACTTCCAACTCACGGCACCCTTGTCCTGATAGTTGAAGACAGGATTGGTAGTCTTTGGTTTCTGCTTTATCAAAGAAATCAAAAATCCAAATATTACCACGTTGCCAAAGATGGGTGAAGTTCATGAGCCGTGTTTCTTGAGCGCTAAATTCGCTCAGATGACAGAAGAGAAAGTTTTCACAGAAAGACTCTAAGTCACGTAGAGCAGGAAAAGAGATTCGTAAGTAGTCAATTCGAGCACGCAAACTTTGTTTTTCATGCTCTCTATGAAAGCCTAGTTTGGCTTTTAGGTCACGGAATTTTTCAATGCTTAATCCTCTTTCTCCAGCTTCGTAGGAGCGATAGGTTCTAGTAGGTAGGTCAACGGCTTCTGCAAATTGTTTTTGACTCATGCCTGTTTCTTGACGAAATTTCTTAAGATTGAATGGGCTGATTTTATCCATTCGTGGGGGCACCTCCTTTTTTATGAGTGACACAATTTTTTTGCCAAAGTTACACACTTTCTAAAATTCGCAATCCCAACTCCCACAAGGACTGAGGAGGGTTGGACTTTGCCATTTTGTCAAATGTAACCCCCCTATTAGAAATCGGGGGTTACATCATCAGAAACTAGGAACTTCGGGCTACGGTCTGCGCCTGACTTGCCGTCAGGCTTGCCCTTGCCCTTGTCCTAGTTCCTGATGACTAAGTGCCATCTGAACGGCTTTGGCATAAGATCTTCGTCCGCCTTCTTCAAAGTGAACCAGAGTTTCCAGAAGGAGTTCTTCTTGAAGAGGAGTCACCAAAATAGCTGAGTCAGAACGGTCAAAATCGATTCCTTGTTCTTCCAAGAGATAAATAATTTTTCGAAGCGTTGCGACTTTTAGTTCCTGTTCTTCCGCAAAATCTTTGAGTGGGCGTTTGTTGACTTGGTTTTCTAACTGTTCTACCTCCTCTATTAGTTCTTTTGTTGGGACTAGTGAATCATAGTCTTTAAAGACAGAAAACTCTTCTCCTTCAAATTCTAAAATGGGAATTTGTAAGTAGACCTCATAGAAAGAAAAGCCCTGGTCCAATGGTACATAAGGAGAGAAAAATTCACCAGCCAAGTCTCCGTTGTTTGCGATATAGCCCCGTCCCTTGACCTTAACACCATTAATTTCATCTAGTTTTTTGAACTCTTTGGTTTTATTGGCATCCCCAAACATCATGTCATAGCCTGTTGATTCTAAATGACCGACTGAGAGGCGCTTCATAAAGTTATCCCGAAGAGCAGTTTTGACAAACTCCCCGTCAGGCCGTTGCATGGCAAAAATCACATAAACTCCAGCTTGACGGCCTTCTAGGACTAGTTGGGTAAGGTATTCGGTGACTTCTGCTTGTAGGGTATAATCTCGATCAATTTTAGCGATAAGTGCTGCCCACTCGTCAACCAGAATGAATTTAGGCTTCATCCCGTAATAAGTGAAGTTCTTCCCAGCTTGAAACTTGGGAGAAGTAGACATGAGTTCATAGCGTTTCTCCATGAACTCCACGTTTTCCCTAAAGCACTGGATAATATCTTCCTTACTGGTAAAGACTCGACCATGAAAGACAGGGATTTTTTTCAAACCAGCTAGATCTGAGTTTTTCGGATCACAAATATCAATAAAACCAACCTTGGTAAGTGCATAAATGATGGACATGAGAAGAATTGTCTTTCCTCCACCTGTTCCCCCTCCAATCAGCAAATGTGGTTCTTCGATAAAGTCCCAAACTACATCTTTCATGAGTTGGAGTTTTGAACCCTTGACCACTACTTGGTCAATGCCAATACGACTATCAATCCTATTGATGGCGATATCGTACCTAATAAAGCGTTTATCAAAGGTTTTGTTTCGAAAATCACCATTAAACATGACTTCAAGGGTTGCCCCAAGATTGAGAAATCGATCTTGAAACTTATTGCCTTCTAGGATAAAACTCACTTCCAAACCATAACGGGATTGTTTGAGATAAACTTGAGGAAGTCTAATTTTATCTATTGTCCTTTTCTCCCGTCTAATTTTCTTGACTAGATATAGATTGTTTTCTAAGAGAAAACGAGAGAGAATTCGTAAGCTATTGAGTTTTTGAAAAGCGAGTAGTTTTTCGTAGCAAAGCCAATTCAGAACTTGAGAGATGAGAGCAGATAGTAAGGCAAAGGCAACTAAGTAGTAGGTTTTGGGAAAGGGTTGGGCTTGTAGTTCCAAGTGGTGTTGATAGGTATAATAAGCTAAGGCAAATAAAAAAGGCGACCACACGATAAACCAAGTGATTGCCTTGATGTGCCGATGATATATTTGAACTCTTTGTCCACGGTAGGTAAAGAGTTTCATGTGTCACCTCCTAGTTTTCTTTCTTGTTTTCTACGGGTTTAGATTCTTTAGGGCTTGTCCCTTTTTTCTTAATCTTAGAAGCAAAGAGCTTGTAGATATCATTGCGGTTAACGTGAGTATGAGTTACGACAATGTCTTCTAGCTCCACTTCCTCACGGTACTTGAGACCCAAGTCTTCGATTTCAGACTCCGCCATATCGGCAATAGTGAAAAAGAGGGTTTCATGCTGGATTGAAGAATGAATCCCTACCACAACACCCCGAATTTCTCCCGTATTAACCTGAACATAGGAGCCGTCAGGATTGCGTTGGGAACGGTCAATTTCATAGATGGTATCTGTTCCTTCAATCCCTCGGAAAGTAAGTTTTCCAAAGACTTGAGGTATGTCTAGACCTTCTGAGATAACCCGATAGGTTTTGTCTGCAATTTGAAGTTTTTCTCCGTAGTTTAATCCGATTTTAGCCATGTATATTTCTCCTATTCTTTCTTATTTTTTCAAAACCAATTTTTCAGCAAATACGTTAAGTGCTGGGGCAACAGAATTTCCGTTTAGGGAAGTATCTGCGAGGAAAATGGGATTGACCACTTCGACTAGAGCATCTTCTGGAAAGACGGTAGCAGAAGCTGGTGTGATCACGTGGAAGGCTCCGTGTTGTTCATTGTTTAGCACGTGGCGTTGGTATTTGCCTTCTTTTCCGAAGACATAGCGTGGCGCATTGCCCAATTTTTCGTAGTAAGCAGTGCCGATAAATTCTGGTAGCATAACAAGTGTTTCTGGAATCATAGATATTTCCTTTCTGAGTGTAAAATAAAAAGAGTTAAGCTAGTTGCTTCACTCTTGAGTAGTAATGAGTAAAAAGTTTTCGTTTAAACATTCTGGTATAAAATTGTACTTCACCTGGAGTAAAGCCAGTAAGCAGTGATTGGTTGGCAAGTTTATCTAAATCCTTTTGGGCTTGATAATAGAGTTGTCCTTGGAGTTGTTCCGATGAGGAAAAGATATTATAGGTGAAAATGTAGTTTTTATAGATTCGTTCACATTGTTGAGCGAAAAAAGTTAGTCATAGTGTTCTCCTTTATTGTAAAAGTAAAAAGCTACTAAGAAAATGGACTTAGTAGCTAGAGTAAATCTATCTAGTAAATTAGATAGACAGCAGTAGAGAAAAGTTATTTGGTTGAAGGATTCCTCCTTCACGGTGGCAACGTTTAGCAAGGTGCATTGCTTAAATTACCATCGCTTCCCCAGCCAATCTCATCAGGTAGTCATTGTCATACCCTTAAGATTCTCTTACGCCCTTTGGCGAAGCCAGTTCACTTTACTATTCGGAAAAGTGCGAAAGTCCGAAATGCGTGGAAGCCCACAAAAAATGTTTTTAATCTTCACTTCAACCATAAAACGGACTTGACTTTTCTTTCCAAAACGTTTACAATAAAGGTACGAAGTTTAGTGTAGTTTTGGCAATCAGTCCTCTGGTTGTCAGACGCACTTTTTATTTAATTGTCAATGATCGTGATTTAGCCTTGAAGATAAGGTTATTATTTTCAATTGCTATACAACTATTAGTTGTTGATTATATTATACAACCAACGGTTGTTAATGTCAACAGTTTTCTGCAAAAATTTAAAATATTTTTTTTGAGGTCACCTATGGAATTCGCAGAACGCTTGAAAACACTAAGGAAACAAGTAAAGCTAACACAAGCTCAAATAGCTGAAAAACTAAATATTTCCCAACAGGCATATGCTTCATGGGAACGTGGAGTAAAAAAACCAACACAAGAAAATCTTGTTAAGATTGCTCAAGTCTTAAATGTAACTGTTGATTATTTAGTTGGTAATTCTGATGAAGAGTTTACGAATAATAAGTTAGAGGATATTGAATTTCTCTTCCGTAAAAATTCAGAAGGTCTTACTGATGATGAAAAAGTTGTATTTAGAAAAGAATTGATTGCTTTTTTGGAAGAACGGAAGAAACAGTTTGGAAAGGAATAATTAATGAGTGATATTAAGTTTTACGAAAAAGTATCTAATGAAATTGAACAGACGGACTCTTATTTAGAATTGAAAAAAATTTTAAGAGAGAGAACTGCTAGTATTGATGGAACAATATATGTTATACAAAACCCGCTATATAGTGTGGAGGATGATAAATCAACTGAACTGATAGCTAACAATGCTGATTCTTTTGCAATTCTTATCCCTAAAACAAAAATAATTTTTACAAGTATTAGAGATGCGAAATCAGATGAATTTGAAGACTATGTAGGTGAATTTATAGATTCTATTACCACTCTAAGTGGAGTATTTGGGTTTAAGAGTAAAATTGGTAATAGTAGAAAATGGAATCATTTACTAGATGAATTGCCAATAAATTTAATCAATACAGAAAGTATTAATGAGCGTGAAATTTTCGATAGAGAATCTTTGGCAACTCTGGAAATTCTAATTTCATTAATTTCTGGTTCAATCAACACACCTGATAAAGGAGGTCAAAGTCATAGTATACTTGACGCTGTAAGAAGTAGAATTGTTCAGTTTGACGGAGATCAAACTAGATTCGTATATGACGATATTCCTAAAAAAGAAGTTTCTATACAAGGTTTAGCAGGTACAGGTAAAACTGAGCTTTTGTTTCATAGGTTAGTGAATTTATATAATCAAACAGATAAAAAAATTGTTTTTACTTGTAATAGTAGAGTATTAGCAAATGATATAAAGAAACGTCTTCCAAAATTTTTTGATCAAATGAAAGTTTCAAGACGTGAAGATGTTGAAGAACGAATCAAAGTCATGAGAAGTTGGGGTTCATCGTATAATTCAGAATCTGGATTATATAGTTATATTTGTCATTTTTATGGACTAGAATTTATTAACTATAGTGATTCTGGTGTTGAAGGATTTGATGGAGTTTGTTTATCTGCTATTAAGCAACTTGAAGAGATAAGAAATACATCAGATTTCACCTATTGCTTTGATTATATTCTTATTGATGAAGCTCAGGATTTTTCCGATTCTTTTTTTAAGTTATGTGATATGGTTGCATCTAGTCAAGTGATTGTAGCTAGTGATATCTTTCAAAAAATTTATGAAAGAAAATCTGAACTTGTGAGACAACCTGATTTTACTCTTAATAAAGTTTACCGAACTGATCCTAAGAACTTTATGTTTTCACAATTTTTAGGATTTGGTTTAAAGGAAAAACCAGTTATTCAATGGTTTGATGATGATGAATCTTGGCGAGCGGCAGGGTACACTTTTGAAAAAAAAGAGGAGAATCAGACAATCGTATATGAGTTTAGTCGAGAACCAATCAACAGATTTAATGATTTCAATGACGATTCAATTTTACCTACCAAGTTGGAATATGCTGAGACAACTGGTGAAATTCTAAATCAATTGTTTAATATAATTGATGATTTAAGGGAAAAACATAAAGACATTTCTCCTTCTGATATTGGAATAGTATTTGTATCTAAGAACAATAAAGGTTATAAATTAGCTGATAATATAAGCACGCTTATTGAGCAGAAATATAACTGGGAAACTCAAAAAATTTATGAAAATAGATATAGATCTAGACAAAGTGATAAGGTTTTTATAAGTAATCAGAATAATGTTAAGGGTTTGGAGTTCTCCTTTTTGATTGGAATAGTTTTGGATGAAATTACTCAAGATTTGGAGAGCCGAAATACTATATATATGTTACTTACTAGATCGTTTTTGACATCATATTTAATATTAGGAAAATCTAATAGGATTATTTATGATAAATATCAACCGATGCTAGATGAAATTATTGATACTGGTAAGGTAAGGGTAACTAAGCCACAAAAAAAAGATATATTACAAGAAGAGCAAATTCAGAATCTAATAAATGGTTCTCTTACTTTTGATCAAAAAGTCGAAAAAGCTCTGAAGAATAAACATCTATTCACTCTTGAAAATAGTCAAAAAATAAAAACTATGGTTGGTACTATGCTTGGAAGTAAGGGAGTCAATCTCCAACAAATAGAGGAATTGATTGAAAATGTCAAGGATTATTTAGATGAGTAAAGAGTATAGATTTAGTTTGGGAAGAGCATTGACTAGGTATATCAATCGCTCCATAACTAACCAATTAGATTTAATAAAAATTTGTTTAGAAACTTCTCGGGAAATTCTCACAGAATACTCTGATACGAACGAAGTTGGTGTACATGATGAGGAAGGGTTCAGAATTGTATATCCGAATAGTTCTGGTAGAAAAATGCAAAGAATGTTTTTTTACAATGTATATGAAAAAGTGAATGACCAGCCTATGTTTACTATCCAATCTTTCGTTTTTCCGTTCAAATTAGAAAAAATAGGAGAAAATGAGTTTAAAATTTGGTGTGATTTCTCGAACATTGGACGCTTTGAATTTAATTCAGCAATTATTTCTCAGATAGTAACTATTATAAATATAATTGATAACAAAGATCTTACCTGGGGTGATACGTGGGTTGAAGAACTCCTCGATTTACTACATGGGAAAAATAGAAGCCTGGATACAGACTTGTTGTTTTATATCATTAATGAATTGCTAATTTTTGATTTTGGATATTTAAGATTTGACAATGATCCGAAACATCAGGGAGATAACCATCCAATCTATCACATTGATAGTCATTTAGATAATAGGGCGACGTATAAATTAGGATTACATAGTACACTAGATATCTCTAAATTTCTTGATCTATTAGATAATACTACTGATGTTGGATATATATCATAGTTTATTTTTAGTTTAGGTACAGGAGATGGCCATATTCTAGATCATCACAACTATAGAACTACTTAATAGGAGTAGACAAACCCTACCAACAATAGAAAAATTGCCATATTGTAGGTTGGATACCATATTATAAAAACTCTTAGGAATGTTGATATATGCTCTATTCTTAAGAGTTTTTTAGTTTCTTTAATGAAAGAAAAAGACTGAAGAAAATTGTCCAAAATGGACTTTTTCTTCAGTTTGAGTAGACATCCGTCTACTTTTTTTATATAATAGACTAAACCAAATTGGTTTAGTTTTTGTATTTCCAGTGAAAAGGAGGTACAAGTTGGAATATTTGTATTTAGAAGCTCACCATTGTGCTAAGAAATTGCTTTACCAATTTATGAAGAATCAAGATAGCCCTTTATTGAAATATAGCTTTCGTTTTTTCTTTGATTACCATGTAAATGAGAACGAGATATTGATACTCCCTCATCATTTTTCGGATAAAAAGATTGAGGGATTGACAATAATTGATGAACTTGGAGTAAGTATTTCCTATGAGCAAAATAATACCGTTACTAAGCAAAATTTCACTCTTTGTCATGAGTTAGGACACTTTCTTTTAAAACATGAAGGTGGGTATTTTGCAGAGTCAGTTGAAAATCAGGATAGTCAGATTGAGCGAGAAGCAAACATCTTTTCAGCATTTATTCTTATGCCAGATATAGTTCTTCTCTCTAAAGTCTATTATGCCTGCCAAACGTTTGAGGAAGTCCAGTCATCTTTAGAGGTATCCAAAGAAGCTCTTACTTACCGTCTTATTGATTTGCTGAGGGAGTATCATCTGGGATTAGAAATAGAAATCCGAAGAGCTGTTGATGAATATATCAATGGTCAAAATGCTACTATTCATCATTGTTTTCATAAGATAAAAGAACAAATAGCAGACGACTACAACCAGTACCAGCCCTCTACTGTAAGTCTGGTTATTCAAAGATTGAGTAAGGACGGTTTTGCAACTAGCGAGGAAGTGCCTGAACTATTAAATCAAGATCTATGGCCAGAAATTACAGAGAAAGCAAAAAATGTCAAAGTTTGGTTATTGTACAATAAAGGTAAAAGTATTGCTTATGCTTGGGATAAAAACAAGTTATCTGATGAACAATCAAGGAAGAAAGCAGAGTTTAAATTACTATTGATGTGAGGTGAATCATGTATCAACCAGAAAAATTAAAAGCTCGGAGGAAAGAGCTAAAACTAACACAAAAAGATATTGCAGATAAGCTAGAAATTAGCTATCAAGCCTATTCTGCTTGGGAACGTGGAGTCAAAGAACCTTCTACTGAGAAAGTGGCATTATTAGAGAAACTTTTGAACGTCCCAAAAGGCTATTTTACTGAGATAGAGATTATCAGACTTTATAATGTCCTCTCACCCAATGGAAAAGAACAAGTTGTGTCTTATGCTCGTGACTTAGTCGAAGAAGAGCAAAATAAGAAGGTGATCTTAATTGCTGAACCACGCTATGAATATCGGGTCTATGAAGAAATGTCTGCTGGTCTTGGTGCCACTATCTATGGAGAAAAAGAATACGATACGGTCTACTATAACGAAGAGTTAGGGCATGATTTCGCCTCTTGGGTATCGGGGGATTCTATGGAGCCTAAATATCCAAATGGTTCCGTTGCCCTCATTCGTGAGACGGGCTTTGATTATAATGGGGCAGTTTATGCAGTTGTTTGGAATGAGCAGACCTATATCAAGCGAGTCTACTTGGAAGAAGATGGCTTACGCCTAGTTTCCATCAATAAGAAATACAAAGACAAATTTGCTCCTTATGACGATGATCCTAGGATTGTTGGAAAAATTGTCGGAAACTTTATACCTTTGGAGGACTAGACTATGGGAATCATTGACTATTCAAAAGAGCCTGTCAGTGATATTGCCTTTATTGATATGAAGTCTTTCTATGCTAGTGTTGAATGTGCGGAGCGAGGACTTCATCCTCTTAAAACCTCCCTCTGTGTGATGAGTCGAGCGGATAATTCTGCTGGATTGATATTGGCATCATCACCTATGTTCAAGAAAGTATTTGGGAAAAAGAATGTTGGTCGGGCTTATGATTTACCCTTTGACGTCAAAACCAGAAAATTTTCTTACTATAACGCAAAAAAACAGGGTCTTCCAACGAATCCAGAATTTGTTCGATATATTGAGGAATGGGCGAAGACCACCTTTATCGTCCCACCACGAATGGACAAGTATATTGAAATCAATATGGAAATACAGAGAGTCTTTCAAGATTACAGCACTCCGAATGAGATTTATCCCTATTCAATTGATGAAGGTTTTATTGATTTGACAACTTCTCTTAACTACTTTGTTAGCGATCAGACCATATCCCGAAAAGATAAATTGGATATGATTTCTGCTAAGATTCAAAAGGATATTTGGCGAAAGACAGGCATCTACTCAACTGTTGGTATGTCAAATAGTAATCCCTTACTTGCAAAGCTAGCCTTAGACAACGAAGCTAAGAAAATGCCCACCATGCGTGCTAACTGGTCTTATGAAGACGTAGAAAGTAAGGTTTGGACAATTCCTAACATGACTGATTTTTGGGGAATTGGTCATCGTATGGAAAAGAGATTAAATGACTTGGGAATCTTTTCTATCAAGGAACTTGCTAATTGCAATCCCGATTTACTAAAAAATTCTTTAGGAGTAGTAGGGCTACGTCTCTGGTTTTACGCAAATGGAGTAGATGAAAGTAATGTTAATAATCCATATAAACCAAAGAGCTCAGGATTAGGTAACTCTCAAGTCTTACCAAGAGATTATATCAAGCAACGGGATATCGAGATTGTCCTTCGAGAGATGGCAGAGCAAGTTGCTATACGTCTTAGACGAGCAGGTAAGAAAACAACTATTGTCTCTATTCATGTAGGCTATTCCAAACAAGAAAATAGAAAATCAATCAACATACAAAGAAAGATCGAACCAACTAATCAGACAGACACCCTAACTAATGTGGTTTTACAGTTATTTCATCAGAAATACAGTTCTGGTGCCGTAAGAAACGTTGCTGTTAATTATTCGGGTCTAGTGGATGAATCGTTTGGACTCATTTCTTTATTTGATGATGTTGAAAAAATAGAAAAAGAAGAAAGGCTCCAATCAGCGATTGACAGCATCCGAGATCAGTTTGGGTTCACTTCACTCTTAAAAGCCAATGCGCTTGAGTCAGCCTCAAGAAGCATCGCTAGAAGTAAACTAATTGGAGGTCATTCTGCTGGTGGATTAGATGGTTTAAAATGATTGATCGTTCTTATTTGCCCTATCAGTCAGCCCGAGAATATCAAGACTCAGGTATGCAAAAGTGGATGGGCTTCTTTTTATCCGAGCATACCACATCACTAGGAGAAGAAAAATATCGTGTCGATCTAACCAGTGACTTGAACAGAACAGAAAAACTATTGTTACTTTCTCAGCTTTATGTTGGCCATTTAAAAGGTCGCTTTACAGTCAAACAAAAAGCCCAAAAAGTAACTTTGATTGGCGAAGTGAGAGAAATTTCAGCAAAAGAAGTATCCCTCAAGACTTATGAAGGATATCGATTTATTCAAGTGGAAGACTTCTTGAGCATCCAGTTATTAGAAGAGGTTACCTATGAGTAGAAAAGAACTCTATGAGAATAAATTGCAGATGGATTATTTCTCAGAAGACTATATCCGATTCGAAGAAGATTTCCAAAAATACTCAGCAATGGATGTACCACTTACTTTTCTGATTGATGATATCTTAAGGACTATGGCAATGAATCAGAAGAACTACTTCAAACTTAATAAAGAAAATTCTAAAGATGGACGGAATCACTATTTTCATTTTCTTATTAGAAGTAGTGAAGAAATAAGATGCTTTGAGTATAAGGAACATAGGTTTGAAATCAAATAAAAAGTACGGTTTATTTTCCGTACTTTTTCTATTTCTCAATTTTTTTAATAAAATCTCCAATTTTACGAACAATTTCAGTTACTAGAGCATTTCCCATGAAGAACATTCTCATTTTATCAGAAACATCAACAAGAGAGCCGTCGGCTAACTTCTTTATAGCAGTCCAATTGTCAGGAAAGTCCTGTAAACGTTCAGCCTCAACTGGGGTGATGAGGCGGTATTTGTCATTGATAAAGAGGAGGTGAGTAGAGCGATTAACTGTTCCTTCGGATGTTAACATAGTTCGTCCAGGAAGGTTCAAATCATCGTAAGGGGACATGCCTCCTTCAGAATAAATATAGGTGTGGCCATCAGTTGAAGTTCTTTCAATTTTTTTAGCACTTCGTAAATATTGGAATTTTTCCAATTTTGAAGAGTCTGTTAGAAAATATTTTTCTGGGACTTCTTCTTCATTCTGTAAAATTTCTCTAAGAGTAATTGGTTTACCGTTATAGTCAGGTTCTGTATCAATTGAATAGTATTTCCCATGACGCATAATCCCTGTATTCCAAACAGATCCTGTAAAGTTATCTGATACTTCAACAATGTCATTTGCTAGCTCGTAGAAAACATGACGATTTTTAACTGGGAAATTTTTTATTGGGAACTGCGTAGCAAACAAACCAGTTTTAAAAATATAGTCATCATATCTATTTTCTTCAAATACGACATTTTCTTGCTCATATTTTTTATCAATAGTTTTTGCAAAAACCGTATCATTCCTATAAACAAAAAAGAAAACTCGACGTCGGCGTTGGCTTCTTCCGTATTCAGCAGCGTTGATAACTCTCCATTCTACTGAATATCCTAGATTGTTGAATGCTGTAAGCATGATTGCAAAATCTCTCCCACGTTGTTTTGAAGGAGCTTTAAGGAGTCGATCTACGTTCTCAAGAATGAGGTATTTAGGTCTGATATTTTCGGTTGCTCGAATGATTTCCCAAAAGAGAACACCTTTTTTCCCTTCAATACCTTTTTCATTTTTTTTACTTCTTGCAACTGAATAGTCTTGGCAAGGAAAGCCTCCAACAATCATATCGGCATCCATAGAAGCAAATTTTTCATCAGAGATATCTGAGATACTGATATTTAGATTCTCACTATCTGGGAAATGATAGTCATAAACTTCAAATGCATCTTGCGATTTGCGTGACGGCTCCCATTGATTAGCCCATTTTGTTTTAAAAAAATCTTTGTCAGAGTTTTCAAGGCCGATTCGGAATCCACCAACACCGGCAAATAATTCTAGTACTTTCATATTTTCTCCTTTTAGAGCTATAGCAAACAGCCTATTAGACTATTATACTAAAAAAATAAAAATCGATCAACTTCCTGAATCAATTATGTTAAAATAGTTTAAATAGATAAAAACTAGAGGATACAATTAAATGAAATTTAATAATAGAGAAGATGTACATAACTGGGCACTTAAAGCCTTAGGAAAAACCGTTGGGGAACTGCAAGCTTTAATGCCAAATAAAAAAACAGCTAACAAATCAATCTATGGCGATGCTTGGGAGTCTTGGTTTGGTGTTGAGAAGAATAACCTTGCAGAGGCAGATTTGGGAGCTGTTGGGATAGAGTTGAAGGCAACGCCTTTAAAAAAAGTTAGATATGGCATCACTGCCAAAGAACGTCTAGTTCTTAATAAAATTAATTATATTACTGAGTTTGAACTAAACAATGTTAACGAGAGTAATTTTTATAAGAAAAATCAAGTCCTTGAGATTGGTTTTTATTTGTATGAAAAAGGAATAAAAAATACCGACTTTAAATTTATTAAGGCTATGCAATTTAAAGTACCTGATAAAGATTGGCTCATTATAAAAAAAGATTGGGAGTTGATACACAAATATATAAAAGAAGGAAAAGCTAATGATCTTTCAGGAAGTTTAACAAACATACTTGAAGCTTGTACCAAAGCTAAAAAAGCAACTGATATAACTCCTCAACACCCATCTTTAAATGTTGGAGGAGCAAAACCAAGAGCATTTGCACTAAAAAATTCATATATGCAAACTTTGGTGAGAGATTATATCTACGGAGACAAGGTGGATCCGAATATTCAAGTAGATTATTTTAACAATAGTTTAGAAGTAAAAAATAATCGAGAGTCTATCATTACTGACTATAGAAATTTAGAAAATCAATCACTAGAGGAAATTATTCTTTCAAAAATAGATAAATATAAAGGGAAATCAACTACAGAGTTAGCAAACCTATTTTCAATAAAGACTAATTCAAATCCAAAACATTTACAGTCAATGATTATAAAGTCTCTCTTGGGAATCAGAAACAACCCAGAAGAAACAGAGGAATTTTCTAAAGCTGGCATTCAAGTTAAAACGATTAGATTAGAAGAAGAGAATATACCCGAACAACACATGAGCTTTCCTAGTTTTGAATTTGAAGAATTAGTAAGTAAATCGTGGCATGAATCAGATTTATTTAATCAATTAGAACAAACTAAGTTCTTATTTGTAGTATTTAAAAATATTAAAGGACAATATATTTTAAAAGGTGCAAAGTTTTGGGCTATGCCAGTACATGTGATTGAAAGCCAAGCAAAATCGGTCTGGAGTAGCACCAAGAAAATTATTAAAGATGGTGTTAAATTAGAAAGAGTTCCGTGGGGTAATAATTGGAGAATTGAAAATAATCTACCAAAGGTATCCGATAAAGGAAGTATAATGCATGTCAGACCGCATACAAGTCAAAGTAGCTATGTAGAGAGCCCATATTCTAGCCATTTACCAGTTAAAGCTAGATGGAAAAATAAACCAGAAGACTTTTCCGATGATTACATGACAAAACAATGTTTTTGGCTTAATCGTGATTTTATTAGTAAGCAAGTTGAAGAATTTTGGGATTAAACAATTAAATAAACTATTGTCAAAAATTATCAGAATAGGAATTGCTTTATAATTTGTTAACTATCCAAACTGAAATTAATAAATACCTAGGTATTTTTAAAACACTTCATCCCTATCCAAATTCGGATAGGGTTTCTCATCGTTAAAAACTCTCTTTAGTATCTCGACACTTTCCTTCAGATGGAGGAGTTCGATTTTTCTTCTAAGAACATCAGTATTTTTCTCTATATTCTCGCAATGTCGTTTGATGTGCCATAAGGATTTTTGAATGTTATCTTCTTTTAAATTTTTCATACTCCTATCTTATCAGATGAATATTCAAAAATAATGTTGATTCCCTCAAATGATCAAAATATAGCCTGAAAAGCACTAAAAAATAGATTATGCTCAATTTCCCTCTGTTAATGGGACAACAAAAAACGCTTCAATCAAAGCGTTTTTATTGTATAAAGAACAACGAATAGTTTGAGAGTTTTACTTGTTGCCGTATTTCTTCACTGCTTCTTTATATGCTTCACTATCCTTTTTGTAATAGTCCTGTTTCGTTCCTGAAATATCTACAGTGAATACGCCATCCTTGAAGGTATAATTCTCTTTTCGGTTTATGATATTAGAACCAGTCAGTTCGATTGTTGAACTATCTTTATCAATTGTAAAGGCATCAGCCTCCCCCTTATTGATATTTCCTTTGTTACCTGAAATGGTAAAGGCAACTTCATTTCTACTCTCGTTTATCCAGTAGTATTCGCCATCTAAAGAATTGCTTGATTGATTAGAACATGCGATTAATAGAATTGTAGATAGAGACACTAAAAGTAATGTGATAAATCTTTTCATTTGCTTACCTCCATTTCTATTATATCAAAGTAATGTTACAAGTGTAAGACAGGTAGCATTAAGGTTGTTTTACCGTTTTTAGAAATAAAAAAAGGAATTCATGTTGAAATTCCTCTTCTTTTAAATAAACGAATCAGTTTCTTATTTCATAAAAGGTAGTGAAAAAGGTAGTGATTCGATTGATTTATATTGCAATGTAGTGAAATTTTGAATTTCAAGAATTGCTTTAAATCAAGGTTTCTAAAGTCTAGTGACGTATAGTGAACCCTTATTTAACTTCTGTAAACACAACGTGCTTGCGAAGTTTTGGTGAGTATTTCTTCAATTGAAGACGGTCTGGAGTGTTACGTTTGTTTTTAGAAGTAAGGTACAAGCGTTCACCAGATTCTTTGTGTTCAAGTGTGATATTTACGCGCATGGTATCTCCCTTCTATTATTCAGCTGATGCAGCTTTAGCGATTTTACGTCCTTTGTAGTATCCTTTAAGTGATACACGGTGAGAACGTGAGTAATCTCCAGTAGTTTCGTCAAAGTTTACAGATGGAGCTGTTACTTTGTAGTGTGTACGACGTTTGTTTTTCTTCGCTTTTGAAGTGCGACGTGCAGGTACTGCCATTTTGATTTCTCCTTTAGGTATTTAAATTCGATTCAATCTACTGATTTTCATCAACCATACTAGGATAACACATTTTTTTTGTAAAGTAAAGTTACTTGACAAAAAAAGATGAAAAAATTCTCCTGTCCGATCTAGCAGACAGGAGAAGGTGTTAAATATCAATCTCAAATGGTTCGTCAATGGTTTCCGATACGTATTTTCCGTCTTTCTTCCGTTGCTTGACACACTCTGTAAGGAGATATTCGATTTGCCCATTGACTGAACGAAAGTCGTCTTCTGCCCATGATGCGAGTGCAGCGTATAACTTTGTTGAGAGTCGAAGGGGGATCTGCTTTTTTTTAGTTTCAGCCATCTTTAGTAAAGACTTCCTGTGTTGACAATTGGTTGTGCATCATGATTGCCACAGAGAACGACTAGGAGATTTGAAACCATGGCAGCTTTTCGTTCTTCGTCAAGTTCTACCAACTCTCCTTCATTGAGACGTTCTAGTGCCATTTCAACCATACCCACAGCGCCGTCTACAATCATCTTACGCGCATCAATAATGGCAGATGCTTGTTGGCGTTGAAGCATAACAGCTGCAATTTCTGGTGCATAAGCTAGATAAGTGATACGTGCTTCAAGGATTTCCAAGCCAGCGTCCTCTACGCGACTTTGAATCTCTTCACGAATACGTTTAGCTACAATCTCACTAGAACCGCGGAGGCTACCTTCATCTGCTTGCCCATCACCTGTAGTATCTACATTAGGAGACACATCGTAAGGATAGATGCGGACAATATTACGAAGGGCGCTATCACACTGCAAAGAGAGATATTCCTTGTAGTTGTCAACGTTGAAGACTGCCTTAGCGGTATCGACAACTCTCCACGTTACCGCGATACCGATTTCTACGGGATTTCCTAGACAATCATTGATTTTTTGGCGAGAATTGCTCAAAGTCATAACTTTGAGGGAAATCTGTTTCTTGCCAATTTCAAGATTTACATCATTGCCATTTGATGATTTCATCCCTGAAAAAGGAGATTTCGTGCTAACGTCCCCACTTTGTCCAAGTCGAGTGTGGTTTGCAGGGTTAACTGCTACGCTGAAGGGATTGACAAAGTAAAAACCAGGTTCTTTGATGGTACCTGTATAGTTACCAAAGAGTGTCAGAACCAGAGCTTCCTGAGGTTTGACAACTTTTAAACCAGCATGAGCTAAAGCCGCGGACACAATTAAGAGAAGACCAATTATAATACCAAATACATTTTCCGAACCAGCAGCCATTATAAATACAAAAACACCAAGTAAGAGTGTCAACTCAATGCGAATCAATGCGAATACACCATTTGGTTTTGAATTGATGAGTTTTTCAGTCATAAGAATGACCTCCTGTTAAATGATATCTAAATGATATCACTTTAATTTATAAAGTCAAGAAATAAATGTAACATTTTTAAAGAAAATATTACTGTATAGAATTTTCTGAAAATTCAAGAATTTTATTCTGTTCTTCATGAGGAAATTGTGCTATAATGGTAAAAACTGAAATGGGAGGGATAAGATGACTGAATTAGATAAACGTCACCGCAGTAGCATTTATGACAGCATGGTTAAATCACCAAACCGTGCCATGCTTCGTGCGACTGGTATGACAGATAAGGACTTTGAAACACCGATTGTGGGAGTGATTTCGACTTGGGCGGAAAATACACCATGTAACATTCACTTGCATGATTTCGGGAAATTGGCGAAAGAAGGTGTCAAATCTGCGGGAGCTTGGCCGGTACAGTTTGGAACCATTACCGTAGCGGACGGGATTGCCATGGGAACGCCTGGTATGCGTTTCTCTTTAACATCTCGTGATATCATTGCGGACTCAATCGAGGCGGCTATGGGTGGTCACAACGTTGATGCCTTCGTTGCTATCGGTGGCTGTGACAAGAACATGCCTGGTTCTATGATTGCCATTGCTAATATGGATATCCCGGCTATTTTCGCCTATGGTGGAACCATTGCACCCGGAAATCTTGATGGCAAAGATATTGACTTGGTTTCTGTTTTTGAGGGAATCGGAAAATGGAACCACGGTGATATGACAGCTGAGGACGTGAAACGTCTTGAATGTAATGCCTGCCCTGGCCCTGGTGGCTGTGGTGGTATGTATACAGCTAATACCATGGCGACTGCTATCGAAGTTCTCGGTATGAGTTTGCCAGGATCTTCATCTCACCCAGCTGAATCAGCTGACAAGAAAGAAGATATCGAAGCAGCAGGACGTGCTGTTGTCAAGATGCTGGAGCTTGGTCTCAAACCATCAGATATCTTGACTCGTGAAGCCTTTGAAGATGCCATCACTGTAACGATGGCGCTCGGTGGTTCTACAAATGCCACTCTTCACTTGCTTGCCATTGCCCATGCCGCAAATGTTGACTTGTCACTTGAGGACTTCAATACGATCCAAGAACGTGTGCCTCACTTGGCTGACTTGAAACCATCTGGTCAGTATGTCTTCCAAGACCTCTACGAAGTTGGTGGTGTACCTGCGGTTATGAAATACCTCTTGGTAAATGGCTTCCTTCATGGCGACCGCATCACATGTACTGGTAAGACAGTTGCTGAGAACTTGGCTGACTTTGCAGACCTTACACCAGGCCAAAAAGTCATTATGCCCCTTGAAAATCCAAAACGTGCAGACGGTCCGCTTATCATCTTGAACGGGAACCTCGCTCCTGATGGTGCGGTTGCCAAGGTATCAGGTGTTAAAGTTCGTCGTCACGTTGGACCAGCTAAGGTCTTTGACTCAGAAGAAGATGCGATTCAGGCTGTCTTGACAGATGAAATCGTTGATGGCGATGTTGTCGTTGTTCGTTTCGTGGGACCTAAGGGTGGTCCTGGTATGCCTGAGATGCTATCACTTTCATCCATGATCGTTGGTAAAGGTCAAGGAGACAAGGTTGCCCTCTTGACGGATGGTCGTTTCTCTGGTGGTACTTATGGTCTTGTTGTCGGACATATTGCTCCTGAAGCTCAGGATGGTGGACCGATTGCTTACCTTCGTACAGGGGATATCGTTACAGTTGACCAAGATACCAAAGAAATTTCCATGGCCGTATCCGAAGAAGAACTTGAAAAACGCAAGGCAGAAACAACCTTACCACCACTTTACAGCCGTGGTGTCCTCGGTAAATATGCCCACATTGTATCATCCGCTTCTCGCGGAGCCGTGACAGACTTCTGGAATATGGACAAGTCAGGTAAAAAATAAACTTAAAAAGCAAGCCAATTTCGGCTTGCTTCTTTTCATCTTCAAAAGTGATTTGCCTGCTTAACGAGGTGGGAGGCCTAGGGCAATACGTCCGTAGCGACTGATTCGTGTGATCTTCCAAGCGGGCGACCAGGTAACTTCAACTTTGACGTCCTCGATACCCTCGATTTGTTTTAGACCTGCGACGATTTCGATAGGCAAACTTTCGGCGCAATCACAGGCGGTGTCAGTGAAGGTCATGACAATCTTGCAGAGACCCGTTTCATCCAGATTGATTTCATAAATCAATCCTAGATTGTAAACATCCAATTCCACATCTGTATCAAAAACCTTCTCTAGTTTATCGATAATTTGGTCTTGTAAGGCCAAAGCGCGGTCATTGATTTTGATATCGTCTCTCATAACAGTCCCTCCACGTGATAAATATCCTCTATTTTCTCATAATTCTGACAATTTAGCAAGTTTTTGATGAATTTTCTGAAAAGTATGATAGAATAAAGAAAATAATCAATCAAGGGGAAAGCGATGGAGAAGCTTGGAAAAGTCTTTAGACAATTACGAGAGTCAAGAAATATCTCGCTAAGACAAGCAACTGGGGGACAATTTTCGGCTTCTATGTTGTCCCGATTTGAAACAGGTCAAAGTGAGCTTTCGATGGAAAAGTTTCTATTTGCCTTAGAAAATATATCTGCGAGTGTGGAGGAAATCCTCTTTCTGGCTAGAGGTTTTCAGTATGATACAGATTCTGAGTTGAGAAAAGAAATCACAGATATCTTGGATCCAAAGAACATAGCACCTCTCGAGGACTTGTATCGTAAGGAGTATCAAAAGCATGCCCATTCTCAAAATAAACAGAAACATATTCTAAATGCCATTATGATTAAGTCTTATATGAAGAGCATGGATGAAACGGTAGAGTTAACAGCAGAGGAAGGGAAAGTCCTTCATGATTACCTGTTTTCTACCGAGATTTGGGGTATCTATGAACTCAATTTGTTCTCAGTCAGTTCCCCACTCTTATCTATTCCTCTTTTTACTAGATATGTACGAGAAATGGTCCGCAAATCTGATTTTCTAATGGAAATGAAGGGAAATCGGAACCTTTTTCACACCATGCTATTGAATGGTTTTTTAGCCAGCATTGAGTGTGAAGAATTTACCAATGCTCATTATTTTAAACGTGTCATCAAAGAGCATTTCTACAAGGAAAACGAGACCTATTTTCGAATTGTCTATTTGTGGGCGGAAGGTCTCCTTGATAGCAAGCAAGGCAGAGTCAAGGAAGGTCAGAAAAAGATGGAAGATGCTGTCCGTATTTTTGAGATGCTTGGCTGTAACAAATCTGCCGAATACTACAGAAAAGCAACAGATTGTTGAATATCTGCAAGTTAAGAAAATGATTTGAAATTTGAAGCGATAGGACTGTTGACCTTTTTCACGTCATCAAAGAAGTTCAATCGTTTCTTTTTTCTCATTTTATTTGTTGCATATATTCAAAAGTTCTCTCGCTCAAATTTCTAAGTGCTATACTGTAGTCATACTTCATATAGGGATTAGAACAAGAAGGGAGATTATCTATGAAACTATTGTTCAAAAATCAAGCTTATAGAATTTTGACTTTGTCACGCTTCTTCAATGCTTTTGGTGCTTCGATTTTCAATCTGGTATTTATCGTCTATGCATCGACCTTGCCACAAGCATCTTTTGCGGTTGCTGTAGCGAATATTGTCATGATTCTTCCGACTCTCTTTACAGTTTTTGTAGGGATTCGGGCAGATTACACGAGGGACAAGGTCAAATGGATGACCTATAGCGGTTTGTTTCAGGCTCTTCTCTTTTTCCTAGCAGCTTTGGTACTTGGTCAAGCCAGTCTCTTTGCCTTTTCCAGCCTGTGTTTGATTAATGTCATCAGTGATGTGATCAGTGATTTTGCAGGTGGTTTGCGCATGCCTCTTATTAAGGAAAAAGTGGCTGAAAATGATCTGATGGAGGCTTATTCTTTTTCCCAGTTTATCACCTATATTTCAGCTATTGGTGGTCAAGCTTTCGGAGTCTGGCTCTTAGGACTATCGGTCAATAATTTTTCTCTCGTTGCGGAAATCAATGCCTGTTTTTTCCTAGTATCAGCCGCTATTCTCTTTTTAGGAAGAAGCAAATTGAACCTGTCAATTTCATCTGCTGATGGTGAAATCCTAAAAAATGAGAAGCTTTCTATCAAAGAGCAGTTCCTAACAATTTACCGAAATTTACGTCTTGTTTTTCTTAAAAGTGGACAGAAAAACTTTGGTTTCATGATTTTTGCTGTCTTGCTTATCAATGCCTTGGGTGGCGCTTTAGGAAGCATTTATAACATCTTCTTTTTGAGTCATTCTCTCTTGAATTTTTCTTACACAGAGGCACTATTTATCGAACAAGTTTGTGTTTTATTAGCAATCATCATCAGTAGCCTTACGGGCAATGATTATTTTGGGAAGCAGTCCTTGCCTAGATTGATGATGTGGGCGACATTGGGGGTTAGTCTAGTTGGTCTGGCTAACTTATTCAATCAAGTCGTGCTTGGTTTGCTATTTCTCTTTTTTACTCTGTATGTGTCTGGTAAAGTTTCACCAAAGATTAGTGCCATGCTCATGAAAAATCTAGCTCCAGATGTTCTAGCTCGTACCAGTAATTTTTTGGGTTTATTGTTTACCTTATCAGTACCTCTTGGTACAGCCTGTTTTTCACTTGTAGCCGTATGGGATATGCAGTTGACTTGGATTTTATTTGTTGTCCTTTCTTTGCTGGCTATTCTTCTGACAAGTCTGAATCTCAAAAATGATATGTAAATCCTAATTTTTTTCCTACTGTTTTAATCCCTCTATTTATGGTAAAATAAGACTATTAAGTTTAAAGAGGATTCCCTATGAAATTACAAAAACCAAAAGGAACGCAGGATATTCTGCCTGCTGAGTCTGCCAAGTGGCAGTACGTTGAGGGCTTTGCCCGTGAAATTTTCAAGCGCTATAACTATGCAGAAGTGCGCACGCCTATTTTTGAGCATTACGAGGTTATCAGTCGCTCTGTCGGGGATACGACCGATATCGTGACCAAGGAAATGTATGATTTCTATGACAAGGGTGATCGTCATATCACCCTTCGTCCAGAAGGAACTGCGCCCGTTGTCCGTTCCTATGTGGAAAATAAACTCTTCGCTCCAGAAGTGCAAAAGCCAAGTAAGTTCTACTACATGGGACCTATGTTCCGTTATGAGCGTCCACAAGCAGGGCGTTTGCGCCAGTTCCACCAGATTGGTGTCGAGTGCTTTGGCTCTAGCAATCCAGCTACCGATGTGGAAACCATCGCTATGGCCGCTCATTTCTTGAAAGAAATTGGCATTCAAGGTGTCAAACTGCATCTTAACACTCTTGGAAATCCTGAGAGCCGTGCGGCTTACCGTCAAGCCTTGATCGACTATTTGACACCGCTCAAGGAGACCTTGTCGAAGGATAGCCAGCGTCGTTTGGAGGAAAATCCTCTCCGTGTCTTAGACTCTAAGGAAAAAGAAGACAAGGTGGCAGTGGAGAATGCGCCGTCTATCTTGGACTTCCTTGATGAAGAAAGCCAATCCCACTTTGATGCTGTGCGTCAGATGTTGGAAAATCTGGGTGTAGACTATATCATCGATACCAATATGGTGCGTGGTCTGGACTACTACAACCACACGATTTTCGAGTTCATCACTGAGATTGAGGGCAATGATTTGACAATCTGTGCGGGTGGTCGTTACGATGGTTTGGTTGCTTACTTTGGTGGTCCTGAAACTGCTGGATTTGGTTTTGGACTTGGTGTAGAGCGCCTGCTTCTCATCCTTGAAAAGCAAGGTGTGGCCCTTCCTATTGAAAACGCTCTAGATGTTTATATCGCAGTCTTGGGTGAAGGCGCAAATGTCAAGGCTTTGGAATTGGTACAAGCCCTTCGCCAACAAGGATTTAAAGCAGAGCGTGATTACCTCAATCGTAAACTAAAAGCTCAGTTCAAGTCAGCCGATGTCTTTGCGGCTAAGACCCTCATCACCCTGGGAGAGAGTGAAGTCGAAAGCGGACAAGTGACAGTTAAGAACAACCAAACCCGAGAAGAAGTTCAAGTGTCACTTGAGGCAATCAGCCAAAACTTCTCAGAAATCTTTGAAAAACTAGGATTTTAATAGTATTTAAAACTGGTCAGGAAACCCATTCCTGACCGTTTTCTTTTGCAAAATGACAAAAATCATAAACTTTTTGACAAATATTATTGTCAAAAAGAAAAAGATGTGTTACAATGTAAGCAAGTTAAGAGTAAAGGAGAGAGGAATGCTTAAAAATCGTCTAAAAGAGCTGCGGGCTCGCGATGGCCTCAACCAAACCGAACTAGCCAAGTTAGCAGGGGTTTCCAGACAGACCATCAGTCTACTAGAACGGGACGAATACACCCCGTCCATTGTGATTGCCCTGAAGATTTCACAGATATTCAATGAACCAGTCGAGTCGGTATTTCGTATAGAGGAGGATGAGTGATAAACATGTATAAAGTGATTTATTATCTGAGTGTTGTTGTCCTTGTTGTGAATGCTTTCGCTATGATTGGAACATTATTCGGTTGGTTTTATTTTGTTGAAAGTAAATATTTGTTTTGGATTAATTTAGCCCTCTTGTCCATTTTCAATCGGTTGAAGAAAAAGGAGAAAAATGATGAACAAGTATAAAGTAATTTATTATGTAGTTGCCATAGCTCTATTAGTCAGCGTGTTTTTACTGATTGGGATAGACCTAGGCTGGTTTAGTCCCTATCAAAGTGACCAATTTATTTGGGCCTACTTTGCTCTTATCCCAGTCGTTGACTGGATTGAAAAGAAAGTAAACAATTTAGCAAGTGAAAAAGGAGAATGAATATGAAAAAGAAACGTGGATTGTTATTTTTAGCGGCTGTTGTCTTGGGAGGTTTCTTGGGCAGTTTTGCAGGGATGTTTAAGACACGTGCAGGATCCCATGGAACTATTTTAGATGTAAAGATCTTGATACCATGGCTATCAGCTATTTGTTTACTGTTAGGTTTTATTAGCATTCTTTTGACTTTCAATTTCTTAAAGAAAAGTAGAAAGTTTCACTCCTTGTATCAAGAGGAAATGGATGATGATCTGAATGAAACCTATTATGTGCAAATGTATCGTAATCTTGAGTTTGGAACCATCGCTTTTAATATAACAGGCGTAGCGATTTTATTGTCTCTCTTCATTTCAGGAAGTGAAGTAATTGTACTAAATGTAAGCCATCTAACATTATCTCTTTCTTTTTTGGCATTAGTGATGGTTTTCAGTGCTCAAAAATATCTCTATAAAACAATTGCAATCGTTCGTCAGTTTGATTTGGAATTCTTCTCTACACCAAAGGATGTTTTGGACTATATAAATTCTTATGATGAAGGGGAGCGTCAGGCTAATTTGGAACAGAGTTTTCGGGTTTTATTCCAATTAAATCAGTATGTTTTGCCAGGTCTCTACTTTCTGATTGATCTTTTTTCTTTACTGACAGGAGAGATTCAGTTACTAGCCTTCTTGCTCGTAGGAACTATCCATATTTACATCAATGTGATGCAGTTACCTATGGTAAAACGCTATTTCAAATAGGAGGCCCATATGAAATTACTTAAAAATCTTGGCTGGTTTCTTCTAGCTGTTCTATCCTTTTTCTTTGGTTATGGTCTAGTTCAGAGTATGGCTTTATCAGCTCTTGGACTAGGGGCTTCAATCTTTGGAGTCTTGCCACTTTATATAGTCCTGTCAGGGGCCTATGTTTATGGAGTTTACAAGTGGTATCAGACAGAAAAGGTTAGCATCGAGACGACAGCTTTTAATCGTTTCATTTGGTTGCCACCCCTGGTTTTGCTAGTGGCGATTACAGCCCAGTTCTATTTGCCAGATGATCCGTCGGTCAATCAACAAATCGTATCACAATTGACAGTTGCTCAGCCTGCATTCGGTTTCTTTATGGTGGTGGTCTTTGCTCCTCTGACGGAAGAACTCATTTTTAGAGGGATGTTGGCGCGCTATCTCTTTCCTAAACAGAATAACAACAAACAGACAGCTCTGTTTCTCCTCGTATCGAGTGTGCTTTTTGCCTTGATTCATTTTCCAGGAACTTTGCAACAGTTTTTAGTTTATGCCAGTCTGGGATTGAGTTTGGGTCTGGCTTATGTGAGTCGAAAAGGTCTTCTTTATAGCATTTCTTTACACGCCTTGAATAATTTAATCGGCTTTTTGATGATACTCATGCTATAATAGAGTCAGGAGGTCACATGAAACGAGTAATTTTATTAGCAGTGATACAGGCGGTCGTTCTTTTCTTTATCATCGGGGCACTTGCCTATGCCTTTAAAGGCGACTTCTTTTACAACTATCTAGCAGTAATTTTTGCGCCTATTGCTGGAATCTTACGTTTTGCTTCGGCTTATGCGACGGAGATTGTTCTACCTAAAAAGGCAGCTGAGATTGCCGAAAAGCGTAAAAAAGGTTAAAAATCATATTTAGGGAATCCGATGACGTTTTCATCGGATTTTTTGTCTGTTTGTTTTGATTCCTAAAGACAATCAAACTTTTCTGCTGATTTTCATGAAGAGCCTGCGCTTTTATGGTAAAATAGTAACAGAATAAAAGAGGAGAGAAGAAATGAAACGTAGTATGTATGCTGGTCGTGTTCGTGAGGAACACATCGGACAAGAAATAACCTTGAAAGGATGGGTTGGCCGTCGTCGTGACCTAGGTGGTTTGATCTTTATAGACATTCGTGACCGTGAAGGAATCATGCAGTTGGTTATCAACCCTGAAAAAGTCTCTGCAGAGGTCATGGCAACAGCTGAAAGTCTTCGCAGTGAGTTTGTCATCGAGGTGACTGGGCAAGTCGCTGCGCGTGAGCAAGCCAATGATAAATTGCCGACTGGTGCAGTTGAGTTAAACGTGACAGCTTTGACAGTGCTTAACACAGCTAAAACAACCCCATTTGAGATTAAGGATGGCATTGAGGCCAATGATGATACGCGTCTACGTTACCGTTACCTTGACCTTCGTCGTCCAGAGATGTTGGAAAATCTCAAACTTCGTGCCAAGGTGACTCATTCTATCCGTAACTACTTGGATGAGTTGGAGTTTATTGATGTGGAGACGCCATTCCTTTCTAAGTCAACACCAGAAGGAGCGCGTGACTATTTGGTGCCATCTCGTGTCAATAAAGGTCATTTCTACGCTCTTCCTCAAAGTCCACAGATTACCAAACAGTTGTTGATGAATGCTGGATTTGACCGTTACTACCAAATCGTCAAATGTTTCCGTGACGAAGACTTGCGTGGAGATCGTCAGCCCGAATTTACTCAGGTCGACTTGGAAACTTCCTTCCTTACGGAGCAAGAAATCCAAGATATCACAGAAGGCTTGATTGCGCGCGTGATGAAGGAAACAAAAGGCATCGAAGTGACGCTTCCATTTCCTCGTATGAAGTATGACGATGCTATGTCCCTTTATGGTTCTGACAAGCCAGATACGCGTTTTGACATGTTGCTTCAGGATCTGACAGAAGTTGTCAAGGGTGTTGATTTTAAAGTCTTCTCAGAAGCACCTGCTGTTAAAGCCATTGTAGTCAAAGGAGCTGCGGACAACTACTCACGTAAAGACATCGACAAGATGACCGAAGTAGCCAAGCAGTATGGTGCCAAAGGACTTGCTTGGGTCAAGGTTGTTGATGGAGAATTAAATGGACCAGTTGCTAAGTTCTTGACTGGCATTCAAGCAGATTTGACAGGAGTTCTTGGTCTTGAAGATAAAGACTTGGTTCTCTTTGTGGCTGATACGCTTGACGTAGCAAATGCAACACTTGGCGCCCTTCGTGGTCGTATTGCTAAAGAGCTTGGCTTGATTGATAGCGACAAATTCAACTTCCTTTGGGTTGTTGACTGGCCGATGTTTGAATGGTCTGAAGAAGAAGGTCGTTACATGAGCGCCCACCATCCATTCACTCTGCCACAGGAAGAGACAGCTCACGAACTAGAAGGTGATTTGGCTAAAGTTCGTGCCATTGCTTACGATATCGTCTTGAACGGTTACGAACTTGGTGGTGGTAGTCTTCGTATCAACCAAAAAGAACTCCAAGAACGCATGTTCCAGGCTCTTGGATTCTCAGCTGAGGAAGCCAATGACCAGTTCGGCTTCCTTCTTGAGGCCATGGACTATGGTTTCCCACCACACGGTGGTTTGGCTATCGGACTTGACCGTTTTGTCATGCTCTTAGCAGGAGAAGAAAATATCCGTGAAGTCATTGCTTTCCCTAAGAACAACAAGGCAACTGATCCAATGACACAAGCTCCATCAACAGTCGCTCTCAAACAACTAGAGGAACTCAGTTTACAAGTAGAAGAAGATGAAACAAGCAAAACGAATTAAGCGGTGGCGCTATTATCTGCGCCGCTTTGCTTATCAGATAAAAATTTTACGTGTCTTACAAAGTATCTCTCGGGAAAAATATGATGAGAAAGTCTCGGCTTCTCTGGTCTATGGCTTTTTGTCAGCAGTAGCGGTCAATTTCTTTTTTCAACCAGGGCACGTGTATTCGAGTGGTGCGACAGGTCTGGCACAGATTATCTCTGCCTTGAGCAATCACTGGTTTGGTTTCCATCTACCGGTATCCGCAACCTTTTATGCCATTAATATCCCACTGATGATTTTGGCTTGGTATCAGATTGGACATAAATTTACGGTCTTTACCTTTATAACGGTATCCATGAGTTCTCTTTTTATCCAGTTTGTGCCCGTTGTGACGCTGACAGAGGATCCCATCATCAATGCCCTTTTTGGGGGTGTTGTCATGGGCTTGGGAATCGGCTTTGCTTTGCGCAATAGTATTTCCAGTGGAGGTACAGATATTGTCAGCCTGACCATTCGCAAGAAAACGGGGAGGAATGTCGGCAGTATTTCTTTTTTGGTCAATGGGACGATTATGCTGATAGCAGGTTTGACCTTTGGTTGGAAATACGCTCTCTACTCCATGATTACCATTTTTGTATCCAGTCGTGTGACAGATGCGGTCTTTACCAAGCAAAAACGCATGCAGGCCATGATTGTGACCAGTAATCCTGACAAGGTAATCGAAAAAATCCATAAAAAATTGCACCGAGGGGCTACCATGATCCACGATGCAGAAGGAACCTATAATCATGAGAGAAAAGCAGTCTTGATTACTGTTATCACACGAGCAGAGTTTAATGATTTTAAACACATCATGAAACAAGTCGATCCGACAGCTTTTGTCTCTGTATCCGAAAATGTCCACATCCTAGGACGATTCGTAGAAACAGACAATTAATAATACTCAAAAGACCAGCCTTGGGGCTGGTCTTTATTTTTCGATAATTTTGTGGGCAATCAACTGACGGTAACAAATCTGTCTATTATTTTTCGCGTCATTGATAATCTGCAGAATGGTTTCAAAGGAAACGCGCCCAAGTTCAAGACTGTTGATGTCGACATAAGCTACGAGATCGAGTCGAGGATTGACAGAGTCAAAACTCAAAACGGGAATATTTAATTGGTGTTTATTGATGTAGTCGCAAACCCCTTCAGCTAGAAGGCTGTCGGTTGTAATGATAGCGTCAATCTGCGGATCGTGATTAAATAGGAGTTCACTGAATCGATAACCTTTTTCTTCTAGAAATTCTGTCGCAAAGTAGGTTAAGTTGGTATCAATCGAAAGTTGGTGTTGTTTGAGTGCCAATTCGTAACCTTTTAGACGGTCTTGTGTAACGAAAAGTTTCTTGGTTCCTCCGATAAAGGCAATTCTGCTGCAGCCCTTCTTGATGAAATACTCAGTTGCATCAAAACCGGCTTGGACATTATCATTGTCGACAAGTGGGATAAAGGGTGAGAGGGATTTTCCAAGGATGAGGAAAGGAAACTGTTCTTCCGCTACGAGCTTCACCAGTGGATCTTCTTCTTGAGCGTAGAGGAAGATCAGACCATCGACACGTTTCCCATAAACCATCTGAGAAATAGCATTGAGACGTTCTTTTTCATCTTTCCCCGTTGCAATCTGAATAGCGTAGTGGTTTTCAGATGCGACTTGGGCAATCCCTCGTAGAACAGATGGGAAGAAAGGATTTTGGTAAAAGGCATCTGAGTCGTCAGGCAATACCAAACCGATAACTTGAGTATAGCTGCTAACTAAACTACGAGCATTGAGATTGGGATGGTAGTTGAGCTCCTTCATTGCCTTGCGAACTCGTTTTTTGGTTTCATCACTAATTGTTGATTTGTTTTGAATAACGCGGGTTACGGTTGAAGGTGAGACACCTGCAGCCTTGGCCACATCTTTAATCGTAACGGGCATAAAAATCTCCTATTTATGATAATCTGGATCACGGAAATGTGTCTTGTAAAAAATAGTGACCAGATACAGAACAAAAAGAATGTTTTGTACAGTGATAAGGGTTGTCATATTTTGGCCAAAAAGTCCCAAAATAAGTGTAATCAAAGTTGGTAATCCTAAACAGTTCAAGATAAAATGGTAGCACTCTTTAAAGCTCCTAAATGAAAAGAGGCGTGATTTTTTGGTGATATAAAGGAGAAGACTAGCTCCAAGAGAGACAATGAAGAAATTCAACCCAAAGAGGAAGCTAGCACCAAGGACGAGAAAGAGACTGATATAGACACGGTTCTGCTGGTACCAGTCTTTAGAAATAGCCTGGGTTAAAGCTTCCTTACTCTGGAAACTCTCCGTTTGAATGGCGTGGTAGCGAATGCGGGTCAATTCCTTGTTTTCCTTACTGATGACGAGTTCTTCAGTATCAAAATGAAGTTGCAAATCTTTTGGCAATTCCTTGCTTGGACTTGGACCAATCAGAAGAGAAGCTTGCTGATTTTTAGTTCCAGAATAGCTCAGTTTTCCATCTACTATCTGCGCATTCTCTGACAAGTCCATGATCGCTTCATCTGTCAGGGGTGTGTAGACATTATCGATAAAAGTATCCAGCGGATACGTTTCCTGCGAGCTGTTTTGAATGGCAATTGGAACCATAGACAAGCTGATGAGGAAAATGCTAGTAAAGAGGAGTTGAAACCAGTTGAGTCCGAAACGTTTTGACAGGGGCTTACGAAATCCCCAGATACTAGTAAAATACGAGAATGGATATGGAAGCATAGGCATCTTTCTAAAAGTGTTTTCTACATGAGTAATATTATATAGAGAAATGTACTTTATTTCAAGTCTAGTAAATGGATTGCTTTTTGAAAAGAGGATTCGGCTACTATTTGTGGTCTTGTGTCTAATCTTTTAACTTTACAAACAAGCTCCAAAATGAAAAAAGGGTGGCGGGGATAGATTATCCCTTGTCGCCACCACTTGTAAGTCCTGAAACAAAGTTCTTTTGTAGGAAGAAGAAGAGAATACAGATTGGAAGGGCGATGAGGATAGCACCTGCTGAGAAGTAGGCAATCTTCATATTTTTCACGTTGTTAACGAAGGTTTGGAGACCGACGGCAACAGTAAAGTATTCTTTCTCACGAAGCAAGAAACTAGAGAGAATGTAGTCTCCGAAAGGTCCCATGAAGGCCCAGAGAGCTTGTACAGCCACCATTGGGCGAACGAGTGGGAGAACAATTTGCCAGAAGCGGCGGAAGTGTCCTGCACCATCTAGTTTTGCAGATTCGTCTAGAGACATTGGTACTGTGTCGAAGTAGCCTTTCATGAGCCAAGCGTTCATAGGGATACCGCCACCAACGTAGAGGAAGATGAGGAACCAGCTATGGTTAAGGGCATTCAACATAAGGGCCATAACGAAGAAGGCGGTCAAAGCGGCCATGGTTGGCACCATTTGGATAATCAAGAAGAAGACCAAACTTTGTTTACGAGCCAAGAAGTTGTAACGGCTGTAAGCATAACCAGCAAGTACGATGATACTTGTTTGTACAGCCATTGTAATAAAGGCAATAATCAAAGTATTAAGGTACCAAGTACCATACAAGGTTTCGGTGAAGAGCCCTTTAAAGTTATCAAAGCTAAAGTCGACGTTACCATCTAGTTTAAAAGCTACGACGTTACCAGTCTTGAAGGCTGACATAATGGTAATCAAAAGTGGATAGATAATCACGATTGAAAGGCCAATCAAGTAGAGGTAAGTGAGGGTTTGAGTCAGTCTACGTTTGAGTTTGATTGAGTTATTCATCTTAGACGTCCTCCATATCAAATGCGTGTAGTTTCTTGAATGCGATCATAGAGATAGAGATGACAATGATAGAGATAATCAAGGTAACAGCTGCCGCCATAGAGTATTGTGGGGCTGTACCTGTTGTCAAACGGTAAATCCATGAAATCAAGATATCAGTTGAACCGGCTCCACCACCAACGCTACCAGGACCTCCGCCGTTGAAGAGGTACATGATAGAGAAGTTGTTAAAGTTAAAGGTGTATTGGCTGATCAATGTTGGAGCTGCAACAGCCAAAATCATAGGGAAAGTGATGTTGCGGAATTTTTGCCAAGCATTGGCACCATCGATGTAAGCCGCTTCATAGAGGTCGTTAGGAATAGACTGCAAGATACCCAAGGTCAAAACGTAGATATATGGGAATCCTAGCCAACCTTGCATCATAATCAAGGCAATCTTCGTCCAAGTTGGGTCTGTTTTCCAAGGGATAAGAGCACCGTCAAGGAAAGGAAGAACCTTAGACAAAAGAGGCAAGACTTGCGTATTAATGGCACCAACACTATCGTTAAACATGTTTGAGAATGTCAAGATAGTGATGAAGGCTGGAACAGCCCAAGGAAGAAGGAAAATAACACCAAAGATACGTTTTCCTTTGATAAATGGTTGGTTAGCAATGATAGCGGTGAAGATACCAATCACAATCTGCAAAGTAGAAGCAGACAAAGCCCAGATAATGGTCCAAGAAAGAACGGAACCAAAGGCTGAACGGAAGGTACTTAAGCTCCAGATGTTTGTGAAGTTCGTCAAACCAACCCAGTCCAACAATTTGTTTGGTGGCAAGTGTTGGAAGTCATAGTTGGTAAAGGCAATCATCAAGGTTACGATAACTGGGAAGATAATCGCAAATGTCATTGCTACATACGATGGGATGATCAAAAGATATGGGAATCCATTCTCATAAATACCTTTAATCATATCCTTGAAGGTACGAGCTACAGGAATACCGTTGTTGATACGTTTAGCAGTCGTATGTGCGTCTTTGATATTAAAGATATAAAAGAGCAAGTAAACGACAACAAAGATAGAGTGGAAGGCGCCACGAATCAGCATGAAAAGTGAATTGTCACGACCAGGTTTGTCACCAAGTGTGATCAAATTGCTCAATTCAGGGGTTGCAAGTGTTAGAAAATACAGAACAAATAAAACGGTAACACCAAGGAAAATGAATCCTTTAGCTTTTTGTTTATTATAGATTTGTCCTAAACCAGGAATGATTGACAGCAAGGCTGCTTTGCGAGGCTGTTGTTTTTCCATGATTACTCCTTTCATAGGATGTGAGATAAAACTCGGATTCAACCGCAAGATACGTGTATCTGAATAAGAAGCGTATCTATACATTCAAAGGGGGATTTCACTTCCACCCCCCCTTGAACAAATCAATTAGTTACCAAATTTTTGTTGGATTGTTTCCTTGATCAATGTTACAGCATCGTTAGCAGCTGTTTTAGCATCTTTCTTACCGCTTACAGTATCAAAGAGCATAGTTTTCGCTGGGTCCCAAACTGTTGACATTTGAGAGATGTTTGGCATTGGTTGAGCGTTCTTGAACTGTTTGATAACAGCTGTTGTCAACTCATCGTTTTTACCTTCTGCATAAGTACGAGCTTCAGTGTTTGCTGGGATTTCGTTCGTTGCATCGTAGAATGCTTTTTGTTGTTCAGTTGAAACAAGGAAGTCTACAAATTTTTGAGCGCCTTCAAGGTTTTTAGTGCTTGATGGGATGATCCAAGCTTTACCTCCACCAAAGGCTTCGTAGTTTTTACCGTTTGGAAGAGTTGGGATAGTTGCAACACCGTAGTTTACTTTAGCATCTTTGAATGCTTGAGCTTTCCAAGGACCATCGATGATAGCAGCTGTTTTACCTTCTTGGAATTGAGTTTGGATCAAGTTTCCAGCACCTTCAGTATCTTGCATACCTTTAGGCCATTTGTCGTACCAAGTTTTAGCGTATTCGAGACCTTTGATTGCTCCGTCGTTAGCAAGACCGATGTCTTTAGGATTTTTACCGTTATCACCAAATACGTAAGCTCCGTTACCAGCAAGAAGTCCGTATGCGTAGTAGAAGTTAGTCCAGTCAGCTAGGAAGGCAGTAGTTTTTCCGTCTTCTCCAGCGAAAGCGTATTTGCTGTCCTTAGCAAGATTTTCTAGGTCACCAAAAGTTTTAGGAGCTTCTTTTAGCAAGTCTTTATTGTAGTACATTACGAGAGACTCGATAACGGCTGGAGCACCGTACACTTTGCCACCAACAGTTACAAGAGATTTTGTTTTATCGTCTGTTTTAGCTCCGTCACCAAGAGTAACTTCAGAAAGTTGTCCATCAGTACCAAGGCTACCTACACGGTCGTATGGAGCCATCATGACATCAGCAGCCTTACCAGATTGGTTGTCTAGAGAAAGGTTATCAAGACCACCCATTTGGTCTCCTGTTTTGATGGTAACTTTTACGCCAGATTCTTTTTCATAAGCTTTTGCAGCTGATTCAGCAAAGGCTTTATATTGATCTTCAACGTAGAAAGTGAGTTCTTTTGCTTCTGAAGAGCTAGTATCAGCTGCTTTGTCAGCAGTTTTGCTTCCACAAGCTACCAAGAGCAAGCTAGCGAGAGTAGCAGTTCCGAGCACAGCAGCGCTCTTCATGAATTTAGATGACATAGTGTATTCCTCCTAAAGAATAACAAATTTTATTTGATGGGAAAACGCAAACGTTTTCCCTTACCAATCCAGTATAGCACAAATAGAAAACGGTTGCAAGTCTTTTTTGAAAAAAATTTAAAAAAACTTTAAGGTTTTTTAAAAAGGAGAATTGCTTTATAAAGCTTTATAAATAGGAAGAAAGGTGATAAAGGTTCATTTTCTTATAAAATGTTAAGATTAGGAAAACGATTGCGTAGATTTCGCTTGTTTTTAGAGAGAAGCCAGCAGATAGTTGTATCTAACTATCTTAAATTATAAAATCATTTTGGTAAAAGTTTTCATTTCGTAAAGTAACAGTGGTATTGAGTCGCATTTGAATAAAAAGAAATCAAAAAAAGTTTCTAAAACCGCTTGCATTTGTTTTTGAAATACGTTATACTTAAACCGACGCAAACGTTTGCGCCTTGATTTACGCAACGTTTTATTACAAAAATACATGAGGTGCTATTATGAAAAAACGTCAGAGTGGTGTGTTGATGCACATCTCTTCACTTCCAGGGGCTTACGGAATCGGATCATTTGGTCAAAGTGCCTATGATTTCGTTGACTTTTTAGTTCGTACTAAGCAACGCTACTGGCAAATCCTTCCTTTGGGAACAACTAGCTATGGAGATTCTCCATACCAATCATTCTCAGCCTTTGCTGGGAACACTCATTTTATCGATCTTGATGTTTTAGTAGAACAAGGCTTGTTGGAAGCAAGTGATCTTGAAGGTGTTGATTTCGGTAGTAACCCAACTGAAGTTGACTACGCTAAAATCTACTATGCACGTCGTCCACTTTTAGAGAAAGCTGTTAAACGTTTCCTTGAAGTTGGGGATGTCAAAGATTTTGAAAGATTTGCTCAGGACAACCAAGCCTGGCTTGAACTTTTTGCTGAGTATATGGCGATTAAAGAGCATTTTGACAATCTTGCTTGGACAGAATGGCCAGATGCAGATGCTCGTGCTCGCAAAGCTTCAGCACTTGAAAGCTACCGTGAGAAATTGGCAGACAAGTTGGTTTACCACCGTGTGACTCAATACTTCTTCTTCCAACAATGGTTGAAGTTGAAAGCTTACGCTAACGATAACCATATCGAAATCGTTGGGGACATGCCAATTTACGTCGCTGAAGATTCAAGCGACATGTGGGCGAATCCACACCTCTTCAAGACAGATGCCAGCGGCAAGGCGACTTGCATCGCAGGATGTCCGCCAGATGAGTTTTCTGCAACTGGTCAACTTTGGGGAAACCCAATCTATGACTGGGAAGCTATGGACAAAGACGGCTACAAATGGTGGATTGAACGCTTGCGCGAAAGTTTCAAGATTTATGACATCGTTCGTATCGACCACTTCCGTGGTTTCGAATCTTACTGGGAAATTCCTGCTGGTTCCGATACAGCAGCCCCTGGTAAATGGGTGAAAGGTCCTGGCTACAAGCTTTTTGCAGCCGTTAAGGAAGAGCTTGGTGAGCTAAACATCATCGCAGAAGACCTTGGTTTCATGACAGATGAGGTTATCGAGTTGCGCGAACGTACTGGCTTCCCAGGGATGAAGATTCTTCAATTTGCCTTTAATCCAGAAGACGAAAGTATCGATAGCCCACACTTGGCACCTGCCAACTCGGTTATGTACACAGGAACACACGATAACAATACGGTCCTTGGTTGGTACCGTAATGAGATCGACGATCCAACTCGTGAGTATATGGCGCGTTACACCAACCGTAAAGAGTACGAAACAGTGCCACACGCAATGCTTCGCACAGTATTTTCATCCGTTAGCTTCATGGCCATTGCAACTATGCAAGATTTGCTAGAACTAGATGAGTCAGCTCGCATGAACTACCCATCTACTCTTGGCGGAAACTGGTCATGGCGTATGACAGCAGACCAACTCACACCAGCTGTTGAAGAAACTTTGCTTGACTTGACTACAATTTATCGCAGAATTAATGAAAATTTGGTAGAATTAAAGAAATAAGACAATATCAGGAGACACATAAACATGTTACCATTAAACGAATTTGTACAAAAGCGTTACAATAAAACCATTGCAGAATGTAGCAATGAAGAGCTTTACCTTGCTCTTCTCAACTACAGCAAGCTTGCTAGCAGCCAAAAACCAGTCAACACTGGTAAGAAAAAAGTTTACTACATCTCAGCTGAGTTCTTGATCGGTAAACTCTTGTCAAACAACTTGATTAACCTTGGTCTTTACGACGATGTGAAAAAAGAACTTGCTGCTGCAGGTAAAGAGTTGATCGAAATCGAAGAAGTAGAATTGGAACCATCACTTGGTAACGGTGGTTTGGGACGTTTGGCAGCCTGCTTTATCGACTCAATCGCTACACTTGGTTTGAATGGTGATGGTGTTGGTTTGAACTACCACTTCGGTCTTTTCCAACAAGTTCTTAAAAACAACCAACAAGAAACAATTCCTAACGCTTGGTTGACAGAGCAAAACTGGTTGGTTCGCTCAAGCCGTAGCTACCAAGTGCCATTTGCACACTTCACATTGACATCTACTCTTTACGATATTGATGTACCTGGTTACAAGACAGCTACTAAAAACCGCTTGCGTTTGTTTGACTTGGATTCAGTTGATTCTTCCATCATCAAAGAGGGAATCGAATTTGACAAGACAGATATCGCTCGCAACTTGACTCTCTTCCTTTACCCAGACGACAGCGACAAGCAAGGTGAATTGCTCCGTATCTTCCAACAATACTTCATGGTTTCAAACGGTGCGCAATTGATCATCGACGAAGCAATCGAAAAAGGAAGCAACTTGCATGACCTTGCGGACTACGCAGTTGTACAAATCAACGATACTCACCCATCAATGGTGATCCCTGAATTGATCCGTCTTTTGACTGCGCGTGGTATCGAGCTTGACGAAGCAATCTCTATCGTTCGTAGCATGACTGCCTACACTAACCACACCATCCTTGCTGAAGCCCTTGAAAAATGGCCTCTTGAATTCTTGGAAGAAGTGGTTCCTCACTTGGTACCAATCATCAAAGAATTGGACCGTCGTGTGAAAGCAGAATACAAAGATCCAGCTGTTCAAATCATCGATGAGAGCGGACGTGTTCACATGGCTCACATGGATATCCACTACGGATACAGTGTAAACGGGGTTGCAGCTCTTCACACTGAAATCTTGAAGAACTCAGAGTTGAAAGCTTTCTACGACATCTACCCAGAAAAATTCAACAACAAAACAAACGGTATCACTTTCCGTCGTTGGCTCATGCATGCTAACCCAAGACTGTCTCACTACTTGGATGAGATTATTGGTGAGGGTTGGCACCATGAAGCAGATGAGCTTGAAAAACTCTTGTCATACGAAGACAAGGCTGCTGTCAAAGAAAAATTGGAAAGCATCAAGGCTCACAACAAACGTAAATTGGCTCGTCACTTGAAAGAACACCAAGGTGTGGAAATCAATACAAACTCTATCTTTGATATCCAGATCAAACGTCTTCACGAGTACAAACGCCAACAAATGAACGCTTTGTATGTCATCCACAAATACCTTGATATCAAGGCTGGTAACATCCCTGCTCGTCCAATCACAGTCTTCTTTGGTGGTAAAGCAGCTCCTGCCTACACAATCGCTCAAGATATCATCCACTTGATCCTTTGCTTGTCAGAAGTGATTGCTAACGACCCAGCTGTAGCTCCACACTTGCAAGTTGTAATGGTTGAAAACTACAACGTTACTGCAGCAAGCTTCCTTATCCCAGCATGTGACATCTCAGAACAAATCTCACTTGCTTCTAAAGAAGCTTCAGGTACTGGTAACATGAAATTCATGTTGAACGGAGCTTTGACTCTTGGTACTATGGACGGTGCTAACGTGGAAATCGCTGAATTGGTTGGCGACGAAAACATTTACATCTTCGGTGAAGATTCAGAAACTGTTATCGACCTTTACGCAAAAGCAGCTTACAAATCAAGCGAATTTTACGCTCGTGAAGCTATCAAACCTTTGGTTGATTTCATCGTAAGCGATGCTGTTCTTGCAGTAGGTAAGAAAGAACGCTTGGAACGTCTTTACAATGAATTGATCAACAAAGACTGGTTCATGACTCTTCTTGACTTGGAAGACTACATCAAAGTTAAAGAGCAAATGCTTGCTGACTACGAAAACCGTGACGCATGGTTGGATAAAGTCATCGTTAACATTTCTAAAGCGGGATTCTTCTCATCTGACCGTACAATCGCTCAGTACAACGAAGATATCTGGCACTTGAACTAAGATTAAATAAAAAACGCATCTTTTAAGATGCGTTTTTTCATATTTAAACTAATTTACAATACTTTCCCCACAAGAAACTCCGCTTCGATGGTAATCTCTGTCAACTGAGTCCAGTCAATCTTGGTCTGGTCAACGTGAAAGAGAAGGGGGGTCATGCTAAGTAAAGCTTGGCGTTGCTCTGCTGTGATGGGCTTGATTAGGGAGGCTGTTTGGCTAGATTGGATACTGAAGTGTTCTTGGAAATGTTCCTTGATATCTTGGTTGGAATAGTCCTTCTTTGTCAGTTGGTCTTGCACCATTTGGCGGATTTCTTTGAGGTGATTTTCGGTTGGAATGACCTTTATCAAGATACCGTTTTGGGATAAAACGCGTCGAAATTCTCCATAATTTGCAGGCGAAAAGATATCAAGTAGAATATCCATGCTGGTATCTTTTATAGGAAGACGAGCCAAGTCGCCCACAAACCAATTGACTGCCCAGTTGGCTTCGCTTTTGGCAGCGATTTGAACGGAATCTTTGGAAATATCAAAGGCGTAAAAGGTTTTATCAGAGTGACTTTCTTGGAGTTTACGAGAGTAGAAGCCTTCGCCACAACCGATATCCAGGACTGTTTTTGCGGATGGTTTAGTCGCTAGTATGTCCGAGATGCCTTTTAAGATATTCTGATAAAACCCAGCTTCTAGGATTTGCTGGCGATTTTGAAAGTTTTCTTTGTCGTAGTTGGCAGATTGTTTGATTTGAGGTGCTAGATTGACATAGCCGAATTTTGCTAAATCGAAAGAGTGGCGGTTACTACACTTGAGGCTAGACTCTACCAAGGCCAGATTTTCTTGGCAGATAGGGCAGGAAAAGGCAGTCGCAGAAGCAAAACGCTGAAGTTTGGGTTTGAGGTTTGTATTCATAGTTTAAGTCTAGCAAAAGAGGCAAGCGAAAGCAAGTATAGGAGTATGTAGATATGAGATTCAATAGAAATAAATTCAATTCTTTAATCCATAGAATGGAATTGCTTTTATATCTAAATTGCTATATAATAATGATAAGGAGGAAATGACTATGTTAAAAGAAGTATTAACCATCGCAAAAGTTGCGAAAAAATCATCACTCTTTTTGGGTGGTGTCGCATTTGGTACCCTTGGCTTGAAAATCTTAGCAAGTAAGGAAGCTAAAAAAGGTTATTCTAAAGCTTTGGCTAAGGCTTACAAGTTGAAAGACGAGCTAGATGCATCTGTTTCTGTTGTGAAGCAACATGGAGACGATGTCTTGCAAGATGCCAAATATTTGTACGAGCAAGAGAAAAAAGAAGAGCAATTAGATAGCCTTATAGGAGAATAATATGTCTTTTAAAGTGCTACATAGAGGATACCAACATATCCGACTATCATCTTCTTTTTCACTCACCTTGGATATTCAAGACTATCTTCGTTCCTTGGCGAGAGATGAAAAGGGGATTGAGTCTATCCAGTTTTACATAGATCAACAGCACTTTACTCTACGCATAAAAGAAGGCTTTTCTGTATTAGATAATGCAGAAGCCTTTTTAAAAAGAATTGATAAAGGGAAAATTTCTGAGTTGATGACTCTTCCCATTCGTAGAGAAGAGAGTGCTTATTCTATTGTTTCAGGTGCAGCGATTAAGCGTATACTTTTTCGTAGTTTTGTGCCGTATCCTATTCGCTATATATGGACTTGTTATCAGGCTTTTGGCTATATTAGAGAAGCCTATCAAACACTAGCGCGTAAGGAGTTAACGATGGAAGTCTTGGACTGTTCGGCTATTTTATTGTCCATGTTTATGAACCAATCCAAGACGGCTAGTAACATCATGTTTATGCTTGATTTAGGCAATCATTTAGATCAGTGGTCCTTGAAAAAAACTGCAACAGATTTAGAACAGAGTCTTCTTGCAAAAGAGAGCGATGTATTCTTGGTACAGGGCGATACGGTCGTTAGCATCAAGAGTTCCGATGTTCAAATAGGAGATGTCTTGGTCCTATCTCAAGGAAATGAAATTCTGTTTGATGGACAAGTAGTTTCAGGTTTAGGTATGGTCAATGAAAGTTCCTTGACGGGAGAGAGTTTTCCAGTTGAAAAAAGAGAGTTTGATTCGGTTTGTGCAAATACAGTCTTGGAGACTGGAGAGCTACGTATTCGTGTAACCGATAATCAGATGAACAGCCGTATTTTACAACTGATTGAGTTGATGAAGAAATCTGAAGAAAACAAGAAAACTAAACAACGCTATTTCATCAAGATGGCGGATAAGGTCGTCAAATATAATTTCTTGGGTGCTGGTCTGACTTACCTATTAACAGGTTCTTTTTCTAAGGCTATTTCTTTTCTATTGGTCGATTTCTCCTGTGCTTTGAAAATCTCTACTCCTGTAGCTTATTTAACAGCTATCAAGGAGGGGTTGAATCGTGAAATGGTGATTAAGGATGGGGATGTTCTGGAGAAATATCTGGAAGTCGATACCTTCTTATTTGATAAGACTGGGACAATCACAACTAGCTATCCTATAGTTGAAAAGGTGTTACCTTTTGGGGACTATAGCGAGGAAGATATTCTCAGAATCAGTGCCTGTCTTGAGGAACACATTTATCATCCTATTGCTAATGCCATTGTCAAGCAAGCTGAGATAGAGGGGATTGAACATGAGGAAATGCATGGGAAACTCCAATATATTGCAAGCAAGGGAATTAAGTCCCATATCGATGGCCAACTAGTTGTTATTGGAAATTATGTCTTGATGCAGGATGAGCAGATTCATATCAGTTCGGAACAAAATGCTTTAATTGAAGAGTATAAGAGCCACTACAATCTCTTATTCTTAGCATATCAGAATGAATTGATTGGAATGTTCTGCATTCATACTCCTTTGAGAAAAGAAGCAAAAGCAGCCTTGGAGAAACTTAAGGCACAAGGGAAAAAATTGATTCTGGCAACAGGGGATACCCTGGTTAGGACAGAGGAATTAGTAAAAGATTTGCCCTTTGATCAAGTCTATACAGACTTGAAACCTGATGGGAAGTTTGAGTTAGTAGAGAAACTGCAGAGAGCAGGTCACACTATTTTGATGGTTGGGGATGGATTGAATGACTCAGCTGCTCTAACCCTATCAGATATCGGTGTGGTGATGAATGAGAGTGCAGATATTTCTAAGCAAATGAGTGATATCTTATTGTTAGATAATCGCTTGGATTTCTTCCAAGAGTTGGATTTGCTATCATCATCTTTGCAAACACTTATCAAGAAGAATATTCAAGATACCGTTGTCGTAAATAGTAGTTTGATTGGCTTTGGCTTGTTTAATTGGCTCAGTCCTTCAAACCTCTCTATCCTACATAATCTAACAACCTTACGCATAGTCCTGCGTAGCCTGTCTATTAAGGGATAGGTGGGAACTATTCACAGCAAAAAGGAGTTACCTTTCTCGAGGGTAACTCCTTTTTTAATAGGTAAATGTTTAACAATTTAGTAAGTCAATACAAAGTATTTTTTCTTACCACGACGGATAACAGTAAGTTCGTTTTCCAACTTATCTGCATCACTCAAGACATAGTCAAGATCTTGGATGCGGTCGCCGTTGACGTAGATAGCTCCGTTTTGAACATCTTCACGGGCTTGGCGTTTTGAGTTAACCACACCAGATGACACGAGGAGCTCCACGATATTGTGGTTTTCGTCTGCTTGTACTTGGTAGTTTGGCACGCCACGAAGTCCTTGTTTGAGTTCTTTGACAGAAAGGTTTTTGATGTTTCCTGCAAAGAGTTGCTCAGTGATGTTGAGGGCTTCCTTGTAAGCTTCTTCTCCGTGGACAAGAGTTACGACTTCACGAGCCAAGACTTTTTGAGCCAAGCGTTCGTGTGGAGCTACTTCAAACTGTTTACGGATGTCTTCAATCTCGTCCAGTGACAAGAAGGTAAAGATTTTCAAGAAGCGAACAGCGTCAGCATCCATGACGTTCATCCAGAATTGGTACATTTCGTATGGAGAAGTCTTTTCAGGGTTGAGCCAGACTGCGTTTCCTTCTGATTTACCAAACTTTTTACCTGTCGCATCAGTGATTAGTGGAACTGTGATAACGTGGCCTGTCTTGTCAGCCTTACGACGAAGCAATTCGGTACCAGCGGTCATATTTCCCCATTGGTCAGAACCACCGATTTGTAGTGTTACGTTGTGCTCTTGGTTAAGGACGTAGAAGTCATACCCTTGCATGATTTGGTAGGCAAACTCTGTGTAAGAAATCCCTGTTTCAATCCGCTTTTTAACAGACTCCTTGCTCATCATGTAGTTGACAGTGAAGTATTTTCCGATATCACGGAGGAAGTCAATGAAGCTGATGCTGCCAAACCAGTCGTAGTTGTTGACTATGACAGCTTTATTTTCACCATTTTCAAAGTCAAGAAAGCGAGACAGTTGTCCTTGGATAGACTTGACCCAGCCATCTACTGTGTCTTTTGTTTGGAGACTACGCTCAGCATCTTTGAAGGACGGATCTCCGATGAGACCTGTAGCACCGCCAACGAGCGCATAAGGTTTGTGACCTGCTAGTTGCAAACGACGACTTGTCAAGATTGCGACAAGGTGGCCTAGGTGAAGGCTGTCAGCAGTTGGATCGTAGCCAGTATAATAAGAAACTTGACCTTCTTCTAGGGCTTTGCGCAAAGCTTCTTCATCAGTCGTTTGAAAAATCAAACCACGCTCTTTTAGCTCATCAAAAATGTGCATGTGTCTTTTCTCCTTTATAAAATATTGTTTCTACCTATTGTATCACAAACTTGATTAATAGCCTAGTGGAATAGGGAAGAAAGTGGCTATTTTATTGAAAGTTTTCCTTTTATGGTATAATAGAGAAAGCGAGGACATTCATGAAAGAAAGAATTAATGAATTAAAAACAAAAATGCTGCATTTTTTCCAGCAGCTAACTGCTAAATGGAAACAAAGACAAGCAGATAAGAAAATCGATAAAAAGGCGACCTCTTCTGATAAAGTTAGAAGGGCAGGATCTAATTTTGCTAGGGTTTTGAGTGGGTTTAAAATAGTCTTTAATACTCTCTTTATCCTAGGTTTTATCGGTGGACTGTTTGGTGCTGGGGTGGCTATGGGTTATGGAGTTGCCCTATTTGACAAGGCCCAGGTCCCTCAAGCAGAAGAGTTGGTCAAGCAAGTGAAGGATATTGCCTCTATCTCAGAAATCACTTATTCTGACGGCAGTACCATTGCCTCGATCGAGGGCGATTTGTTGCGCACTTCAGTCGCTTCAGGTGCTATTTCGGATAATCTTAAAAAGGCTATCATTGCGACAGAAGACGAGAATTTCAACGAGCACAAGGGAGTTGTGCCTAAGGCCGTTATTCGTGCGACCTTGGGAACTTTTGTTGGTCTGGGGTCATCCAGTGGTGGTTCTACCTTGACTCAGCAGGTTATCAAGCAGCAAGTGGTGGGGGATGCTCCAACTCTAGCTCGTAAGGCCAAAGAAATCATTGATGCTCTAGCTTTAGAGCGGGCTATGGGTAAGGATGAGATTTTAACAACCTACCTCAACATAGCTCCGTTTGGTCGCAATCACAAAGGTCAGAATATTGCAGGTGCCCAGCAGGCTGCAGAAGGGATCTTTGGGGTTAAGGCTTCGGATCTAACGGTCCCTCAAGCAGCCTTTATCGCAGGATTGCCACAGAGTCCAATTAGTTACTCCCCTTATGAATCTGACGGTAGTATGAAGAGCGAGGAGGATTTGGCTCTGGGGGTCAAACGGGCTAGAGATGTTCTCTATAATATGTACCGGACAGGGGCTCTAAGTCAGGAAGATTACGATAAGTACAAAGATTATGACTTTAAGAAAGACTTCTTACCATCTGGTAGTGTCAGTGGTACTTCGCGTGACTATCTCTACTTCGCAACCTTGGCAGAAGCTACTGATCGGATGTATGACTATCTGATTCAGAGAGATAATGTTTCTGTACAAGAGCAAAAGAATGAATCCATCCAGAAAGCTTATCGTGATTTAGCGACTAAGGAAATTGAAAATGGTGGATATAAGATTACGACGACTATCAATAAAAATATTCATGCTGCGATGCAAAATGCGGTGGCAACCTACGGCTATCTGCTAGATGATTCGACAGGACAGCCTGAGGTGGGGAATGTCCTCATGGACAACCAAACAGGAGCTATTCTTGGATTTGTCGGTGGTCGCAATTATCAAAAAAATCAGAATAACCATGCTATCGATACAAAACGTTCTCCTGCTTCGACTACTAAGCCGATATTGGCTTACAGTATTGCCATTGACCAAGGTCTGATGGGAAGTGCAAGTATCTTATCAAACTATCCAACCAATTTTTCAAACGGCAATCCTATCATGTATGTCAATAGTCCTGGTACAGGGATGATGACGTTAGGGGAGGCCCTCAATTACTCATGGAATATCCCAGCCTACTGGACTTATCGTACACTCCGAGAGAAGGGGGTTGATGTCAAAGGCTATATGGAAAAAATGGGTTATGAAATCCCAGAATATGGTATTGAGAGTTTACCGATGGGCGGAGGAATTGACGTTACAGTTGCTCAGCATACCAACGGGTATCAAACTCTGGCCAACAATGGAGTTTACCATAGGAAACATATGATCGCGAAGATCGAGTCAACAGATGGTCGAGTGGTATACGAGCACAAGGATAAACCTGTCCAAGTTTATTCAAAAGCGACAGCGACCATCATGCAAAGTTTGCTTCGCGATGTTATTTCATCTCGGATTACCACAAGTTTCCAGACAGACTTGGCTACCATCAATCCAAGCCTCGCTAGCGCCGACTGGATTGGAAAAACTGGTACAACCAATGAAGACGAAAACATGTGGCTCATGCTTTCTACGCCTCGCTTGACCTTGGGTGGCTGGCTAGGTCACGATGACAACCGCCCACTAGCCAAAGGAGCAGGCCACTACCGCAATGCCAACTATATGGCCCACTTGGTTAATGCCATTCAACAAGCAAAACCTGGCATTTGGGGGAATGAGCGCTTTAATCTTGACTCAAGTGTGGCCAAGTCACAAGTTCTCAAGTCGACAGGGGAGAAACCGGGCAAGGTTTCAATCAATGGCAAAGAAATTAACGTTTCCGGTTCTACCGTAACAAGTTACTGGGCTACTAAAGAAGGGGCGCCAGTAACCACCTATCGCTTTGCTATTGGAGGAAGCGATGCAGATTATCAGAATGCTTGGAAGAATATTCTAGGAAGCATTCCTGCAGTAACTCCTCCAAGCTCAAGTAGCGGTTCGGGAACAACAAGTTCGAGTGGCAATACTCAAAGTGGTTCTTCAGGACGTTCACGTCTGTTTAATCGCTAAGATAGAGTAGCAGCAAGGTTAGTAATTTCCCCTTGTTGCTACTTTTTTCTTTGTTAGTTTCGTGTTACAATAGGAGTATGAATCATTATCAGAAAAAGATTGTTAAGGGAACAGTATACTCGCTACTCTCAGGCCTAATCTGGGGGATTTGTGGGATTTTAGGAGAGTACTTTTTCACTCATTATCCAGTGTCTTCTGGATGGATTACTTCTATGCGTTTACTAGTGGCGGGGAGTTTGGTTTTAGGTTTATCTGCTTTTCAGTTGCGTAGCCACTTGTTGGACATCTGGCGTGATAAAAAAAATTATCTACCTTTTTTAGCCTATGCTATTCTAGGTATTTTTTCTGTGCAGTTTTTCTTTTATCTCTGCGTTGAGTATTCGAATGCGACGACGGCGACCATTTTGCAATTTATCAGCCCTGTTTTTATCCTGTTTTACAATCGAATCGTTTACCAGAAAAAGGCTTCGATTACAGCTGTTTTCTATGTTTTGATTGCCATGCTAGGTGTTTTTTTGATGGCTACAAAAGGGGATTTGTCCCAGTTGTCCATGACACCTTTGGCTCTAGTGACAGGTTTGCTCAGTGCAGTAGGGGTCATGTTTAATGTTATCCTGCCTCAGCGTTTTGCACGGCGCTACGGTTTCATTCCGACTGTTGGTTGGGGGATGATTCTGGCAGGACTCTTTAGTAATTTCCTTTACCCTATTTATCAGATAAGTTTTCAAGTGGATCTGGTAAGTGTGCTGATTTGTCTGACGATTGCCGTGTTTGGTACTGCTTTTGCCTTTTTCCTATCTATGAAGGCCGTGTCCCTTGTTTCCCCGCTGGTTGTATCGGTGGTGAGTGCTAGCGAACCTCTTTCTTCAGCATTATTAAGTGTTCTTTTTCTGGGATTGGTCATGGATGGTTTTTTGGCCTTGGCTATGGTGTTGATTATCGTTCCGATGATTTTCTTATCTGTAGAAGAAGCAAAACAAGCCAAGTAAAGATGTTTATTTGATAGTTGAGGCTTCAAATTTGAAGCCTTTTTTGGTAGAATAGGTATCATTATAATGAACCAGGAGGCGCCTATGACTGCTACAAAAATGAATGCTCAAGAAATTATCCAATTTATCGCTAATGCTGAAAAGAAAACCAGTGTCAAAGTAACCTTTGAAGGAGAACTCGCAACTGCTGTGCCTAGCTCTGTTGTCAAACTAGGCAATGTTTTATTTGGAGACTGGAAGGACGTCGCTCCGCTTCTTGATGGTTTGGTAGAAAATCAAGACTATGTTGTTGAGCAAGATGCTCGTAATTCTGCAGTTCCTTTGCTAGATAAACGTGATATCAACGCTCGTATCGAGCCAGGTGCCATTATCCGTGACCAAGTGGAAATTGGTGACAATGCTGTTATCATGATGGGAGCTGTTATCAATATCGGTGCTGAAATCGGAGCAGGAACCATGATTGACATGGGGGCTATCCTTGGTGGCCGTGCTATCGTTGGGAAAAACAGTCACGTTGGTGCAGGTGCAGTTTTGGCAGGTGTGATTGAGCCAGCTAGTGCCGATCCAGTCCGTGTCGGGGACAATGTTCTCATCGGAGCCAATGCAGTGGTCATTGAAGGTGTACAAATCGGTAGTGGTTCGGTTGTCGCTGCAGGAGCTATCGTGACTCAAAATGTTCCGGAAAATGTAGTGGTAGCAGGCGTTCCGGCTCGCATTATCAAAGAAATCGACAGCCAAACCCAACAAAAAACAGCGCTAGAAGATGCGCTTCGTACCTTGTAATTGTAAAAGTAAAAAAAGAGGCGGAACCCTTTTTCCAGCCTCTTTCTGCTATCAAAAGGAGGATCGATAGATGTTAGATTTGATTCAGACTCGACGAGATTTGCACCAGATTCCAGAGATTGGCTTGGAGGAATTCAAGACTCAGGCATATTTGCTGGATGTGATTGAGAAATTGACTGCGGGCAAGGATTTTGTTCAAGTCCGCACCTGGCGGACAGGGATTTTGGTTTATTTGCAGGGATATCAGCCTGAGCGCACCATTGGTTGGCGCACGGATATTGATGGACTCCCTATCCTTGAACAAACGGGCCTTACTTTTTCTTCCCAACACCAAGGTCGTATGCATGCTTGTGGACATGATTTTCATATGACCATTGCCTTGGGCTGTCTTGAGCGTGCCCTTGAGGAGCAACCAAAGAATAATCTGCTTTTTCTGTTTCAACCTGCTGAAGAAAATGAAGCGGGTGGTATGCTCATGTATGAGGACGGTGCTTTTGGGGACTGGTTACCAGACCAGTTTTATGGACTCCATGTTCGGCCAGATTTGAAAGTTGGCCAGATTGCGACCAATACCCATACACTCTTTGCAGGGACTTGCGAAGTTAAGATCCGTTTCAAAGGCAAAGGCGGCCATGCAGCCTTTCCGCATGAAGCCAATGATGCTTTGGTGGCTGCTAGTTACTTTGTGACCCAAGTACAGTCAGTGGTCAGCCGCAATGTCAATCCAATCGAGGGAGCAGTAGTGACCTTTGGTGTTTTTCAAGCTGGAACCACCAACAATGTCATCACAGATACAGCCTTTTTGCATGGAACCATTCGCGCCTTGACCCAGGATATGAGCCTACTAGTACAAAAAAGAGTCAAGACAGTAGCAGAAGGGGTTGCAGCAGCCTTTGATATGGAAGTCGAAGTGGAACTCAAGCAAGGAGGCTACCTACCTGTTGAGAACAATCCAGCCTTGGCGCGTGAACTGATGACATTCTTTGAAGAAAAAGAAGGAATCGAGCTGATTGATATCGAGCCTGCTATGACTGGCGAGGATTTTGGTTATCTCCTTTCAAAGGTTGATGGGGTTATGTTTTGGCTAGGTATTGATAGTCCCTACGCCCTTCACCACCCTCAGATGAGTCCTAAGGAAGAAGCTTTAACCATTGGGATGGATGCGGTCTCTAGTTTTCTCAAAAAGAAGGCAGCAGAGTAGAGGAATTGTCTATGAAAGCAGAACTACGCAAGCAAGTCTTGCAAGAAATGAAGGCTCTATCTCAGGAACAAAAACAGGCTATGGATCGAGCTTTAACAAAACGATTTTTGAATCACTCCTTTTATCAAGAAGCCAAGGTCATCGCAACCTATCTCTCTTTTCCGCACGAATTTCAAACGCAGGAACTAATCGAACAGGCGCTAAGAGATGGCAAGAAGGTTCTGATACCTAAAACCTATCCCAAGGGGCGCATGGAGTTTGTGGTTTACGATCCACAACAGTTGGTAAAAACTTCCTTTGGCTTACTGGAACCCCAAGGGAACTTGGAAGTGGTGGATGCTTCTCAGATTGATTTGATTCATGTTCCGGGCTTGGCTTTTACAACAGAGGGCTATCGGATTGGATACGGCGGGGGCTACTACGACCGCTATTTGGAGAATTTTGCTGGGGATAGCATGAGTACAATCTATTCTTGTCAAGTTCAGGAGTTTAACTCGGAAGACCATGATGTTCCCGTTCAGGAGGTGCTAATCTATGAAGGAAATCTTTGACAAACGCTACCCTGTGACTAGTTTTTTCCTCCTAGTGACGGCTTTGGTATTTCTATTGATGTTGGTTACTACGGGTATCAACTTTGACCATGTAAAAACTCTGTTTCAGTTTGGAGCTATGTATGGGCCAATCATTCGCCTGTTCCCAGAGCAGGTATGGCGCCTTTTTTCGGCTATATTTGTGCATATTGGTTGGGAGCATTTCATTGTTAATATGATTTCACTTTACTTTCTTGGACGACAGGTGGAGGAGATTTTCGGCTCCAAGCAGTTCTTCTTTCTCTATCTCTTATCAGGAATGATGGGGAATCTCTTCGTTTTTGCTTTTACACCGAAAACCCTAGCGGCAGGAGCATCCACCTCCCTCTATGGGCTATTTGCAGCGATCATCGTCTTGCGCTATGCAACTCGCAATCTCTATATCCAGCAGTTGGGGCAATCCTATCTGACGCTTTTCGTGCTAAATATTATTGGCAGTGTTATGATTCCAGGAATTAGCCTAGCAGGACATATTGGTGGTGCAGTAGGCGGTGCCTTTCTAGCAGTCATCTTTCCAGTCAAATGGGAAAAAAGGATGTTTAGTACCAGCCAGCGAATCGGAGCAACTCTACTTTTTGTCGCACTAGCCGTTTTCCTTTTCTACAAAGGAATGAGCTATGTGTAAGGGATGGAATAGTTAAAAAGCTACTCAAAAAATGAGTAGCTTTTTTTGGAACCATTCGAAACAACACAGCTCTAAAACCATACCTTTGCAGTTCCAACTGTGAGGCCTTGTTTTGGAACCATTCGAAACAACACAGCAAGTTAAAATAAGGCTTTGTCCGTACACAACTTGAAAAAGTGCGCACGATTCGGTGCTTTTTATTTTATTATACTAACTCATTGTACTCCTATTTTTAGAAAAAAACAAATAATATCGTAGCGCTTTCATAAAATTCGAGATCAATTCGATGGAGCTTGTAAGTGGGTTAACTGAGAAATATGATTTCCTTTTGTTGGTTTATATGTTCGGGATGATAGCAATACAAAATAAAAAGAACTGGGATAATTAACTATCCTAGTTCTTTTTTATATGAACTGTTCTTCTATTTCCCCTCAGCTAACTCTTTTCCGAGTTGAATGAGATAGTCTTTCAAGTCGTCTTTGACTTGTGGGTGTTTAAGAGCGTAGTCGATGGAGGTTTTCATAAAGCCAAACTTGTCTCCGACATCGTAACGAGCTCCCTTGAATTCACGAGCAAATACACGTTGTGTTTTATTGAGGGTATCGATTGCATCTGTCAGCTGAATTTCATTTCCTGCACCTGGAGCTTGGTTTTCGAGGATTTGGAAAATTTCAGGAGTGAGGAGGTAGCGCCCAATGATAGCAAGGTCGCTAGGGGCATCCTCTGGAGCTGGTTTTTCAACGAAGGTTTCAACGCTGTAAAGGCCGTCTTTTCCTTCGCCTTGCGGAGCAATAACCCCGTAAGCAGATACTTCGTCATGAGGGACAGGCATAACAGCGATAGTAGACGCGTGGGTACGCTCGTAGTCATCCATGAGTTGTTTGGTGAGCGGAACAGCTTTTTCGTTGGTGATATCCATTAAGTCATCACCAAGCATAACGATAAAAGGTTCATTTCCGACGAAAGCTTTAGCCTGCAAAACAGCATCTCCGAGACCACGTGGATGTGTTTGGCGGATAAAATGCAGACGCATACCAGTTGTCTCATCAACCAGCTTCAAAAGATCTGTTTTTCCTTTTTCTTTGAGGTTATATTCCAATTCGAAGTTTGAGTCGAAATGGTCCTCAATGGAACGTTTTGACTTACCCGTAACAACCAAGATATCTTCGATTCCAGACTTGAGGGCTTCTTCAACGATAAACTGGATAGTTGGCTTGTCTACGATTGGCAACATTTCCTTGGCCAAGGCCTTAGTTGCTGGGAGGAAACGAGTTCCCAATCCAGCGGCAGGGATGACTGCTTTTCTGACTTTTTGTTTCATAAATGTTCCTTTCTATAAAGGTCTATGACCATTCGTTTTCTGCTTTAAATTCATTGCTCATGATGTCAGTGATTGCTTCTTTGATATTGACACCTTCATAGATAACTCGGTAAATAGCCTGTGTGATTGGCATGTAGACACCCAATTCCTGAGCCAGTTCGTAAGCTGCTCGAGTCGTTGAGATGCCTTCGATGACCATGCCCATGTTTGCTTCGATGTCTGCGAGGGATTCTCCGCGGCCGAGAGCATTACCGGCTCTCCAGTTACGAGAGTGGACAGATGTTCCCGTTACAATCAAATCCCCAACTCCAGAAAGACCGCTATAAGTTAGAGGATTTGCCCCAAGAGCGACTCCTAGACGGGTGATTTCTGCCAAGCCACGTGCAATGATAGCCGCCTTGGCATTGTCGCCAAACCCTAGTCCATGTAGTGCCCCAGCGCCAACTGCAATGATGTTTTTGAGAGCACCAGCGGTTTCAACCCCGATAACATCCGTATTAGTATAGAGACGGAAGTAGTGATTGCTAAAGAGATTTTGGACGTACTGAGCAGTTTCGAGGTCTTTAGAGGCTGCTGTAATCAAGGTAATATCCCGTACAATAGTTTCCTCAGCATGGCTCGGTCCTGAAACAACGACGATATCACTGCGAAGGTCAGCTGGGATTTCCTCTTCAAGAATAGTTGATAGACGTTTGTGGCTATCTGGTTCCAATCCTTTGGAGGCATGCATGATGACAACCTTGTGATCGAGTACCTTTGCTACTTGTTGGGCAACCAGTCTCGTTACTTTTGTTGGGACAACAAATAAAACAGCGTCTACATTTTTCAATGTTTCTCCTAAGTCATGGTAGGCCTTGATGTTTTCGTCAAGTAGGATGTCTTTAAAGTAGCGTTTGTTTGTATGTTGGCTATTGATTTCATCGATTTGGTCAGGAATATTTCCCCAAATCCGAACCTCGTGTCCATTGTCGTTTAGAACCTGCGAAAGGGCAGTTCCCCAAGAACCAGGACCCAAGACAGCGATGGTTTGTTTCTTCATCTTCTCCTCCTTTTAAGAGTTCTTCTTTTCATTTTACCATAAAAAGCCTTTTCATGCATTACTTGCGAGTGAAAGCGCACTATTTTATAATTAAGAAAACGCCTTTGACAAGATTCCTCTTTTTTGCTAGAATAGCATCAACATGAAAGAATGAGAGGAGCTGGCGAATTTCGTCACTCCCTTTTGTCTATCTGATTAGGAGGAAGTATGCTGATTGAAAAAATTAAAGCCTATAAATGGCAAGCCTTGGCATCCTTTGTTATGACAGGATTGATGGTTGCGAGCTCGCTCTTGCAACCTCGCTATTTGCAGGAGGTTTTAGATGCTCTACTGGCTGGCCGACATGAGGCTATTTATAGTATTGGCGCCTGGTTGATAGGAGTAGCCCTCGTGGGTCTGGTTGCAGGTGGTGTCAATGTTATTCTTGCAGCCTATATCGCTCAGGGAGTATCTTCGGATCTTCGGGAAGATGCTTTTCGTAAGATCCAAACCTTTTCTTATGCCAATATTGAGCGGTTTAATGCTGGGAATCTGGTTGTCCGCATGACCAATGATATCAACCAAATTCAGAACATGGTGATGATGGTTTTTCAAATCCTTTTCCGTCTTCCTTTGCTTTTTATTGGTTCCTTTATCTTAGCGGTTCACACCCTGCCTTCGCTTTGGTGGGTAATTGTCCTTATGGTAGTGCTGATTTTTGCGCTTACAGGTATCATGATGGGGATGATGGGGCCGCGCTTCGCCAAGTTTCAAACCCTTCTTGAACGAATTAATGCCATCGCCAAGGAAAATCTACGTGGTGTGCGTGTGGTCAAATCCTTTGTGCAGGAAAAAGAGCAATTTGACAAGTTTACTGAGGTCTCAGATGAGCTTCTGGGACAAAATATTTATATTGGCTATGCCTTTTCAGTAGTGGAACCTTTTATGATGCTCATTGGGTACGGAGCGGTTTTCCTATCCATCTGGTTGGTTGCGGGAATGGCTCAGTCGGATCCGTCAGTCGTTGGTTCTATTGCTTCCTTTGTCAACTATCTCAGTCAGATTATCTTTACAATCGTCATGGTTGGATTTTTAGGGAATTCTGTCAGTCGGGCTATGATTTCGATGATGCGTATCCGTGAGGTTCTAGATACCGAGCCAGCGATGACTTTTAAGGATCTTCCAGATGAGGATCTAGAAGGAAGTCTCTCTTTTGAAAATGTGACCTTCACTTATCCTACCGATGAAGAGCCCATGCTTAAGAATGTAAGTTTTGAAGTTGCACCAGGTCAGATGGTCGGTGTGGTTGGGGCGACTGGAGCAGGGAAGTCTACTCTAGCTCAGTTGATTCCACGACTTTTTGATCCACAGGAGGGATCTATCAAGATTGGTGGCAAGGATATTCGAGACGTCAGCGAGGGAACTTTGCGTAAAACAGTTTCCATCGTCTTGCAAAGAGCCATTCTCTTTAGTGGGACTATTGCAGATAATCTCCGTCAAGGAAAAGGCAATGCCAGCGTATCCGAGCTTGAACGTGCGGCGCGTATCGCCCAAGCCAGTGAATTTATTGGACGCATGGAAAACAAATTTGAGAGTCAGGTCGAAGAACGTGGCACCAACTTTTCTGGTGGACAAAAGCAACGGATGTCGATTGCTCGTGGGATTGTCAGCAATCCCCGTATCCTGATTTTTGACGATTCGACTTCGGCCTTGGATGCCAAGTCAGAAAGACTCGTTCAGGAGGCTTTGAACAAAGACCTGAAAGGGACAACAACGATTATCATCGCTCAAAAGATCAGTTCAGTCGTCCATGCGGACAAGATTTTGGTCTTGGACCAAGGGCGATTGATTGGAGAAGGACGGCATGCAGACTTGGTAGCTAACAATGCCATCTACCGCGAAATCTACGAAACACAGAAGGGAAAGGAGGAATAAAATGAAAACTGTTCGATTTTTCTGGAATTATTTTAAAGTTTACAAGTTCTCCTTTGTCATTGTGATTCTGATGGTTGCAGTTGCGACGATTGCCCAAGCCCTCTTTCCTGTTTTTTCAGGTCAAGCAGTCACGGAGCTCGCTAACCTGGTTCTAGCTTATCAAAACGGGACTTCCGAACTAGCCTGGCAAAGTTTGTCAGCTCTGATGCTGAATCTAGCACTGGTTGTGCTGGTTTTGGTAGTGTCCAGTTTGATTTACATGGCCTTTATGACTCGTGTGATTGCCGAGTCAACAAATGAAATGCGTAAGGGTCTTTTTGGCAAACTTTCACGTTTGACGGTTTCTTTCTTTGACCGCCATCAGGATGGTGACATCCTCTCTCGCTTCACTAGTGACTTAGACAATATCCTTCAAGCCTTCAATGAAAGTCTAGTTCAGGTTATGAGCAATATTGCTCTTTACATCGGTTTAATTTTTGTCATGTTTTCAAGAAATGTGACACTAGCCCTGATAACAGTAGCCAGCACCCCAGTAGCCTTTCTCATGTTGGTTTTCATCGTGAAAATGGCTCGTAAGTATACCAATCTCCAGCAAAAAGAGGTTGGGAAACTCAACGCCTACATGGACGAAAGCATTTCAGGGCAGAAAGCTGTTATTGTACAAGGAATTCAAAACGACATCGTAGCAGGCTTTGTGGAGCGAAATGAGCGCGTGCGCAAGGCAACCTTTAAAGGAAGAATGTTCTCAGGCATCCTCTTTCCAGTTATGAATGGGATGAGCTTAGTCAATACGGCCATCGTCATTTTTGCAGGTTCTGCGGTCCTGCTGAACGATCCAAGTATCGAAACAACGACAGCCCTAGGTTTGATCGTTATGTTTACCCAATTTTCTCAGCAGTACTACCAGCCGATTATCCAGGTGGCTGCGAGTTGGGGGAGCCTCCAGTTGGCCTTTACCGGAGCGGATCGTATCCAAGAAATGTTTGATGCAGAAGAAGAGATCCGTCCGCAAAATGCACCAGCCTTTACGGAATTGCGAGAAGGTGTTGAAATCAGTCACATTGATTTCTCTTATGTGCCAGACAAGCCGATTTTGAAAGATGTTAGCATTTCAGCTCCTAAGGGGCAGATGATAGCAGTTGTCGGTCCGACTGGTTCAGGGAAAACGACCATCATGAACCTCATCAATCGTTTCTACGATGTGGATGCAGGTAGCATTTGCTTTGATGGCAAAGACATTCGTGACTACGACTTGGACAGCCTGCGGAGCAAGGTCGGGATTGTCTTGCAGGATTCGGTCTTGTTTAGTGGAACGATTCGGGACAATATCCGCTTTGGTGTGCCAGATGCCAGTCAGGAAATGGTCGAAGCAGCTGCCAAGGCAACTCATATTCATGACTACATCGAAAGCTTGCCTGATAAGTATGATACCCTTATTGATGATGAGCAAAATATCTTCTCGACTGGTCAGAAACAATTGATTTCCATTGCTCGGACTTTGATGACAGATCCTCAAGTCCTAATCTTAGATGAAGCGACTTCCAATGTCGATACCGTAACAGAAAGCAAGATTCAACATGCCATGGAGGCGGTTGTAGCAGGTCGCACCAGTTTTGTCATTGCCCATCGTCTCAAGACAATCCTCAATGCCGATCAGATTATTGTCCTCAAAGATGGAGAGGTCATTGAGCGTGGAAATCATCACGAGTTGCTCAAACTCGGCGGTTTCTACTCGGAACTGTATCACAATCAATTTGTCTTCGAATAAGGAAAAAGTTGTCCTTATTGGGCAGCTTTTTCTTGTCCATAAAAAATACTTATCACGGTCTTTAAAAAAACATATTAGACAGGAAAGGGTTGGAGTGATAAGATAAGACTGTCGCAAGAAAATCGAAAGGAGACACATCATGGCTAGAACGGTTGTAGGAGTTGCTGCAAATCTATGCCCTGTAGATGCAGAAGGGAAAAACATTCACTCATCTGTATCCTGTAAATTTGCAGAGAGCATTCGTCAAGTCGGCGGTCTCCCTTTAGTGATTCCTGTAGGAGATGAGTCCATTGTTCGCGATTATGTGGAAATGATCGACAAACTCATCTTGACAGGTGGGCAAAATGTCCATCCTCAGTTTTATGGAGAGAAAAAGACCATTGAGAGCGACGATTACAATCTAGTCCGTGATGAATTTGAATTGGCACTCTTGAGAGAAGCACTTCATCAGAATAAGCCCATTTTGGCAATCTGCCGTGGGGTTCAGCTGGTCAATGTTGCTTTTGGTGGCACTCTTCACCAAGAAATTGAAGGTCACTGGCAAGGTTTGCCTTTTGGAACCTCTCATTCTATTGAGACAGTAGAAGGAAGCGTGGTGGCTAAGTTGTTCGGAAAAGAAAGTCAGGTCAACTCAGTCCATCGTCAAAGTATTAAAGATCTGGCGCCTAATTTCCGTGTGACAGCGGTGGACCCTCGAGACCAGACAGTGGAAGCGATTGAGTCTATCGACGAGCATCGTATCATTGGCTTGCAGTGGCACCCAGAGTTTCTGGTCAATGAAGAAGACGGCAATTTAGAACTATTTGAGTATTTATTAAATGAATTGTAACGGTTAGAATATCTAGCCGTTTTTATTCGTTCTTTCAGATTTTTTATATTTTAGCAAATTTACGCAAACGTTTGAATTCTGATAAAAATTGGGCAAATTCAATAAAAAAGCTTGAAAAAATCGAAGGTAAGCGTTATGATAGAAAAGAAGAAATTTTGGAGGATTATCATGTCACATATTAAATTTGATTATTCAAAAGTTTTAGACAAATTTGTTGCCCCACATGAAGTGGAATACATGCAAGCACAAGTAACAGCTGCAGACGAATTGATTCGTAAAGGAACTGGTGCTGGTAGCGACTTTTTGGGTTGGTTGGACCTTCCTGAAAATTATGACCGTGAAGAATTCGACCGCATCTTGAAGGCTGCTGAGCAAATCAAGTCAGACAGCGATGTCTTGGTTGTAATCGGTATCGGTGGTTCTTACCTGGGTGCCAAAGCGGCTATTGACTTCTTGAACCACCACTTTGCTAACTTGCAGACAAAAGAAGAGCGCAAAGCGCCACAAATCCTTTACGCAGGAAACTCAATCTCATCTACTTACCTTGCTGACTTGGTAGAGTATGTTGCTGACAAAGACTTCTCAGTAAACGTGATTTCTAAATCAGGTACAACAACTGAACCAGCCATCGCTTTCCGCGTCTTCAAAGAACTCTTGGTTAAGAAATACGGACAAGAAGAGGCAAACAAACGTATCTATGCAACAACTGACCGCCAAAAAGGTGCTGTTAAGGTTGAAGCAGATGCCAACGGTTGGGAAACATTTGTAGTTCCAGATGACATCGGTGGACGCTTCTCAGTATTGACAGCAGTTGGTTTGCTTCCAATCGCAGCATCAGGTGCAGATATCAAAGCCCTCATGGAAGGTGCTAACGCAGCTCGTAAAGACTACACTTCAGACAAGATTGCTGAAAATGAAGCCTACCAATACGCAGCAGTTCGTAACATCCTCTACCGTAAAGGCTATGCTACTGAAATCTTGGTAAACTACGAGCCATCACTTCAATACTTCTCAGAATGGTGGAAACAATTGGCTGGTGAGTCAGAAGGGAAAGACCAAAAAGGTATTTACCCAACTTCAGCAAACTTCTCAACTGACTTGCACTCATTGGGTCAATTTATCCAAGAAGGAACTCGTATCATGTTTGAAACAGTTGTCCGTGTTGACAAACCACGTAAGAACGTGATCATTCCTACTTTGGAAGAAGACCTTGACGGACTTGGTTACCTTCAAGGAAAAGACGTTGACTTTGTAAACAAAAAAGCGACTGACGGTGTTCTTCTTGCCCACACTGACGGTGATGTGCCAAACATGTACGTAACTCTTCCAGAGCAAGACGCTTTTACTCTTGGTTACACTATCTACTTCTTCGAATTGGCAATTGCCCTTTCAGGTTACTTGAATGCTATCAACCCATTTGACCAACCAGGTGTTGAAGCATACAAACGTAACATGTTTGCCCTTCTTGGAAAACCAGGATTTGAAGAATTGAGCAAAGAGCTTAACGCACGTCTATAACAGAAGAAAAGAGTGGCTTGCCCACTCTTTTTACTCTCTTTATTCGTAGACATTGGACTCAGGCGAGACTTGTGATATAATATAGAAAGCAAAAAGGCAGACGCCTAGAGACTTTATAGGAGAAACTATGTCAAAAGATATCCGCGTACGCTACGCACCAAGTCCAACAGGACTCCTACACATCGGAAATGCCCGTACAGCATTATTCAACTACCTTTACGCACGCCACCATGGTGGAACTTTTATCATCCGTATCGAAGATACAGATCGTAAACGCCATGTCGAGGATGGTGAACGCTCACAGCTTGAAAACCTTCGTTGGTTGGGAATGGATTGGGATGAAAGCCCAGAAACCCATGAAAACTACCGCCAGTCTGAGCGTTTGGAACTCTATCAAAAATACATCGACCAATTGCTAGCTGAAGGAAAAGCTTACAAATCATACGTTACAGAAGAAGAGTTGACAGCTGAACGCGAACGTCAAGAAGCAGCTGGCGAAACACCTCGCTACATCAATGAATACCTTGGCATGAGCGAAGAAGAAAAAGCAACTTATATCGCAGAGCGTGAAGCAGCAGGTATTGTTCCAACTGTTCGTTTGGCAGTCAATGAGTCAGGCATCTACAAGTGGCATGATATGGTCAAAGGCGATATCGAATTTGAAGGTGGCAATATCGGTGGCGACTGGGTGATCCAAAAGAAAGACGGTTACCCAACTTATAACTTTGCTGTCGTTATCGATGACCACGATATGCAGATTTCTCATGTTATCCGTGGAGATGACCACATTGCTAACACACCGAAACAGCTTATGGTCTATGAAGCGCTTGGTTGGGAAGCTCCAGAGTTTGGTCACATGACCTTGATCATCAACTCTGAAACGGGTAAAAAATTGTCTAAACGTGACACCAACACCCTTCAGTTCATCGAAGACTACCGTAAGAAAGGCTATTTGCCAGAAGCAGTCTTTAACTTTATCGCTCTTCTTGGTTGGAACCCAGGTGGCGAAGATGAAATTTTCTCTCGTGAGGAATTGATTAAACTCTTTGATGAAAACCGCCTCAGCAAGTCTCCAGCAGCCTTCGACCAGAAGAAACTAGACTGGATGAGCAACGACTACATCAAGAGAGCAGATTTTGCTACTATCTTTGAAATGGCTAAACCATACTTAGAAGAAGCAGGACGTTTGACTGACAAATCTGAAAAAATGGTAGAACTCTACAAGCCACAAATGAAGTCAGTGGACGAAATCGTTTCATTGACAGATCTTTTCTTCTCAGATTTCCCAGAGTTGACAGACGCTGAACGCGAGGTCATGGCAGGAGAAACCGTTCCGGTTGTTTTAGAAGCCTTCAAAGCAAAACTGGAAGCTATGACAGACGATGAATTTGTGACAGAAAACATCTTCCCACAAATCAAATCAGTCCAAAAAGAAACAGGTATCAAAGGGAAAAATCTCTTCATGCCTATTCGTATTGCCGTTTCAGGTGAGATGCATGGACCAGAATTACCAGACACCATTTTCTTACTCGGACGTGAAAAGTCAATCCAGCATATTGAAAACATGCTGAAAGAGATTTCTAAATAAAAAGGACTTCCGATGGATACATGGGAAAAGATGTACAAAGAAGCACGAACCTTATACAATCCTCATGAAGTTTCTGACTTTGTTTATGCTAACCATGTTGTTGCTGCGGTAGAAGCGGAAGATGGTCAGATATTCACAGGATTTTGTATGGAGGGCACTTGTGGCGTTTTTCATCTCTGTGCAGAACGAGCGGCTCTCTTCAATATGTATCAATTTTCAGGACAAACTAAAGTTAAGAAAATCCTCGCCTTTCGAGATAAACCTCCCTACGGCGAAGGATCAGGTATGCCCTGTGGCGCATGCAGAGAATTTCTCTTAGAATTGAATGCTGTAAATAAAGAAGCAGAGTTCATGATGGACTACGAAACAAGAAAAACAATCAAAGTCGCCAAATTGATCCCGTACTGGTGGGGAGAGGAACGCGCGACTAATTGGCAAACAAAATAGAGAGAGTCAGTTAAACTGGCTCTTTTCTATTATCATAGAAAAATTTGTATAGGAGATTAAAAAAGATCTTGACAAAGTTTGAAAAGTAGGTATAATAGAAAGAGTTGAAAAGCTCAAGGTCCGTTGGTCAAGGGGTTAAGACACCGCCTTTTCACGGCGGTAACACGGGTTCGAATCCCGTACGGACTA
>CAJNCS010000011.1 GCA_905221325.1 bacterium
CTTTGTGTACCATTTTGTTTCAAGAGATCAAGAAGCTCTTTATCTGATTTTCCTTGGGTGCCTGCTAAATCCACTTCGTAGAAGTAAAGGCCTTTGCCCAATTTCTCTACTGGTGGGAGAGCTGGATTTTTAGCTGAACCATTGTCTGACCATGGAGCCTTATCAGATGCTTTCAAGATAAGGCGAGTTAACATGCCGTCTCCAGCGAAGAATTCGTATGGAATGACTTGGTTGACACCAGCTGTAAATGGTCCTGGGAAATTAGCTTTATCCAAGTAAGAAGCCGGAACATCTACTGTATCTTTGGTGTTGTCGGCCACACCTTTTTGGACTTCAGCTGGAGTAGTCAAACCATTCAAGTTGACATCCAAATCTTTAGTCGCTACGAGGTTAGTTAAGTCAGGCTTGCCGTCTTTTGCACCGTACACTTTGATGGTAGCTTTATAGCTTTGTGTACCATTTTGTTTCAAGAGATCAAGAAGCTCTTTATCTGATTTTCCTTGGGTGCCTGCTAAATCCACTTCGTAGAAGTAAAGGCCTTTGCCCAATTTCTCTACTGGTGGAAGAGCTGGATTTTTAGCTGAACCATTGTCTGACCATGGAGCCTTATCAGATGCTTTCAAGATAAGGCGAGTTAACATGCCGTCACCAGCGAAGAATTCATATGGAATGACTTGATTGACACCAGCTGTGAAGGGACCAGGGAAGTTAGCCTTGTCCAAGTAAGTGGCTGGGACATCTACTGTATCTTTGGTATTGTCAGCCACACCTTTTTGGACTTCAGCTGGGGTGGTCAAACCATTCAAATTAACAGTCAAATCTTTAGTCGCTACCAGATTAGTTAAGTCAGGCTTGCCATCTTTTGCACCGTACACCTTGATAGTAGCTTTATAGCTTTGTGTACCATTTTGTTTCAAGAGATCAAGCAACTCTTTATCTGATTTTCCTTGGGTGCCTGCTAAATCCACTTCATAGAAGTAAAGGCCTTTGCCCAATTTCTCTACTGGTGGGAGAGCAGGATTTTTAGCTGTTCCGTTGTCTGACCATGGAGCTTTGTCAGAAGCTTTCAAGATAAGACGAGTCAACATACCGTCACCAGCGAAGAATTCATATGGAATAACTTGGTTGACGCCAGCTGTGAATGGACCTGGGAAATTGGCTTTGTCAAGGTAGCTAGCTGGGACATCTACTGTATCTTTGGTGTTGTCAGCCACACCTTTTTGCACTTCAGCTGGAGTGGTCGCTGGTTGCGCTTCACTAGCTTCACGGTCTTGTCCAGAAACTGTAGGCGCAGGACTTTCCACAGGTTTAACTGCATCTTCTGTTTGTTTCTTAGAGTCAGGTTGTGCTTGCACTTCTTCTTTTGGCGCTACTGCCGGCTCTTTAGCAGTTACGTACGCTTTCTCTGAAGAGCTTGTCGTATCCAAGCTTGCTTTAGGTGCTGAGTCTGCTTGTTCTGAAGGAAGAGCTACATCGACTGCTTTTTTGAGAACCTCTGCTGGTAAGTCGTTCTTTTCACTCACCGAAGCAGCGTCTGGCACGACTTGGGCAGGGGTCGGATTGACGACATCAGCACGTGCAGAACTTGGTTGACCAACTAGGACAAAGAAACCACTAGCCACAACAACTGAAGCAACACCGACACTGAGACGGCGAATAGACCAACGAGTATATCTCTGATTTGGATTGAATTTCATAGGATTCTCCTTAGAGTTTTCTTTTTTTTGATGACTCTAGTATAATCTCCTAAAATTAAAAAGGATTAAGAAAAAGTTAAAATTTTTCTTAAATCCCTCTTATAAAATACTTATATTGACTCGTTAATTATTTGGAAAGAGAGTAGCCCTTCCTCTCCTACTCACTCAGTTCAGCTAGGGGGTCCAGATGTTGGTTATTAATGACGGCCATGATATAGGCATCTGCCCGCAAGAGGTCATTAGGTCCGAATTGGACATCCAGAGGAGCATTTTCGTAGGAACGAAAACCAAGTACGTTGAGGTTGTATCGCCCACGTAAATCCAACTGACTGAGACTTTTACCTACCCATGATTGGGGGATTTTCATTTCGACAATCGATACATTCTTGTCCAGCTGAAAGACGTCTACGCTGTTATGAAAGAGGATGGTCTGTGCCAATGAGCGCCCCATTTCAAACTCTGGTGAGATGACTGCGTCCGCGCCAATTTTTTCCAACACCTTTTTAGCTGTATGGCTTTTGACTTTGGCAATGACGGTCGGCACTCCTAGACTCTTGCAGTGCATGACCGCGAGAACACTGGACTCCAGATTTTCACCCGTTGCGACAACTACAGTATCACAGGTGTCAATCCCAGCTGATAGAAGGAGTTCTTCATCCGTGATATCTCCAACTACCCCACGCGCCAACACAGGTTCAAATTGATTAATGCGCTCCTCGTGGTCATCAATAGCAATAATATTCATGTCATGCTTGGCTAGAGCAGCCAAAACACTGCTCCCAAAAATTCCCAAGCCTAAAATTCCAATTGTCCGATCTGACATCGTTCTTCCTTTCTTATCCAATGGTGATATCTGCTTTCATATAGTGAATCGTGTCTTTCTTGTCTGGCTGATATTCCGCTACACTGACCAGTAGTGTCAAGGGACCAATACGGCCGATAAACATCAGCAACATAACGATGCTGAGGGCTATCTTGCCTAGCTCTGGCGTTAAATTTGCCGTCACCCCAACTGTCGCAAGGGCTGAAATGGTCTCAAACATGAGGTAGATAAAACGCGGATTTCCCTCTGCTGTTATCCCTAGCAGGATCAAGCCCAGCAAGAAAGTTAGCAAGAAGATAATAAAGACACTGAAAGATTTTTGCACGGTTCGGGGTTCAATGGTCCTCCGAGCAACATTGGCATGAGGCAAGCCCAATAATTCACTGCGAGCAAAGACCAACAAGACAAAGAAGGTCGTAATCTTGAGCCCCCCTGCTGTCCCTCCAGGTGCCCCGCCCAGAAACATCTGCAAGATGTAGATCAGTAAGGTAACTGGTCGAGCCTGGGTGTAGTCAATGGAAGCAAAGCCTGCCGTTCTCATGCTAACAGTCTGGAAGAAACTAACCAGTAGTTTCTCTGGAGCGCTAAGATTTCCAATCGTCCCAGGATTGTTCCACTCAATTAAGAGAGTCGATACTGTTCCAAAGAGCAAAATTCCCGCAGTTAAAAAGAGAACCAACTTAGTATGGAAACGCAGACGCCGTTTTTTCTTTTTTCCAAACTGGGTCGCTAGGTCAAACCAGACCATAAATCCTAGCCCACCCGTGATAATCAGACCTGCAATCACTAGATTGATCAAGGGATCCGTTTGAAAGGCTAGCAAACTCGTACTTCCAAAATTATCAAATCCAGCATTACAGAAAGCTGAAATGGCCAAAAAGATAGAGGTTAACATCCCTCGCTCCCAGCCAAACTCAGGAATAAAGCGGAAGCTCAAGAGAAAGGCACCGAGCCCTTCCACCAGAAAAGTCGTCAGAAAGATCGAGCGGATAAAGTCCTTTAGAGACTGAGTTTCCCCATAACTGAAACTTTCTTGAATAGTCTCACGGCTACGAAGACTGAGCTTTTGTTTCCCTTGGATATAAAAGATTCCAATAAAGGTCATAAGCCCCAAACCACCGATCTGGATCAACAGCATGCAAATCAACTGGCCCCAGATATTGTAAGTAGAGGCCACCGGCTGGGTGAAGAGCCCTGTCACACAGACCATGGACACCGTCGTAAAGAGATGATCAAAGTAGGTCGCTTGTGACGTTCCTGCTTGCACAAAGGGAAGGCTTAAAAGGAGAGAACCCAAGAAGATTACTAGGGCAAAGCTTAAAAAGATGCGACGGGCTGGCGATAAACGTCCCAGTGTCGTCTTGATTTTTTCAAAAAGTGATTTGAATACCATAACTACATTCTACCATAAAAACAGTGAGAGTACTCACATGTGGTGCACAATAGTCAGACAGAGTTCGAGTGCCTTATCAAAAGCTTCAGAACCCCAGTCACGACTGTCGTAGTTGTCCAGATCTGCCAAGGAATCTGCGGTAAAGAGTAACTCTCCCCAGACAACCCCACGTAGCTGAGCCACTGCCGCAAGAGCCGAGCACTCCATTTCCACAACAGCACAGCCTTCTTCCTTGCGATAGGCAACCTTTTCAGTCGTCTCTCGGTAAAAACCATCTGTCGTCCAGGTCATAACTTCCTCATAGGGAATGCCTCTTTGTTCTAAGACTTGCTCAATGGCAGAGATAGCCTCAATCTGCATCTCCATATAACGAGAAGGCGCTACATAGTGGTAGCTCGTCCCCTCATCTCGCAGAGCGCGAATAGGGACGAGAAAGGCATTTTCCTCTATATCGGCTAGGACGCCACAGGTTCCAGTGGAAATGATTTGCTCCACACCATAGCCAATTAACCAATCCATAAACTGGGCCGCTGGGGCAGAGCCTACGGGCGCCTGAGCCAGACAGATCTCCTCGCCCTTGTAGTTGAGGATGTAGACTGGATAAGTCTTGGTGGCCGAAACGAACCCACCAACACAGTCCGCCCCTACTTCCTGAGCATAGCGGTCAATCTCCTCCTCCAAAAATGCATAGATACACTTCTTTGGCAACTTTAAGTCTAACCCCTCATGTGTTGGCATAAGGACCGCTTGGGGGTTATCATCAAACTCTAAAATAGGAATCGCATGTTTCTGAATCATAGCCCACCTCCTCTAATTTTGTACTATTGTATCAAAAGCTGACGGAGTGTCAAGGAGGAGTCTTTACATTTCCTCTGGTAACAACACAAAACCTCCCTTCTCTCTCGAGAAAGGAGATTTTTTGTTTATCCTTGTCCGCCAGGGGCTGGACCGCCACCTTGAGGGCCTCCATTTGGTCCACCGCCTCCAGGCATAGAATTGACGATTTCCGTTTGTTTTTCGCCGTTGAAATAGATATCTCCACCTGTGTAGGTCGCAGTTCCATCAAAGTCAAAACCTGTTTGACCAGTCATTTTAATGGTTCCGCCTGTGACCGTTATATTGCCGTTTGAGTCGATTGGGTCTGTGTCCCCTTGACCAACTTCAACTGTCAGGTTCCCGCCATTCATGGTGAAGAAAATTTCACTCTGTTGGGAGTTTTTATTAGCTGCATTGACTCCATCATCTGTCGAATAGATGCTAATGTCCCCACCGTTGATAGTGATGGACTTACCTTCAAGTCCTTCTGTCGAATTCTTGACGGTGTAGGTACCACTATCGATAACCAAATCACCTGATGCGTGGATGCCATCATCTCCTGCTGTAACGGTGATGTTGTTGTTGGATAGGTACATGGTTCCGACTGAAGTATCCTCATCATTGTCCACCTTTACTCCATCTTCTTTGGCATCGATAGTCATGGTCGTTCCAGTGATGTTGAGTTCATCATTGACATTAAAGGCATCTCCAACTGCTGTGATGTTATAGGTTCCACCCGTGATGTGGAGGGTGTCGTTGGCCTTGATACCATTATTTTTCTTACCTTCTACATTAAGAGTTCCTTTCCCGTTGATGGTCAAATCCACCTTAGAAAAGAGAGCTGCGTCTGCTTTTTCGTCGCTGTTAGAGCTTGAGTCAGAGAGACTGTTGGTGGTCCCCTCTGCTAGAGTCAGGTAGACATGGCCAGCTGATGTCGCAGAAATCGCTGCATTGGTATTGGTCATGGTCGCACCTTTTAGGACTAGGTGAACATCTGCAGACTTATCTGCCTCGACCTTGATCTGCACTCCGTCAGACTTCCCTGAAATCACATAGGTGCCAGATTTTGTGATAGTCACTGTCGAGCCAGAAACTGTCACCCCATCTCCAGAGACGTTTGCAGATGAGCCAGATAACTCAATCTTAGAAGCTGTGCTTTCATCATAGGAAGTATCATAGTCCTTCTCTGTAAAATAGGAAGATTGGTTTGTCTTTGTTGAAGTTTTTGTTGCACTATTTGTCGTTGCCTTGGTAGTGGATGTAGTTGTTGACTGGGAACATGCTGCCATCAACACCATTACCGTTAAACTCGTTGCGACTAGGGTCCATTTTTTTGATTTCATACCTTTTTCCTCTCCTTCGTATGATATAGCTAGACAGTCTACAGAAGATTCCTGAAACGAAGCTAAAACTTTTCTGAAAGTTTCCTTAAATTTAGTTTCAGTTAGTATTCTTTTGAAAGGGCTACTAGAAACAATTTGAGAGTACTAAAATACAGTTAATCGTTTTTAAAACCAACATCCCCAGTGCCATGTCTCCTTGACCAAGAAAGCCAAAAAGAAGAAAAATTTATAAGACTACGATAAATATTACAAAAAGAACAACCCCGGCTGTTCTTTTTAATTTTCTTTCACAGGGATTTCCTTGATAACTCGCGCAGGATTGCCACCTAGGACAACATTGTCTCCAAAGGACTTGGTAATCACGGCCCCCGCTCCTGCCACTACGTTATTGCCCAGTTTCACTCCAGGAAGGACAATGACGCCACCTCCAGCCCAGAAATTATCACCGATATTGATGGGCTTGCCGTATTCGACACCTGAATTGCGTTCATGCGGATCCAGTGGATGGAGTGGGGTTAAAAACTGACAGTTGGGGCCAAGCATGGCGTTGTTCCCGATGCGAATCGGACAAACATCCAGCATTGTCAAGTTCCAATTAGAATAAAAATTTTCCCCTAGATGGATATTGACCCCATAATCGACCACCAGGCGTGGATTGACATAGAGATTTTGCCCAGTTGAGCCAAACCAAGTCTTGATAATATCCGCCCCCTTCAAGGGATCTTCTTCTCGGTTAAAGGCAGACTGTTTTTGGCGAGAAACCTGCGCCAAGGTCCGTAATTCAGGATCCGACGGACGGTAAGGCTCCCCTGCTATCATTTTCTGGTATTCACTGGTCATCTTATCACCTCATACTTACTTTGGACCCATCATATCAAAAAGCCTTTGAAAGATCAAGAATAGCCTGCTTTCTAGACTCTCAAAAGCAAGTCCCTCTCAAGTCAAAACAACTTGCTTGACAAAAGCTTGACTTCGTGGTTTAATATACCCCATAAGGGTATATTTGGAGGTGCCTATGTTTCACTTATTATTTACAAAAATTGACAGTATTTCTACCAGCGAGTTAGAAGCTAAACTCAGAGAACCGATTCAGCTACTGGATGTTCGGACGCCTACAGAATTTCGTAGAGGTCATATCAAAAATGCCAAGAATGTCCCTCTAACCGAAATCGGATCTTACACACCTGAGACAAAAGAAACACTTTATGTCATTTGTCATTCTGGTGTGCGAAGCAAACTAGCTGCGAAAAGGCTAAAGAAAAAAGGCTACGATGTCATCAATGTCCGAGGCGGTATGAGTGCTTGGACAGGCAAGGTCATCTAAACCAGCAAGGAGAAAATCAATGAAAATCATTATTATCGGAGGAGTGGCAGGCGGTATGTCTGCAGCAACCCGTCTCAGACGTCTCATGGAAGGCGCTGAAATCACTATTTTTGAGAAAGGTCCCTTTGTTTCCTTTGCAAACTGCGGACTTCCTTACTATGTTTCAGGAGAAATTGCAAACCGTGATAGTTTATTGGTTCAAACTCCTGAAAGTCTCAAAGCACGCTTTAATCTGGATGTTCGTCCTTTCCATGAGGTCATCAGCATTTCGCCAGCAGAGCACACTGTAACAGTGCGACACGATGAACAGGAATTCACTGAAAGCTACGACAAGTTGATCCTCTCCCCAGGAGCTAAACCATTTGTTCCTACCATTGAAGGCTTGGCAGAAGCTAAAAATGCCTACACGCTCCGCAACGTTCCCGATCTTGATGAAATTATGGCAGCCTTGGACAATCATCCAAAAGAAGCTGTCGTTATCGGTGCAGGCTTTATCGGGCTTGAAATGGCTGAAAACCTGGCGAAACGTGGATTGCAAGTCACCATCGTTGAGAAAGCACCCCATGTCTTGCCACCATTAGATCAGGAAATGGCAGCCTTTGTCCAAGCAGAATTGGTTAAAAACGGTGTTCGCGTTATCACTTCTCAGTCTGCGACTCGATTTGAAGAGCAAGGAAAAACCATCGTTCTCGAAAACGAGCAAAAGATCACTTCCGACCTCACCATCCTTTCTGTCGGTGTTGAACCTGAAAACGGACTGGCTCAGGCAGCTGGGATTGAACTGGGACTACGTGGCGGTATCTTGGTCGACGAACACTACGAAACCAGTCAAAAAGATATTTTTGCAGTTGGAGATGCCATCGTCGTCAAGCAAGAGATTACTGGCCAAGATGCCCTCATCTCTCTCGCTTCTCCTGCCAATCGTCAAGGACGCCAAGTGGCGGACGTCATTGCAGGACTCGGTCGTACCAACAAGGGCAGTATCGGCACTGCTATCGTTCGTGCCTTTGATATGACAGCTGCTTCGACTGGTCTCAGCGAGCGTATCCTTAGCATGAATCAACTTCCTTACAAGGCACTTCATGTCAGCGGTAAAGACCACGCTGGTTATTATCCTGGCGCTACTGATATGACCTTGAAGCTCCTCTTTGACCCAAACACTGGAAAAATCTATGGTGCCCAAGGAGTTGGGAAGAAAGGTGTTGACAAGCGAATCGATATCCTGGCAACTGCTATCAAGGGAAATCTCACCGTATTTGACTTACCAGAGTTAGAGTTCACCTATGCGCCACCATTTGGCTCCGCTAAGGATCCCGTCAATATGCTGGGCTACGCAGCCTTGAACCTTATCGAAGGTCTCAGCGACAATATTCAATGGCACCAGCTCGAAGACGAACTGGCTACTGGTAAGAAATTCCTAGATGTGCGGACAAGTGGCGAATTTCAGAGTGGTCGACTCAAAGTCGACACTATCCACATTCCCCTAAACGAACTTCGTGAACGCTTGGATGAACTGGACAAGAACCAAGCCTACATCGTTAGCTGCCACAGTGGTTTACGCAGCTATATCGCAGAGCGTATCCTCAAACAAGCAGGATTTACCGTTCAAAACCTTGACGGCGCTTATTCACTATACAAAATGGCTAACCCAGAAGGAGTAGAATATGGTAACTAATATCAGCATGGCTGACTTTTATGAAAAATATCAACATGAAAATCTAGATCTTATCGATGTACGTGAAGTACATGAATTCCAAGCAGGACATGCACCAGGTGCAAAAAATCTGCCTTTAAGCACCTTGGAACAAGGCTACAAAGAACTCAAACCTGACCATGAATACCATGTCATTTGTCAAGGTGGAGTGCGTTCTGCCTCTGCCTGTCAATTTCTCAGCGCCCAAGGTCTCACCGTTATCAATGTAGAAGGTGGTATGAACCACTGGCCAGGTGAGGTAGAATAATCAAAAAACCGATTAAGATGAACTTAGTCGGTTTCTTTAATATTTATAACTCGATGATATGAGCCTCATAGCCAATGGCTTCTAGGAATTTGAGTATATCTGTCGTGTCCAAAAATAGAGTTTTTTCATTGGTATTGGGGTGAAAACTCATCCGTTTTTCAGACATGATTTCTTTGTCAAAATAAACCTGAATGTCCTTGTCAGTATTGTTCAGCAAGCCAAATGGAGAGACAACACCTGCGGGCAAGCTCATTTTTTCAAACAGGCTATCAGAGGAAGCCATACGGATTCTATTGGCTCCTACCAAGTCTTTCAAGAGGTCCATATCCAAACGTTTCTTATCATCCATAATCACGAGATAATAGGCTGTTTTCTTTTTGTTGGTGAGAAACATGGTTTTGGTACGGACACCTTCGATCCCTTCGATAAAGCTATCGGCTTGCTCTGTTGTCAAGGCTGGCTCGTGCTCCACGATTTCAAAAGGAATATCTAGCCCATTTAGCATCTCTACTACTTTTTCGTATGCTTCCATTTGCTGGCCTCCTTTAACTTGTCTTACTACCTTTAATTATACAACAAAAATGGGTTTTCTTCCAATTTATATCCAAGTATCTCTAGGTTTCTTTCATTTTCATACAAGTTATCTTAGACGGAACCCCAACTGTTAGGATGGGCATGATTTCCAGCCAGCAAGCCCATCTTTTCTTTCCACCGCATAGCCACAAGGTATATCCGCGACTTGTCCGATGGATGCGTCTAGTTTAAATGCTTCAGCTAGGGAAATGAGGCGTGCATCCTCTCCAGTATGGTCTTCTGAACACAAAAATTGCCACATGCCATCCTCTTCATCGTGGGAGATAAAGGTGATCGGATTTTTCCCAGCCAAGACATGGTGACAAACTATACAGGCTGTATTGGGTGCATCCTTAAATGCAAAAGTCATCTTGAACTCCCTCCTTGAAATACACTAGCAATTACATATTTTTTGCATGGCCGAAACGCTGATTGATTGTGTGACTCAAGGTGACTAATTTTTCCAGAATATCCCTCTTGCAGATAAATAGCACATAACTATCGCTATTAATATTCATACAAGCAAGACAGAAATCGTGTCCAGCCCATCTTTCGTCCAAAATCTTACACCAAGTAAGGATGTCATCCTCGTCGAACCAATTCTCCTCCAAATCAAGAGTTTGTTTAGCTGCCAGAGGCGTTAATTGGTACAGAAATTCATCCTTATCTGTCTTCCAGTCTAACTCAATCACTGTATTCACAGCGAGCAGTTCATCAGCAATAGCAAGCCATTTTATCGTAGCTTCATCGACTTCTTCGCCTATGCCCCGCTCGTCATATCTCTCTGCATACTGCTTGAAATAGGCTTTCGGTGATTCAAAGCAGGAGGTCAAACGAGATCGTACCTCACTATCATCTGTTAGCAGTTGGGTTATTTCCTGATAGATTGCGATATTTTTCTGCTCATCTGTCCGCATATCTAATACAATTTCCCAGTCTTCTAGGTCCGGTGTGACTCTGTTCTCCAAATATGCCCGAAGCATGTCTTGAGTTTCTTTCTTGCTCAGCCCATTTTTTTCGTAGATTACATTTTCGTCGATCCGTTCGGCATCAGCAACACTGATCTCAAAATGAAAACCGTCCGAATCTTCATCCTGACAAACCTGTACAAAATCCGATACAAGCTGACTCCCCTTTAGTTTAACTGGTTGCTGAGGTATTAAAGTGAGAAAATCCCTATCACCATCTTGGACAGCTGCCAGTTGCTGCCATACTTCCTCAAGTTCAAAGCCATTTTGTTCCTTCTCACCATCATCTAGCACCCAATCCGCAAAGATTCTTCCTGAAATGCTCGAAAAATCTGCTCTCTCGTCTCCTGCTAGATAGGGCTGATCACTTGTAACAGGGGGCATCACTTTGACTACTTTTTCAGCCTCTTTTTGAATCAAAACTTGTCTAAAGAAATGGGCAACAACGCTAGGAAAGATCAAGACAGGCAGACAAATAAGAGTCCCTGCAAGTGCGAGACCCTTATATCGATTTTTTGTGGGGCTCCCTTCTGATAGCTGATTTAGAAAGTTCGCTACTTGATTGAACAGTCCACCCCCAGTGAACCAGAATAGGAACAAACATTCCACACCAAGTAGGCCAAGCCAGATAAACGCCATTCGCTTCGCTGCCTGACTACAGATCTCCATTTTAGTTTGTATAGGAATAGCTGCTGCCTCAGGAACACTCTGAAACCATTTTTCTGCTCGTTCTTCTTTTGTCATCTTTCCCCTCCTGTGATCCACTTTCTTGTCTTGTTCTATCACATAGAGAACTACTATTTTCGTTTGATTAGGTACTGAACAGCCTTTTCCAAGCGTTCTTTTTGAGCCTCAGGGTCGTCTAGGGGTTGGTTGATGCAGGCTGTGAGATTCTCGGTAATGATCATCTCAATCACGCGCTCCACACTCGAACGAACCGCTGTCAACTGAGTAATGATATCTGCACAATCACGATCTTCTTCTATCATTTTTTGGATACCACGTAACTGGCCTTCTGAGCGTTTAAGCCGTGTAATATACTTTGAGTTTGTCATCTTCTTATCCTTGGTCGATTTTTCTTCATTATATCTCTAATGGACTCCTTTGTCAAAGTTCTCTTTCCCTCTTTATCTATAGAATCTTACCCTGCTATCGCTTTCATGGTATAATAGAATGACAAATATTATTAGAATCTATGCTCGTAGCAGTACGAGTCATTCTTAGAATGGACCAGCCTATGAACTCTATCTATGGCCCTTGCGAAGTCTACTTACCCACTATCTTGCAGACTTTTATTCAAGATATGGAAGAAGCCGCAGCTAATTACAAAAAAGAAACCTCCCTCAAACTATATGAGCATTTGCATGCACGCATCAAAACAGAAAAAAGTATGCGTGAAAAATGCCAACGCAAAGGCCTTCCTCAGACGAGTCAATCCGCTCTCAAAGAAATCCGAGATGCTACTGGCGTTCGTATCATCACAGGCTTTACAGATGATATCTACCGCATCGTAGAGTATATTCGTCAGATACCCACCATCCAGATTTTTAAGGAGAAGGACTATATTCGTCAGGTCAAGCCCAATGGCTACCGCTCCTACCATCTGATTCTCGAAGTGACTACCCCCTACCCAGACTGTCTGGGAAATGACCAAGGAACCTACTTTATCGAGATCCAGCTACGCACGAGCTCAAACGTTGTGCCGATGAGCTTGCTTCTTGTGACTTGACCATGCAGACCATCCGTGATTTGATTCAGCGATCTGACCAAGACTAAGGAGGACCTATGAAAATCCTACTTGCCGAAGATGAAACCCAACTAAATCGCGTCATCACTGTTGCTTTGGAACGGGAAGGCTATAGCGTTGATTCTGTTTTTAATGGACAAGATGCTGTCGAAAAAGCCACAACTAACCACTATCACCTCATGATTTTTGACATCATGATGCCGATTAAGACAGGAATAGAAGCCCTCAAAGAAATCCGTCAGTTGGGCAATACGACCCACGTTATCATGCTGACAGCCATGGCTGAAGTAGATGATCGTGTAACTGGACTCGATGCAGGTGCTGACGATTACTTGACCAAACCTTTCTCGCTCAAGGAACTCTTGGCTAGACTCCGTTCTACTGCCCGCCGTCTGGAGGACTATACCCCAGATACGATCCAATTAGGAAATACTCGCTTGGATATTGACGAACAAGAATTAGCTGCTACAAACAGCATTCGTTTAGGGAAAAAGGAGACTCAACTCTTGACCCTCCTCATTCAGCATGCTAACCAGACCCTCAGTTGTCAACAACTACTAGAGCAAGTCTGGCCAGATGAGCTGGAAGAGAGTGATCACGAGCTCGTTTTTCTCTATATTTCCTATCTCCGCCAAAAATTACAAAGTGTTCAGTCTAACTTACAGATACTTGGGCCGGCAGAAGGCCCCTTCCAATTGACAGGAGGTGACTAGATGTTTCGAAAACTTCGTATCAAGTTCATTGTCACAGCCACTGCTGCTATTGCTCTGATTCTTGCATTCTTTCTGGTCTTGATGAATAGCATCGTCTATACTCAGACAGAGGATAATATCCAAACCGTCCTCTCCATCTTGTCTAAAAATGAAGGCGAACTCCCAATCACAGATGAAATCAAGGAAAGTTTCACCAAAAAGAACATCGAGGAAGGGATTATCTACAATTTTCAGTACTTCTCTGTCAGAGAAAAGGGGAATGACTACACTATTTCTCTAGGGAATGTCCAATCACTGACCGAAACAGACGTCAGAGGTTTTCTCCAGAGAATTCTTAAAAAACAGGAAACCTATGGCACGATTACTCGCAACGGGCGCTACTTCACCTACCAGATTAGTCAGACAGCTTCGGGTAAGCTCCTAGTCTTCTTTGAAGCTACCAACTACATTCGCGAACGGGACACCCTCTTTCAAGTCTCTATCTGGTTATCACTGGCTAGCCTATTTCTCCTTGCTCTGCTCTTTACCTTGATTTCTGGGATTGTTATCCGTCCCTTTGTCAAAAACTATGAGAAACAACGGATGTTTATCACCAATGCAGGTCATGAACTCAAAACACCGCTGGCTATCATTTCGGCCAATACCGAGCTTCAAGAACTCATGGAAGGAGAGACCGAGTGGAGCATCAGCACCAAAGAACAGACCGAGCGTCTCAACCACTTGATTGGAAGACTGATCCGACTTGCTCGGCTCGAGGAACAAGAGGATATCAAACTAGCTCCTCAAAATATCTCGCTTATTGCTGAGAAAGTTGCGACAGATTTTGCTCCCCTCTTTAAAAAGGAAGATAAAAACTTTGAAAGCCTGATTGAAGCAGATATCATAGAAAAAGTTTCTCAGGAGGAATTTTACGAATTACTCAGTATTTTACTCGATAATGCCCGCAAATACTGTGATCCAGCAGGCACCATCCGTCTAACTCTCAAACGCAAAGCCTATCTCCTACGCAAGCGCACCTGTATCACTGTGTCTAACGACTACAAGGATGGGCAGTCTGCCAATATCAAACGCTTCTTTGACCGCTTTTATCGCGCCGAAACATCACACAATAACCAAACCACCTCTGGGTATGGCATTGGCCTCTCTATGGCTCAACACCTCGTCAGCCTGTTTAGAGGGAAAATCTTTGTCACCTACAAAAAGCAGGTGATTACCTTTACCATCTGGTTGTAAACGTGGAGAGTCTGGTCGGAGTTCATTCAATTACAACATAAGGAGACGCCAATGGAATTTTTAGTAGTTGAGGAGGGTATTCCTCAAAGCATCAGTTGCGAAGTAGCAACGATAGCATATTATGGGAGTGAGATAGAATTTCATTATGAAACCGTGCCACCACGTGGAGATGATATTTTTTCTGCAAAATTACCTTTGTTAAATATTCAACTTCCATTTTGGATGTATGGAAGAAATCTCATATTTTTAGATGCCTATTATTTGCTTGCAGAAACAGTAAAGAAAGGGACTTGGAATCCTATAACAAGTATGCTTATCAATATCCATACAGGAAAATATGCCAGCTTAGATCACTGGTACAACAACATTTCGGTCAAGGAAAAAGAAATCGAGTTAAAAAATGACTACGATGGAAGATCTAGGATTTTAAAAAATGTTGATGGGCTTAAGTGGATTTAGAAATGTAAAATGCAAATGTTGGTTTTATATTAAAGGAGAAGAACAATGGCCAAAAAAAGAGTAACCTTACCTAAAAATTTTGATGAACTGATTACAGCAGGAGATATTGAAGCTCTTAAAGCCGTATATGATAAATGTGAGCTTACTGCTCATAACGGCAGATACAGCTTAAATACGGCACTTCATTATGGCGGTGTTCCTGATGAGCTTGTTATCTGGCTGGTGGAACAGGGGTTAGATGTAAATACTCCTGATTATTATGGGCGTACACCATTATATAAACATGCCGCTCTGGGGAGAGAGACTGTAAAACTGCTGTATGAATTAGGCGGAGATATACAAAAACCTGATACATATGGGAGTACACCTCTACATACGGCAGCAGGGTTTTTCCGACCTAAGATAGTAAGTTTTTTGATTGAAAAAGGTGCAGACATTAATGCAAAAGATGATATGGGACGAACTCCACTAGCCGAAGCCCTTGCTACTTGTAGAAATATTAATATTACACAAGTAGCAGAAATTGCAGAAATGCTCATAAAGGCGGGTGCTGAGGTAACTCCTGATATGGCAGAAAGAGTCGGAATAATCGGTAAGGATTTTGAATTTCACAGAGAAAACTTTAATAAAGATTACTTGGCCGAAACAGAAGCAAGGCTTGAGAAACTCTATGCACTGTTTGATGTAGAACCTGCTCCAAAACGCAAAATATATGACGGAGTTTCTCCTATTCTTGTAGAAGATGGTCCTTGGCAAAAGCAATACGATGAACTTTGGGAGATGTTGATTCCTTCAAGCGGACCAGCAAAAACTGTACAAGGCGAAGTGATTCGTATAACAGGGCGCGTACAGGATGAGCTCTATAGAAATGGCGGTGTCAACTGGGATAAACACTACCGAAATATGCCTAAAGCCCTGCCAAATCATTTCGCTTCAGGCACACCGCTTTCCGAAGAAGAATTGGAAGAAACCAAAGAACTGATTTCAAATATCCGTGCAAAAGGCTGTGATGAAGATACTATAACTGAACGTTTGTGTGAACTTTCGGTTCTCTGGGTAGGCTTAAATCCTAATCCGCTTCCTTTAGGGGAAATAAATTATAACAGATGAGTACATAATCTGTAGGAGACTTAAAATGGTCAAATTAAAAGATATAGGAAATTTTAAATCTGTTCCACAAATTGTAGGTGATATTATAAAGGGGAATATACCCGCATTAGATGAGTATTTTTCAAAGGGATGGGATATTGAAAAGGGTATAAAAATAGGTAAGTATACCACTTTGTCACCTTTAGACATCGCTTTGATTATGGAAAGTTTTGACTCTGTAAAATGGCTGGTGGAAAAGGGCGTCAATCTGAATGTAAAAGGCAATCCAGCATTTCTGCTTACCGTAAGGTATTGTGACGAAGCTATTATCAGGTATCTGGTAGAACATGGCGCAAAGGTGAACTGTGTAAATGAGGTAAAAACAGAAGCCTTTGAACAGGCTTTATATGGAAAAAAATACGAGAACCTGCCTCTTATCCACGAGTTAGGTCATAGGGTAGAAAAATACGGCGGACAGGCATTTCGCAGTGCGGTTTCAGACAAAAATTATGATGTGCTTGATTTCTTTATAAAGAACGGAGTTGATATTAACTACAATGCCCCTGATACGGTCTATCCTTTTAAACCAACCCCGCTATGTGTAGCCGCAAGGTATGTTGATTTGAAAATGTGTCAATATCTTGTAGAAAATGGGGCGGATGTAACCATAACAGAAAAAGGCGGGATGCGTCCATACAGTATCGCACTTGAAAATGGCGCTGAAGAAATGGCTTCATATTTTAAGCAGTTAGAACCTGAAGAATACCACAGTTTACAAAATAAACTGGATGAACTGAAACCATTTAAATTGCCTAAGGTAGTAATTGATTTTCTTCAAAGTGAGGAATTACATTTTGAACTTAAAGACTGTGATTTTAAATGGATAGAGTTTTTCTCTTTAGTCAATACTGTTCCGATTAAAAAAGGTAGACAGAAACTTCTGCGTATATCTAAGCTGACAGGAGATTATGACCATATCTATATTGTATGAGATCCTAAAACAAAGAAAGTGGCTTCCTATGATATAGAGCATGAAGAGTTGAAAGATATGTGCAGTTTTGCGGAATTTGTAAATGATATGCCAGCATATATGCAACAAATAATCAAGGGAGATCTGTAACTAAGCAAATAAAGGGTGGATGGTATGCAGATAAGTGATGAGATAAAAAAGATAGAAGAGTACATCTGTGAAAATTTTGAGGAATGGGATTTGGATGACCCTGTAGAGGAAGAATATCTGGACGATTATCAGGAAATCCCTGGAGCTTCTGAGGAAGAACTGGTAGCATTTGAGGAGAAATTTGGGATAACGTTGCCTGATGAGGTAAAAGAGCTCTACAGGTATAAAAACGGGAGTAAGTATCTCAGTATTCTGCCTTGCCTTATAGATGAAAGAGACATGGCATTTTGCTTGATGAGCCTGCAGGCTATCGAAAACACTAAACACTATTTTCAAAACAGAGACGCCCTCTTAACTGAATTTCCTGAGTATTTTACAGGTGAAGATATTGAAAAAATGAAAGATAGCAGGATAAAACCCTACCTTTTTAATAAAAGATGGATTCCTTTTGCCGAATATTGTGACAGCTGTTTCCTGATGCTGGATTTTGATCCTGACAAAGAAGGAAAAGAAGGTCAGATTCTTTGCTATATTCATGATCCTGATGAAGTTGTGTATGTCGCAGAAAGTCTTAAAGACCTAATCTTTTCGATAATTAGGGAAATAAAAGCATAAAATGCATCCTTTGTGTAGGAAAATGTATAATGAGTACGCAAATCTCTAACTCAGAAAGTACCAACCTAAAATAAAAGATTTAGAAAGGAACCGTTTATGAGAAAAATACAAGTTTCAAAAGAATGGTTGCAAAAGTACCAAGAAATAAAACATCTACTCACTTCGTCTGTCAATTATGCAGAGTGTTTTGAGAGGAAAGAAATACAGGGTGCAGAAATTTTTGTTTTGGATATGGGGGAAGTGACTTTCCCTAGCGGAGAAATTCTGGTTCGAGATCCTTTGGTCTGGCTCCGTAGAGAGGAAAAACCTTACTTACAATCTGTTCCCAAAGGAACATATAGACTAAAAACTTTAGTAGCCAAGATAGAAGAAGACCATTACAGGTATGTAGCAACGAGAATCCAATTTACAGATCAAGTGCCAGTCATCTACTATGAAGCACTGACTGGTGATGAAGATATAGACACTGTTGAAAAAGACTCTTATTTTGGATTTGCAGTTGACGCAGGTCTGGCAACGATAGTGGACGTTGACACCAAGAATGCCTACTGCGATTTTGAAGAGAGTTGGTATAAAGAAAATCCTGACAAAAATATCTATGATGATTTCTTTGCAGCAGTTTTTGCCCAAAATGCCATAGACAGTCCCCTTTATCAACGTGAGGGTGGAGATTGGATTAACTTTAAAATCCCTAACACTGACCTAAGCATTCCGATGATCCAATCAGGTTTTGGAGACGGAGTCTATCCCGTCTACTTTGGCTATGATAAGGATAATCAGCTTTGTGATTTGGTTGTCGAATATATTTACGTAGAATAGAGAGGAATAGCAATGTCACTAGAAAAAGTCTATGATTATTTTCATCATTATGATTCTAAAACCTACCAAGTTGTAGCCTGTATGGGAAACGAACCTTCTGAAGAAGATGTAGTGGATTTCGAAAGAGAATATGGGATTCGTCTTCCAGAAGACTTTAGAGAGTTTACCATGTCACCCCTAGGTGGACTCTATATGGAAGTCAGGGAGGAACTGTGGCCAAGAGCCAAAGCATTTGATGTCGCCCCATTTTGGACATTCTGTCGTGGTATTAAAGTCTATGGTATTGCAAATGGGATTCCTGACTTTCTAGATATTCGACTGAAGACCAAAGAATTACATGAACTAGGCTTTGTAGATTATATCCCTTTTCTGTCTATCATCGGTGATGGAGATATGATTTTCTGCTTTGATAAAAATAATCACATTGTCGCCTTAGATTGGTATAGTAGTGGAGAGGCTGAAGAGCTTGATAGTGACTTTTCAGATCTTTTGCTCAAGCAAATACAAGAACTGGAAGAACGTAAAAACAAAATGCTAGAAAGAATTGAGACCCAGAAAAAAGGAAAATAAGCCTTGGGCTAGTAAAGTTATCTCAAATGTCATCACAATAGCACGAAACTCAAAAGAGCTGGGAACCAGCTCTTCTTTTTATTTTACAACAAGCTCATAACGAGTTTTGCTGGTGAAAGTTTCCCCTGCTTTGAGAATGACTTGGTCTTTGAAATCACTGTGAATGGCATCTGGTAAAGCTTGCGCTTCAAGGGCAATACCATTGTGCTGTACCATTGGCTGACCAGCTATGAGCACACTCTCATCAACAAAGTTTGCTGTGTAGACCACAAAGCAAGGGGCCTCTGTCTTGAAAAGTAGGAAACGACCTGAGTTTTGGTCATAAAGGAAACCAGTATTGTCATGACCTGCAGGAAGGGCAAATGGGTGATCCAAACCAGATACCAACTGAATTTGCTCATCGTCCTCTGCAAAGATATCCTTGAGCAAAGCACCATTGTAGATGTGTTTCACCACATCGCGATTGGCATCTGGAGTCTTAGCCGGAACACCGTCTGGAGCGATTGGATAAATGCCCTCCGTATTTAGCTGGAAGACATGGCGGTCAATTGTCTGCGTGAAATCACCAGACAAATTGAAATAGCTATGATTAGTTGGATTGACCAGCGTATCCTGATCTGTCGTTACCTTGTAGCTGATTTCGTAGGCGCCAGTTTCTTCCAAGTGATAACTAATCCAGATCTTGAGATTACCAGGGAATCCTCCTGTCCCATCTGTACGCTCTGTGTAGAGGGTCAAGCCATGGTCGCTCACTTCGACCAATTCAAACAAGCTCGCATCCCAACCTGTTGAACCACTGTGGTTACAGTTGCTGGCATTGTTGACTTCAAGGTCATAGGTCTGCCCATTGAGCTCAAATGTCGCACCTGCAATACGGCCCGCTACAGGACCTACACTTGCTCCATGCTTGGGACTATTGCCTACATAGCTATCAAAATCATCAAAGCCCAAAATTACATTGGCAAAATTTCCAGCCTTGTCTGGCGTGACATAGCGCAAGATAGTCGCACCATAGGTCATGATTTCTAGTTGGTAGCCACTGTCCGTCTCAAAGCGATAGGCCAAGATAGCCTTACCCTCATGATTTCCAAATACACGAGCTGTGTATGCTTTCATTCTTCTCTCCTTTGATCCATTTCTCTTAAGTAAACAAACCATAGAGAGTGTATGCACCATCCATCTATGGTTGTAGTTTTTATTTTCAAAATCCTTTGTCAGAAAACCTTAAGTAGCTTCTTAACAAAAAGGGATTCTTCTATACTTGTTTTATGCTTCCACACGTTCAGTCCATGAAGTCGCTGTTGTTTGAAGAACTTTGTTGAGTTCGTCAATGTTCTCAAATCCAGTTGTGCGTAGCCACTCACGAGCTGCTGCTTCACCGTCTTTGATGTAGGCTTCAACTGATCCAGCCCAGGTTGCACGACCGCAAAGAACTCCGTTGAAGTTTGCGCCTGATTCGTGGGCAAAGACAAGTGTTTCTTGGAAGAGTTTAGCTGACACGCCAGCACTCAAGTAGATATATGGCAAGTTAGTTGCTTCGTCTTGTGCTTTGAAGAAGGCTGCTGCTTCTTCACGAGTATGAACGATTTCACCTTCGCCAAAGCCTTCAACGTATTTGACGTTGACTGGAACTTCCACTTTCAAGACATCGATGTTGAAGCGTGGGTCTGAGAAGACTTTCATGGCACCGATAACCTTGTGTGGTTTCACTTTTGCGTATTCTGCAGAACTTGCGTCAGCGATTTTTTCATCATAAGCCAAGATTTCAAGGAAGAATGGAATGTCTTCCGCTACACACTCAGAGCCGATGCGTTCGATATAGGCTTGTTTTTGTTGGTTGAGTTCGTCAGAACTGTCTACATCGTAGTAAAGCAAGAATTTGACAGCATCAGCGCCTTGTTCCTTGATGCGTTTGGCAGACCAAACATCCAAGCAGTCAGGTAAGCGTTTGGTGCTTGTTGTGTCGTAACCCGTTTTCTCATAAGCAAGGAGAAGACCAGCATTGGCATCAAGCGCTTTTGTAGCTGGGAGACCATACTCAGGGTCAAGGAGCATAGATGATGCGTATTTTGTCAATTCATCTGCAACCAAGACTTTGAGTTCTTCCATTTGAGCCACTGTTGGCTCCTCTGTTTGGTATTGAGCCATGAGGCGTTTCAAAGCACCACGTTGGTCAAAGGCAAGTGCTGAGATAATACCATTTTCATCTGAGAGTTTTTGCAAGCAGGCTACTTTATTGGAACTTAATTGTAATTTACTCATAGATACTTCCTTATTTTTGATAGTCATGAATGATAACACCTTGTACCACACGGTTTACTGTACCTGTAGGAGACGGTGTGTCTGGTTTATTTTCTACCTTGAGCGAAGTCAATAGGGCAAAGAGTTGGGCATATACGATGTAAGGGAAGACACGGTAAATATCGTTCAAGACACCACCACAACCAAGGGCCACTTCTTTGACATTTTCAAGACCAAAGGCTTGATCACTCAAAAGCACAACACGACGAGCAATCTGATCACCAGCAACTTCACGAACCAAGTCCAAGTCGTACTTGCGAGTGTAGTCTGTCGTTGTACCAAAGACCAAAACAACTGTATCTTCGTTGATCAGTGATTTTGGACCGTGACGGAAGCCGACTGGGCTTTCATACATAGTCGCAACTTGACCAGCTGTTAATTCCAAAATCTTGAGCTGAGCTTCATGAGCAAGTCCAAAGAAAGGACCAGCACCTAGGTAGATAACACGGTTAAAGTCAAGGTCAACCAGCTCTTTGACATCTTCTGCATTGTCTAGAACCTTACGCGCAAGGCTAGTCACCACTTCAAAACGTTCAGCTTTCACAGCAAATTCTGTAGGATCAAAAACCAAGAGAGCTGTCAACATCATAGATGTAAAGCTAGAAGTCATAGCAAATCCAGCGTCATTGGAAGCAGCTGGTTGCAAGAGCAAAAGATTGCGCTCATCGCCATGAGCTTGAAGAGCCAATTTACCATCTGCTGCACAAGTAATAGTCACTTGATAAAGCTCATCTACCAAGGCTTTAGCCAAATCAACTGTCGCCACACTTTCAGGTGAATTCCCACTACGAGCAAAGGAAACAAGGACAGTCGCCACATCTTTTTTCAAATAAGTTTCTGGATTGGCAACAATATCAGTTGTCGCAATGGCATTGAAGTTCCATTTGCGTTCGTCATAGACTTCCTTAAAGTAAGGCACCAAGGTATCTCCCACATAAGCAGAAGTACCAGCACCCGTCAAGATGACTTTGATATAGTCATGTTTAGCAGCGATTCCTTGTAGGAAGGCTGCAATTTCTTCCCGTTTCGCTTGATAGGCTTCAAAAGCTTCTTTCCATACATCAGGCTGTTGGTAGATTTCACGAGTCGTGATTTCTGCACCCAGTTCAAGTAATTCTTCTTTTGTGTAATTTAGCATAGAGTTCCTCTAATCTATTGTTGTTTCATTCCTATTGAAAATATGGGAATGGGAGTGACTCCCATTCCCATGTATATTCTATATAAGATGCTCTAAGTTACATCTTATACTCAATGAAAATCAAAGAGCAAACTAGGAAGCTAGCCTCAGGTTGCTCAAAGCACTGCTTTGAGGTTGCCAGATAAGACTGACGAAGTCAGTAACATCTATACGGCAAGGCGACGCTGACGTGGTTTGAATTTGATTTTCGAAGAGTATTATTCATCTTCGTCATCATCGAAGCCAGCTAACAGGTCGTTGACTTTTACGATGCTTTCTGCAGCACGGCTCTTATAATCCGCATCTGCACTTGTAAGGCTTGCATTGATAAATTCAATTACCATTGGAAGATTCATCCCTGCGTAGAGTTCAATGTCGCGACCTTCCATAATCAAACGGCTTACCACGTTACAAGGTGTCCCACCGAGAAGGTCCGCAAAGACTAGGAAATCATCCAATCCTTCGATAGCAGCTTCAAATTTTGCAGTAAATTCTTCTGGACCATCTTCTGGAAGAAGAGCCACTGCATGAATGTTGTCCTGTGGACCCATGATCATTTCTGTGCTACCTTTAAGTTCTTCACAGAAACAACCATGACTCACCAAAATTAATGATTTACTCATAAATTATGCGCCCATTCCAAGCAAGAATTTACCGATGAATGAAAGACCTACTGCAAGAACGATAATGATACCGATCGCTTTAGTAGAGTTCATACCTTTCTTACCAAGCAACCAGAAGATAAAGGCAGTAAAGATTGCTGGAAGCAAGCGTGGGAAGATTGAGTTCAAGATGTCTTGGAAGTCAATCATCTTTTCACCGATTGGTAATTTGTAAGAAATGTCAAAGTTGATCAATGTTGCTACAAGAGCACCCATCATGAAGACACCAAGTACAGATGCAGCGTCAATCAAAGCTGTCAAGGTACTTTGCATGTTGTTGATAAGGCTAACCCCTTCTTTGTAGGCAAATTCCAATTGTTTCCAACGGAAGATGTCATAAGCAACTGCAACTGCGATCCAAAGGAAGATACCCCATGGTTGGCCAGCGATAGCCATAGTTGCTGCGATAGATCCCATGATAGCAGGTACAAGTGAACCAAAGATTGTATCTCCAAGAGGAGCAAATGGTCCCATCAAACCTGTCTTGATACCGTTAACGGCATCTTTTGAACCTACACCATCTTTTTCTTCCATGGCAAGGTCAAAACCAGCGATAATTGTGTGGAAGAATGGTGAAGTATTGAAGAATTGAGTATGAACTTTCATCATTTCTTTCAATTCAGGAGTTCCATCCCCATACATTTTACGCAATTGAGGCAAGATCATGTAAAGGTAACCAGAAGCTTGCATACGTTCGTAGTTCCAACCTAATTGGAAAGTAAACAAGCTACGTTTGTTGATTTGATTAAAATCTTCTTTTGTAAGTTTGTAATTAGAATTCGTCATCTTCGATTTCCCCACTTTCTGATGGTGTAGAAGGTGCTGCTACAGCTACTTTTTGGCTGTTCTTAAAGTGAACAACTGCAAGGAAGATACCTACGATAGAAACACCGATCATAGACAAACCTTTGAAGTTGTTAGCAAAGCCAATCTTTTCAGCAACATCAGCAGGAAGAGTACCAAGGATACCCGCAACGGCTCCACCAAGACCTGTTACATATGAGTAAAGAACAGTCAACATAGCTGTCAAACCAAATCCCATTGCAAGGTAGTGAAGGTTACGTTTAACTGGAAGGTAACGAAGCAAGATTGCAAATCCAAGACCTGGAAGCATACGACCTGCAAGTGTCAAACCATCTGCAATCCATTGATATTCTTTAACAAGGTCTACTACTGATTGTACAAAAGCACCACCAAAAGCAAGAGCGAAGAATACTGGAAGGGCACGAGAAAGAGCCCAAGGCACTGCACCAAGTAGGTAGTTGCGTTCGATACCTTTGTAGTCAAAGCGTTCGATCGCAGCATCAATACGGTGTGCAAAGAAAGTAGTTGTCATACGTCCAAGAACGTCGAAGTATGTCAAAAGTGCTGCTACTGGTACAGCGATTGTTGTGATTGCAAGATCTGTATCAATACCTTGAGAGATAGAGAATGCTGTTGCAAGAACCGCACCAGAAGTTGCATCGATACGAGAAGCACCACCGAAGGTACCAACCCCGAGAACGAACAACTGCAAGCTACCACCGATAAACAAACCAGTTGTCACATCTCCCATGATCAAACCAGTAATAAAACCAGCGAATACAGGGGAACCTGCAGATGAAACGATTGTCAACTCATCACAGATTTGATAAGCTGAGTACAAAGTGAGAAGTAAAATTTGCCACCATTGTATCATAACAATGACCTCCTAAAAATTTTTTCCTATTTTAATAAGCTCAAAAAGTCTGAAACTGGATCATTTGGAACCATTTGAGCAGTGAGTTTCACACCTTTTTCTGCTAGTTTGTGGAAATCTTCCACATCCTTGTCTACCACGTTGATAGAACGTGTGATAGAGCGAGTTTCTGGTGTTTGAGACATATTGCCGACGTTGAGTGTTTCAAGCGGAACACCTGCTTCGACCAAACCAAGGAAACGGTCTGGTTTACGTGCAACGATAAAGAGACGTTGGCTATCGTATTTACCAGCAAGGATATTTGCTGCTGCTTTCTCAACTGGCAAGATACTGAGTTTCACACCTGGTGGTGTCGCAAGTTTCAAACCACTCTTTTCAATATCGTTGTTAACAACTTCGTCGTCTACAACCATAATGCGTGAAACATTTAGTTTTCCAGCCCAAAGATTGGCTACTTGACCGTGGATCAAACGTCCATCGATACGGCATCCTACAATTGTCATAAGTTTTCCCCCTTTATGTGTTTTAGTGTAGGTTTACGAGTTAAGTGAATCTCTTCTTTATATTCGCCCTCAGTTTCAAAGATGATGATGCGATTAGCACCTTCCTTGAGATAGCTATGAGGGATATAAAGTGAGAGGGTCGGGCCGACGTTCCAGAAACGCCCTAGGTGACGCCCATTGACAAAGGCAACTCCCTTACCAAACTCAGACAAGTCTAAGTAGGTATCCTTCGGCTCTTCGACCGTAAAGTCGAAAGCGTAAAAGGCTGGTTGTCCCTCTGTCCATCCTTTTGAAAAATCAATCTTCTCAGGATTATCCAGTGGCAGTGGATATTGTTTCCAATTCAGTAAGAAATGTAGATCTTTGCAGACACCTGTACGAATTCCTTTATGTTGCGTATCTGCTAAGAACTTGTGTCCATAGTTAACACGCCCCATATTTTCGATCAAGATGTCAATCTCTGAAAAGCCTTCTCGGTTGCCTTGACAGTAGATGTCTTCACCAATCTCTGTCTGGTATTGAGTAGCAATCCATTGACCATCTACAAAGAGTTGAGCTCGGTCACGTCCATCGATGATACGGAGACGCTCCTCTTCTGCATCCCAACTTGCCTCAGTACGATAGAGAAGGTAGCCATAGCTTTGACCAAGTTCTTCCATCGCTTTTGGATAGAGGCTTTCAGTTGGACTAGAGAGACTATCCAGGGTTTCAAACAGGGAAACTTTTTCGGCCAATGGAATGGACCCTATCTCCATGCTTTCCTTATAGAGTGGTTCCAACTGTGGATACTCTGGGAAGTGGGTTGCCATCATCTTCTTGACTGCTAAGTATTTAGCAGTTGGATTTCCTTCTTCATCGAGAAGGGCATCATAGTCGTAAGATGTGACTTGTGGCAAATCCAGAGTCCCTCGAGCCGAGCAACCATTCATGAAACCAAAGTTTGTCCCTCCATGGAACATGTAAAGGTTGATAGAGCCTTGTTCCAATACCTCTCGAACAGCTTCTGCCAATTCTTTAGGATCACGCGTGATGATGGGTTCTTTCCAACGGTTGAACCAACCATCCCAGAATTCCATACACATGAGAGGCCATTTCTTGCCATGCTCATCAAAGAATTCTTGCATCTGTGAAAAGTTGTACGGAGCTTTAGAGCCGAAGTTCCCTGTCACAAAGAGATCATCTTCAATCAAGGTTCCGGCTTTCAGAGTAGCCCTCCATGGGCCATCTGAAGTAAAGAGTGGGCAATCAATCCCTCGGTCTTCCATCAATTTCCGAATTGCTCGTAGATAAGACTTATCTTCTCCATAAGAGCCATATTCATTTTCGACTTGCATCATGAGAATGTTTCCACCATTATCCAACAAGCGAGGCACAAGCCTCGGCAATAATTGGTCATAATAGCGAGCAACCGCCTCGATGTAGGCCGGGTCGGACGAGCGGATTCGCATGTCCTTGGTCAAGAGCCAAGCCGGCAAACCACCAAATTCCCATTCTGCACAAATAAATGGAGACGGGCGTACAATAGCATAGAGACCCAGATCTTGTGCAATTTGAAGAAATCTCTCCAAATTTCTGGCACCTTCAAAATCAAACTCCCCTTCAACAGGTTCGTGTAAATTCCAAGCCACATAAGTCTCGACTGTATTAAAGCCAAGCGCCTTTAAGTTATAGAGAGAATGATACCAATCCTCTGCTGGAATCCTAAAATAATGAATGGCGCCGGACAAAATCTTGAACGGTTTTTCGTCTAAATAGAAATCGTCCTCAATTTTAAATCTTGTCATGTTATTACCTCTGACGAATTAAGTTTGCGCTTTCATTTATTATAATATTAACTATAATCAAATCTTTTGCATTTGTCAATAGGTTTTAGAAAATTCTTTAGAATTTTTCTATTTTTTTACTTCTTTTTTACCAAAATTGTCTAAAAATAGCATGAAATGAGGGCTTTTGCACGACCTCTGTTTTGACGGCGCTTTTATATATGTGCAAAATAATATTTTTAATGTATTATGTTATTTTTTCATCTAAATGCTACTATTTTCTTTGTGTTTGTGGTAAAATCAAAGAAGGAGAAAGAAAAAAATTGAGGTGCAATTATGGCTATTCCAAAATACCAATATATTAAAGACGAACTCAAGAATAAAATCATCTCAGGTCAATTTGCGAGTGGAGACAAGTTTTATACTGAAGCAGAGTTGATCGCCATGTATGATGTCAGTTCTATCACAGTTGTTCGTGCCTTGAACGACCTTGCCAAAGATGGCTATATTGTCCGCCAGCAAGGAAAAGGAACTTTTGTTTCACGCGCTCGTAAGCACAAACTCGTTGAGTTTTCAGACGTAGAAATTTTTGAAACAAAAGACGATAAGGTAACTGTCCTTTCTATCGAACGTGGAAATAAGCTTGAATATTTGGAAAAACTTGGTTTGCGTGGAGACCAGTTCTATTACAAGATCGAACGGACACGCCAAACTAACGGTGTGACCTATATCTACCACACTTCTTATATTCCCGAACAATATATCAATGCCAACTATCCGAATCTTGACTATTATAGTTCTATCTATAAACGTTTCAAGCTGGATTACCGCATTCACATGACTGATGAGCATTTTGAGGAAATCAACGAAATCGCATTCCCAACACCCGAGCATGCTGCTTCTACGTTGGGAATTGATACACAATTTCCAACTGTCTTCCAAACAAAGACTACAAAACTTGAGGCCACTGGCCAAGTCCTTGCCTATAGTGAAACTTATAAGCGAGCTGACTACTACAAAATCAAATTCATCTCGTGTGATCGAGGTCATTAAGAAAAAGCTTGAGCCTAGCTCAGGCTTTTTCTATGTTCATTATAGCATGCACCATTTGGTATGAACATATGACGAAGGGTAATTCTTTAATTAGTAGTGCTTTTACTAAAAACAAGTTAAATATTGGCTAGATTTTCCTTGTTTTTAGTTTTTTGACAATTTTTTCCTAAATCTTATGATTTCCTCCATTTATTATAGTTCTTTCATAAAGCCGCTTGACTTTTTATATCTTAGATAATAAAATGAAAATAGTTTTGTGTAAACGCTATCATACAATATAATAACAGGGAGGTTTTATCATGAAACTAGAAAAGAAACAGCGCTTCTCCATTCGTAAGTACGCGATTGGAGCAGCTTCTGTACTCATAGGATTTGCTTTTGGTACCCAAGTCGTGTCTGCCGACAGCGTCACTCCAACACCAGAAAATCCAAGCGCAGCTCAGACTGCTCAAGGAGAACCACAGACAGCTGAGACATCAGTTGAAAGCAAGCTTGAAGAAAGAGTTGAAGCAAAGGGAGTTTCAGCCACAATCGCTCCAACAGTCGAAAAAACTGAATCCCCAGCAGTTGCAGAAAAAATTGACGAGACTCCAGTCATTGAAAAAGCTACTCCTGTTTCAGAAGAAAACTCAAACCCAGTAAAAGCCGACGAAGACAAGAAAAATGAACCAGCCACACCTGCTGCAGTAGCCACTCCTAGCACGGAACGAGCAGCTCAGGTAAATGAAAAACTGGCAAAAAGAAAAATGATCTCAATCGACGCTGGACGCAAGTATTTCTCTCCAGACCAACTCAAAGAAATCATCGACAAAGCCAAACACTACGGTTATACTGATCTCCATCTCTTAGTCGGAAATGATGGCATGCGTTTCATGCTGGACGACATGACGATCAAAGCGAATGGCAAAACCTATGCCAGTAAAGATGTCAAACGTGCACTCGAAAACGGAACTGATGCCTACTACAAGGATCCAAACGGCAACCATTTGACAGAGAGTCAAATGACAGATTTGATTAACTATGCCAAAGATAAAGGGATCGGACTAATCCCAACAGTCAACAGCCCTGGCCACATGGATGCGATTTTGCATGCCATGAAAGAACTAGGCATCCAAAAACCAAACTTTACCTACTTTGATAAGGAATCTGCTCGTACCGTTGACCTTGATAACAAAGAAGCAGTTGCATTTACCAAGGCTCTGATTGACAAGTATGCTGCTTACTTCGCTGGCAAATCTGACATTTTCAATATCGGACTAGACGAATATGCAAATGATGCTACAAACGCCAAGGGATGGAGCGTTCTTCAAGCTGATAAATACTATCCAAACGAAGGCTACCCTGTAGGAGGATATGAGAAATTTATCGCCTACGCCAATGACCTTGCTCGTATCGTTAAATCTCACGGACTCAAACCGATGGCCTTCAACGATGGTATCTACTACAATAGTGATACTAGCTTTGGAACCTTTGACAAAGACATCATCGTTTCAATGTGGACTGGTGGATGGGGCGGATACGACGTCGCTTCTTCTAAACTTCTAGTTGAAAAAGGCCACCAAATCCTTAACACCAACGATGCTTGGTACTATGTTCTAGGACGAAATGCAGATGGTCAAGGCTGGTACAACCTCGATCAAGGACTCAATGGTATCAAGAACACTCCAATTACTTCTATACCAAAATCTGAAGGAGCTGACGTTCCGTTCATCGGGGGTATGGTAGCTGCTTGGGCGGATACCCCATCTGCACGCTATTCACCATCACGCCTCTTCAAACTCATGCGTAGCTTCGCAAATGCAAACGCTGAATACTTTGCGGCTGATTATGAGTCTGCTGAGCAAGCTCTGAAAGAAGTACCAACAGACCTTAACCGCTATACTGCAGAAAGTGTCGCAGCTGTAAAAGAAGCTGAAAAAGCCATTCGCTCACTTGATAGCAACCTCAGCCGTGCCCAACAAGATACCATTGACCAAGCAATCGCAAAACTCCAAGAAGCTGTCAGCAATTTGACCTTCACACCAGAAGCTCAAAAAGAAGAAGACGCGAAACGCGAAGTTGAAAAACTTGCCAAGAACAAGGTAATCTCTATCGATGCCGGACGTAAGTACTTCACGCTCGACCAACTCAAACGCATCGTAGACAAGGCGAGCGAGCTCGGCTACTCTGATGTGCATCTTCTCCTAGGAAATGACGGACTTCGCTTCCTCCTTGATGACATGACCATCACAGCTAACGGAAAAACTTATGCAAGTGACGATGTCAAGAAGGCCATCATCGAAGGAACAAAAGCTTACTACGATGATCCAAACGGAACTACTCTTAGTCAAGCTGAAATCACTGAATTGATCGAGTACGCAAAATCCAAAGGCCTCGGACTCATCCCTGCGATCAACAGCCCTGGCCACATGGATGCCATGCTCGTCGCTATGGAAAAATTGGGTATCCAAAATCCTCAAGCCTACTTTGATAAGGTTTCAAAAACGACCATGGACCTTGAAAACGAAGAAGCTATGAACTTTACAAAAGCCCTCATCGGTAAGTACATGGACTTCTTTGCAGGCAAGACTAAGATCTTTAACTACGGTACAGACGAATACGCCAATGACGCTACCAACGCTCAAGGCTGGTATTATCTGAAATACTACAATCTCTATGGCAAGTTTGCTGAGTACTCTAACACCCTTGCTGCCATGGCCAAAGAAAGAGGCCTTCAACCAATGGCCTTCAACGATGGTTTCTACTACGAGGACAAGGACGATGTTGAGTTTGACAAGGATGTCATCATCTCTTACTGGTCTAAGGGATGGTGGGGTTACAACCTTGCAACGCCTCAGTACCTAGCAAGCAAAGGCTATAAACTCCTCAACACTAACGGAGACTGGTACTACGTGCTAGGTAATCACAAACCAGACGAAGCCTACCCACTATCAAAAGCACTTGAAAACTCTGGCAAAGTACCATTTAACCAGCTTGCATCTACCAAATATCCTGAGGTAGACCTTCCAACCGTCGGAAGCATGCTTGCTATCTGGGCAGACAAACCAAGTGCTGAGTACAAGGAAGAAGAAATCTTTGAACTCATGACTGCCTTTGCAGACCACAACAAAGACTACTTCCGCGCTGACTACAATGCTCTCCGTGAGGAGCTTGCTCAAATCCCTACTAACTTGGAAGGATACAGCAAAGAAAGTCTCGATGCCCTAAATGCAGCTAAAGAAGCTCTCAACTACAACCTCAACCGCAGCAAACAAGCCGAGTTAGACGCTCTCGTAGCCAAGCTCAAAGCAGCCCGCCTAGGCCTCAAACCAGCGGCAACTCACTCAGGAAGCCTCGATGAAAACGAACTAGCTGCCAACGTTGAAACCAAACCGGAACTCATCACAAGAGCAGAAAAGATTCCATTTGAAGTTATCAAGAAGGAAAATCCGAACCTCCCAGCTAAGCAAGAAAAGATTGTCACACCAGGTGTAGAGGGTGAACGCACTCATTACATCTCTGTCCTTACTGAAAATGGTAAACAAACAGAAACCGTTCTAGATAGCCAAGTAACCAAAGAACCTGTGACCCAAGTGGTTGAAATCGGTGCCTCTATTACTCACAAAGGGGATGAAAGTGGCCTTGCTCCAGCTGTCGAAGCGAAACCAAGACTGGATATCCAAGAAGAAGAGATTCCGTTCACTACTGTGACACGTGAAAATCCACTCTTGCTCAAAGGGAAGACTCAAGTCGTTACTAAAGGCGCTAACGGCCGTCGCAGTCATTACTACTCTGTCAGCACCACTGCTGACGGTAAGGAAGTGAAAACTCTTGTAGATAGCCTTGTGACCCAAGAAGCAGTGACCCAAGTTATTGAAGTCGGAACCCTTGTAACCCATGTAGGGGACGAACACGGTCTTGCTCCAGCCGCAGAAACAAAACCAAGACTAGACATCCAAGAGGAAGAAATTCCATTCACTACTGTGACACGTGAAAATCCTCAATTGTCACTCGGACAAACGCAAGTAGTCGTTGCTGGAGTAAATGGTCTCCGTACTGCCTTCTACTCTGTGAGCACTAGTGCTGATGGAAAAGAAGAAAGAACGCTTGTCAATAGCGTGGTAACACAGGAAGCGGTCACTCAAGTTGTTGAAGTCGGCACTGCCGTTGAGAAAGCTGAGCAAACTGCACCAACTACTGCCAAAGCAGATGAAAAACAACTCCCTGCAACAGGAAGTCAAGGCTCTGCAGGCTTGGTCGCAGCAGGACTCATGGCCACACTAGCAGCTTACGGGCTCACTAAGAAGAAAAAAGAAGATTAAACACCTTCTATAAGCATACAAAAAAGCGAGATTCAATCTCGCTTTTTATTGTTAGGATTAGTCACCAAGTCCGATACGTTCAAAAATATCATCCACTCGTTTGGTGTAGTATGTAGGGTTGAAGATTTCGTCGATTTCTTCTTGGGTCAGGCGTGATGTTACTTCTGGATCTGCTTCGAGAAGCGGTTTGAAGTCTACTTGGTTATCCCAAGAATAAGCTGTTTTTGGTTGTACCAAGTCATAGGCTTGCTCCCGCGTCATTCCTTTCTCAATCAAGGTCAACATAGCACGCTGGCTAAAGATCAGACCAAACGTAGAGTTCATGTTGCGGATCATGTTTTCTGGGAAGACTGTCAAATTCTTGACGATATTTCCAAAACGGTTGAGCATGTAGTCAATCAAAATGGTCGTGTCCGGTGTGATGATACGTTCAGCTGATGAGTGGGAAATGTCGCGTTCGTGCCAGAGAGCCACATTTTCATAAGCTGTCACCATGTGACCACGGATAACACGCGCCAGACCTGTCATGTTTTCAGAACCGATAGGATTGCGTTTGTGAGGCATTGCTGAAGAACCTTTTTGCCCTTTGGCAAAGAATTCTTCCACTTCGCGCTGCTCAGACTTTTGCAGACCACGAATCTCAGTTGCCATACGCTCGATGGAAGTTGCGATACTAGCAAGAACTGCAAAGTACTCAGCGTGAAGGTCACGAGGAAGCACCTGTGTAGAGATTTCTTGAGCACGGATACCCAGCTTGTCGCAGACATATTGCTCTACAAATGGTGGAATGTTGGCGAAGTTTCCAACCGCACCAGAGATCTTACCAGCTTCTACACCAGCAGCCGCATGCTCGAAACGCTCGATATTGCGCTTCATTTCACTGTACCAAGTCGCCAATTTCAGACCAAAGGTTGTAGGCTCCGCATGCACACCATGGGTGCGACCCATCATGATGGTGAACTTGTGTTCCTTAGCCTTGTCAGCGATGATGTTGGTGAAGTTTTCAAGGTCACGACGGATGATGTCGTTAGCCTGCTTGTAGAGGTAACCGTAGGCAGTATCCACCACGTCGGTAGAAGTCAACCCATAGTGAACCCACTTGCGCTCTTCACCAAGCGTCTCAGAAACTGCACGTGTGAAAGCAACCACATCGTGGCGTGTCTCCTGCTCAATCTCCAAAATACGGTCGATGTCAAAGTCCGCCTTCTCGCGAATCAAAGCCACATCTTCCTTAGGGATTTCCCCCAATTCAGCCCATGCCTCATCAGCCAAGATTTCCACCTCAAGCCAAGCACGGTATTTATTTTCTTCACTCCAAATATTCGCCATCTCAGGGCGAGAGTAACGGTTGATCATGTTGTTTCTCCCTCATTTAACATAATATTTTTATAAGTATTTTTTTGAAAAATGTCCTTTAAAATATCAATATTCCCATTGCCTTCGAGTTTTCTTTTAGTTATATACAAGTAATCATTATCCTTCAAAATCAAACTACTTCCTTTATAACTTTCATCGAACCATAAAATATTATTCTCGTATAGACTTGTAAAAAAACTTTTAAGTGCAGTGCTATGGTTTATAACAAAATCTTTTATCTGTGATGGACTTTCCAAGTTTTTAAAATCTTCATGTGCAAAATTAAATTGATTTAGTATCATTTTAATCGCGTCTCCTCTGAAACCAACATTATGATTCCTTATTTTAATCAAATTTTTTTCAATATAGTTTCGGGATAAAGCGACAATATTCTCATTTTCTATGGAATCAGAAATATTAGTAATACTCTCACTTATATGACTTGTAGTTATTATTCCTTTGTCATTGAAAACTTTATGTATCACTTCATCAACTCTATTAGATAATATATAGAAAATATTTGTATCGTATGTAGGCAAGTAAACTTTACCTGATTTTACATACCAATTTGCTAACATGTCACGAAACTCCATTGAACGTCCAGAATAATAATCAGGCATTGGTATCGAATTTTCACAAATCGAATCTAATTCCTCTAAATATTTAGGTAAATTCAATCTGTAATACTCATTTTCTATTTGTGTTACGACATTTTCTGGTAAGTTAATAAAACTTCTATCAAGTGGGATTTCAATATCTTGTGTCTTGTCTAAAATAATCAAAGGTAGTCTGCTAATATCTACTAGCGGCTTCTGGCTTCGGTCCCAATATGACCACTGACCATAACGATAATAGTTAGTATAATAGTCAACTTTTACAAGCATGTCCCCATATAAAGCGTAATTCGACAACTCTTTTAAATTGCCTTCTGTAGAATCATCGACACCATTTGAATACATAAAAATTTTGTATGGTTTCTCCAAAATACAAATAAAATCATCTAAATTTATTTTTTTAAAACGATGGGAAAAGTTAGTTTCATTCGTAGTGACATCAAAACTTATATCTCCTCCTCGAATAATATCAAATAAACCAAAAAATTCCAAAAATTCTGGTGCATATTTTTCTTTTTTTAGTTCATCTCCATATTCTTTTTTCAATTCCAACCTAACAAATGTATATGAATCATCTTCAAAATACGGGTTGGTATTATCCATCTGAACTTCTTTACTTTCTTTAGTTGGATCTGTATACATCCTAAATGAAATCGGACTGCCCCCACTCTTCTTAGTTTGCACAAAAATTGAATCGGAAATTAGAAACATTGCCAATGCACCTATTCCAAAATGTCCCACTAAATTATCAACATTACTTACTTTTCTTTTGCCAGATTTTCCAATTGTTAAATAATAATTTTTTATCTCATCTATTGACATACCTATACCATTGTCTAGAATCGATAAAAACATTACTCCATTTTTTTCCTCTACAGAAATTTTTATATTGTAGTCCCTTTTAGCTACTTTACATGCATCCATAGCATTTTGAAGCAACTCTCTCATGACAACTTTTGGATATTTCTGACCTTTATAAAGTGGCATAATAAAATGATTGACAACATCATTCTTTGAAACTGCAAATTCTAAATTGGCAGACTGTAATGAAATATCCCTCAATACTTCATACAATTGTTGATAATTATTTCTTAAGTAAAAAATATTCACATTAATGAGTAATCCATTTAGAAGAGCTAACTCTTCTTTTTCCAAAAAGTACTCTGGCTTATCATCGGAAGAATAAGAAATAATAAATACTCGTTCTTGAAATTGTTTTAAGTCTTTTTGACTTAACGTTGCAGTCAAAGTCGTAAGTATATCTTTAATATTTCTATCACTCAAACTATAGCCTAAGAATATTATTGGAGATTCTACAAATATCGTTAACAACTTAGAATATATATACTTACTTTTTTCAAAAAATTGGTCGTAATCAGATTTTGTAATAATCATAGATGATGGTTTGTCTATAGAACCATGAATCTTATAAAGCTTTTTATTTTTTGTCTCGGAGGAGAACAAATCATCATTGTGAATATAAATCTCTTCATTTTCAATATTGAAAACACTTTTCTCTAGTAAGGAATCATAGTTTGTTGTGATTAATTTTTGGTAATCGATACCGCCAAGTATTGAAATTTCTTTCTCATATTCAGAATTGTCAACTGTATATTCGTTTAAGATTTGAGCAATTAACTCTCTGAAAGGCCTTCTTATATCATCGCTTTCTAATAATGATTCTTTTTTTAACGTTGTAAAATAAATCGCTTCTAGTCTTTCCGCAATCTCTTCATAATTATCACTGGTCCATCTCTCCAATAAACTTTTATCTATTTCTAGTTCTTTAGAGATTTTTTCTAGTAAACCCCGCCAAGTAGGAGATTTCAAATATCTCTGAGATAAACCTGAACCAACAAATAAAACTGGTTTTTGATTTAGTTTAGATAGTTTATTAAACCCATAGTCAATATTCTTCAAATCATTGAAATCAACTTTATTACTCATTCTTTCCTTCCCCAAACTCATCCACACTATCCGGCACATCACTAAACAAAGTCACATGTCCCATTTTGCGGTTGTGCTTCGCTTCTATTTTACCATACATGTGGAGGTGGGCGCTTGGATTTTCTGTGACATATTTTTCAGCAGCCTCGACGTGTTGACCGAGGACGTTGAGCATGACTGCAGGCGCATGGAGTTTGATGACTGGCAATGGTGCTCCCAGAACACCCAAGATATGGGTATCAAACTGGGAAAAATCGCAGGCTTCGATAGAATAGTGCCCAGAGTTATGTGGGCGTGGGGCAATTTCATTGACAATGATGTCATCAGCTGTCGCAAACATTTCCACGCAGAGCGTTCCAGACAAGTTAAGCTGTTCTGCAATTCGCACTGCCATTGCTTTTGCTTTTTCAGCTAGACTTGCAGAAATCCGAGCTGGCACAATGGTTTTTGAAAGAATGTTGTTGCGGTGGATATTTTCCTGAACGGGGAAAACCGTCACATCCTTGCCATTTCCAGACACGATGACAGAAATCTCAAGGTCAAAGTTGACGAATTCTTCCAAAACACAGGCTGCTGAATCGGCTAGCGCACGGGCTTCTTCCAAGTCTGCTTCTGAGCGAATGACCTTCTGACCATGTCCGTCGTAGCCACCAGTCGCAGTCTTGAGGACATAGTTTTTCGATAGGTCAATATCTGCCAAGTCTTGACTTGAAGTCACGACCTTGTAGGGTGCCACAGTGACTTGTGCCTTGTTTGAGAGAAAGTCCTTTTCAAAAATGCGATTTTGGGAAATGCGGAGCAGATCTGTCCCTTGAGGGAGTTGTCCATCCTTGATAACGGCATCCAAACCGTCAGCATCGACATTTTCAAACTCATAGGTGAGGACATCACATCGCTCAGCCAACTGATGGAGGGCATCCACATCGTTATAAGGAGCCACGATGATTTCCGCTACACGAGAAGCTGGGCAATCCGCAGCAGGATCCAGCGCGATAACCTTGTGCCCCATGTAGATAGCAGAAATGGCCATCATCTGCCCCAGCTGACCGCCACCAATAATTCCGATTGTTTTAGATGAGCTCATTTGTAGACTCCTCTGCGATTTTTCCTTGCTCCTCTGCGAAATCTGCCAAAGCTGTCGCGATAGCCTGATCCTCTACTGACAAGAGACGGAGGGCAAAGAGGGCTGCGTTGGTCGCACCAGCTTCACCGATAGCCATTGTCGCTACAGGCACACCGCCCGGCATCTGTACGATAGAGTAGAGCGAGTCCACGCCACTAAGAGCACGTGATTTGACTGGTACACCAATGACTGGAAGGGTTGTTTTGGCAGCAACCATACCTGGCAAATGGGCTGCACCGCCTGCACCTGCGATGATGACCTTTATGCCACGGCTACGAGCTTCTTCAGCATGTCTGAACATGAGGTCTGGTGTCCGGTGGGCAGAGACAACCTTCTTTTCGTAGGCTACACCGAAGCGGTCAAGGACTTCGGCGGTTTTTTGCATGGTTGCCCAGTCGGATTTTGAGCCCATGATGATGGAAATTACTGGTTTAGTCATAATTTTCCTTTCCTTTCTTTTTTCAATCACCTTAAGTTGTGAGGGACGGCAGCAGCCACCAAAGGTGTCTCATGCCTAAATTGGAAGCCCAAGGTCTTCCAATTTCCCTGAACGATTGGATTATCATCCAATCGTTCTTTCACAACGGCGGTGATTGCTCTATATCAGCTCGCTAATGCTCGCAAATCAAACGACCATTATCGTATTTGGCGACTTCGTCGCTTTTAAAATTTATTTATTCGCCTTACTACCAATGTCGTTTCGGTAAAAGAGGCCTTCTGTTTTTTGTTGGGAGAGTTCTTGGTAGATGGTTTCTTGGGCTTCTTTAACGGTATCAGCTGTGGTGACGAGCATATAAACTCGTCCGCCGTTTGAGAGCAGTGCTATGCTATTTTCCGCAAACTTAGCCCCTGCATAGTAGGTGATGATATCTCCCTCGGTTTTGGCTGGCAACTCGACACCTTTTTCATAGTCTAGCGGGTAGCCGTTCGAAGCGACAACCACACCCAGAGTCACACCCTTGTCCGTCCACGTGATGTTGGGCTCCTTGCCATCGAGAATATCCGTGATATTTTGCGCAAAGTCAGATGTTAAACGAGGCAAGATAATCTGAGTTTCAGGATCTCCGAAACGAGCGTTGAACTCGATGACCTTCGGACCGTCTGCTGTCAAAATAAGCCCCGCGTAAAGGACACCAAGATAAGGACGACCTTCTTTGATCATCCCTTCAAGGACTGGCTTGACAATGGTGTCAACCGCCGTATCAACCACGCTCTGTGGCAAGTGAGGAACTGGCGCATAAGCTCCCATACCACCCGTGTTAGGGCCCTTGTCGCCGTCATAGGCACGTTTATGGTCCTGAGCCGTTGGCATGATGTAGAACTTGTCCCCATTGACAAAGGCAAAGAGAGAGAACTCTTCTCCGTCAAGGAATTCCTCGATGACCACTCGCGCCCCCGAGTCACCGAATTTATTGTCTAAAAGCATCTCGTGAGCAGCTTCGACGGCTTGCTCAACCGTCTCCGCAACGACGACACCCTTCCCAAGTGCCAAACCATCTGCCTTGACAACGATAGGAGCGCCTTTCTCCTCGATATAAGCCTTGGCCTCCTCGAAATCTGAAAATGTGCCATAGGCTGCTGTCGGAACACCGTATTTAACCATGATTTGCTTAGCAAAATCCTTGGACCACTCCAGCTCCGCTGCAGCCCTAGTCGGACCAAAGGCTTTGAGACCAGCTTGGTTAAAATCATCCACAATTCCAGCAGCAAGGGCATCATCTGGCCCGATGAAGGTCCAAGCAATATCGTTGGCCTTTGCAAACTCAATTAACTTAGAATGTTCGGAAATAGAGATATTTACCAATTCCAGACCATCCAGAGTCATTCCATCATTTCCAGGGGCTACAAAAACTTTTTCAACGTCTTTTGATTCAAGTAACTTCTTAGCAATCGCATGTTCACGACCACCCGAACCGACAACTAACAGCTTCATCTCTCAACCTCTTTTGCGAATTATTTACTAACATTATATCACAAACGTTCGTTTTAATCTTGTTTCACTTAGCATTTTAAACCAAAAAAGGAAAGAAACTGTTTTCTTCCCTTTTGTTTTCTTAATGTCTAAAATGTCTTACTCCTGTGAAGACCATGGTCAAGCCATATTTATCCGCTGCTTCGATAGATTCTTGGTCACGGACAGATCCACCTGGTTGGATGATGGCTTTAATGCCTGCTTTGGCGATTTCTTCCACGTTATCTGCAAATGGGAAGAAGGCATCAGAAGCAAGCACAGCGCCGTCAAGGCGGTCTTTAGCTTGGTCAATCGCAATACGAACAGAAGCCACACGGTTGGTTTGACCAGGGCCAACGCCAAGTGTCATGTGGTCATTGGTTACGATGATTCCGTTTGATTTGACGTACTTGATAGCCTTCCAAGCGAACTCAAGAGCAGTTGCTTCTGTCTCAGTTGGTTGGCGCTTGGTCACCACTTGCCAGTCAGCCGGACTTTCCTTGATCACGTCTTGGTTTTGCACGAGAAGTCCACCGACAACACCAGTGTATTCTGCTTCCACTTCGCTAGCGTCTTGGGCATCAAATGGCAAAGCAAGGATACGCAAGTTTTTCTTTTTATTAGTCAAAATAGCTAGCGCCTCATCCGTATAGCTTGGTGCGATGATGATCTCGAGGAAAACGCCGTGCATCTTCTCAGCTGTCGCAGCATCCACCTCACGGTTGAGAACGACAATCCCACCGAAGATAGACACTGGATCAGACTCATAAGCATTATCCCAAGCAGTTTCGATGTCATCTGCCTGACCGATACCGCACGGGTTCATGTGTTTGAGAGCCACAACGGTTGGACGGTCTTTGAAGTCACGGATAATACGAATGGCAGCATCCGCGTCACGGATATTGTTGAAGGACAATTCCTTACCGTTAAGCTGTTTGGCTGAAGCAATGGAGTAATCTGTCGGCAAGGCTTTTTGGTAGAAATCGGCATCCTGTTGAGGATTTTCCCCATAGCGCATAGCTTGTTTGAGGTCATAGGTTAAAGTGAGTTTTTCAGGTTTTTCTTCACCCACTTGAGCTGTGAAGTATTCTGCAATCAAGGCATCATAAGCCGCTGTGTGACGGAAAACCTTGGCTGCCAAACGTTGACGAGTTTCATAAGTCGTTTCGCCATTAGCAGATAATTCCTCAAGGACCACTGCATAGTCAGCAGGGTCTACCACAACCGTCACGCTGGCATGGTTTTTAGCTGCTGAACGAAGCATAGACGGCCCACCGATATCGATATTTTCAACTGCGTCAGCGTAGGTCACATCTGGTTTGAGAATCGTTTCCTTGAATGGGTAAAGGTTGACTACAACAAGGTCGATAAGCTCAATTTGATTGTCCTTAGCCGCCTCAAGGTGGCTATCCAAGTCACGACGAGCGAGGAGACCACCATGGATATTTGGGTGAAGGGTCTTGACACGACCGTCCATCATTTCTGGGAACCCAGTCACATCGTCGATAGCAATGGTCTCCACCCCAGCATTATCAAGGGTAACCTTTGTCCCACCTGTCGAGATAATCTCCCAACCAAGTTTTTTGAGTTTATGGGCAAATTCAACAATGCCCGCTTTGTCTGAGACGCTGATTAAGGCGCGTTTAGTCATGTTATTTCCTTTCATTTACTTGTCCAACAATTCTCTAATAACCTCTGGATACAACTTGTACTCTGCCTCATGAATGCGAGCTTCAAAGCTTTCGATGGTATCATCAGCCAGTCTTGACACCCGAACTTGTTTGATAACCTTGCCTGTATCCACACCAGAGTCCACCCAGTGAATGGTGACGCCACTCTCAGCAACACCAGCATTCCAAGCGTCCTCAATCCCATGAGCTCCTGGAAATTCTGGCAGGTAGGCTGGATGAATGTTGATAATTCGACCTTCATAAGCTGCCAATAAGGTGGGCCCAACGATTTTCATGTAGCCAGCGAGGCAAACCAAGTCAATCTGGTGTTCTTCCAAGAGTTCGACGATGGCTCCTTCATAGTCTGCCTTGTTCTCAAACTCCTTGAGTTCAAAAGCATAGGACAGAATGCCAAGCTTGTCTGCACGCTCGAGCACATAGGCGTCACGATGGTCTGAAAAGACAAACTCCACCGGAAATTCTTCAGCAATCACCTGAAAATTTGAGCCATTACCAGAAGCAAAAACCGCTATTTTTTTCATTTGATGATGACACTTTCGTTTTCTTTCTTAACGATGCGACCAATTTCATAGACTGGTTCATCCAGCAATTCTTTGACACGACCTACATTTTCAGGGCTAACTGCCAACATGAGTCCAACACCCATATTGAAGATTTCAAACATTTCTTCATGCTTGATTTCACCGTATTTTTCAAGAGCCTTGAAAATCGGAAGCACTGGAACTTTGCTTTCCTCAATCTCAGCAGCTAGGTCAGTCGCAAACATACGAGGGACATTCTCGATAAATCCACCACCTGTGATATGGGCAATACCGTTGACCAACTCTTCTTTGATGAGCGGTAGAACAGCTTTGACATAGATACGAGTCGGCTCAAGAAGGACTTCCTTGAGTTTCTTACCTTCCAATTCTGGCAAGACTTCCTCACCTGTGTAGTCCGCAAAAACACGACGCACGAGTGAGTAACCATTTGAGTGGATACCACTTGAAGCAAGTCCGAGAAGAACATCGCCTTCTGCCACCTTTGAGCCGTCAATAATTTGAGATTTTTCAGCCACACCGACTGCAAAACCAGCCAAGTCGTAGTCATCTGCGCCATACATACCAGGCATTTCAGCTGTTTCCCCACCGATGAGGGCAGCGCCTGCCTGCACACAACCTTCTGCCACACCAGCAACCACTTGTTCTAGTTTAACTGGTTCATTCTTACCAGTTGCGACGTAGTCGAGGAAATAGAGGGGCTCCGCACCTGCAGCGATGATGTCATTGACACACATGGCCACACAGTCCTGACCGATGGTATCGTGCTTATCGTACTTGATAGCCAGCATGAGTTTGGTTCCAACACCGTCAGTCCCTGAGATCAAGACAGGTTCTTTGACACCTGTTTTTGAAAGGTCAAACATACCACCAAAACCACCAAGAGCTCCCATAACACCTGCACGCTCCGTACGAGCCACATGTTTTTTTATTCGTTCAACTACTTCATAACCCGCTTCAACATCCACACCCGACTGGGCATAAGCATTTTTATTCGTCATTTTATTCATTCCTTTCCTTTAATGGAAAATCGTTATCCGCCTATTTGTAAAAACTGGTCTTTTCTTCCAAACTTCTACGATATTCTTCCTCATAGTCGTAGAGAGGAGTTGGGTAGTCGCCGTCAAAGTAAGCGACACAGAGACCGCCATTTGGCGCATCTGTTTCAATCCCGATAGAATCAATCAAACCTTCAATAGAAAGATAGGTCAAACTATCCGCACCAATGATTTGGCGAGTTTCTTCGACCGTATGATTGGCCGCAATCAGCTCCTGACGCGTCTGGATATCAATCCCGTAAAAACATGGATAAGCTAGCGCTGGACTGCCAATAGCAACATGAACCTCAGACGCACCTGCTTCTTTCAAAAGCTGAACGATACGGCGAGAGGTCGTCCCACGAACAATGGAATCATCAATCATGACCACACGTTTGCCTTTGACAACACCCGAAACAGCAGACAGTTTCATCCGCACCCCTTGCTCCCGCAATTCTTGAGTCGGTTGGATAAAGGTGCGTTGGGTGTATTGGTTTTTGATGAGACCCATTTCATTTGGCAGACCAGATTCTTCTGCAAAGCCCATGGCTGCGCTGAGCGAGGAATTTGGCACACCGACCACAATATCCGCTTCGTGCTTGAACTCACGCGCCAATTGAGCTCCCATTCTCTTGCGGGCTGTATGGACGTTGACACCATGGATATTGGAGTCAGGACGGGCAAAATAGATATACTCCATAGAGCAAATCGCCAACTGGGTATCATTCGTATAGCTATCGTACTGAATCCCATTGTCATCTACGATTACAATCTCTCCTGGTTTTACATCGCGAATCCACTCGGCACCAATGACTTCAAAAGCACAGGTTTCTGACGAAACCACCACCGCTCCGTTGGCCATTTTCCCAATAGAAAGTGGACGGAAACCATTAGGATCAAGCGCAGCAATCAACTTGTCCTCAAACAGCAGGATATAAGCAAATCCACCTTTTACAAGGCTGAGCGCCTCTTTGATTTTGCCCATCAAGTTCGGATTGTGACTCCGACGAATGAGGTGAGCCAAGATTTCCGAGTCCGAAGTTGAACTGAAAATAGCACCTCTTTGTTCCAATTCTTTCTTAAGAGATTCTGCATTGGTCAGGTTCCCATTGTGAGCCAGCCCAAACTGCATATCATGAAAGCGAAAGAGGAAGGGCTGAATGTTATCCACAGAAGCTTCGCCAGCAGTCGCATAACGCACATGCCCAATCGCGCTCGTTCCAGTTAGTTTATCCAAATTAGCTGGATTTCTGAACACTTCTGATAAAAGCCCCATATCACGATGACGCTTCAATTGTCCTTGATCATTGGAGAGGATTCCTGCCCCCTCCTGACCACGGTGCTGAAGACTATGGAGACCAAAATAGGTCAATTTAGCAGCATCTGGATGCCCCCAGATACCGAAAACACCACATTCTTCATTAAGAGATTTTACTTCGTATGTCATTTTTTATACCTTTTATTTCCCCGTGAAATAACGCACAGCTGACGCGAACAGGTGCTGGTCTTTATTTCCTGGGATGTTTTGGAAAAGACCATCTTCATAACGTTCTGAGTGTCCCATTTTACCGATGATTTGGCCGTTCTTGCTGGTAATTCCTTCGATGGCATTGACAGAACCATTCGGATTGTACTTAGAGTCCATGCTTGGTTTGCCGTCAAAGTCAACGTATTGGCTGAAGATTTGGCCATTGTCACGGAGCTCCGCAAATTCCTCAGCTGTCACAACAAACTTCCCTTCACCGTGCGAAACAGGGATAGCATGGATGTCGCCCACTTGCACACCAGCCAACCATGGCGAATTGGTATTGGCGATCCGAGTTTCCACCATCTTGGCCACGTGCTGGTTGGCATCATTGTAGAAAAGAGTTGGACTAGTACTGCTGGCATCCTCAAAGTTCCCGTATGGAAGAAGACCTGATTTGACCAAGGCCTGGAATCCATTACAAATACCGATAATCAAGCCACCACGAGCGATAAAGCTATCAATGGCTGCACGCACTTTTTCATTGAGCAGGATATTGACAATAAATTTAGCTGAACCATCTGGTTCGTCCGCAGCCGAGAAGCCACCTGCGAAGAAAAGGATATTAGCCTTGCCGATGTTGTCAACCATGGTTTCAACTGCCTTGACAATGGCCTCTTCATTCAAGGTCACGAATGGTACTAAGTTGACCTCTGCACCTTCTTTTTCAAAGGCCTTGGCTGAGTCATATTCTGAGTTGGTTCCTGGGAATACTGGGATGTAAACCACTGGTTTTTCAATAGTTTCCTTGGCTTTGATGACTGCGTCAGAAGCGACAGCTGGAACTTCAGCCAATTCTTTGGCTTGTGCAAATTCAGTAGGGTAAACTTCTTCTAGTTTTCCTTGGAAGACACTGTCAAGTTTCTGTCCATCTAACTTCACACCGTTGACAACGAGTGTAAAGTCTGCGCTTGTTTGACCGATTTTCTCTACTCCAGCAATCTCTTCAGGAGATGTGAAGACAAATCCGCCTAATTGAGCTGTCAAGGCTGTTTCAAGTTCAAGCAAGGTCACCTCTGCACCGATATGGTTCCCAAAGGTAGCAATAGCCAGACTTTCAAGGATACCACCGTATTTGACAGCTGATGCAGATGTCACTTTGTGAGCCTCTTGAAGGGCTTCAAAGTGAGCGAAGTTAGACTTGATAAGATCAAAATCAATCTCTGCAGAGAGGGCTTGGCCTGGAATGTAGTAGATATTTTCACCAGCAGTCTTGAACTCAGGAGAGAGGACCTTACGGCTATCTGCCGTCGTCACCCCAAAGGCAACCAAGGTTGGCGGTACGGTCAATTCTTCAAAGGTACCAGACATAGAGTCCTTACCACCGATAGATGGCAAGCCAAGTTGGATTTGTGCTTCGATAGAGCCTAGGAGAGCTGCTACTGGCTGACCAAAACGCTCGGCCTGCTTGTCCATGCGTTCGAAATACTCTTGGTAAGAGAAACGAGCCTTAGACCAGTTGGCACCAGCAGCCACCAAACGAGCAGTTGCTTCGATTACTGCATAGGCAGCACCGTGGTATGGAGACCATTCTGCTAGATAAGGGTTAAATCCTTGGGCTATAACAGACGCAGTGTGAGTCACACCGTGCTGAACTGGCAATTTCTGCACAGATGCCTCAGTTGGTGTGAGTTGGTAGCGACCACCAAGTGGGTGATTGACCGTTGAACGACCGACCGAACAGTCAAAGATGGTTTGCAAGCCTTTTTGACTCGCATGGTTGAGATCAGACAGAACCGCAAGGGTATCTGCTTCAAGTGTGTTAGTGCTTGTTGTTCGTTCTTCTGGAAGCTTGACATCCTTGTCCACAACCTTGGCATCGACAACGACACGCACACCGTTTGTATCAAGGAAACGACGTTCCAAGTCGACAATCGTTTCACCATTCCAGTGCATGACAAGATTTGGTTTTTCAGTCACTGTTGCCACAACAACAGCGTCAATATTTTCTTTATTACATTCCGCGACGAAGGCATCTACGTCTTCAGGACGCACCACAACCGCCATCCGTTCTTGTGATTCAGAGATGGCAATTTCTGTACCGTTCAAACCTTGGTATTTAAGAGGAACCTTGTTGAGGTCGATTTCAAGACCATCTGCCAATTCACCGATGGCTACACAGACACCACCAGCTCCAAAGTCGTTGGATTTCTTGATAAGACGAGTGACATCGCCATTACGGAAAAGGCGTTGGATCTTGCGTTCTTCGATGGCATTCCCTTTTTGAACCTCAGCACCAGCAGTCTCTACAGACTCAACTGTTTGAACCTTAGAAGACCCTGTCGCACCACCGACACCATCACGACCAGTTTTACCACCGAGAAGGATAACCACATCGCCCGCTTCCGGTTTTTCACGGACAACGTTGCCCTTGGGAGCAGCCCCAACAACGGCACCAAGCTCCATGCGTTTGGCTACAAAGCCTGGGTGGAAGTATTCACGAACGTATGTCGTCGCAAGACCAATCTGGTTCCCATAAGAAGAATAACCATGAGCAGCTGTCTTAGAAATGACTTGCTGTGGCAATTTCCCAGCGCGAGTTTCCGAAATCGGAGCCGTAATATCACCAGCGCCTGAGATACGCATAGCTTGGTAAACGTATGAACGGCCTGACAACGGGTCACGAATGGCACCACCGATACAAGTAGCCGCTCCACCAAATGGTTCAATTTCCGTTGGGTGGTTGTGGGTTTCGTTTTTGAACATGAGGAGCCAAGGTTCATTGACACCATCAACGTCCACTTCGATTTCGACCGAACAGGCATTGATTTCATCAGACACTTCCATATCGTCCAAACGTCCATTAGCACGCTCATAACGACCGAAAATAGTCGCCATATCCATTAAGGTTTGTGGTTTCTCCGAACGCCCCAACTCATCACGCATGGCCACATACTTGTCATAAGTCGCCTGTAATTGTTTTTCAAATTTAGAGGCTGAAAAGTCGATATTCTTCAACTCAGTCTCAAAAGTTGTGTGACGGCAGTGGTCAGACCAGTAAGTGTCCAAAACCTTGAGTTCTGTTTCCGTCGGCACGCGCCCGATTGACTTGAAATAGTCTTGGATAAAGAGCAAATCATCCACTTCCATGGCCATCCCTTGCTCGACCTTGTAGCGCGCAAAGTCTTCTGCTGTATAACTTTCAAAGAAAGTCAATTTCGGAATGGTCTTGTCTGACTCTGAAAATTCCTGCTTGGCAATCCCTGTCGTGATATCCTTGAAACGAGAATCCACTGGATTGAGCAGGTAGTTCTTGACCGCTTCTAGCTCAGTCGCATCGATATCTCTATTAACTAAGTAAAGTTGAGCTGTGTTGACCGTTACATCACTTGAGCTACCAAGAAAAAGCAAGGCTTCTTGAGAAGACGCTGCGCGTTGGTCAAATTGACCAGGCAAGCTTTCGATGGCAAAGAAAGCATAGTTAGCAAGATCCGCTCGCACAGCCGATTCATCCAAGACATGGTCGGTCACCTGCTCAGAGAAGATGTGTTTCTCTGCGGGTGCAAACAAATTCTCTGACAAATCAAAGACATCATAAACTTGCACAATGCGAATACTTTTCAAAGTTGACAGTCCCAAGTTGTGCTGGAGTTCTCTCACCAAACTCTCTGATTTGACCTGAAAATCAGCCTTTTTTTCAACAAAAATACGTTTATCCATCAATTCTTATTCCTTTATTTCAGCTCTTGCAATATTCTCAAACAGCCTTTAGGTTGTTATTTCAATTCCTGCAACTTTTCCCAGACAATCTCGTAAACGTCTGTTAGTTCACCTAAACCACGACGGAAAACATCCTTGTCCATGTGGTTGCCATCCGCATCCCACAAACGGCAGTTATCTGGTGAAAATTCGTCTGCCAAGATAATCTTGCCATCCTTGTCAAAACCGAATTCCAGCTTAAAGTCAATCAATTTAAGACCAATCTCAGCAAACCAGGCTTTCAAAAGCTCATTGATACGACGCGTCTCTTCCTTCAAGTAGGCAATCTGCTGGTCATCCGCAATCTGTAGGAATTTCACATGCTCGTCATTGATAAACGGATCATCCAAATCATCGTTTTTATAGTAAAATTCGACAATCGGAGTTTCCAAAGCGATGCCCTCTTCCACGCCAAAACGTTTTGAAAAGGAACCAGCTGTATAGTTGCGAAGCACGACTTCCAAAGGAATAATCTCAACCTTTTTATTGAGTTGTTCTGTGTCCGAAAGTTTCTCCACAAAGTGAGTCGCCACACCAGCAGCGTTTAATTTCTCAAAAATAAAAGATGAAATCTGATTATTTAACACTCCCTTACCCGCAATCTGCTCCTTCTTGACACCATTGAAAGCAGTCGCCTGATCTTTGTAAGTTGAAATAATAAGATTTTCATCCTCAGTTGTATAGATATCCTTGGCTTTCCCCGAATAGATCAATTCTTTTGACATGTTAAAGTTCGCCTTTCGTATTTCTTTACTTCATTTTACTACAAAATAGCAAGAATAGCAAGAATTTGCGAACAAATAGGAAGGTGTTCATTTTTAATATTAAGAAAAACTGTAAAACCAAAACATTTTACAGTTTTAAAAGTATAATATTGCGTTAAAAACAAACATTATTCTCTGTTCAAAAATTGATCTAAGTAGTATCGCAGATAACTTTTCTTTCCTGTGATTAGTGTCAAACGTCCTTCTGAACCGTAGCGAAGCTCTTCTGCTTGTTCAGGAGTCAGACTTGTCTCCGCTTCTATTTTAAAGAAATTTCCCTTTTCAGTCTTGGTAGCTGTCGCATCAATATTCGTAATCGCAGAAACAAGAACGAGCTCTTTGTTGGCATCCTTGGTTGTAGTGAAGCGAACAGAATCACCTACTTTTAGCCTTGCAACATCTTTTGAACTAAGATAAGCTGTGAGTTTGGTTTTTCCTTCCTTTTCCAAGGATGGATAGAGTTGAGCTAGTAGGGTTCCTTCTGCGACCATGGTAGAATCACTGGTCTCAGGATTGAGGTGAAGCACCCCATCCTCACTTGCTGTAATCTTCCCTTTATCAAGGAGACCTCCTTGGACTTTCTTACCCGACTCTGCTTCTAAAATTTTCTGATCCAAAAGGGTTAATTCCTGACCGACTTTGACTAGCTGCTGGGACTTAAGGGATTCAAGCTGACTATCCAGTCCACTTGCGTAGGCCTGTTGAGCTCCAGATCCCGCATACTGCACACGATAAGTAGCTAAACTAGACTCTAGCTGGCTAATTTGTGCATCCACCTGTGCAATAACTTGCGATTTAGCTTGCGGATCTTCTCCAGCTTGGTTTTTATAGGTCTGATAAAAAGAGTAAGCCGCATTTTGACTATCCAATTGAGCTCCTGTTTCAATCGCCGACTTAGCTGTTTTGTAGTCTCGGATTTTATCCTCTGTTTGGCTGATAAGATTGCCAATCTCGGCCTGGCTCTGACTTGCTGCCGCATTCTGCGAGGAGATGCTGGCATTTTGCTGAGAAACATTACTCCTAAGACTATTCGCTTGGCTGAGATAGTCTCGAAACATCTCCTGATAACCAAACTTATCTGCCTCTGGAAATTGATCACTCCCCTCTTTCAAACTGGATTGCAAATAACCCAACTGCTTTTTTTGATCCTTAAACATCTCCAACTGACTGGCGTATGCTTCAGCTTGAACAGCCTCCGCCCCTTGCTGGTACTGAACGAGGAGATCCCCTTGCTTGACTAGTTTGTTTTCTTCTAGATAATTGGCCACGATGCGTTGATTGCTAGTCGACTGGATGTTGGCAATGATCCGACTAGGTTCGACAGTCGCTCTGGTAGACAAACTAATCTCCTTCTCTGCAAAAACTGCAAATCCCAGTAAAAACACGAGTAGGAGCGACATAGGTAAAATCACCCGACTGGAAAAATTATGGTAACGACGATGGTAAAACTCCGCACTTTCTAAAAATTCTGGTTGCATCTTCTCCTCTTTCTAGCTATTCACCAAATGGGCGTAAAATCCACCTCGAGCAAGCAAGTCTGCATGGGTGCCTTCTTCGACAATCTTGCCCTGATCCAAAACAAGAACCTTCTCTGTCCGCTCAGCGATGGTCAAGCGGTGGGCGATGAAAATCAAGGTCTTGTCCAAAGCCATGAGATTATCCACGATCCGCTTCTCTGTCAAAATATCCAGACTGCTAGTTGCCTCATCCAAGATCAAGACAGGTGCATCCGTCAAGAGAGCACGCGCCAGAGCGATTCTCTGCCGTTGTCCACCAGAAATTCCAGCTCCATCCGAAGTCAATTCTGTCTGGTAATTCAGTGGCATCCTCTCGATATCCTCCCGAATCTCTGCCAATTCAACTGCCCGTAAGATATCCTCCTGAGTCGTCCCCTCCTTGGCTCCAAGGAGAAGATTCTCCAAAATCGTTCCGTTAAAGACATAGGGCTGTTGAGGCAGGTAGTTGATATACTGGCGCAGGGCCTTTTTATCAATCTGGTTGAGATTGACACCACCCAGACTAATCTCTCCCTGACTTGGGTCGTAAAAATTAACCATCATCTTGGCCAAGGTCGTCTTACCTGACCCTGAAATCCCCACAAAAGCTACCTTAGAGCCTTGGGGAATGGTCAAATTGATATCCGACAAGACGTCACGACCATAGCCATACTTATAGTGAACATGCTTAAAGATCATATCTCCCTTCATCATGCTCAAATCTTCGACCGTTTTCTTCTCCTCAAACTCCGAAGCTACTAGATAGACTTCGTTCAGACGATTATTAGCAACTTGCGCTGTCTGAAGTTTGGTTTGCAGGTTGATGATATTTTCCAAAGGATTGGTAAAGTAAACAAGCAAGGTATTATAGGTAATCAACTGCCCCAAACTCATCTTGCCATCCATGACCAGAACAGCTCCCATCCAGAGAACACCAACATTGAGCAGGAGCTGGGCAACTTTTTTCAGAGCCTTTTGCTGACTTTCTGCCCGACTGTAGGTAAAGGATTTTTTCAGATAAGTTACAAATTCCTTATCAATCTTTTGATAGCGTGAACTTTCACTGGTCAAAGACTTAATGGTCTCAATACCGTTGATATCCTCAATGATAGAAGAAGAGAGAACCGCATTGGCTTCCATGGTATCCCGATTCATCTTTTCAAAAGGCTTCATAAAGGCAAAGATAATCACGGTATAAATAGGAAGGGCAAGGAGACTAATGAAAAAGAGCGTCATGTTTTGTGAAAACAAGACAAGCGAAATAATCAAAATCGTCGACACATCTAAAAAGATAGACAGAATGGTCGAAGCTAGCGCGTCGATGATACTGTTGGCATCTGTAAAACGAGACACGATTTCTCCTGTCCTGCGTGTCGCGAAAAAGGACATCGGCAGGTGAAAAACATGCTTGATGTAGGACAAAATCACATCGATAGACAGCCGTTGTCCCAGAACAAGTAAGAGGTATTCCTGCGCATAAGATAAAATCTGCTGGAGAATATAGACGATGACTAGTCCTATTGAGATGATTCCCAAGGTCGAGCGCATCTGGTCTGGTACGTAACTATCAATGATAGACTGAAGATAATAAGATCCCACGATATTGATCAAGGTTACCAAGAGTGTTGCCAAGACGATATTGGCAATTAAGCCACGTTGTTTGAGTAAGATTGGTAAGAAGGATAGGAGCCCCTGTTTTTTCTCCTTATGGGGTTTATAGTCTGGAGACGGAGCCATAAAGAGACTGACACCTGTCCACTCCTCAGCAAATCTCTCACGAGAAATCTTAGTCAGCTTGACACCAGGATCTGGATCAGCGATATGGATCGTCTTCTTATCCTGACCAATCACCACATAGTAATGGAGCAATTTCCCTTCCTTGAGCACATGGGCTACAAACGGAAAGGTCAAATCTGGTAGATCAAAGAGCGTCATATCCGCCTTGATAGCCCGCGTTTCAAAACCGATTTCCTCTGCCACCTTTACAAGCCCCAAAGCCGTCGTCCCATCCATAGTCGTCTTGGCCAATTCTCGCAAGTGAGCCAAGGAGTAATAACTACCGTAGTAGCCAAACACCATGGCCAATGCAGCCACACCGCAATCCATCTGATCCACCTGGGGACGATAGTGCCTTTTTCCAAATTTCATATCCATCTCCTTTTTTCTAATAATCTCTTAAAAACTTTGTAAGATTATTTTAACCAAACAAAGAAGAAATCGGAAAATTATTTCTGAAAAAACAATATTCATACCTGAACAGCACTTTTAGCCAAAGAAAATAAGCAGAACAAGAGTCCTGCCTAGATCATTCAATTACACAGATTTCTTACCTTTCCCACTTCTTTTGTGAATGGTGTATAAAACGATAAACGAAAACACAGGGGGCACCATATAACTACTTTCACTCATTGTTACCTGGAAACCAAGAGTTGCTAGTATCGTAAAGACGAAAATATTCATTAAAAATAGAAAAACAAATACAACAAAATATTTTAAAATCTTATTCATTTCAGCCCTCATTCTTTTCTTTATCCGTTCTTTTCTGGATGGTACGATTTTTCACCGCTATGTAAATGATTAAAAGAAGTAGAGGGTAAGAAAACAGGTCTGAAACTTCCATGAAATTTACACTATACTTTCCTAGTAATAGCTTATAGTCCATTAAAACTTGAAGGATAGAAAGTACAATGCGTACTAGTAGAAGACCCCCTAATAAGATCACTTCTTTTTTAACATACGGACACCTTCCTCACTAAATGCAGATTATGGTTCATTGGTCTAACACTCCAAGATTGCTTTTATGCTAGAGCTACAGAAATCAGACTCATGTTATCATCGTTTGTTATCTTTTTCTTCACTTCTATAAAGTAAGATAAAGGTCATCAAAAATAATGAAATCGCAGGTATATCAAAATATTCAAACCATTTAGGTAGGTCTATTTTGTTTACATCAGCTACGATTCTAATAATTAGATAAGCCATCAAGCTAAATAATACAGTGGTCTCTGGCCAAGCTTTTCGTAGTAATTGAACAACTTTCATCTTAAACTCCAATCTGATGGTCAATCAATTTCCTATCTTACTTTCTGTTGTTTTGTACTTGTATCCTACATAAAACAGACCAAGCAGAATTGGATAGGTTTCTGGATAAAATAGGGTATTGATCGGATTTTTCAAAATCAAATACGTTGCGATGTAGATAATAAGCGATACGATAAAATACCCCTCAGCAAATCCTAATAAGAATTGTTTCATGGTAGACTCCTATTTACCTGAAAAGAAAGGCGGGAAAACTCCGCCATTTACATGCACAAAATCCTTTTCATTCAGATTGATCTTTTATAGTTTTGATTATCTTTTGCCAAATCTTTACAAAAAATACCAAAATAGCCTGAGGCAAGCAAACCAACTAAAGTCCATTGCCAATCAAAGGATACTAATGAACCTGTACGAATCACATGAAGCGCGAGATTAAAACCTATTCCTAACAAAGGAAGTATAGTGGCTAGTTTAGGTAAGAGTGTATTGAGATTAAGGTTGTGATTCATGGTTAATTTCCCTACATACTTTATCCCAAATTTTTAGCTTAGCGTCTACTTCCTAGATAACGCCCATACATATAAGAAGCTACTCCTAATACACCCCAAGCTATTGCTGTGGAAGTAGTAACAATGAAGCCTCCCTCAGTAACAGATAAGTCTGCTTCTGTCATGATATCGAATTTTTCATCCATTTTTTTCATTTCTCTCTCCTTTTTAAATAATACTGGCTAATCCAATAGCTACTCCAACCAAAAGCCCTACTATTCCTGAAGCTGATATAATAATTACTGAAAATTCTTCTGAAATCTTCGTTTATTTCTCCATTTTTTTAGTTCTTTTTTCATTGATAGTAACTAAAAGATGACTATTCAATAGTATTTCCCACACACTAACAATAGTTCTCTTTAAACCTTGTTTTTGCCTGAATCCAAATAACTCATCATTAAAATAAGGATTGGAATCCATAATTCCGAGCCTACATACTGATCAACTTTAAAGGTAATTACATTTAAATCACCTAGAACGCAGAGTGCTCCAAAACTGATTAAAAGCACGCCTATTAAATTTTTTCGATTTTTCATACCTAATCACTTTTTATCCAAACCTACGCTTTAAATCTTGCCCGATTAATCTACCGCCAAGGAAAATAGTCACTCCAATACCAATCGTAGCGAATGTGATCACGCCTCCATCAGTATTCATTAATTCGTCTTCTGTCAACTCTGGCCAGTTATTTAAATTATTCATATTCATTTTATCCTCCTATTATCACATAAAGTATCCCCAAGCAATACCGCCAATAAGTAGGATGCCCCCTACTACCACAGCAGTAACAGAACCCCCATCCACATCCATCAACTCTTCTTCTGTAAGAGTTACAAAGTTCTGTTCCATTTTGTCAAAGTTTGTCATCTTTTTTCTCCTTTATTTTTATTTTTTAGTTTACGACTTCTAGCTCTTAAACCATTTTAAAAACCAGATTGGATAAATTACTGAAATCTTTTTTCCTTCCTGTTCTTCTCACTTATCTATTCGAGAAGTGATTTAAAATGAACAGGTAAATTTCATTTATTTTAAATACCATTTGATAAACCATGGTAATAAGATTGGTAAATACATCGCGTAGTCTCCTTCCTTTTCTTCTTACCTATCTATTCGAGAAGTGATTTAAAATGAACAGGTAAATTTCATTTATTTTAAATACCATTTGATAAACCATGGTAATAAGATTGGTAAATACATCGCGTAGTCTCCTTCCTTTTCTTCTTACCTATCTATTCGAAAAACAATTCGAAAATGAACAACTATTTTATTTTTATTTTAAAAACCACTTAATGAACCATGGATACAAGATTGGCATGTACATGAACGTTCCTCCTTTTTTCTTTCTTATCTCTCTATTCGCAATTTCTACTAAAAATTTTAACGTTTTTCTTTTTTCTGCAAACAAAAAAACAACATGACTTGCATGTTGTTTTTTGCTATATCTTACCTTTAATAGTTCTGACCACATCCGCTACACTTTGCAATTGGTCAATTTCCTCATCGCTGATCTCGATACCAAATTCATCTTCTAGTGTCAAGACAAACTCCATCAAGTCCACTGAGTCCGCATCGAGATCGTCTTTCAAACTCAAGGCTTCTGTCACGACAAAGTCTTCTCCCTGTCGCTCTTGAATAATGGTTACAATACGGTCAAAAATTTCTTTTTCTGTCATTTTTTATCCTCCTGAAAATTCACGCGCAGTTTGAGCAACTACGTCTGTTTCTAGCATGGTACGAATCTGGCGAATCGTACTATACACAGCTTTAGCATCACTTGAGCCATGAGTCTTAACAACAGGTGCTTTAACACCAAACAAGACCGCTCCTCCAACATCTGAATAGTTGAGCTGTTTTTTCAAACCTCTGAGACTATCTTTAAGGAGAAGAGCACCAAGTTTTGCTCGAAGTCCACCACCTGTAATAGCATTTTTAAGCAAACCCATGATTCCCATGGCTGTACCTTCAATGGATTTGAGCACAGCGTTTCCCGTGAAACCATCTGTCACGACAACATCCGCAACGCCATTCATCAGATCACGCGCTTCTACGTTTCCGATAAAATTCAAACTTTCATCAGCTACTAGCAATTCGTAAGTTTCCTTACGAAGCGGGTCTCCCTTGCTGCTTTCTGTTCCGTTGTTGAGCAAACCAACACGTGGTTTTGCAATCCCACGAACATTCTTTGCATAGAAGGAACCTAGGACAGCGTATTGGTGCAGATGATGGGCTGTATTTTCCGCATTGGCTCCAAGGTCTAGCATGTCAAAGCCTTTTCCATCAATAGTCGGCAAGGTCGACATGAGTCCTGGACGATCGATATTTTTGATACGACCCACAATGAAGAATCCTGCAGCCAACAAGGCACCTGTGTTACCAGCAGAGAGGACAGCGTCTGCTTCTCCCTCTTTAACAGCCTTAGCTGCCAATACCATGCTGGCATTTTTCTTCTTACGGATAGCTTTTGTCGGCTCATCATCTGAGTCAATTTTCTCATCCGTATGGATAATGCTGACGCGCTCTGTCGCCGTTAGATATTGCTTGATCTTGCTTTCATCTCCGTAGAGTTGAATCTCAATATCTGAAAAGTCAGCTAGGGCTTGATTGACACCCTCAACGATGGCTTGAGGTGCATAATCGCCCCCCATAGCATCTACTGCGATTTTTTTCATTTGTCTTCCTCTTTTAGTAATTGTCCCCAGTCGGCTAGGGAATCAATAAATTTTTTTGATTTCAGGTGAATCCCGACGTACTCTTCATAGATTTGATCCATAAACTTGCGCAAGTCTTGTTTGATTTCAGGCTTGAGTGAAATGGTCTCCAAGGTTTCAAAATCAATAGCCTGAAATTGATTGAGCAGATAAGGGATATTGGGATTCAGATGGCAACGTTTCTCGTCCTCATGGTAATGGTCTGGACAGAGGCAGGCTCCATATTTGAAAGAAAAGTCAAAGGCCTGACCTACCCGATGGCAAAAGACACACTCATTAAAATTGAGACTAATTCCAAATCGGGTCAAGATTTGAATTTCAAAAATATTGGTCAAGACTTGATAATCCAAGCCCTCTTCCATCAACTCTAGAGTCTTTCTCAAGAAGGCAAACAAGGGAGCATCCTGCTGTTTATCCTGCAAACTAGCATCTGCAAGAGCCGCAACATAAGTCGCATAAGCCATGACAAAGAGGTCGCTATTAATCTTGGGAAAGGTCATGACCTCATGGTAGTCCTCGATGTAACTAAGGCCGTCATCATTGATGCGCAAGAGAAATCGTGCCAACACCAAGGGCTGAATAACCGGAGCTAGTTTGGACTGGCCAGCGTGTTTGACGAAAAACATGCGCTTGCCCGCCTGCTCAGTAAAAATTTTGACTAGCTTGTCATCCTCACGAAAGTTACGATTGTAGAGCACCAAGCCTTGACTCGTGATAGACTGAATCATGCTTCTCTCATATACTCCTCAAGTCGTTTCATGGCCTCTCTGATTGTTTCCATGCTGGCTGCATAAGACAAACGCACATAGCCTTCTCCGTAACGCCCAAAGGCTGCACCAGGGATAAAGGCAACGGCCTTCTTCTGGGCAAAGTCCTTCAGAAAAGCAAAGGAATCTTGATTGTAGCCCGCTGGAATCTTAGCAAAGATATAGAAGGCACCGTCTGGTTTGATAATCTCAAAACCAAGAGCAGTCATCTTTTCGATGATATAATCTCGACGCTGGATGTATTCCTTCTTCATAGGCTCGGCGTCGTTTTTACCAGCGGTCAAAGCCTCCACCGCAGCATGTTGAGCCATAGTGTTTGCGGCAGTTACCAAGTACTGGTGACTCTTAATCAACTGCGCTGTGAAAGCTGAAGGAGCGAAAATCAGACCCAAGCGCCAACCTGTCATAGCATGCGATTTAGACAAGCCATTGATGATAATAGCCTGGTCTCTCAGCATAGTTCCCAGAGATACATGGGCTTCGCCTGTATAGGTTAATTCTGAGTAAACCTCATCACAGACAACAAAAATCTCATACTTGCGTAAAACGTCTGCCAAGGCTTCCAACTGCTCCCGACTATAGGTAATTCCTGTCGGATTAGCTGGATAGTTGAGAATGACAGCTTTGAGCTTGTCCCCTTGCTCCAAAATGGCCTTTTCCAACATCTCAGGAGTCAAGACAAAACCATTTTCAGTTGTATCAATCTCAACAATCTCTGCCCCAACCAGATTGACAATCGGTTCATATCCTGGATAGGCAGGAGCTGGCAAGAGCACCTTGTCCCCCTCTTCCAAAATAGCCGTCAAAGTAGCAGATAAAGCCTCTGTCGCTCCGATAGTGACCAGGATTTCATTTTCAGGATTGTAGTCCAATTGGTATTTTTCTTTTACAAAGTCGCTAGCAGCCTGGCGCAAAGTCAGTAAACCGCTCATCCCTGTATAGTAGGATTGGTTCTGGTCAATCGCTCGCTTGGCTGCTTCCTTGACATGATCTGGCGTTGTAAAATCAGGTTCCCCCAAGGTCAAACGCAAGACCCCAGGAATCTCTGAAATTGCCTGGTCAAATTGGCGAATCAAGGAAACTTGAATCTTGTCTAACTGTTTATTAAAGCGTTTGGTTAAGTCCATAGATATCCCCCTTGCTTACAGAACATAGTACTATTATACTACAAAAGCTTCCTGACCGCAAAATCCATCTGAAATCAAGAATTTTCACTTTCTATTTTACTTTTCTTCTCGACAGGACTATAATAATAAGTGCTTATTTTCGGAGGTTTATATGTCATTTTTATCAAAAAATGGAGCAGGAATCTTGGCCTGCCTTCTCATTTCTATCGTATCTTGGTTCCTGGGAGGATTTTTCCCCGTCGTGGGCGCACCTGTCTTTGCAATTTTTGCTGGAATGCTCCTCCACCCCTGGCTCTCACCCTATAAACAACTAGACGCAGGTTTGACCTTTAGTTCCAAGAAATTGCTCCAATATGCCGTTATCTTACTCGGTTTTGGTCTCAATATCTCGCAAGTCTTCGCAGTTGGACAAACTTCACTCCCTGTCATCCTTTCCACCATTTCGATTTCCTTAATCGTTGCCTACCTCTTCCAACGCTTTTTTGCTTTGGATACTAAACTGGCTACTTTGATTGGAGTGGGGTCCTCGATCTGTGGTGGTTCTGCCATTGCTGCGACAGCACCCGTTATCCATGCCAAGGAAAAAGAAGTTGCCCAAGCCATTTCCGTTATCTTTTTCTTCAATGTCTTGGCTGCGCTCATCTTTCCAACCCTAGGAACCTGGCTTCATCTATCCAATGACGGCTTTGCCCTCTTTGCAGGAACTGCTGTCAATGATACTTCTTCTGTAACGGCCACAGCTAGTGCCTGGGACAGTCTTTACCAGACCAATACCCTTGAGTCTGCAACCATTGTTAAACTCACACGCACCTTAGCGATTATTCCCATCACTCTCTTTCTCTCCTACTGGCAAAGTCGCCAACAAAAAAACAGCCAGGATTTCCAACTGAAAAAAGTCTTCCCACTTTTTATACTTTATTTCATCCTAGCCTCTCTCTTAACGACTCTTCTCACCTCTCTCGGTGTGTCTAGTAGCTTCTTCACCCCTCTCAAACAACTCTCCAAATTTCTCATTATCATGGCTATGAGTGCTATCGGTCTCAAAACAAATCTAGTAGCCATGATCAAATCCAGCGGTAAATCCATTCTTCTTGGAGCCCTTTGCTGGATTGCCATCATCCTCACCAGTCTTGGCATGCAAGCATTGATTGGTATTTTCTAACACAAAAGGTAGCCCACTGGCTACCTTTTTATTGCTCAAGAATTAAGCGTGTATGTTCTCTCTTAATACAACGATTCATTACGATGTCGTCGCATCCTCCAGCACGCAAGATTTCTTCTGCTTCTAGGCTTTCAAGTCCCAGTTGTGCCCAGAAAATCTTAGCATCAGCCTTGAGAAAATCACGCGCCACATCTGGCAAAAACTCACTACGACGATAAACATCGACAATATCTACAGGAAAAGGAATCTCAGCTAGGCTTGCATAGGCCTTTTCTCCCAAGATTTCGCCACCTGCAGCCTTGGGATTAACTGGAATGATTTTATAGCCTCTAGCCTGCATTTCCTTGGTCACTCGATTGCTAGTTGTTTCCTCACGGTCGGATAAGCCCACTACCGCTAAGGTTTTACTGGTTGCAAGATACTGACGGACTACGCCATCACTTGGATTGATAAATTCTTGACTCATAGAGATCCTCCTTTTCATTAGTATAGCACATTTTGAAAAGGCTTGCAGATTTTTACTACAAAAAATCTCCTAGCAAGAAAAGAAACCTGCTAGGAGAACGATCTATTTCAAGTGAAAGTTTAGATTTTTTTCTCGATACTAAATAATGGAGAAAGAGGACGTTTTTCGTGGATACGTACAATGGCATCTCCTAAGAGATGAGCAATCGAAATTTGTTCAATCTTATCAATCAAACGCTCTTCTGGTAGATAGATAGTATCCAAAACAACCAATTTCTTAATAGCTGATTTTTGGATATTGTCCATAGCTGGCCCCGAAAGAACTGGGTGCGTACAGCTTGCGTAAACTTCAACAGCACCTGCTTCAGCAAGAGCATCCGCTGCATGACAAATTGTTCCAGCTGTATCGATCATGTCGTCAATCAAGATACAAGTCTTACCTTCGACCTTACCGATAATGTTCATCACTTCGCTGGTATTCATCTTGTCTACACTGCGGCGTTTGTCAATAATCGCAATCGGAGTTTTCAAAAACTCTGCCAATTTACGAGCACGAGTCACCCCACCATGGTCTGGACTGACAACCACGTAGTCAGAGCCAACCATGCCACGACGTTCAAAGTAGTCCGCAATCAATGGAGCACCCATCAAGTGATCCACAGGAATATCAAAGAATCCCTGAATCTGTGCAGCGTGCAAATCAATCGTCAACAAACGATCCACTCCAGCCACTTCTAGCATATTGGCAACGAGTTTTGAAGTGATTGGCTCACGCGCTCTCGCTTTTCTATCCTGACGTGCATAGCCATAGTAAGGCATGACAACATTGACAGATTCTGCACTAGCCCGCTTCAAGGCATCTACCATGATCAAAATTTCGAGCAGATTGTCATTTACAGGTGAGCTCGTTGATTGTAGGATAAAGACGTGTTTACCACGGATTGATTCTTCAATGTTGACCTGAATCTCCCCATCTGAAAATTGGCGAACAGTCGATTTCCCCAACTCTATCCCAATCTCTTGCGCCACACGCTCTGCCAATTCTCTATTAGAAGAAAGGGCAAACAGCTTTAAATCAGAAAAAGACATGATTTCCTCCGGTATTTATGTATCACTTGTTTTTTACACAACATTTTCCATCTACCATTGTAGCGCTTTTTCCTTTATTTTTCAATCAAAAATAAAACAAGAGCAAACATTTATACCCTTGTTTTTTACTTTTTTATATTAGCTATATTAAAACTAAAACCGCCACATTTGAAGTAGCGATCTTATGCTAATATTAGAATTCTGCGAGATGAAGTTAGTATACTTCTGTCATACTCCCTGTATCCACATCGTAAACTGCACCTGAAATAGCCACATCATCAGGAATCAGTGGAGATTCTCGAAGCAACTGCATGTCCTCTCTCACACTCTCTTCAACATCCTGAAATGGTAAAAAATCTTGACCAGACACATCAACTCCGAGCTCGTGTTTCAAATGCTCTTGAAAAGACTCATTTTGAAAAGTTTGAGCTCCACAGTCTGTATGGTGAAGCACCACAATTTCTCTAGTTCCCATTTGTTGCTGGGAAATCACCAGTGAACGAATCATGTCTTCAGTTACTCGACCACCCGCATTCCGCAAGATATGGGCATCCCCAAGTGCAAGACCCAGAGCTTGCGCGACGTGTAGCCGTGAGTCCATACAGGTCACAATTGCTACTCTTGTTTTCGGCTTAAGTGGCAGATTTAATTTCCCATGAAGGGCAACATAAGCCTGATTGGCTTGCATAAACTGTTCAAAATACGACACGATTTCCCCCTTAAAAATTTGATTATCAAACATTTCTCCTATCTTATCATTTTTAAGAGGATTTGTCACGGATTATGCAAAGACCTTTTTCAAAACTTCCTGAATCGTTGTCACACCAATGACCTCAATTTCTTTGGGTGGAGTGATTCCTGTCAAGGAATTCTTGGGTACATAAATCTTGGTAAAGCCCAGTTTAGCAGCTTCATTGATGCGCTGCTCGATACGATTCACACGCCGAATTTCTCCAGTCAAGCCCAGTTCACCCACAAAACATTCCTGAGGATTGGTAGGCTTGTCCTTGTAACTAGAGGCAATAGCCACTGCAACGGCTAAGTCAATAGCAGGCTCATCCAATTTCACACCACCAGCAGATTTGAGATAGGCATCCTGATTTTGCAAGAGAAGCCCTGCTCGTTTTTCCAAAACAGCCATAATCAGACTCGCACGATTGAAATCAAGTCCTGTCGTCGTACGCTTAGCATTTCCAAACATGGTTGGTGTTACCAAAGCCTGAACCTCCGCCAAAATCGGACGGGTACCTTCCATAGTTACCACGATTGATGAACCAGTGGCCCCATCCAAACGCTCTTCTAGGAAAACTTGACTCGGATTGAGCACCTCAACCAATCCACCCGACTGCATCTCAAAGATGCCAATCTCATTAGTGGAACCAAAACGGTTTTTGACCGCTCTCAAAATACGAAAAGTATGGTGACGCTCCCCTTCAAAATAAAGCACCGTATCCACCATATGCTCCAACATACGCGGACCAGCTAAAGTCCCTTCCTTGGTCACATGCCCTACGATAAAGATGGCAATGTTATTGGTCTTAGCCAGCTGCATAAGCTCAGCGGTCACCTCACGCACCTGAGACACAGACCCCTGCACCCCTGAAATCTCAGGAGACATAATGGTCTGGATAGAGTCAATGATGAGAAAATCTGGTTGGATGCGCTCCACCTCAGATCGAACGCTCTGCATATTGGTTTCGGCATAGAGATAAAACTCGCTATCGATATCTCTCAAGCGCTCTGCTCGTAACTTAATCTGCTGAGCAGACTCCTCCCCACTAACATAGAGAACAGTCCCCACTTGAGACAGCTGGGTTGAGACTTGTAAGAGGAGGGTTGATTTCCCGATCCCTGGATCCCCACCGATAAGAACGAGACTCCCTGGTACCACTCCGCCTCCAAGTACACGGTTGAATTCCTCCATCTCCGTCTTGGTTCGATTGACATTGATGGAAGTCACCTCAGCCAGTTTCATGGGCTTGGTTTTCTCACCTGTCAAGGACACACGCGCATTCTTGACCTCGGCAACCTCAACCTCTTCTACAAAAGAAGACCAAGACCCACAGTTAGGACAACGTCCCAGATATTTAGGGGAATTATACCCACAATTTTGACACACAAATGTCGCTTTTTTCTTTGCGATAATAAACCTCTTTCTAAATCTCTATCTCACACTCAATCACTTGGCAAAAATCAATCTTCTCATTTGGCACAAATTGACGTATGAGCATGTTGTGAGTTACCACTATCACGGTCTGGTAATCTCGATACTTAGCCATAGATTCTAGAAATCGAGACTTCATCTCCGTAGCTGTCTCATATTGAATAGGGCTATTAGGAAGCAACTCCCCCTTGTTTTCTAAAAATAATCTTCTAGCTTTTTCGAAGTTTTCTATTCCTGTTTCATAGACCTGCCATTCGTGTAACATAGGCTCAACTCTCAAAGATAGCCCAGTGGCACAAGCTACATAAGAAGCCGTTTCTAAAGCTCTCGTTACTGCTGAAGTCACTAGTAGATTAGCCGATTGTAGCAAAAGATTTTGCCAAAGTTCCTGAGCTTGTTGTCGTCCCTTCTCAGATAAGGGGGCCAAATCCATCCCAAAACCTGTATAAGAACGTTCCTCTAACTCACGGTAATCTGGCTCCCCATGACGTACAAAGATAATCTTCATCTTAGTGCCCTGTTGATCCAAATCCACCAGTTCGCACGCCGTCTGCCTCATCTCCGTCTGCAATTAAAAATGGTGCAAAGACAGCCTGAACCACACGTTCCCCAACTTCAAGAACCACTTCCTGATTAGTAATGTTTTTCATCTGCGCAAAGATATGTCCCTCATTACCGGAATTGCCATAATAATCCCCATCAATAACCCCCACAGAGTTGATCAAGACCAGACCCTTCTTACGAGGATTTGATGAACGGTCATAAAGATAAAGCACTTCTGTCGGCTGCATATAGGCCTTAACACCTGTCGGAACTAAGACAATCTCGCCCGGAGTAATCACCGTACGTTCTGCTACCTTTAAATCGTAACCTGCTGCATGCGCTGTCTCACGCTTCGGCAATAAATTTTCATCTGTAAAAGTAGAAACCAATTCAAAACCACGAATTTTCATAATCTTCTCTTTTCTATTATCATTTATTCTAGGCTATTTTATCTTATTTATTCGAAAAAAGCACGAAAAAAGAGCACACAATTCACACTCGCTTAGGGCTGCTGGATTCCTCCCCTGACCCGCTTCACGCAGAACTGTTGCTCCACTATCTATTATACCACATTCTCCTCTGTTTTTAAAGAGAAATTATTTTTTCCGTCGATTTCGGAAAAAGTCCTGCATAATCGCTGCACACTCACTCTCCAAAACTCCCGTTTCTACCTCTACACGATGATTGAGACGCTCATCTGTCAAAATATCGTACAAACTACCAGCAGCACCAAATTTCTGGTTTTTAGCCCCGTAAACTACATTTGGAATACGGGCAAGTCCAATCGCCCCACTACACATAACACAAGGCTCAATGGTCACAAACAACGTACAATCAAGCAGACGCCAACTCTCTTCACTTGCATTCGCATTTTCTATGGCCATGATTTCTGCATGCATAACCGCCTGTTGCAACTCCTCGCGCGCATTATGCCCCCGACCAATGATTTCTCCATTCTTGACAATGACACAACCAATTGGAATTTCATCGTGTTCTAGGGCAATCTCAGCCTCTCTCAAAGCCTCTCTCATAAAAGCTTCTTTTTCTTCAACTGTATAATCCATAGTTTCTCTCTTTTCCTGCTTATCAATTCTATCATTATAGCATGTTTTCCTAGACAAAAAAAGCCACCCAATGCGGTGACTTAATAGGGAGATTATTATGAAAAAGAAAAGTTTAGGATATTTGTTACAACAAGTTAGGAGGTCTTCTTGTAACTATCTATAGTATACCCGCCCTGTCTTAAATTAATCTTAAAAATCTCCTATGACCAAACACTTTCTAAAATATTGGTTTGTTCACGACCAGGACCTACTGAGAAAGTAGAAATACGAACCCCAACCAACTCGCTCACACGACGAACATAGTTACGCGCATTTTCAGGAAGATCTTCCAAATTACGAACTCCAGTAATGTCTTCTGACCAACCAGGCAATTCCTCGTAGATAGGTTTGCAACGTTTTAATTGCTCAAGACTAGCTGGGTAGTGGTCGATACGTTGACCATCGAGATCATAAGCCACACAAATTTTCACAGTATCCAAACCGCTCAAAACATCAATAGAATTCAATGAAAGATTGGTAATCCCAGATACACGGCGACTATGACGCATCACAACTGAGTCAAACCAACCCACACGACGTGGACGGCCAGTTGTTGTACCATACTCATGACCTACTTCACGAATGCGATTTCCCACTTCATCAAACAATTCAGTTGGGAAAGGTCCGTCACCTACACGACTCGTATAAGCTTTACATACACCTACAACCTTATCAATTTTACTTGGACCAACACCAGAACCAATTGTCACACCACCAGCGACAGGGTTTGAAGAAGTAACAAATGGATATGTACCTTGGTCAATGTCCAACATGACACCTTGTGCACCTTCAAAAAGTACACGTTTACCGTTATCAAGTGCATCGTTCAAGATAACGGATGTATCTGTCACATACTGCTTGATTTGTTGGCCATACTCATAGTACTCTTCAAAAATATCATCAATTGAAATAGGCGTGCTATCATATAATTTTTCAAACAGACGATTCTTTTCCGCCAGATTACGTTCTAAACGCTCACGAAAAATGTCTTTATCCAAAAGATCCGCAATACGAATCCCAACACGAGCAGCTTTGTCCATATATGCTGGACCGATTCCCTTGATTGTAGTACCAATCTTATTGTCACCCTTAGCCTCTTCTTGCAAGCGATCCAACTCAATATGATAAGGCAAAATAACATGTGCACGATCAGAAATACGCAAGTTGTCAGTTGTCACACCTTCCTCATGAAGATAGCTCAACTCTTTCACAAGAGATTTTGGGTTCACGACCATCCCATTCCCAATAACAGAGATTTTTTCAGGAAAGAAAATTCCAGATGGAATCAAGTGCAACTTAAATTTCTTACCATCAATCACAATCGTGTGACCAGCATTATCACCACCTTGATAACGAGCAATTACCTCTGCATTGGCTGAAAGAAAATCTGTAATTTTCCCTTTACCTTCATCACCCCACTGGGTACCTACAACAACAACTGAAGTCATAATAAAATTCGTCTGAGCTACTAGTAGCTCGTCCTTTCTCATATACATGGCAGGAGTCTCACCTGCAATTATATCTTACAATTTATTATAAGAAAAAAACACTTTTTTATCAAGAAGAAACAGTAGAAAAGATTTGGAATTTCTGTAAATAACAAAATTCAAAACCCTATATTTTAAATAAAATCCTTAAAATCATAAATTCAATGCTCATTATTGTTCGTGATAAATTATATATATGAATATCACTAGTTTAGAGCAGTACCCTCTAGCAAGAATTTATCTAGATACAAGCGATAGGCCGTCTGAAAATGATATAAACAAAACTCTTTATCGCTTTTAACTCTAAATCTTATCAAGTAATAAAGTAAAAAACGAAGATGAAGTGATTCCCACTCAGCACAACTCTGACATAAAGAAGCATATTCTTGTTCAACTAGTTTCAAAAAGACAAATGCTCGTTCATAAAATTTTTGAAGCATATAAAAAATCCCTTTCTTATTATTAACACTAGTCTAACAGAAAAACGAACTAAAAAAGCTTCAAATCCTATAAAAGAAGAATTTAAAGCTAAACGAACTAAAAATAAAATATAAAGGTAATTATAGATGCCAAAATTAAGTTTTGAATTTTGAGAAGTTTACTTCATTTATAAAATCATAACTACCCGTCTATGAACCGTTCACCAAAAGTTAGACAGAAAAAAATCTAACTTTTGGGGTGTTTTTATTATGAAATTGAGTTATGAAGATAAAGTTCAGATCTATGAACTTAGAAAACAAGGATATAGCTTAGAGAAGCTTTCAAATAAATTTGGGATAAATAATTCTAATATTAGGTACATGATTAAATTGATTGATCGTTACGGAATAGAGTTCGTCAAAAAAGGAAAAAATCGTTACTATTCTCCTGATTTAAAACAAGAAATGATTAATAAAGTCTTACATGAAGGCTGGACTAAAGATAGAGTTTCTCTTGAATACGGACTCCCAAGTCGTACGATACTTCTTAACTGGCTAGCACAATACAGGAAAAACGCGTATACTATTGTTGAGAAAACAAGAGGGAGAGTACCTAAAATGGGACGTAAACGGAAGAAAACTTGGGAAGAAATGACAGAACTAGAGCGACTCCAAGAGGAGAATGAACGCTTACGGACTGAGGTGGCTTACCTAAAAAAGTTAAAAGAGTTAGAGGAAAGGGACGAAGCCTTAGAGCGAGAAAAGCAGAGACAGTTAGAGAAATGGCTTCAGGAGGATTTCGACTAGATTTACTTCTTGAAGTGGCTCGTTTACCTCGCTCAACGTACTACTATCAGTTGAAGCAACTAGATGGGCTTGACAAAGATAAAGAACTTAAAATCGAAATTCAGGCCATTGATAATGACTATAAAGGAAATTATGGCTATCGTCGGATTCACTCAGAACTAAGAAATCGTGGTTATGCGGTCAATCATAAGAAAGTTCAACTTCTGATGAAAGTTCTTGGTTTAACGGCTCGAATTCGTCGAAAACGGAAGTATTCTTCCTACCAAGGAGAGATTGGCAAGAAAGCAGAGAATCTCATTCAACGCCAGTTTGAAGCATCGAGGCCAATGGAAAAGTGCTATACGGATGTGACAGAGTTTGCCATTCCAAATAGTACACAGAAATTGTATTTATCGCCAGTTTTAGATGGCTTTAACAGCGAAATTATCGCCTATAATCTTTCTACGTCACCGAACTTAGCACAAGTAAAGAACATGTTGGAACAGGTATTCACAGAGAAACACTATGAGAATACGATTCTCCATAGTGATCAAGGCTGGCAATACCAACACGATTCTTATCATCGGTTCCTAGAGAGTAAGGGAATTCAAGCATCTATGTCACGCAAGGGTAACAGCCCAGACAACGGCATGATGGAATCTTTCTTTGACATTTTGAAATCGGAGATGTTTTATGGATATGAGAAGACATTTAAATCACTTAATCAATTGGAACAAGCTATTGTGGACTACATTGATTACTACAACAACAAACGAATCAAAGTCAAACTAAAAGGACTTAGCCCTGTGCAATACAGAACTAAATCCTTTCAATAATTATTTGTCCAACTTTTTTGGGGGGCAGTACAAATAGTGTTCTTTTTATCTGACTCCGCCAGTAGGACTCGAACCTACGACATCATGATTAACAGTCATGCGCTACTACCAACTGAGCTATGGCGGATAAAAGCTAAGCGACTTCCATATCTCACAGGGGGCAACCCCCAACTACTTCCGGCGTTCTAGGGCTTAACTGCTGTGTTCG
>CAJNCS010000012.1 GCA_905221325.1 bacterium
AATGTTCACAATATCAAGTATCCCATCATGCACCGAAACATTCAGCCGGAATGGCAAGGCAAACAAAAAGATGACTTCACCAAGCAGTGGGAAACCTTCTCCAGTGACTACACGAGCTTTCAAACGGAGATGAATACCTTCTATGATGCCATCTGTGATGAAATCACTAGACTAGAAAACCAAAAGAATGAAGAAAATGGCATTATTGGTTGGTGTCAGAGTCAGATTAACAATCTGGGAAATTTCATCGAGAAGCTACTACATACGAAGGAGGGGTAAGGTCATGTATGGAACGATTCAATTATCCGAGGTTCTGTTTAACTCACACATCAGTAGTTTGACCAAGGCTCAAGCTAGTCTAGCGGGAGTGAGTAAGCCAACCTTCAAAACAACATCAGAATCCAAGGTGCTCGATTTGTATCAGGAACAATTCAATGAGCTCTGTCAGCTGATGACGAGCTATACATCCTTATTGGGAACAGACATCGCCTTGATGGCAGCTACAGGAAAGGAATTGGCTCGTACAGATACGGTATTGGGACAAACTCTGTTTCCTGGCTTGCAGTAGGGAGGTGCCATGAGTTACAAGATAATATTTGATGATATCACCTCTGTTCAAGTGGAAAGTCAAAAGACGATGAATGCTTGGGGAGAGGCCATCAATAATCTCAATACCGCTATGACGGACTTTATCAATAACACCAACCTCCAAGGTCAGGCCATCTCGAGTATGCGAACCTACCTAGTAGAGGTGCATGGGACTCTTCTTCAAACTCTGGTCAACTTGATGAATGACTACTCATCCAACCTCTTGCTTTACAAGGATGGTTACTATCAGATTGATTCGAGCAATCATGCAAAGCTACCAGGTCAGGTGTTTACAACCCTTCATAGTGATTTAAAGAGTTCACGGGATAATCTAAAGAGTGAGATTGAGCTCTTGAATGCGGCTAAGGACAAGATTTCAGACTTGGTAAGCTATTCAGGAAGTAGTCATACCAGCACGGTCATGGACTATAACTTCCTCATGAATCAGGTCAAGAACCTAGACAGCTCCATCATCCAGTACGAAAGCAGCCATGCGGGTCAGGATTTGGTCGCCTTTAAGGAGCTTCTAGCTGCGACCAAGGCTTTGATCGCAGAGCATGCAGGGAAGACACGTACGGTGGGAAGCTACCAGTCGGGAGATTTCGCCAAACTCCAATCTGTCCAACGCTTTGCGATAGCTTACCAACAGGCGACCCAGCAGATGGAGAGTCGCGTTGAGCGAGTGAAAGCCGCCCAGGAGCGGGACAAGGCTCGTTTTGAGGCTTTGGCTGCGGAGGATCGGGCCAAGAAGGGGTGGATAGACCTGGGACTTGGTGTACTGACCGTTGCGTTTGGGATTCTTGCGATTGTAGGAACCATGGGATCTGCGACACCTTTGGTTTTTGGAGCTGGCTTAACGGCAGGACTTGGGTAGTTTGCTTATGGGACCTCTAATATGTATGAGGCAGGTCAGGATATCCAACTTGGGAATGCAGGGGATATCCATACCAAGTCAAGAAATCCTATCCGAGATACGCTTTTTATGGGGAATGATAAGCTGTATCATCAGGTTGGTAGAATTTTTGTGACGGCAAGTGCCATCATGATTCCCATAGGGCAGACGCAGAGCGTTGTCAAGGGCTTAACCCAGTTTGCGATAGGGGAAGCAGGGGCTTATACAACGGGTCAGGTTGCCTATCATGGGACTAAGATTCTAGGTGGTAGTGAAGAGGACGCCCAAACCGCAAACTTTATCGGAAACCTGGTAGGAGGTTATGCGGCCTCCTCAGCAGCCAGCAAGTTTAGTCTCAATAAGGTGAAGGTAGACGTCGAAACACCGAAGTTTAACCGTGAACAGATTCTAAGGAATCTGGAAGAAAGCAGGCTTGCGAGGGAATCCAGTAACTTTGACCGATATCTCGCGAAGGAATCATTGATAAAGTATCCAACTTTATTAGATAGTAAAGTCAAAATTGTTGATAAAGCAAAATTACCAGATTGGATTGGAGAATCCTTTACAGATAGTAATTATAGGACAGTTATTACAACAGAAGAAATAACACTCTATCGAACATTTGGTGGATACTCTGATGCTGGAGGAGGGTTTGTCACTACAACACCTGCTTCAAGTCGTATACAAGCTAAAATAGATACTGCACTATTACCTGAATGGAAGAATACTAGACAATATGAAGCAGTAATAAAAATTCCAAAAGGAGTAGAATTAAATATTGGAAAAGTTGCTCCTCAAACAATAAATTCCTCAGGATTTATATTAAAAGGAGGAGCTGATCAAGTTTTATTACCAAATCCATGGCCATTAGACTGGATAGTAGATATACGAGTTGTACCAAATTAAGGTTTTGAATTATGAAAAATAAATATATGAAGTATACAGACAAATTACAAGATTTAATTGACTTAGAATATCCAAGTCAGAAGTTATACCCGGGAGTTATACAGGATATATATAACCTAACTAAGCGCATAGAACGAGAGGAAAATATCAATAACATTAGTTTTTTTAGTTTAGCAAGAAGATTTGTAGATGAAACAATGGATTATAAAAGCGAAATTTTAGTAGTCTTAAAACAATTAGAGAAAGAGTTTAAAAAAGAAAATTGATGGACAATAGATTAATTGATTTGATAATGAATCTAAGAATTTGTTATGATAAAAGTATAGAGATACAATTATTTAAAGAATTATTAAAGACAAAATTTTTGTGCCCTATCAGTATTGATGATCAACAAAATTTAACTATTAATAGTGTAGTAGATAGTAATGATTTAAACTTTTTACCCCTTTACATAAAGGAAACCGATATCAAGGGAAAAGACAGAGAACTTGAATATTTAGAAATATCGATTGAAAATGCTACTGATCTATTAATTAGATTAAAAAATTTTAGTGGTGTGTCTATAAATCCTAGAACCACTAACTTTAATATAAGATTAGATGATTTAAAAAATATTATTGAAGCATTTTCAGAAGATAGCGTCGAGATTATATCGGAAATATCAAATGAGCCAATTTCTGAAAAATTAGAAGAATTTGATGATATTTTTAATAAATTCAAAGTAATTGATAGGGTTTTTCTGTTAAAGATAAGAAAAGCAACAGAAACAAATTTTCATTGGCTATTTGTTATTGATTGTTTAGACTTTAATTTGATAATTGCTCAGTTTTCTAGCGAGGTTAGTTCTTTTTTCCCCAAAAATGAAGTTATAGATTTCCTTCCATTAAAAACTCACTTTTCGTATGATGTAACAAGAGATGTATTACCAATCTATAAACGTTGTTTATAACACATTTTTAAATATGCTCAGTGCTCTCTTAATGCGAAATCTACAAAAAATAATTTAAGAATGAATCTTATGAATTTCAAAAATTTAGGCCTAGTGAAACTTGGAATAAGGGTACTGTTGAAAGTAATGGTAGAACTAGGAGGATAATACATGGGGCAAATAGACTATGATCAAATCTATTATCTTCAAGGTAGAGTGAATGCTCACTACTCCAGCATCTCCTCCGCCCAATCCCGGATTACTTCTATCGATGAAAAATTGGAACGTCTTCGCACCGCTAAGAAGTCTGTAAGTGAAATCCAACAGAATGTTCACAATATCAAGTATCCCATCATGCACCGAAACATTCAGCCGGAATGGCAAGGCAAACAAAAAGATGACTTCACCAAGCAGTGGGAAACCTTCTCTAGTGACTATACGAGCTTTCAAACGGAGATGAATACCTTCTATGATGCCATCTGTGATGAAATCACTAGACTAGAAAACCAAAAGAATGAAGAAAACGGCATTATTGGCTGGTGTCAGAGTCAGATTAACAATCTGGGGAATTTCATCGAGAAGCTACTACATACGAAGGAGGGGTAAGGTCATGTATGGAACGATTCAATTATCTGAGGTTCTGTTTAGCTCGCACATCAGTAGTTTGACCAAGGCTCAGGCTAGTCTAGCGGGAGTGAGTAAGCCAACCTTCAAAACAACATCAGAATCCAAGGTGATCGATTTGTATCAGGAACAATTTGAGGAGCTCTGTCAGCTGATGACGAGCTATACCTCCTTATTGGGAACAGACATCGCCTTGATGGCAGCTACAGGAAAAGAATTGGCCCGTACAGATACAGTATTGGGACAAAGCCTGTTTTCTGGCTTGCAGTAGGGAGGTGCCATGAGTTACAAGATAATATTTGATGATATTACCTCTGTTCAAGTAGAAAGTCAAAAGACGATGAATGCTTGGGGAGAGGCCATCAATAATCTCAATACCGCTATGACGGACTTTATCAATAACACCAATCTCCAAGGTCAGGCTATCTCAAGTATGCGCACCTACCTAGTAGAGGTGCATGGAACCCTCCTTCAAACTCTGGTCAACTTGATGAATGATTACTCATCCAATCTCTTGCTTTACAAGGATGGTTACTATCAGATCGATTCGAGTAATCATGCAAAGCTACCAGGTCAGGTGTTTACAACCCTTCATAGTGATTTAAAGAGTTCACGGGACAATCTAAAGAGTGAGATTGAGCTCTTGAATGCGGCCAAGGACAAGATTTCAGACTTGGTAAGCTATTCAGGAAGTAGTCATACCAGTACGGTCATGGACTATAACTTTCTCATGAATCAGGTCAAGAACCTAGACAGCTCCATCATCCAGTACGAAAGCAGCCATGCGGGTCAGGATTTGGTCGCCTTTAAGGAGCTTCTAGCTGCGACCAAGGCCTTGATCGCAGAGCATGCAGGGAAGACACGTACGGTGGGAAGCTATCAGTCGGGAGATTTTGCTAAACTCCAATCTGTTCAACGCTTTGCGATAGCCTACCAACAGGCGACCAAGCAGATGGAGAGTCGCGTTGAACGAGTGAAAGCTGCTCAAGAGAGGGACAAGGTTCGTTTTGAAGCCTTGGCTGCGGAGGATCGAGCCAAGAAAGGTTGGATAGACCTGGGTCTTGGTGTGGTGACCTTTGCGATTGGTGCTTTAGCGATTTGGGCAACTATGGGTGCAGCGACACCCTTAGTTGTTGGATTTGGGCTAACTGCAGGTCTAGGGACAACGGCCTATGGGGCGTCAAATATGTACGAGGCAGGTCAGAATATCCAACTTGGGAATGCAGGGGATATCCATACAAAGTCAAGAAATCCTATCCGAGATACGCTTTTCATGGGCAATGACAAGCTGTATCATCAGGTTGGTGGGCTCTTTGTGACGGCGAGTGCTATCATGATTCCCATAGGGCAGACGAAGAGCGTTGTCAAAGGCTTGACTCAGTTTGCGATGGGAGAAGCCGGCGCTTATACAACGGGTCAGGTTGCCTATCATGGGACTAAGATTCTAGGTGGTAGTGAAGAGGACGCCCAAACCGCAAACTTTATCGGAAACCTGGTAGGAGGTTATGCGGCCTCCTCAGCAGCCAGCAAGTTTAGTCTCAATAAGGTGAAGGTAGACGTCGAAACACCGAAGTTTAACCGTGAACAGATTCTAAGGAATCTGGAAGAAAGCAGGCTTGCGAGGGAATCCAGTAACTTTAACCAATATCTGGCGAAGGAGAAGTTCCAGAAAACCTTGATGGGTATGGAACCGATGGACCGTCAGAGATATCTTCAATGGCACAAATATGCGGAGGCAGGTATCGAACCATCCGATAGAGTCAAATTAAGAAATTGGTCATATCCACCTGAGCCAGAATTTTACCTTAAAAATAAAAATGTATATGATAATCCAGATTATTTTAATCAGCTAACAGGGGATACAATTTATCCAGGAACTCCTGAAAGTTCCTTAGGGAGAGTTGACGGTAGTATACATAAAGATGGATTTTTGAATGGAAAATATAAAGAATCCGTAATATTACCTGGAACCCGAATAAATAGAATTGGTTCTAATCCGACAGGAAGGTATTTCTCTCCTGAAGGAGCAACATTTGGTGAGAAAGCCTTACCTCCTTTTATGAAACTCCAACCGAATTCAGACTACATTGTTCTAAAAGAAATACCAACAAAAGAAGGATTAGTTGCACCTTGGTTTGATGAACCTGGTATGGGAATTCAATATTATACATATTTAACAATTGATGAATTAGAAAAAGGGAATTTTCTACTTAAATTGAAATAGGAATAATTAAATGCTAATAAAATTAAAAAACAAAATTGAATCCGAAGTTTCAAAAATTGGAAACATAAAATTAGGTGAATTTGGAATTCATTTTTCTGAACAACCTCCCTACTTTCCGGAGGGAATTTCTATAATAGAGGATGGAAATGGAAGGTATAATCTAGTTTTTACTGAGAGAGGAAAAATAACATCCGAGATTTCTAAATTAGATGATAATGAGGTGACTTATCAAATTTTAAAGATAATCATTAAGAATGTTTCCTCGCAAAAGATTGATGAAAAAGATGTAGATTTAATTGACAAATTGATTAAAAATAACGAATTTGAGAAAGTTAGTCAAATAGTAGAGAAAGTACAAGAGAATAGATATCAATACGAAAAGGAATTATTTGAGAAAATCAGTCCGCTATACACTTCATGGTTCGAAAAAGAGCATTAATAATTAGTATAAATCCCTTGTTATTTCAATTCAAAATCCAAGAATTCCAAGTGGAAATGAAGAGTCTGCTTTTGAAGGTTTTTGGAAACCAGGAGGACAAACCTTCCCAGGAAATATGCCAGAAGCAGTCATTGACGAAGTTCCATGGGGAGAATTTACAATTAGAAAATTAGGAGGCGATTAAAATGAGTTTAACTAAAATAACATGGGAAGAGTATGGGAATTTTAAGGCGGTCCATACGCCAGACAATCTTTATATTCGGGAGCACAATGGAAGATACTACACGTTTTTTGAACTTGGTATTGCATCTGTGAGACGAGTATTTGAGATAAACGCTACAGATTTTAAAGCATATCTATCTGGGGAGCGCTCAGGAAATGATTTGTTATTTAAAGCTCAGAATGACTGTTGGCCACCGAATGTGACACAAGAAGAAGCTGATAGAAATTTCTTGAGGCAATATCCTGAAGCTTTAAGAGGAAATCCTGAAGCGCAAGGTTTATTCACAAAGGCTGAACTGGAAGAAATATTACCTGAAGGAGCTAAAATTCTAGCGAGCGGTGACTAAGTAGTGGAAACTAATCTTAATAAAATCAAATGATTAATTTTACAGAGAATTATATAAGTCTGTTCGAAATTGGAAATATGAAAGATTATCAAATGAAAAATTACAGAGAACTCTTATTAAGAGCTATTCAAATTGGCAATGTTGTAGGGATTTTGCGAGGTGAAAAAAGATATCATATAGATCCTCCAACCTCTGTACCAGATGTTTTTCCGACAGATATTTGCCAAGTATTAACTGAGTACTTCTACAAGCAAAATGATATAGACAAGATTCAGAGTATATTAGAAGGCAGTCTTATAGAGTTATCACAGAGTTCTGCCGTTGATTTATATATTTCGGTTTTATTTTTTGATGCAATCCTTTTCATGCAAGAAAAAAATATAGCTAGTTTTACAATCCATACATTGACAGTTGCACAAGCAATCGCTAAGGGAGTTAAGATTTTCCAAAAGGAATTGAACGACAGTATCATTTTTCTAAACGGTCTTGTTAAAATAAAACCCATGAGCCAGATAGAAAGATTAAATAAAAAGTATCAAAATAATGAACAGCTTTCTATTATTGAGCAATAGTGGCGGAAGTTGTAACGCTATATAGATGAACTGTTAGTTGAGATAAATATTATGAAAGAGAATTTAAATTTTAATCTATTAAAACAAGATGTAGAAAAAGAAATTAGAGAAAAAGGCTTTGAAAATCTTTATTATGCTTTGTTTGATGAGCACAGTAGTCAACTTTGGGCTATCCATCTATTCTATCGAGATGGGAAATTTATGGTAAATAGTCGGGACGACCGGACCTATATAATGGGGAAAACATGGGAGTTTGAAAATTTTGAAGAGGCAAAGCTATTATTTCTGAAAAAAATGGAATCTTTCATCGAAATGAACAGATATTTTGTACAGAATGGAGATTCACCCTACTATTCATGTAGTTTGTGGGATAAATAAGAAGGTCAAGCAAAGATGAGAGACGAAGCCAAAGAATGTTTAGAACTGTTGTCAGCCATTCATGATTTAGGATACGAGAGTTTGAGGTATTCTATCTTTAACGAATATAGTCCTGGAGAATGGGAAGTTGTAATCGATTTTGACGATTCTAAGCAAGTCTATAATGTCTATGCTACCATGGATAGAGCAAGTAAGGGAGGAATTTTCGACTTTACAGACTTTTCAGAAGCAAAAGAGAAATTTTTAAAACTTTTGGGAGATACTATTTTTTCAATCGTTATTATGTTCAGGAAGGAATGGGCAAGATGTATTCCTCTCCATTATGGGATAAAATCGATGATTGATATTGAGAACATGAAATGTATAGTTGAAATTAAAATTAAAGAGTAAGGGATAGAAATCGTCAAGAAAGGAAAGAATCGTTATTATTCTCAAGAATTAAAACAAAAAATGATTGATAAAGTTCTACTGGAAGATGGTTCATAAAGAAGTGTACCTCTATATTATACTCTTCCAAACAGTGGATTACTCTTAAATTGGCTGGCAATGCTAATACGATTCTTATCATCGATTCCTAGATAGCAAGAGATGGTACTTGGAGTCAGGTTAGTCAGTCAACTCCGGATGAAGCCTTGTGGTTGACTCTAGACTTTAAGCTAGAATTGATGGACTATATTTAGGGAAAGAGCTATATATTGATTTTACAATTTGTTAATATCAAAAAACACCTGATATTTAACCAGGTGAAGGAAGAAACAAATAAAACTATTAGTACAAATATTTACTAAAGTGACCAATTATACTTTTTTAGGATACGCCTTGTTTATGATTAGGCTGGTAGGTGGAGGTCAAACTTTATTGTCTCCGATACTAATTAGTTTCACTGTAACCGCCTTGATTTATTGCTATACAGCTATTGAATCATTTTTAGAACAAAGAAAAAAATCCAATAGGCGATAGTAAATGCATAAGCTGGATAATTCTTAACAGATTTCTTAAAGAATGCATTAAATCCAATCAATAACGGACTAAGAATGGTTGAGAGAACTAGAATGATATAGAAAACTGTAAGAATGATAGTACTACTAGAGTGTTGAGAGATGAGTTCAAGGGCTTTTGGTATAAAGCTGTTGAAAAAACTATTTACTATATTTTCCCAAGAAGATAAATCAGGGGAGGTACTCATCTTATCCAGTATTGATTGAAAGTTAGCTGGGATTTGATTATTAACCGAGAATACTGTCGTTAGAATACTTAGGACAGAAGGAACCATTTCAGTGATTAGTAGCTTCATGTCTTTTGATTTGAAATAAACATAGCAATTGACAACGATAAGTAGAATGATTTGAGTCATAATAATTACTTGTTTATGTTCTTGAATAAGACCAAGAAGCAAATTTCCTAAAGATAGTGTAACTACTAAAAAAATGATGGCCCAGATACCAGGATTATCTGATGAGCCACTGGGTTGAGAATCTCCGTATGTTAAAAATATATTGTTTGTAATACTTTGGTCAATGTGTTGATCACCTTGTCCATAATGAGTTTGATTATTATTTTTATCTAGCATGTTACCTCCATAACCACCTACCGAAAATTATTATAACACAATATATATTTGAGGAGTAGCCCTATCTGATAGGCTTAAAAATCTAAGAAAAGCGATTGTCTCAAACAGATAAGGGGCTCAGGGTTGACTAAAGACGTAATGATTTTCGATTTGATGAATACAATGGGATGGACTAGAAGCCATGCTATTGTAGCTATTGAAGAGTTAGAATAAACCTATCTTATCTATTTCCCTGAAGCTGGTTACTTGATATTACAAGTTATAGGGGCTACTAATAGCGGATATCACGATTGCCCAACTAGATACTCTAACTTTTTATCAAATACCAAAAATTTTTTTTACTCGTATTCAACACAATGAGAAAGGCTATGTCAAATTGACTAGTTCTTACACAAGTATTTCATCTAATGCCAAGTTAGCTTATGAGGCTCTATATAATCGTTGTAAATTAAGTATCAGCTCATTTCAAAAGGAAAATAGAGCGGGATTTATTGTTGACTACCCACCCCATGGAACCGTCATACGAAAACGAAACATAAGTACAAGTAAGTAAAAGGGTAAAGAGAAGCCTTTAAAAAAATGAAGTTTTAGAGGTATTTCCCCTACTTTCTATACAGAAGTAGCAACCCTTACTCTACCGACTAAGACAAATACTCACTTTGCTTAAGCAGTCAAATAACATTGCGACATAATCTGAAAAACTCACGTCCTTATTGAGCTATAAAGATATTCGATTATTCCTTCAAATTTAGACATAAACGTTTGCGAGTGTAATACTTGACAAAAAGTGTGTTATATAATATAATTACCGTAAGATAAAGAGTAAAATCTTTCTTGGAGATTCCGAGCCTTACTGGAAGTTTTAATTTTGGAGATTCCGAGCCTTACTGGAAGTTTTAAAATTGGGTTGTCTTACCGACAGCCCAATTTTTGTAAGTGCATAAGTGAGTAGTTTATTAGAAATGAAATTTTATAAAGTAGATACAAATTACTTAAATGAATTACGTCAAATTGATAACCGTGTTCCTTTTAATAAAGAATTTGTAGGTAAAACTAAAAAAACGCGTCCTTACATTGGAATAATGTTATCAATTGATGACATTGATTATTTGGTTCCTTTAACATCAAATAAAGGGAAGAGGACATCATATGTCAATATGCCTATATTCGATAAAAATAACGAGAAGATAGCTTATTTGTTAATAAATAAGCTATCTTCTCGTTCCAGAACAATATAGAAGCGCTATTAATATGGAAGGTATTCTTATGACTGATCCATTATATTATGACCTTCTTATGAATGAAATCAATTATTTACGTCCAAACAAGGATTCAATAAAAAAGAGATGTAAGGATGTTCGGGCCGTAAAAGTAAAGTCCGAACATAGAATAGCTATAACTGAAGCAACTGCTAATTATTGCTTAGATTTACTTGAACTAGAAAAAATTTATAATTCAAAAAAATAGGATTAAATTCCTATTTTTTATTATTTCCAAAATTTTCACCAATGTTTTGAAACTTATAATAGTTTTGTATCATGATTACGAATTATTCGTTAAATAATTGCTTTTTGAATGACAATATTTAACCTGATTATTATCAAAAACACTTTTAGTAGAAAAAGTATAATTTTATTACTAAAAGAAATTGTGTTATAATAGTACTACTAAACTATGAGGATCGAATGAGATGGCAAATGAAATTAACTTACAAAAAAATATTAATAAACAGCTGGAGCTCCTACCACACTACATAACAGAATGGTACCAATCTAAAGTATTTGCAGGACGTAGCAAACGTACCCTCTACGAATACTTAAATGAGTTTCGTCGATTTTTCATGTGGTTGATTGATTCGGATATTGCTCATGTATCAACCACAAGGGACATTCCACTTGATTTGCTTGAAAATTTATCAAAAAATAACGCTGAAGCATATTTTATATATCTCCGAGAACGGAACCTGTTAAACACAACTCAAAGTAAGTCTAGATCTATGTCTGAAGTAACAATACAGCGCACTTATAGAGCTTTATCTGGACTCTTTAAGTATTTAACTGAACAGACAGAAAACGGACACGGAGAGCCGTATTTCCATCGAAATGTGATGAAGAAATTAGAACTAAAAATAAAACAAAAAGAAACGCTGGCAGCACGATCTAGGAGAATAAAATCTAAGCTCTTTTTAGGAGATGATACTGAAGCATTCTTACAGTTTATATCAGATGATGTAAGTTCTGAGGGATACGTTAAAAAAGCTAATCTAAGTAATCGAGCCAAGTCTTCTTACCACAAAAATAAGGAACGAGACCTGGCTTTCATTGCTCTAATGTTAGCCTCTGGTCTTCGACTAAGCGAAACAGTCAATATTGATATGTCTGATATTAATCTCAATACAATGACTGTTGAAGTGACAAGGAAGGGGAACAAAAGGGACAGTGTTCATATTGCACCATTTGCTAAACCATATCTTACTCAATATCTAAAAATACGTTCTAGCAGATATAAAGTAGATATAGAAGATAATAAACTACCTCTTTTTCTATCAACACAATCCGGAATCGCCAAACGGATGGGAGGTGCTGCAATGGAAAGAACAGTCGCTAAGTATTCTGAGGTATTTAAAACACGGATAACTCCTCATAAGTTGAGACATACGTTAGCTACCAGATTATACCAAGCTACTAACAACGAAGTCACTACTGCCCAACAACTAGGGCATGTTAATACAGCATTGGTAAGTTTATATGCCCATGTTTTAGATGAACAAGTTAAAGATGGTTTATCTGAATTATAGATACTACTTCTACTACTCTCTAAGAGAGAGTAGTTTTTTTGAAGTCTTTATTAACCTATAATCGGTTGATAAAAAGTTAACATCTGGAGGAGACAGTAGAGGTCTGCTCTATTTTTAGGTTAAGAGTAGTAAAGATTTTTTTCTTAAAATTTTTAACATAAAAAGATAGTGACACATCCTGCTGTCTAGGTACTATTTGGGTATAGATACTTATATATTTTTACGACGGATAGGAATTATTATTTATACCATTTATATAAACTATATCATTTATATAAAATTATTCATTTATTATTTCTAAGTGTTGCTCCAAGGTAGAGGGCCTGGATTGCAGAGTTTGTCCGGTACTTGTGTCATTATGATAGCTATAAGACACAGCACCGTCCGTATCCTTTTCCTTGATGAGTTGCTGGACCTTCTCAGAAATCTTGACCAGCTCTTCTACTCGCTTGGCAAATCCGGTCGAAGCTGTTCCAGTACCATAGACCCCTGTTTGAGCATTGGTGTAATTCCCATAGCCACTGCTTGAGATTGTGGAATTTTCAGTAAGTCCCGTAATGGCTTGTTTCATCGTCTTCCAAGTCGATGAATGAAGTTCTACATCTTTGGTCATTGGTCACCTCGCGGAATCAGGCCTAGAGTCTCTAAGTTTTTTACCAGAGTAGGATTAGAGGAAAGACCATTTAGAAAATCATCTCTCAACTGAGCATCTTGTTGGAGCCACTGTCCCATCATACTTAAAATCTCACTATTGGCTCGCCGATATAGGTCGCCAACTTCATTCACTTTATTGAGCATGTCAGAATAGTGATCCATTGCCTTGGAAGCTTCTCATTTGTGAAAAGGCACTTAACTGAATATTAAGTGCCAATATCAAAAGCATTATAGCTGATTTTCTTTTACTTCCTCAAACCATTTTTCGAACTCTAAACGTGGAAGCAATTCTTCATCCTTGTCATAACGCCCTTCATAGCTATAGCGACTGTCAAGGCTGTTTTTCTGAGCATCATAAATCAACCACATTTCAGTTGGATGTTCACGATTGTATTCTTGGCAGACATCAATCATTGATTTTACGTCCTTGACACCTTCTTTCAACAAGAGAGATTGTAAACTGGTATCAATGTGTGATTTTGTAGGTAAAAAATCATTTACTAAGTGTTTGTGTACAATATTTCCTTTAATCTTATAAAATAGATTAAAACTATACAAACTGTCCGCTATCGCATAGATATATACTTTTTCTGCTTGATTTTGGACATATTCCATTGCTAATGAAATCATGCTAGCCTGAACTTCCATAAATTTATCTTCAAATTGTGTCATTTTATCCTCCCTTTATCTATTTATATTAGGAATTTCTTCAAAATACTCTATACCATCAATCTTATAATTAACTTCAAAGCTAGTTGGTCTCATTGAAGAACCCTCGTAGTTAATTTTAACGTCTACTTCAACTTTCTTTGGTGGGTTTGATTTTAAAGCATCTGCCCAATCACGTTCAATACGACGGTATTCTTTTAAGTTGACATCTTTAGCTTGTGAAACAAGGTTATCTAACTCAGGTGATCCACCAAATAGATCGCCGAATATATGTCCTGCATGATCCCCGATTTCTTTATCTGGAGTATTCGAATTATGAGGTAATCTACCTTCATGGAGTTTTAGTTGTAAATCTTCGGCATACGCCCGATCAATACGCCCCACCTCATCAGTACGGTAAAGATAGCTATGCTCTCCAGCCTCATATACAACATTAGGTTTCGGAACTTTTCCATCCAGATGACTTCCATCTTTCAAGATCTCACTAGCATCTTCTATCCAATGTTTAGTTTGCGATGTTCCTAGCCTACCTCCAGTTTGACCTCCTAGTCTAGAAGTTTTCTTACCTCCCAATTCCACCACATCATCCACACTACCGTCTAGATTCTTCGCGAAAGCACTGAGATTATCTGCTAAATGGGTTAGCTTCCCTCCACTACCTGGCATGACACCACTCGCTAGTTGAGGCTCTAGCCCAATATTCAGACGGAAGTTCTGTGCGGCTTCACTTAAAACATTATCCGCATGGCGCAAACCATCGCTTAGAGCGTCTGCCGAATTCGACAGAATCTTACTTGGTCGGAGATTGTCTAACTGTTTGCCATAGGTTTTAATTTGGGAAAGGACATTATCCCCCAAGCCCTTGGCATTCTTCAAGACACCTTTAAAACTATCCAGGTTCTTAGCTCCTTGTTCCAAGCCTTCTTTCAAAGTCGTTTTCAGACTGTTCTTAACGGCAGTAAGCCCTGCTGTCTTTCCTGTCTTGGCTAAGGTTCCTAGGTATTTCCCTGCTGGTATCAAGTCAAACAAGGCAAAGGTTCCCCTCAGTGTTCTCTCGGTCGCATCTAACTTCCGACCTGTGCCCCAGTCCTTACCGGTCGCTGCTGAGTACATTTCAGCACTAGCCAAGACCACTCCTGCTACGGCTCCTGCTGGGGGACAGAAAATACTCAAGACAACAAGGCCAGCTCCCAGAGCGATGTCCCGCCACATCTCTATCTTAGATTTCTCGTCATCAATCGATACATACTCGAAAGCTCGAGTTTGGTGCATGGCTTGGACATATTCTGTCTCCGTCAGCCTGTGATCCTTATACTCCTTACTTTTCTTAAACTCCTCGTAGCTTTTCTGTAGAGCCGTTCTATAAGGGCTATCAACCTTGTAGAGTTCATCAATCCCTATCTCAGCAGGGACAACTTCCTTGGTACCGACGGGATAGCCATAGGGATCTGTCACAGATTCAATTCGCTTATAACCAACCTTGTTAGTCGTTTTATACTGTTGAATGTTGAGGGCTTCAAGTTTTGCTCCTACCTTGTCCATAGCCTCATAGAAGGGGCGGTCGATTTTATCCTTGATGTAGGTGGGAACATTTCCTGCATACCGCTCCAAGGTGGAGAGTTTGGATTGCAGAGTTTGTCCGGTACTTGTGTCATCATGATAGCTATAGGACACAACACCATCCGTATCCTTTTCTGCTATCAAGCGCTGAACCTTCTCAGAAATCTTGACCAGCTCTTCTACTCGCTTGGCAAATCCGGTTGAAGCTGTTCCTGTACTATAGGCTCCTGCTTGAACATTGGTGTAATTCCCATAGCCACTGCTTGAGATTGTGGAATTTTCAGTGAGGCCTGTCAGGGCTTGTTTCATCGTCTTCCAGGTTGATGAATGAAGTTCTACGTCTTTGGTCATTGGTCACCTCGCGGAATCATTCCCAGAGTTTCTAAGTTTTGTACCAGAGTAGGATTAGAAGAAAGACCATTTAGAAAATCATCTCTCAACTGAGCATCTTGTTGGAGCCACTGTCCCATCATACTTAAAATTTCACTATTGGCTCGCCGATATAGGTCGCCAACTTCATTCACTTTATTGAGCATGTCAGAATAGTGATCCATTGCTTTAGAAGCTTCTCCACCCTCATAATATTTTGTTTCAGATAGGCTCTTCAATTTTGGAGCCAAATTGTTTTGAAATGAAACCTCAACTGTGGTGATGTAACGCATGATTGCCTGTAGTTCATCAGGATTCATGACGATTTCTTTAGATCCACCACCATCCATTGTAGTAGCTTCAATTAGAACCATTTTCAAAATCCTCCTTTCTAAACGGAATAGAAAGCCAACTATACAATCTCTCAAGGAAATAGTATTGACTAAAACGATATAACTCCTCTTGATTCACATCAAATCCCAGCAATTCTCCCCCTTCTTCAACAAAGAGATATGAAGCTGGTAATAATGCTGCGTGTCTGGTCTCGCACATTTGTTCCAAAGGATAATACTGTACCATCAGAACTTGATCAGATGCTAAAGCTGTTTCGATATCAGAAGTGAGTTGTCTTCTTTTAGTTAGAAAATCTACCTCATCTTCCAGAGGAATCCTTGTCACAAGCGAGAGCTTATCTTGAAGCAATAATAAGCGACTCATAGGACTAATCTTGGCAAGCTGATATCCCTGACCAGTATCAATGATAAGAATAGAGAAGCTGCTGTCACGGCAGTGCATGAAATAGAAATTATTCAGAATGACCAAGGTTGTTCCTAAGCAATACTCCCCTAGAGTTTCAACTATGGTAAAACCTGATTTTGTCAAAGAACCATCCTCATTAACTAGGCCTTTTTTCTCAAGAGCTTCCTTAGCTATCGTCCACACTAGTTCAGAAGCAGTTACAATATCGTTTAGTGTTGGCAAACCAGGTATTAGTTCACCATCAAAGGCACCTATCAGGTAATGGAGTTCGTGAATAGAAAAAGTTTCTTTATTTGACATACTTACAACCCCTTAATTGATGCAACTTCCGATGAACTATTATAGCTATCAATTGAGTTCTTCAAACTTGTTACTGCTTTTTCATGTTCTTCCATAATAGATCTCAAATCTTTATGGTATTTATGGATGATGTCTAGATAGGACTCAAAAGCTACCTTTGTTTTCCCAGACCACTTAGCTGACTGAAGATAACTTTTTAATTGAGTGACAGTTTGGTAAGAATTTGTCAATTCTTGATTAATTTCTTTTGAAAGCTGAATAGCTGTCTCTAGGTCTTTATACTTTATTTTTAAATCTGCCATTGAGCTTACCTCCTTCTACGGTTTCTTTGCCTACGTTCTTCAGCTTGACGTCTTGCCTCTGCCTCCCTCTCCCGGCGTTCTTGCTCAGCTAAACGGTCATAGTATTTATATCGTTCATAGGCTGCATCAACAGCACTCGATAAGCTTTTTGCATCACTAGACTGATTGGTTCGTACAGTATCAACTTTTCCTTTTACTCGACCTTCGCTATCACTAAAAACATCCTCTGGAATAAAACTTAAACTCATTGAAGGTTGAGAACTGTTATAGCTATCGACCTTTCCTTCCATTGTTTTTAATTTAGAATTAAAGCTTTTTAATTGACTGTTCAAGTCATTATACAATGCTTTATATTGTTCCCTTTTCTTTTCTGTGTCTGTTCCAAACCACGCATCCCAAAGTGACATAATAAGTATCCTCCTTTTTTATCATCATTCAGTTCAGAAGATAGGGTGAAATCCTGAATTGGATCAGGAAAAGTGACGTCATCTAACTCATCTAATGTTTCACTATCCATTAACATCTGTAAAAAATAAAGCAATTATCTTCTATAAATATCTCATTAAGAATCTAATTTTTTTAACATCTCTGCTTTTTTTCTTTCAAGTTCTTGACGCTGCTCTTCTGTTATCTCGTTCCTATAATTAGGATTTGACCAAGATGGAACATTGGTCTTTTGAGATTCGCCAAAAATTTCTCTTTCAGCGCTCTCAATATCCTCCATCTTCTTCACTCCTGCCTTTTCCCAATTTTCTAACGTCTTAAACAGCCAGCCCGGACCTCTCCTCTTATTCATCGTTACCTTATCTAAGGCTACAACTACTACTTCTTCAGACATACTTTGACAAAATTTAACTAGTCTTTGTCTGTTATTCTTATTGTCATACTCTGGTTTATTACTAAAAGTTTTAAGAAAGAGCTGAATAACATTAAAATACTCTAAATGGTTATCATCACCCTTACTGGCGGATGATTCTTCAAAGACAATATTGCTTCCATTAATGCTCTTAATATAATTCAGATCTATTGAAAATGGTTTAAATGAAAAAATATATTTTACTATCTTTCTATTTTTTCGCTCAATAGTATACTCCAAATCTCTAATAATCTGACGTCCATCATCGTAAGTGAGACTCTGTAATTCTTTAATGGCACTATTTAGAATTGTTAATTTATTTTTTTTAGCGTATGGTGTTGTGAATTTCATAATAATATTTTCAAACACTTCTGCATCAATGGCTATTGGACGGTTTATAGAGCGGTATTCAGCAATCCATCTATATAAATTTTGCCCATATTTTTTCAATTGATTATGTAGTTCACGACCAAATTTTAAATACTTCGTCTCAGACCAATCATCATTATTAAATAAATCAACAACTCGTTTTTTATTCTGAATAATGTTCCCTGCTTCATCCAAAATCTCATTTTGATAAACAGCTTCTGAAATATGAACTGTCAATTCCTGGTTGATATGATCTACTCTAAATTTTTCTGTAAATAAAGGATAATCCTCAAAAACACTATTCCCTTTTTCATCCATCTTAATAAATTTTTTATATGATACAAGTTTTAATTTAGTTTGAATCTCTTCAATAAAACGATTGAAGTGTTTCCCTGTATTGGCATAATACACTCCATCAGAATTTTTTAAAACATTATCCGACATATATGCAATGTCAGAATAAGAGACAGTTATCCCATCAGGAGAATATTTATCGCGAATTTCACCCAATAAAGCATATACAACATTCGCTTCATTCTTTGATAGATCTCCAAGATCAAAATATTTCGGAAAGTCTCTATCATATTGAATAACAGCCCTATACTTTTTTTGATTTACATCTTTTAATTTTGCCATCTACTAACTTCTCTAACTCCGTTTTTTTTAAGGTTATACAGGATTCTCCCTTATATTTTATCACATTTTATATCCAATTAGAAACTATGACAGACTTTCTACTATATGAGGCTATTACTTTTCTAGATTTCACCTTGCGTTTCTAGGACTTTACCTTGCGTTTCTAGGACTTTATCTTACTTTTCTAGATTTCACCTTGCGTTTCTAGGACTTTATCTTACTTTTCTAGATTTCACCTTGCGTTTCTAGGACTTTATCTTACTTTTCTAGATTTCACCTTGCGTTTCTAGGACTTCACCTTGCGTTTCTAGGACTTCACCTTGCGTTTCTAGGACTTTACCTTGCGTTTCTAGGACTTTACCTTGCGTTTCTAGGACTTTACCTTGCGTTTCTAGGACTTTACCTTGCGTTTCTAGGACTTTATCCTCTCAAAACCCTTGGTATCACTAGCTTTATACTATCCCTTAACTAATATAATTTAAGTAACTTAAATAACTTATATATAATTAAAATTAACTAAAAAATTATTAATGATTATTTTTCATAATCATTAAATATGTAATAAAAATCTATACATATCAACACACAAAATAAAGTAAATTTATTTTATAAACATTTCAAATAAACAATGTATATCATTTATATACACCTATATAAATGATATGAATTATATAGGTGTATAAAATAAATCAAATACCATATGCCCTACAATATTCCTGAAACTTTGATCTTGTTATGAGTTATGAGAAAATAGACAAATTACTTTAATTGAACTAATTAAAGTAATTAAATGAAATATTTAAATTTATTTATGTGCTGTTTGACAATATTATCTAAATTTTGATAGAATAAGAAAGTGATAGTGATTATCTCAGATTGTCTAATTATTTCATGTGTAATAATTAGAGTATTAATACAAGTTGTATATGCTTTTTAAATTATATACATGTCATAAATAATATATGTGAAGGAGTGGACTCTATGAGTGTTGAAAATGGCTTCAAAACAGTTACTTTTTATATTGATAAAGGAGGAAGCGCAAAAACAACAAATACTTTTAATTATGTAAAAGATGCAGTTTCTACTAGAAATATTAAAGCATTAGTAATTGACGGAGATAGATCTCGAAATTTAACTAATGTATTTGGAGTAAATGGAGACAAGACAATTGCTGATTTATTTAAATCTGATGGAGAAGATTTCGCTATTTATCCAACTAGTGATCCAAGAATTGATATTATTGTTGGTGATAGTGATTTTACTGACGAAGGGGTCAATATTAGAGTGGCTTCTAGTCCTTACCTAGTCTTATTCACATGGTATTCAATGAATTACCAAATGTTGTCGGAAAAGTATGACTTGATTGTCATTGATACTCATAATGATACCTCAATTGTTACTTCTAATTTAATTGCTGTTAGTGATATTGTAGTATCTGTAACGACGCCAGATGGCCCTAGTTTTACAGCGTGGAGAAATCTACCAGAGTTTATCGAAAAAGTCAAAACGAAAGCACGTAATCCTTTTACTAAAGAGACAGTAGTTGATCTTAAGCTTGGATTGATAGCTAATAATATTATTTTTTATGGCAATAATGTCTCAGCTCCAAGTAAAGAATTCTTATCTTTAGTTGAAAATGATGAGCATTTCTTAGGACTTATTCCCAATCGTCCGATATTTGTAAGTACTTTGCTGGAAGGGAAAAGTATTTTCGAATTAGTAGATGAAATGCCAATACATAAGCAGCAGAAGTACCAGAACCTTCTTGCTGGAGTTAGAGCTATCTACGCAAAAATCAATGCGATGTTAGAATAACAAATGCAATATTTATATAAAATATATAACGTGATATAAATGTAGGAGAAAATACAATGGTAAAAAATAAGTTTGAAGCATTCAGTGGACAACTAAAAAGAAAAGAAAATAACCTCGAAGAGGAGGCGATAATAGTCAATTCTAATAAAATCCCAGAAGTAAAAAAAATTGATGGTCGTTTGAAAAAACCAGAAGATAAAGTTAAGAGTAAAACAATTGCCATGGTACCTAGAGTTGCTAAAATGTTAACTCAACAGAGATTGAAAAATGCCCCCTTACTATCTGATAGTCAATATATACAAAATTTAATTTGGATGGATGCTACTGGGGAACCATTCTTTGATAGTGAGACTAAAGAAATCTTGCCCGGAAGATAAAAGTGTAATAAATAGTTTAAATTATATAAACTATTTAAATACTTTATTTTGTTAAAGTTGTAAAAATAGATTCGATTTTTAATTACGTTACAAGCAAACCACAATATTAAACTGGATTATTTTCCCGTGTTTAATATTGTGGTTTTTAATATTTTAAAAGTTATCTTTCCTGAATTTTATTTAATCTTATAAATACAACACACTCTTTTTGTGTTTATACATTGATTTGCGATATAAAGAATTAGCATTACAAGTTTTCTAAGGAACTATTATAGCGAGTGACGAGTTATAAATTTGGCTCTAGTCTATGCTATACTATAAGTAAATCAGTACATGACATATTTGTAAAATAACATAAAGGAGACGTCATGAAGTCATTAAAAATTGTAGGAATTGTTTTAGCTAGTTTGTTGGTTATCGTTGAACTAAGCATAGGAGGATATAAAGTAATGAAAAAAGTAGAACACGATGAGATAGTGAGAATTGTCAAGGGTGAGGAAGTCAAAGAAATTATAGAGGATGATTTGAAAGAAATGGACCAATTTTCTTTAACAAATAAAGGGAAAATAAAGTCTTATCAAATTGATGATAAATCCATCAAACATAGTCCAATGGGAGGGATTAAATTTAAAATTTATATAAACAATGACGAAGAATTATATGTGTTTTTCACTATTAATAAAGATAAAAAAAGTGGAAAGTTAGTTAATGATGGCGGAGGAAACTCTGCTAAATTTGAGAAAATGATAACGGAGGGGAAAAGTGAGTAGACAGTATAGTGATCATGAACGTCAAAAAATTGCTAATGAAGAGTATACAAGTTATTCTGAAACAGATCCCTTGAAAATTATAAACGATAAAGGAAAGAAACCATCGGTACCGTCCGTCAGGTGATAGAAAACGAGACAGGATTGAAGGTTTATGTAGTTGAGAGTCCAGATAAATCTGAAATATCTGTTCTCTATGAAGGTTCTAAGGAACCAGGCAAAGATGGATGGGAAGTAGATTGGAAAGTCAATGATATTCCTATGGCGAAAAATATCATAACCAAAAAGAAAGAAGTGACACCTCAGTTAGAATCAGCGGCTACAACCTTGAATAACGTATTAGAAAATTATCCGAATGCTAAAATCTCAGTTTATGCTCACTCTCTTGGCTCCATGAATGCGCAGTATGCACTAGCTAATGTTAGGGACATTTCACGTATTTCGGGAGCTTATATCTACCAAGGACCGAACATCTATCCGGTCTTGACGGAAGAACAGCAGCAGCGTGTGGATGCTATGAAATACCGGATTCATAATTATATCGATCAACGAGATACAGTTCCGATCGGATATTCCAAGGATGCTCCAGGATACAAAGCAGAATTGAACAGTAAAAATGCTGTTGGAATAGTCCATCATGTGGATTCAAACTTTAACTGGGATCCCATAGCACAACACATGTGGGGCGGTTATGTATTTAATGAGGATGGTAGCCTCAAAATTAAAAAGGCCTCCTCATCTTTTGAAAAACGTTATTCATCTTTTTTAGATAAGGCTTCCAGTGGCTTGTATTACTATGCAAAAGCTAAAGAGGCATTGGCTTCAGGCGGCTATACGAGTGGTGAGGAGCTCTTTTTAGACTCCGAACACGCCTTAACGATTTCATCGGGATTGCATGAAGTCGCAAATGCTGGTCAGGAAGAGATTCGCTCCATAGTTCGTAAAGCTCACCAAAAAGCAGAGAAAATAGTAGCGAGTACCTATCAGGTTCCTTTTGGTTTTATTCTATCCCCTACAGAGGTGGCGACAGCCTATTCTGCTGGAGGAGTATCTCGTACGACAATCGTAGATGATCTTGATTATTATTTCTATCCAAAAATCAAAAAAGCAGAAAAATTAGCCGAAGATTTTCAAAATTTAGAAAAGCAAATAGCAGATGGTGTCCAAAAGACATTAGATAACGATAAAGAGTTAGCAGGGAATTTTAAAGAATGGATGAAAGTCAAGTAATCTGGCAGGAATTAAGAACAAAGCAAGACAATCTAGATTCATTAGATGAACGAAATCGTTCTATTCGCCAACAAAGAGAAAAACAATTTGAAGTCCTTCAACAAAAACGGAATCAATTGTTGCATATGATGGAGAGAAAGTACCAGATGATCCAGCCTATCCTGGGACAAGTGGAAGTGGATACTACTGAAGAAAGAGGACAGCTAAATAGAATAGCTTCGTACTTTAGTCAGACAGTATCCATGGGATTTACAAGGAATCAGCGTGCTTTGGAACAAAGGATTTAAAAAGAAGAGATTGAGTATAGACAAGAACGACGAAAATTGGAAGATGATATAGATACATTACATCGTCGAAAGATGAAACTCGATCAAGAAAAAAAAGAAGGGATAGTCCATGTTTGAAGAAATGATTAATGACTTCTTTTCAGGAGCGAATAATAATATGACGGAGATTCAGAAGGGACTAGAATGTTTACTAATCAGCCATATCTATGCACCACTCAAATTGAATGAGCGTAATAATTTGATGTCAGATGGTGATATCAAAATCAAAACAGAAGCGCAAGCAACGAAGACAGCATTGGGGATGATTTCTAGTCAAATTGATACAACGATGGAGGGTCCTTATTCAACAAATGTTGTTGAGACTTTGAAGACGAAAGAAAAAGATTATGATACGATTGTGTAGGAGTTATTGTGCCTGAATAGGAGCGATATAAAAGACGATATGAAAAAAATTAAGGTTTAATTCGCTGATGGGAAAAGTGTTCTGAACGTTGATTTTTTTATTGCTAAAGAAGGTGCTATTATAAGCAAATCAAAGCATGTTATGTTGGTAAAATTTTTATTAAATCATAATCAAATTTTGATATTTATCGGGCTATAAATTGCTTGAAATATTTTAAAAATTACTAGATTTTGAGACTCAATTTTTAACTTATATTTATTTTTTCATTGAAACATATTTAGTCAAATTCTCAAAGAATTTAGTGTAGTTAAAAAAATAAATCGTAGAACAGAATGGAACGTTTTTAAGGAGTGGCAGGTCGCTAATCTGCTCTAGAAATTTATCTCAGCGATTAGCGTTTGACTAAAAATAAAAATTATTTTCAGAGAGAAATTATAACTTAAAAAAATTTATCAAGGCTAACTTTTGATGGTGAAATGTTTCATAAACTTATAATCTTTTTTAATCGTTGGTATTTCAATTATTAACTCAAAAAACGAATCAAATAAGAAATCTATTAGACTTAAAAATAAGAATTTTGAATGTTTTATTTTGGGACAGACTATTGTCTGTCTAAAGGACCCCTAAACCCTTGATATATCTAGTTTCATGGGGGTTGGAAACAGGGGGGACAAAGCCACTTTTTATTTTGGGACAGACTATTGTCTGTCTAAAGCCCTCCTAAACCCTTGATATATCTAGCTTTATGTGGGTTGGAAACAGGGGAGAAAGTGCTCATTTTGTTTTGGGACAGACAAGTGTGAGCTGAAATAACAGCTAAACCCTTGGTACATCTGGTTTTGTTAAGGTTGGAAACAGGGGGGACTTTATATGACTTTAACCCCTCTTTAAATAAGGCTTGGGAGAAATAGATAAATTTCATGTCTAAAAATAGAAGTAGTGTAGAGAGCGAGTGCGAAGTAATAGGACGTATTTCAAAGTGTGTAATTACTTGCTAATTATCTGAACTATGGGTGGAGAAAAAAATATTTTTTAACCAGAGTATGCTCTGGTTTATATACTATTTATTGTGACTAAAGTATTTATCAAGAGCCCTCTTTTTGTGATGAATATTATCTCTTAATAATTAAAGAGTTAGATACAAAAACACTTTCTTCTTTTTTCAAGAAACAAGACAATGCTACTCTCCTGTTTTGGAGACGATTATAGAATAGGAGGCGGAGCTAAATTCTTATTTGTTAGATGGTACTTCACTCTTGTTTGTTAGATATACTATTTTATAAGTTCAAGGTCTGTCTAAGCTGAAAAATGTGGCATAGTATGAGGAGGATTATAGTTATAATACGAATCGTATTACTAGTAGTAAAAATTTACACTTAGGAAAATGAAATGACGTTGAGACGGTGGTAAAATACATTGAAATAAACAATAAATAATATGATTTAAAAATATCATTTTTAAATAAAAATACTTGTCTAAAAGTTTGAATAATGTTAAAATAAAATAAAAAATATAGTAGGAGTGAAAATATGTCAGGACAAATTCGTGTATCTCCAGAGACCCTCCAATCACGTGCACGTGAATATGGGAAAGCTGCAAACGATATCAGAGTTATTTTGAGCAATCTTCAACGCTTGCAGGATACCTTGCGTTCAGAGTGGGAAGGTGCTGCGTTCCAAGGCTTTGATCAACAGTTCCTTGAATTGAAACCAAAGGTTGAAAACTTTGCTGATTTGATGCAACAAATCAATACACAACTTGATAAGACTGCTCAAGCGATGCAACAAAATGACCAAGACTTATCTAGAAACTTTGGTCTTCAATAATCTAAAGTTGAGGTTGAGGAGAAATCCTCAACTTTTTTACTATATTTAGTTAAGGAGAAAATGTGAAAAAGAAAGTTTTATTTAGTTTAGTATTGTTATTGTTGTTTGTTACAATGATAGTGTCTTTTTTTGCTATTATAAAGCCAACACCTATCAGTCGAACGAACTCAGAGTCTTCAGTACAACAAGTCCCCATCAAAGTTGCAGTTGTTAATGAGGATACGGGTAAGGTATATAATGGACAACCAATTAATATCGCTAATACTTTAGTAAATTCATTTATTTCTAAAAATAATTATAAAGTGGAAGTGGTTTCTAGATCAATTGCTGAAAGTGGTTTAAAAAATGACAACTATCAGTTGATGGTAGTCTTCCCAAGTAAGTTTTCAGAAGAAACTTTAGCTCTTGAATCCACATCACCTGTTCAGGCAAAGTTTCAATATCAAATTCAATCAAGTGATCAATTAACTGTTAAGCAGGCAGAACAAGCTGTAGTAGCTTTTAAAGAGCTTTTTAATAAGGACTTGATTAATATTTATTTTACTAGTATTATTGGAAACTTGAGAACCGCACAAGGGCAGGTCTCAGATGTAGTTGCAAATGAACAAGAGTCACTAGCATCCTTTAATAATAACTTAGTAAATCCTCTTGCTCAATATAGTCAACAATTTAATGGGTTAGGCTCATCACCGAATAATTTATTATCAACCTATTCGTCATTTAACAAAGATTTATTAAATAGTAATGATGCTTTTAAATCGATTATTTCTGTTGATAAAACATACGAGGGAACAATCGAACAAATAAAAGCTCAACAAGAAAAATGGAAACTTTCCTTGGATACTAGAGAACAAGCTTTGTCAAACTATGATAAAGATTTTTCAACATTATCAGTTGAGGAACAGCTATCTAAATTAGCAGCTATAAACACTCATATTACTGAGAACTTATCAGAGCCAGCCATTTGGAAAGAAACTTCTGATACGGCAGCATCCTATAATAAGGATATAGCAGACCTTCTTGATACTTTAAAGAATAATAACAAGGATATTGACGATACTTTATCAAATTATGATACAAAGATTAAAGAAGCGGTAGAGTCTTCCTTAACCCAAAATTCTTCAGCGGTAGATGGAGCTAGTAAAACTCTTGGAAGTTATATCAAGTCTTTAAATACTAGTATGCAGAATCAAATTACGAGCAAGTGGCCAAGTGTATATTACGATGATACAGCTATTAATAATCTGTCCCTGTCCGATACTGATAAACAGCATTTGAAAAATATTAGTGCTTTTATACAGTGGTATAGTAAGAAAACAGGGAAAGAATTGCCAACTCTGCAAGCTACAACGCTTGAAAGTGAAGAATTATCTCATTTAAAAAATGACATTAAATCTAAGAGTACAGCAAAACGTGAGATAACTTTGCCTTCATTTGAGGGGAAAATTTCAAAATTAACGTTAACTGTACCAAGCGGATACTATCTTAAAGAATCAAACTATGGATTTTCTGATCTTGGGGGCGGTAATTATCAAATAAATATCCCTAGTGAAGCTTCTCCAGGGATGGCTATTTCATACACGCTAGAAATCAAGAATGACAACGATATCAGTGTCTTATCGCCTGTTGTCGTGAATTATAAATTAGATACGACTGAGGATGTGAAGGTTGTAAAGGAAGATGCTCCATACGTAGAGGAAACAACAGAGACAGAGACAGCTCATGCAGCGCCTGTTACTCCCTCTACTCCTGTAGCATCATCTACCGTTTCAGGAACGAGTGCCCTTACTACTGAAGAAAAAAAACCAGTAGAAATTATCACTGTAACGAAGACTATCACAACTACCAAGACAAATCAGACAGAAAAAAAAGTTTTGAATCGCCATTATGAGATGCAAGACATTATTTCTAACTGGGAATATAATCCTACGAAACTAACTCAAGCTATTTATAAAGATGTAGATGCATATCTACAATTGTCAGGTCTTGTCTCTGCGTATTATGGTTTAGATTTATCTAAAAATACGTACTCAGAACATATGTTTATTCCAGCAGAAGGTTCTCTTGCTGCCTTAGCAAATAATGATGACCTCAAGACCATTGTGACCAATCTAATCAAAGCGACCACAGTAGAAGCTTTAAAATCAGATTTGAAGATTTCGGATGAAAAATTGACGGATATTCAGTCTCGAGTAGCTAATGCTGAGAAATTGACCTCTAATATTGAACAGCTGAGAACAACAACCAATGATTTAATGACCCAGTTAAGTCAGTTAATTGAACAAACCAAATTAGTGGATAAAACGATTAAAGATAAACCTAGTTTTGTTGAAACAGAAAAAGTAGATAATACCGATATGGTTACAGTTAGCATGGATATGAACAGTGACCTCGTTAAATTGATGTCGGCTAGTCAAACTTTGATGTCTAATACGCAGGCAAACCAAGCTGTTTCTGAAACGATAGAATCTACTATTCATCAGTTGGCGAATGATGTTAATACATTGGAAAAAGACGGTGAATCATTGAGTGGTCGTGTATCTGAGTTGAAAAATATCATGTCTAGTGAGTATGGTTCAAATGAAGAATTTCTTAAAAACTTTTCTTCTGTTTTGAGCAATACTAGGACAGGTAATACAAAAAATGATGCAGTCTATGAATATTTGTCTAATCCTGTCGATGCTTCTAAAATTGGTAATGTAGTATCGGCTGCTACCAATGCTCAGGCACAGTCTAATCGTCAAGATGAGAGATCAGGACTTCTTATTATCTTAATTAGCTATCTTGTTAGCTTAGTTATTGCTTATCTTTTCCAACACGCAGATAAAGAAGAATTACAAAGATTAATGAATCTAAAAGATCGTCTATCATGGAGAAATTCTTCTGGTCCTATGCTCTTCCTGAGTGTTATTTCGGTAGTTGCTGGTTTTATAATTGCGACTATTTCTGGAATTAAGCTTGGTTTTTCCATAGCCCAATTTAGTTCATTTGTAGTACTTCTTGTGTTAGTAAGTCTAATGATGACGTATGGCCTTAATATTCTTATTGATAAGCTAAAAAGTTTCGGATTCTTGATAAGTGTGAGTCTAATACTACTTTATATCATTTCGGCGACTCAATTGTTTGATGAGTATTATGTGAATTCGGCTCCCATTTTAGCAACACTTTCTCCTTTGACTTATCTTGAAGGTGTAGTGAAATTATTTATTAATCAGCAAAACGGAGTTGTTCAGTCAGTAGTTGTAATTGTAGTTTTAACGATTGCTTTAGGAATTGGAAATATTTTCTTGTATCGCCAAGTTAAGGATAGCAAGTAATATGAAAAAAACGATTGTCTTTATCTTTCTGTTGTTTTCAATTTTTACAAGAGTAAGTGTTGCTTTTGCAAATGATGGATCCTTGCAAATAGATACATCTTTAGATAAAAATACGAAGAAAACAGAGATTCAGTACTTTGAACAGGAGAGTAATTTAGCAAAGTTATTTCATCCTGAGACATATAAATTGATTGATACAACTAAAAAAATGGATAACGAGAAGTATCAATTAGTTAAAACAAACTTATTTATCACTAAAGTGGAATCGGAGAATGTCGTTAATGAGTATCAATCTGCTTTATTTACCAATCAAGTTCAAATCAACCAAAGTGATAAAAAGACTGTTTCACTTAATAACGTAAAGACTCCTGTTTCTTGGATAGCAATTTTATTGTTTATACTAGGAATGATTGTCACGATTTACTCACTCTTATATAAAAAGTTACATACAGCTAAATAATAAAATCGATAGAGAAATATTCAAGAACCTGGGACAATAGTCCCTTGCCTCCCAAAAAAGCAACGGATTTGCCGTTGCTTTTTTTGCATGGTTGCGATAGTCTTGGTAAAATAGAATTGCCATTTAGAAAGCCTATCTTATGCATATTCACTATAATACTTTTATAAAGAGAAAGTTCTTTAATATTCATGTTTTGCATGGTATAATAAACATACGTAATAGTATAAAATTGGGAGGTTTTTATGGAAGAGTATATTAATATTAGCCTTGATTGTTCACCTTTTTTATCTAAAATATTAGATTTAAGAGTTCCTGTTGAGTTAACCATTAAAGAACTGATCCAAATTGTCTCAGATACTTATGGGATAGAAGAGGTTAAGGTATTGAATCCAAGTGTAAGAAATCAGCAATCTGGAGAGATTCTTGCTAGTACTAGCAGTCTAGCATTAGCGAAAGACGGAGTGTTATTAAAATTAGAAAGAATATAATTAGGGAGTAAGGTATGGAAGTTCAAAAAATTGAATTAGTAGTTGGAGATATCAAGGGAAATCGTGAAATAGCTTATGCTCTATTAAAAGCAGAACAACCTTATTTTGTAAACCAAAATGTAATCGTGGAAGAAGGTAAAATAACGATTGAAAGTCTTTTGACAGATGAATATTATTCTTGGGATAAGCTGATTACGATGATTGATGAAGAAAAATTACGTCATCTGATAAATATTGGTCAGTTATTTAACTCGCTGAAGGATTCTATTTATACTTATAAGTTATCACCTAATAATTTAGTTTTTTCTCGAAACGGGGATCCTCGATTTGTTTTTCGTGGTATCAAAGGACAGGTACCACCATATAATGCGTTAACTTTAGATAAGTTTACAGTCAACTTCAAAGCCATGATTGTATCTCTACTAGATAAAAAGGTAAGTTATGAGGAATTGATAGAGGGACAGTTACCGTTTTATAAAGGAAAACTATTTTGTGAAACTATCATGAAGGCAGAAAGTTTGGATGAAATTCTATCTTTATTACTAGAAAATTATCTAGAGGAAAAGGAACAAAATAAAGAAAAATTTTCACGTGTATCTAATCAACTGGTTTCACGATTGAAGTGGACAGCCCTAATCACATCACTTATTGGAGTACTGTCAATTGTTGGGGTACTTTATTTTGCATTGTTCGCTATGCCTAGCCAACAAATGATTTCTGATTTGCGTCTAGCTTTTGTTCATCAAGATTACTCAACAGTTGTATCTACTGTTAAAAATACAGATTCTAAATCACTTAGTCAGGACGATGCCTATATGGTAGCTTATTCTGTAATCAAAACAGAACCTTTAACAGATGCGCAAAAGACAGAGCTATCAAAAATATCAACTCAATCAAATATAGACTATCTTCGTTACTGGGTGTTGATTGGTCAGTCAAAAATTGATGAAGCTATGGATATTGCAAGTTACTTAGATGATCCTCAGCTATTGATGTATGGTTTAACGAAAAAAATTGATGAAGTTCAGAGAAACCCTAGCTTAACTTCTGAACAACGTACAGAGCAGCTGAACAATTATAAGAGTAAATTGGAAGAGTTGAAGAAAAACTATTTAACACCAGAGGCTAACAAGTCGAACACGACTTCAACTTCTACAGAGTCAAGATAGGAGTGGTATATGAATTATTTAATTTTTGAAGACAATATTTATCCACTCTATATAGGGAACACCTATCAAATGGGACCTTCAGTAGATTCTAATATCTATCTTCCTTGCCTTGAAAATGTTACGTTAGAGGCTAAGAAAACGGGAGTTGAACTGCTAGGAAAGACTTACACCCATGGACATCATTTAGTTCCTATAGACGATAAAATAAATATCTCCCTACTAGTTATTGAGAATACAGAGTATTACCTTCTTCCTGAGAAAATACTTTATTTATCAGACAAGAAAGAAGCGTCCATTCGGTTAATTGATTTTCCTACAGAAATCATTTTGACCATTGATGGAACAAATAAGACGATTTACAGTGCTAGTTCATATTATGTTAATGGTGAAAGAAAAACTGGAAAACAAGATATCCAAGATAAGGACCAACTTGTTTTTGAACAAGGTGTAGCTTTATCTATTCAAAAACAAATTTTATCGATTCAATCACTATTTTCTATTGAGACGAGCTTACTGCCTTTTTCTGAAGTAATGGTCGAAGATCGTTCAAAAGAATTTCATCGCTCTCCACGGATTATTCTAAGAGAACCCGAGGACAAAGTAACAATTGCTTCAGCACCACCAGAGGATGAAGGTAAAAAGCAATCATTACTAAAATTGATTATTACTCCTTTGGCAATGATTGTTTTTACCTTACTAACGGTTTACTTTACACGTAGTGGTGGAATGATGTTTATGATGATGGGGATGTCTGTCATTACTATTGGGACTTCCATTCATACTTATTTTTCTGACAAAAAATCACATAAAGAACTTCAGGAACAGAAAGTTAATGAGTATATGAAATACTTGGAAACCAAGTATTCACAATTAGCTAATTTACGTGAAGAACAAGTTAAGGCTTTGGTGTATCATTTCCCTGGCATGGACCAGATTTTAGAAATGGTAGAAAAAACGGATAGACGTATTTACGAAAAGACACTTTATCATTTTGATTTTCTGTCTTATCGTTTGGGTTTGGGTGAAGTTGGCTCCAGTTTCTACATTGAGTACTCTGATTCAGAATTGACTAAATATAATGCAGTTGCTAATCAAAAAATTCAAGAATTACTTTCCTACTATCGTGTGACTGATCAAGTTCCTATTACTCATACATTAACGAGTCCCACGGGATATATAGGAACACGTCAAATAGTGATTGAACAAGTTCAACAGATGATGATGCAATTAGCGACTTTCCAAAGTTATCATGATCTACAGTTTATTCCAATTTTTCGAGAGGAAGAGTTGGAGTTATGGGATTGGAGTCGTTGGTTACCTCATATGAAAATTAAAGCACTAAATAGCCGTGGTTTTGTATACAATCAACGTACTCGTGATCAACTATTAACGTCGCTCTATCAAGTTATTAAAGACAGAAAGTTAGATAGTGAGCAGGACAAGGGGAAAGAAAAGCAATACAGCCCTCATTATATTCTCTTTATTACAGATTTAAGTTTGATGTTGGATCACAACATTATGGAGTATATCAATGAAGATTTATCCCATTTAGGAATTCATTATGTTTTTGTAGAGGAAGTGCTTGAAAGTCTGCCAGAACACGTTAAGACAGTTGTTGACTATAGAGGAGATAAAAAAGGTACAGTATTACTTCAGGATGGCAATTATACAAATAAAGAAATTACGCCTCTTCCTCCTGTAAGTTTATCTGAAAAGGAAAATTTCGCAAGAAATCTTGCGGGTATTCATCATGTTCAGACTTTGCGTAATTCGATTCCGAATAGCATTACTTTCCTAGAGATGTATGGAGTCAATAAAGTAGAGGAACTAGATCTTTTAAAACGATGGCAAGAGAATGAGACTTTCCAAACAATGGCTGTTCCTCTAGGAGTACGAGGCCGTGATGACATTCTTTATCTAAACATTCATGAGAAGGCGCATGGCCCTCATGGATTGATTGCTGGTACTACGGGATCAGGAAAGTCTGAGCTTATTCAGTCCTACATTCTATCTTTAGCTGTGAACTACCATCCGTATGAAGTTGCTTTCCTCTTGATTGACTATAAAGGGGGAGGTATGGCCAATCTCTTTGCAGACCTACCTCACGTCGTTGGTACGATTACAAACTTGGATGGCAACCAGGCTAACCGAGCTCTGGTATCTATCAAAGCTGAACTGAAGAAACGTCAGCGTATTTTTGCAGAAAATGATGTTAATCATATCAACCAGTATATGAAACTCTTCAAAGAAGGAAAGGTCAAAGAACCATTACCACATCTATTAATCATTAGTGATGAGTTTGCAGAGTTGAAGGCGAATCAGCCAGACTTCATGGATGAATTGGTATCTACCGCACGTATTGGTCGTTCATTGGGAGTTAAATTAATTTTAGCAACCCAAAAACCTAGTGGAGTTGTCAATGATCAGATTTGGTCGAACTCTAAGTTTAAAATAGCTCTTAAAGTACAGGATGTTGCAGATTCTAGAGAAGTAATCAAAACTCCTGATGCAGCAGAAATCACACAGACGGGTAGAGCCTATCTTCAAGTTGGGAATAACGAAATCTATGAATTGTTCCAGAGTGCTTGGTCGGGTGCAGATTACAATCCCGAAGGGCGGAACCATGTTCAAAGAAACACAACTGTATATGAAATTACAAGTAATGGTCAATACAATGCCATTAATAAAGATTTGAGTGGTTTAGTTAATAAAAAAGAAACAAAGGCTATTCCAACAGAACTAGATGCCGTTGTGGATAGAGCAAATGAATTATTTAATAGTCTTCATATTCCGAAGGTATCAAGTCCATGGCTTCCACCACTTGAAGAAAAAATATATGCCAAAGATTTACAATCTACTAATTTTAAGGACTATTGGGGACTTTCAGAGGCATTACAACCTATTTTGGTTGGGTACCAAGATATTCCTGAAAGACAGGAACAATCCCCCCTTTATTTCAATATGGAACAAAGAGGCCATATTCTATTAGTTTCTAGTCCAGGATTCGGGAAGTCCACTTTCCTACAGAACTTTGCGATGGATGTGATGCGTAAGCATACACCAGAACAAGTCCATTTCTACCTCTATGACTTTGGTACTAGTGGTTTAATCTCTATATCTGATTTTCCTCATATTGCAGATTACTTCTCCTTGGACGAAACTGAGAAGATCATGAAATCTCTTCGATTCTTGAATAAGGAACTAAAAACTCGGAAACAGGCTCTTTCTCAGGCAAGAGCCACAAATCTAACGCAGTATAATCAGTTGTCAGATGAGAGTTTTCCAACTATTTTCATCGAGATAGATGGTTTTGATAGTGTGATGGATGCCCCATTCGTAGATGCCTTTTATGATACTTTAAATGTCATTGCTCGAGATGGTGCTTCTCTAGGAATCTATCTAGTCGTGACACTTTCTCGTCTCAATGCGATGCGTTTACAGCTACAATCTAACTTCAAGACCAAGATTTCCCTTTTCTTGTTTGATAACAGTGACTTATCAGGTGTAGTAGGACGTTCCAATATTCCACTTGATGAAATCAAAGGCCGTGCCATCGCTAAATTTGACGATATTGTCCAATTCCAAGTAATGTTGCCATACAGTAGTGAATACTATACGGACTACATAAAAGAAGTTCGTGCGGAACAAGAAGCTATGGCTGTGGCATATGATGGCCCACTTCCTGCAGGCATCCCAATGTTACCAGAAAAGGTAACCAAAGAAGGAATGGCAGAAACCTTAGAAAGCAGTCAAGACTTTATCTTGGGGCTTGAGAGAGAAGCTGTTGTTCCAGCATTCTTTAGTTTTGAACGTCCGATGCTTGTAGCTTCAAATAGTCCTGCTTTTGTCACGAATTACTATAAATTACTAGAATATCACCTAAACCGTTTATCAGGAGTATATAATACTGTTATTTTAGATCCTAGTCAGCGTATTAACAATCAGTTCTTTGATGGTATTCAACGATTTGATACTTCTTTAGAAGTCGATAATGTGATGAAGACGATATTAGAAGACTTTAAGAAACGGGTTGCTTCTCCAAATCAGGACTATCCAAAATGGTTAATTTTGATACCTGATATTGCTGCGACAGCTATGGCGGCTGGAGTGAGTGAACTGGACTTCAAGCAACTCCTTAGTGAAGGAGCTCAGTATGGAGTAACCTTGCTCTTTATAGGTGCCTACCAAGATCTAGTAGCGAACAATTACGACACTTTTGTAAAATTAGCGAATCAGTTAGTGGATCAAGTCTTTCTTGGTGTACGTATCAGCGATCAAGACCATACTCGCTATCCTTACATCACAAATGAGCCGGCACTAAAACCTAACCAAGGCTACATCCTTTATCCGGATCGCTATGAATCGATTCAATTATTGGAAATTTAGAGAGGAGATTTATGTCAGATACTAAGTTATTACCACTAGGCAGTGTTATTGTTTTAAAGGGAAGTACTAAAAAGATGCTCATCATTGCTCGTGTGATTGCAGCACCCGTCAAAGGAGATCTCTACCGTTTTGATTACGGAGCCTGTCTCTATCCCGAAGGGATGGTAGGAGATAGTCTTATCTACTTTAATCATGAAGATGTTTTTAAGGTTGTTCAAGAGGGGTATGCCGATGAGGATAATGAGCTTATGCTAGAACATATTGCTTCGGTTGTATCTACAACAGATATTCCCAAGGGGAATGTTGCTGAGTTGAATGAAGCAAATGAACTAGGAGGATAATACATGGGTGAAATAGACTATGATCAAATCTATTATCTTCAAGGTAGAGTGAATCAACACTACTCCAGCATTTCATCTGCCCAATCACGGATTACTTCCATTGATGAAAAATTGGAACGTCTTCGTACAGCCAAGAAGTCTGTAAGTGAAATCCAACAGAATGTTCACAATATCAAGTATCCCATCATGCATCGAAATATTCAGCCGGAATGGCAAGGCAAACAAAAGGATGATTTCACCAAGCAGTGGGAAACCTTCTCCAGTGACTATACGAGCTTCCAAACGGAGATGAATACCTTCTATGATGCCATCTGTGATGAAATCACTAGGTTAGAGAACCAAAAGAATGAAGAAAACGGCATTATTGGCTGGTGTCAGAGTCAGATTAACAATCTGGGGAATTTCATCGAGAAGCTACTACATACGAAGGAGGGGTAAGGTCATGTATGGAACGATTCAATTATCCGAGGTTCTGTTTAACTCACACATCAGTAGTTTGACTAAAGCTCAGGCTAGTCTAGCGGGAGTGAGTAAGCCAACCTTCAAAACAACATCGGAATCCAAGGTGCTCGATTTGTATCAGGAACAATTCAATGAGCTCTGTCAGCTGATGACGAGCTATACATCCTTATTGGGAACGGATATCGCCTTGATGGCAGCTACAGGAAAAGAATTGGCCCGTACAGATACAGTATTGGGACAAACTCTGTTTTCTGGCTTGCAGTAGGGAGGTTCTATGAGTTACAAGATAAAATTTGATGATATCACCTCTGTCCAAGTGGAAAGTCAAAAGACGATGAGTGCTTGGGGAGAGGCCATCAATAATCTCAATACCGCTATGACGGACTTTATCAATAATACTAACCTCCAAGGACAGGCCATCTCGAGTATGCGCACCTATCTAGTAGAGGTGCATGGCACCCTCCTTCAAACTCTGGTCAACCTGATGAATGATTACTCATCTAATCTCTTGCTTTACAAGGACGGTTACTATCAGATTGATTCAAGCAATCATGCAAAGCTACCAGGTCAGGTGTTTACAACCCTTCATAGTGATTTAAAGAGTTCACGGGACAACCTAAAGAGTGAGATTGAGCTCTTGAATGCGGCTAAGGACAAGATTTCAGACTTGGTAAGCTATTCAGGAAGCAGTCATACCAGCACGGTCATGGACTATAACTTCCTCATGAACCAGGTCAAGAACCTAGACAGCTCCATCATCCAGTACGAAAGCACCCATGCGGGTCAAGATTTGGTCGCCTTTAAGGAGCTTCTAGCTGCGACCAAGGCCTTGATAGCAGAACACGCAGGGAAGACACGTACGGTGGGAAGCTACCAGTCGGGAGATTTCGCCAAACTCCAATCTGTTCAACGCTTTGCGATAGCCTACCAACAGGCAACCAAGCAGATGGAGAGTCGCGTTGAGCGCGTACAAGCAGCCCAGGAGAGAGACAAGGTTCGTTTTGAAGCCTTGGCTGCGGAGGATCGAGCCAAGAAGGGGTGGATAGACCTGGGACTTGGTGTGGTGACCTTTGCGATTGGTGCTTTAGCGATTTGGGCAACTATGGGTGCAGCGACACCCTTAGTTGTTGGATTTGGCCTAACTGCAGGTCTGGGGACAACGGCCTATGGGGCGTCAAATATGTACGAGGCAGGTCAGAATATCCAACTTGGGAATGCAGGGGATATCCATACCAAGGCAAAAAATCCTATCCGAGATACGCTTTTCATGGGCAATGACAAGCTGTATCATCAGGTTGGTGGGCTCTTTGTGACGGCGAGTGCTATCATGATTCCCATAGGGCAGACCCAGAGCGTTGTCAAAGGCTTGACTCAGTTTGCGATAGGAGAAGCCGGCGCTTATACAACGGGTCAGGTTGCTTATCATGGGACCAAGCTCCTAGGAGGTAGTGAAGAGGACGCCCAAACCGCAAACTTTATCGGGAACCTGGTAGGAGGTTATGCGGCAGCTTCGGCAGCCAGCAAGTTTAGTCTCAATAAGGTGAAAGATGCCTTTTCTACGAATACAAAAAAATACACTCTAAATAGTGATCGATTATCTAATCTAGAACTATATACATCTCCAGAAATAAAAGCTAAAATCAATAAGGCGGGTTATAGCCTAGAAGACTTTTCGAACTTAGTAGATGCAGATACGACTTTATCAGCTAAAACAGATGCGTTAGTCAAAGCTGTTCGTAAAGAGATTGGAATACCAGCTCCTAAAACCAAGATGAACAAAACAATACCTACAGAGTTTGTTGAATCATATCTCAGCGGAGAACGTAATTCTTTTGCAGGCTTTGTCTCGGTTGATGAGCATTCAAAATCATTAACTACTCTTCTAGAAATAGTTGAAGGAAATCGATTAGATTATCCCAACACTCCTTTTGACTTAGAAAAAACCAAGACTTATTCAAAGATATCATTTTTCTTGGATGAAGCAGATAAGCTAGATATTCCATTTGGTGAACTCGATAATGCGAGTTATCCTTTTACAGGTCGAGGTTTTACAGGCTCTAAGAATATTATATTACCAGAGTATAAGTTGATGGAAGAGAGAATATTCCAATCAGGAGATTTGATAACAATATTTGAAAGTAAAACTGGTAAAGTTATGAAACAATATGAATTTATTAAAGACGAAGGCTGGTTACAAGTTAGGTAAGGAGAAAATATGTACGCAATATATAAAGGCACTAGATATTCAGCTGAACAATTTGCGGGTGAAAGCAAAATTACATTACATAGCAAATCTCAAGATGAAGGCTTTGAAACATATGTTTCTAAAATAAGTGGTCGAGTGTTTAAAGATCATTTTGTCAAAAAAGTCAAGATGGAAAAGCTAGACTATCTATACAGTATTCATTATGAGATTCAATATAAGGGGCATTCTTTTTATGTTAGTAGTGGGATGATTCGAAGGAACATTGAGAAAGATTGGTTTGAAATAAAACCAAGCGCCAATCAAAATCAAATAAAGGATGAGTTGGGATTCAAGCAGATAAACAAATTAGAATGGGCAAAAGAGATTAGCCGAAAAGACATTGAAGTCTTAAAAATAATAGAAACACCTTTAGGAATCTTTAAAGATCAGGGAGTTAAGGTCAAGAGTTTAGAAGGCCAAGACATTGATAACTTTTTAAATTCTATTGAAAAGTAATTTTTTGATGCTTTATCACCATTGAAATAGCTTGTAAGGAACTTGTTTATGCACTGTTAGTTGTAAGCAAGTTCCTGTTTTTACATTAAGTACAAACCTCCAAGGTCAGGCCATCTCGAGTATGCGAACCTACCTAGTAGAGGTGCATGGGACTCTTCTTCAAACTCTGGTCAACTTGATGAATGACTACTCATCCAACCTCTTGCTTTACAAGGATGGTTACTATCAGATTGATTCGAGCAATCATGCAAAGCTACCAGGTCAGGTGTTTACAACCCTTCATAGTGATTTAAAGAGTTCACGGGATAATCTAAAGAGTGAGATTGAGCTCTTGAATGCGACCAAGGACAAGATTTCAGACTTGGTAAGCTATTCAGGAAGCAGTCATACCAGCACGGTCATGAACTATAACTTCCTCATGAATCAGGTCAAGAACCTGGACAGCTCCATCATCCAGTACGAAAGTAGCCATGCGGGTCAGGATTTGGTCGCCTTTAAGGAGCTTCTAGCTGCGACCAAGGCCTTGATAGCGGAACATGCAGGGAAGACACGTACGGTGGGAAGCTATCAGTCAGGAGACTTTGCGAAACTCAAGTCTGTCCAACGCTTTGCGATGGCTTACCAACAGGCAACCAAGCAGATGGAGAGTCGCGTTGAGCGCGTACAAGCAGCTCAGGAGCGGGACAAGGCTCGTTTTGAAGCCTTGGCTGCGGAGGATCGAGCCAAGAAAGGTTGGATAGACCTGGGTCTTGGTGTACTGACAGCTGCGATTGGTGCTTTAGCGATTGTAGCGACCTGTGGGTCTGCGACCCCCTTGGTTGTTGGGTTTGGCTTAACGACAGGACTTGGAACGTTTGCCTATGGAACCTCTAATGCAGCAGAAGGGATTCATAACATCCAACTTGGGAATGCAGGGGATATCCATACCAAGTCAAAAAACTTTATCCGAGATACGCTTTTCATGGGGAATGACAAGCTGTATCATCAGGTTGGTGGGATCTTTGTGACGGCAAGTGCTATCATGATTCCTATAGGACATACGCAGAGCGTTGTCAAGGGCTTGACCCAGTTTGCGATAGGGGAAGCAGGGGCCTATACAACGGGTCAGGTTGCCTATCATGGGACCAAGCTCTTAGGTGGAAGTGAAGAAGATGCCCAAACCGCAAACTTTATCGGGAATATCGTAGGAGGTTATGCGGCCTCCTCAGCAGCCAGCAAGTTTAGTTTGAATAAGGTGAAAGTAGATGTCGAAGCACCGAAGTATAACCGAGAACAGATTCTGAAGAATCTGGAAGAAAGCAAACTTGCGAGGGAGAGTTCGAAGTTCGATAACTACCTTCGTAAAGAGTACGCACAACAAGGGAAATATTTCCCAGAGCGGATAACAATGCCAAATGGGAAACGTGCTTATCTTTCAGCAGATGTCTTTGAGGGGAAACAAGTTCCTGTTCGTTCTAGGGACTTTGTGGATGCACAGGGTAACATTAAATGGCCACCATCAGGAACAGATGGCTTTGTTGTAGATAGTGCTGGTAACCCCATTACAAAACCAGCCAATTTAAAAGCTGGACAAGTGATTGACCGTTTTGGATCAAATGGTGGACGTTTCACCAGTCCAGTTGATAACGGGGAGATATTACCGTTTAATACACGAGGTTTGCCTTATCCTGAAGGTCATCAAGTCTACCATCAGTATGAAGTTGTCAAAGATATTAATTTAGAAAATATCAAAGCTGGCTTTTCTAGGTTATCTGATATTGATAAAGTAAAACTAAACGATGCTATGAGAAAATTTGATTTTACATTTGATGACTTAGCTAATCCATTAAAAGGTAAAATAGATAAAGTGTTTGGGCAAGGCGGGGGAGTACAAATTAAGTTTATAACATCAGTTGAATGGTATGAAAAATTAGGGTTATTGAGAGAGGTAAAATAATGGTAAATTTGGATAAAGAGAAACAAGAACTTATGGAAGAAATTAAATTGTTGGGATATGAAAGTTTAAGATTTTCTATTTTTAATGATCATAGACCAGGTGAATGGGAAGTTCGAATTGAGTTTGATTCTATCAGTGAACATTATTTTGTTTACGCTACAATGGATAGAGCAAGTTATAACAAAAAATTGGAATTTGATAATTTTGAGGATGCAAAAAATAAATTTATAGAAAAACTAGACCTCACTGTGAAAATAAATAGAGCTTCTATAAAAAGTGGAGAAGTTCCTGAATATTCCTCCCCCCTCTGGGATGATGTCACAGAATAATAAATAACTCCCCCTTTTATGATAGAATAAATGAAACAAGAGTTTACTAATATTTTATTGGTAAACTCTTGCTTTAAATAGAATTCTCTTCAAATCCAACAAAATGTTCACAATATCAAGTATCCCATCATGCACCGAAACATTCAGCCGGAATGGCAAGGCAAACAAAAAGATGACTTCACCAAGCAGTGGGAAACCTTCTCCAGTGACTACACGAGCTTTCAAACGGAGATGAATACCTTCTATGATGCCATCTGTGATGAAATCACTAGACTAGAAAACCAAAAGAATGAAGAAAATGGCATTATTGGTTGGTGTCAGAGTCAGATTAACAATCTGGGAAATTTCATCGAGAAGCTACTACATACGAAGGAGGGGTAAGGTCATGTATGGAACGATTCAATTATCCGAGGTTCTGTTTAACTCACACATCAGTAGTTTGACCAAGGCTCAAGCTAGTCTAGCGGGAGTGAGTAAGCCAACCTTCAAAACAACATCAGAATCCAAGGTGCTCGATTTGTATCAGGAACAATTCAATGAGCTCTGTCAGCTGATGACGAGCTATACATCCTTATTGGGAAC
>CAJNCS010000013.1 GCA_905221325.1 bacterium
AGCTAAGCGACTTCCATATCTCACAGGGGGCAACCCCCAACTACTTCCGGCGTTCTAGGGCTTAACTGCTGTGTTCGGCATGGGTACAGGTGTATCTCCTAGGCTATCGTCACTTAACTCTGAGTAATACCTACTCAAAATTGAATATCTATCAAATACCAAGAAAACCTTTCGCTTTCGTATCCTCAGTTACTTTGGATAAGTCCTCGAGCTATTAGTATTAGTCCGCTACATGTGTCACCACACTTCCACTTCTAACCTATCTACCTGATCATCTCTCAGGGCTCTTACTGATATAAAATCATGGGAAATCTCATCTTGAGGTGGGTTTCACACTTAGATGCTTTCAGCGTTTATCCCTTCCCTACATAGCTACCCAGCGATGCCTTTGGCAAGACAACTGGTACACCAGCGGTAAGTCCACTCTGGTCCTCTCGTACTAGGAGCAGATCCTCTCAAATTTCCTACGCCCGCGACGGATAGGGACCGAACTGTCTCACGACGTTCTGAACCCAGCTCGCGTGCCGCTTTAATGGGCGAACAGCCCAACCCTTGGGACCGACTACAGCCCCAGGATGCGACGAGCCGACATCGAGGTGCCAAACCTCCCCGTCGATGTGAACTCTTGGGGGAGATAAGCCTGTTATCCCCAGGGTAGCTTTTATCCGTTGAGCGATGGCCCTTCCATGCGGAACCACCGGATCACTAAGCCCGACTTTCGTCCCTGCTCGAGTTGTAGCTCTCGCAGTCAAGCTCCCTTATACCTTTACACTCTGCGAATGATTTCCAACCATTCTGAGGGAACCTTTGGGCGCCTCCGTTACCTTTTAGGAGGCGACCGCCCCAGTCAAACTGCCCGTCAGACACTGTCTCCGATAGGGATAACCTATCTGGGTTAGAGTGGCCATAACACAAGGGTAGTATCCCAACAACGTCTCCTTCGAAACTGGCGTCCCGATCTCATAGACTCCTACCTATCCTGTACATGTGGTACAGACACTCAATATCAAACTGCAGTAAAGCTCCATGGGGTCTTTCCGTCCTGTCGCGGGTAACCTGCATCTTCACAGGTACTAAAATTTCACCGAGTCTCTCGTTGAGACAGTGCCCAAATCATTACGCCTTTCGTGCGGGTCGGAACTTACCCGACAAGGAATTTCGCTACCTTAGGACCGTTATAGTTACGGCCGCCGTTTACTGGGGCTTCAATTCATACCTTCGAGTTACCTCTAAGCACTCCTCTTAACCTTCCAGCACCGGGCAGGCGTCACCCCCTATACATCATCTTACGATTTAGCAGAGAGCTGTGTTTTTGATAAACAGTTGCTTGGGCCTATTCACTGCGGCTGACTTAAAGTCAGCACCCCTTCTCCCGAAGTTACGGGGTCATTTTGCCGAGTTCCTTAACGAGAGTTCTCTCGCTCACCTGAGGCTACTCGCCTCGACTACCTGTGTCGGTTTGCGGTACGGGTAGAGTATGTTTAAACGCTAGAAGCTTTTCTTGGCAGTGTGACGTCACTAACTTCGCTACTAAACTTCGCTCCCCATCACAGCTCAATGTTATAGAACTAAGCATTTGACTCAATTCACACCTCACTGCTTAGACAGACACTTCCAATCGTCTGCTTTAGTTAGCCTACTGCGTCCCTCCATCACTACATACTCTAGTACAGGAATATCAACCTGTTGTCCATCGGATACACCTTTCGGTCTCTCCTTAGGTCCCGACTAACCCAGGGCGGACGAGCCTTCCCCTGGAAACCTTAGTCTTACGGTGGACAGGATTCTCACCTGTCTTTCGCTACTCATACCGGCATTCTCACTTCTATGCGTTCCAGCACTCCTCACGGTACACCTTCTTCACACATAGAACGCTCTCCTACCATACCTATAAAGGTATCCACAGCTTCGGTAAATTGTTTTAGCCCCGGTACATTTTCGGCGCAGGGTCACTCGACTAGTGAGCTATTACGCACTCTTTGAATGAATAGCTGCTTCTAAGCTAACATCCTAGTTGTCTGTGCAACCCCACATCCTTTTCCACTTAACAATTATTTTGGGACCTTAGCTGGTGGTCTGGGCTGTTTCCCTTTCGACTACGGATCTTAGCACTCGCAGTCTGACTGCCGACCATAATTCTTTGGCATTCGGAGTTTATCTGAGATTGGTAATCCGGGATGGACCCCTCACCCAAACAGTGCTCTACCTCCAAGAATCTTTATGTCGACGCTAGCCCTAAAGCTATTTCGGAGAGAACCAGCTATCTCCAAGTTCGTTTGGAATTTCTCCGCTACCCACAAGTCATCCAAGCACTTTTCAACGTGCCCTGGTTCGGTCCTCCAGTGCGTCTTACCGCACCTTCAACCTGCTCATGGGTAGGTCACATGGTTTCGGGTCTACGACATGATACTAATGCGCCCTATTCAGACTCGGTTTCCCTGCGGCTCCGTCTCTTCAACTTAACCTCGCATCATATCGTAACTCGCCGGTTCATTCTACAAAAGGCACGCTCTCACCCATTAACGGGCTCGAACTTGTTGTAGGCACACGGTTTCAGGTTCTATTTCACTCCCCTCCCGGGGTGCTTTTCACCTTTCCCTCACGGTACTGGTTCACTATCGGTCACTAGGGAGTATTTAGGGTTGGGAGATGGTCCTCCCAGATTCCGACGGGATTTCGCGTGTCCCGCCGTACTCAGGATACTGCTAGGTACAAAGACTATTTTAAATACGAGGCTATTACTCTCTTTGGCTGATCTTCCCAAATCATTCTTCTATAATCTTTGAGTCCACTTTGCAGTCCTACAACCCCGAAGAGTAAACTCTTCGGTTTGCCCTCCTGCCGTTTCGCTCGCCGCTACTAAGGCAATCGCTTTTGCTTTCTCTTCCTGCAGCTACTTAGATGTTTCAGTTCACTGCGTCTTCCTCCTCACACCCTTAACAGATGCGGGTAACAGGTAGTACCTGTTGGGTTCCCCCATTCGGAAATCCCTGGATCATCGCTTACTTACAGCTACCCAAGGCATATCGTCGTTTGTCACGTCCTTCTTCGGCTCCTAGTGCCAAGGCATCCACCGTGCGCCCTTATTAACTTAACCTTATTTTTGACCTTTCAGTCATAAACTCTTTTAATACTACAGCGTTTCGGTTTATTTTCTTGTTACTATTTGATATAGATATTCAATTTTCAATGTGCATTACTTGGTGATCTCTCACCAATGGAGCCTAGCGGGATCGAACCGCTGACCTCCTGCGTGCAAAGCAGGCGCTCTCCCAGCTGAGCTAAGGCCCCACAAGACCTCTCAAGACTAAACAAGACCAATGTGCAGTTCCTTATCCTTAGAAAGGAGGTGATCCAGCCGCACCTTCCGATACGGCTACCTTGTTACGACTTCACCCCAATCATCTATCCCACCTTAGGCGGCTGGCTCCAAATGGTTACCTCACCGACTTCGGGTGTTACAAACTCTCGTGGTGTGACGGGCGGTGTGTACAAGGCCCGGGAACGTATTCACCGCGGCGTGCTGATCCGCGATTACTAGCGATTCCGACTTCATGTAGGCGAGTTGCAGCCTACAATCCGAACTGAGACTGGCTTTAAGAGATTAGCTTGCCGTCACCGGCTTGCGACTCGTTGTACCAGCCATTGTAGCACGTGTGTAGCCCAGGTCATAAGGGGCATGATGATTTGACGTCATCCCCACCTTCCTCCGGTTTATTACCGGCAGTCTCGCTAGAGTGCCCAACTGAATGATGGCAACTAACAATAGGGGTTGCGCTCGTTGCGGGACTTAACCCAACATCTCACGACACGAGCTGACGACAACCATGCACCACCTGTCACCTCTGTCCCGAAGGAAAGCTCTATCTCTAGAGCGGTCAGAGGGATGTCAAGACCTGGTAAGGTTCTTCGCGTTGCTTCGAATTAAACCACATGCTCCACCGCTTGTGCGGGCCCCCGTCAATTCCTTTGAGTTTCAACCTTGCGGTCGTACTCCCCAGGCGGAGTGCTTAATGCGTTAGCTACGGCACTAAACCCCGGAAAGGGTCTAACACCTAGCACTCATCGTTTACGGCGTGGACTACCAGGGTATCTAATCCTGTTTGCTCCCCACGCTTTCGAGCCTCAGCGTCAGTTACAAGCCAGAGAGCCGCTTTCGCCACCGGTGTTCCTCCATATATCTACGCATTTCACCGCTACACATGGAATTCCACTCTCCCCTCTTGCACTCAAGTTAAACAGTTTCCAAAGCGTACTATGGTTAAGCCACAGCCTTTAACTTCAGACTTATCTAACCGCCTGCGCTCGCTTTACGCCCAATAAATCCGGACAACGCTCGGGACCTACGTATTACCGCGGCTGCTGGCACGTAGTTAGCCGTCCCTTTCTGGTAAGATACCGTCACAGTGTGAACTTTCCACTCTCACACTCGTTCTTCTCTTACAACAGAGCTTTACGATCCGAAAACCTTCTTCACTCACGCGGCGTTGCTCGGTCAGACTTCCGTCCATTGCCGAAGATTCCCTACTGCTGCCTCCCGTAGGAGTCTGGGCCGTGTCTCAGTCCCAGTGTGGCCGATCACCCTCTCAGGTCGGCTATGTATCGTCGCCTTGGTGAGCCGTTACCCCACCAACTAGCTAATACAACGCAGGTCCATCTGGTAGTGATGCATTTGCACCTTTCAAACAGTTATCATGCAATAACTGCTATTATGCGGTATTAGCTATCGTTTCCAATAGTTATCCCCCGCTACCAGGCAGGTTACCTACGCGTTACTCACCCGTTCGCAACTCATCCAGAGAAGCAAGCTCCTCCTTCAGCGTTCTACTTGCATGTATTAGGCACGCCGCCAGCGTTCGTCCTGAGCCAGGATCAAACTCTCATTAAAAGTTTGAGTTCTCACTCATTTCTGTCACTGACAGATTTATTGTTTTTTCATTGTTCAGTACTATAACCTTAGTTATAGTGCCCTGCACATTGGTTCGTCTTGTTCAGTTTTCAAAGGTCTTTGTCACTCTTTCTCTCTCAAGCGACAACTATATTAGTATATCACAGCTGTTGACCTATGTCAACACTTTTTTGAAACTTTTTTTACTTTTTTCGTCCCTGCGATACACACATAGTCCGTACGGGATTCGAACCCGTGTTACCGCCGTGAAAAGGCGGTGTCTTAACCCCTTGACCAACGGACCTTGAG
>CAJNCS010000014.1 GCA_905221325.1 bacterium
AATGTAATGGTTCCATATGATTCTTTCTAATGATGGTTTGGTCGCTTTTCATTATAGATCTTATGGGACTTTTTTTTTCTACAACAAAATAGGCTCCATAATATCTATAGGGGATTTACCCACTACAAATATTATAGAGCCGCGTTTTTTAGTATTTTTGACGGAAATATGCTATACTAGGGAAAAAGAAAATCAAAAACGTTCAGGTTTTCTAAAAATCGTAGAAATGGGGTATAAGAATGAAGGCTATTATTACAGTGGTTGGCAAGGACAAGGCTGGTATTGTTGCAGGCGTGTCTACGAAGATTGCAGAGTTGGGTTTGAATATTGACGATATTTCTCAGACTGTGTTGGATGAATACTTTACCATGATGGCGGTCGTTTCTAGTGACGAAAAGCAAGATTTCACCACTCTTCGAAATGAGTTTGAAACTTTCGGTCAGACCTTGAATGTTAAAATCAATATTCAAAGTGCAGCGATTTTTGATGCTATGTATAATATCTAGGAGGTTATCATGGATATTAGACAAGTTACGGAAACCATTGCCATGATTGAGGAGCAGAACTTCGATATCAGAACCATTACCATGGGGATTTCTCTTTTGGACTGTATTGATCCAGATATCAATCGTGCTGCTGAAAAAATTTACCAAAAAATCACAAGTAAAGCTGCAAATCTAGTGGCTGTAGGAGATGAAATTGCTGCAGAACTTGGGATTCCTATTGTCAATAAACGAGTATCGGTGACTCCGATTTCATTGATTGGGGCTGCGACTGATGCGACGGACTATGTCGTTTTGGCAAAGGCACTTGACAAGGCTGCCAAGGAGATTGGTGTTGACTTTATCGGTGGTTTTTCGGCCTTGGTACAAAAAGGCTACCAAAAAGGAGATGAGATTCTCATCAATTCTATCCCGCGTGCTCTAGCTGAGACAGGCAAGGTTTGTTCGTCTGTCAATATCGGCTCAACCAAGTCAGGCATCAACATGACTGCAGTTGCAGATATGGGACGCATCATCAAGGAAACAGCTGCGCTATCAGATATGGGTGCGGCCAAGTTAGTCGTATTTGCTAATGCTGTTGAGGACAATCCTTTTATGGCAGGGGCTTTCCACGGTGTTGGCGAAGCAGATGTTATCATCAATGTCGGTGTTTCTGGCCCGGGAGTTGTCAAGCGTGCCTTGGAAAAAGTTCGTGGACAGAGCTTTGATGTAGTGGCTGAAACAGTCAAGAAAACGGCCTTCAAGATTACTCGTATCGGTCAATTAGTTGGTCAGATGGCTAGCGAGAGACTTAGTGTTGACTTTGGAATTGTCGACCTAAGTTTGGCACCTACTCCTGCGGTTGGTGATTCTGTGGCACGTGTCCTTGAGGAAATGGGTCTAGAAACAGTTGGTACGCATGGAACGACGGCTGCCCTCGCTCTTTTGAATGACCAAGTTAAGAAGGGCGGAGTGATGGCTTGTAACCAGGTCGGTGGCTTGTCAGGTGCTTTTATTCCCGTTTCTGAAGATGAGGGTATGATTGCTGCGGTACAAAATGGCTCTCTGAATTTAGAGAAACTAGAAGCCATGACGGCTATCTGTTCTGTTGGACTGGATATGATTGCTATTCCAGAAGATACGCCTGCTGAAACCATAGCAGCTATGATTGCGGATGAGGCGGCAATCGGTGTTATTAACATGAAAACAACAGCTGTTCGTATCATTCCAAAGGGAAAAGAAGGCGATATGATTGAATTTGGTGGTTTGCTAGGGACAGCTCCAGTGATGAAGGTTAACGGGGCTTCGTCTGTTGATTTCATCTCTCGTGGAGGTCAAATTCCTTCTCCTATCCATAGTTTTAAAAATTAATAAAAAAGAGAGAGGATTTAAGTTGGGTTTAAGGATGACTGTGTATACTATAATCATTAAATAAAGATCTCCTAACTTTATTTAATTAGAATCCTAAACTTTTTCATAATAATCTCCTAGGAAAGCTACCGTTAGGGTAGCTTTTCTTGTGGGAAAATTACGAGAGCGGACTTTACTGTTGAAAGCCGAATATTTATGGCTCTTTGTCAACTGTAGTGGGTTGAAGTCAGCTAAGATCGAGAAAGGACGAATTTCGTCCTTTCTTTTTTGATGT
>CAJNCS010000015.1 GCA_905221325.1 bacterium
GAGATGCTGTTGCTTACGCTTGTGCTTGCTGATTCAGACGCACTGATTGAAGCTGAGATGCTGTTGCTTACGCTTGTTGAATCTGATACAGATGCGCTGGTTGAAGCTGAAGCACTGTTGCTTGCGCTTGTGCTTACTGATTCTGATGCAGATTTGCTTGCTGAGTCAGATGCTGAAGCACTTGTGCTTGCTGAGTTAGAAGCACTGATTGAAGCAGAGAGGCTGTTGCTCAAGCTTGTTGATGCTGAAGCTGAGGCACTACGTGATGCTGAGGCACTGTTGCTTGCGCTTGTGCTTGCTGAGTTAGAAGCACTGATTGAAGCAGAAATGCTGTTGCTCAAGCTTGTTGAATCTGATACAGATGCACTTGTTGATGCTGAGGCACTGTTGCTTGCACTTGTACTTGCTGAGTTAGAAGCACTGATTGAAGCAGAGATGCTGTTGCTCAAGCTTATTGAATAAGATACAGATGCGCTTGTTGACGCTGATGCACTGTTGCTTGCACTTGTGCTTGCTGAGTTAGAAGCACTGATTGAAGCAGAGAGGCTGTTGCTCAAGCTTGTTGAATCTGATACAGATGCGCTTGTTGATGCTGATGCAGATTTGCTTGCACTTGTGCTTACTGATTCTGATGCAGATTTGCTTGCTGAGTCAGATGTTGAAGCGCTTGTGCTTGTTGATTCTGAAGCGCTGATTGAAGCAGAAATGCTGTTGCTTACGCTTGTTGAATCAGATACAGATGCGCTTGTTGACGCTGAGGCACTATTGCTTGCGCTTGTGCTTGCTGATTCTGATGCGCTGATTGAAGCAGAGATGCTGTTGCTCATGCTTGTTGAATCAGATACAGATGCGCTTGTTGACGCTGAGGCACTGTTGCTTGCACTTGTACTTGCTGATTCTGAGGCAGACTTGCTTGCTGAGTCAGATGTTGAAGCACTGTTGCTTACGCTTGTGCTTGCTGATTCTGAAGCGCTTATTGAAGCAGAGATGCTGTTGCTCAAGCTTGTTGAATCAGATACTGATGCGCTTATTGATGCTGATGCACTGTTGCTTGTGCTTGTGCTTGCTGATTCAGACGCAGACTTGCTTGCTGAGTCAGATGTTGAAGCACTGTTGCTTGCGCTTGTACTTGCTGATTCTGAAGCAGACTTGCTAGTTGATACAGATTCACCTTCAAGAGATGCGCTCTTGCTTACTGAATCTGACTTAGAAGTACTGTCGCTTGCGCTTACTGATTCTGAAGCTGACTTGCTTGCTGAGTCACTTTCTGAAGCGGATTTAGACAAGCTTTCTGACTTGCTTGCTGATTCTGAAGCAGATTTGCTTGCTGAATCAGATGCTGAAGCACTTTCTGATTTGCTTGCTGAATCAGATGCTGAAGCACTTTCTGATTTGCTTGCTGATTCTGATTTAGACTTGCTAGTTGATACAGATTCACCTTCAAGAGATGCGCTCTTGCTTACTGAGTCTGACTTAGAAGTACTGTCGCTTGCGCTAACTGATTCTGAAGCGGACTTGCTTGCTGAGTCACTTTCTGACGCTGATTTAGACAAGCTTTCTGATTCAGAGTTAGATTTACTTGTTGATGTTGACTTAGAAGCATCTACAAGTGATGTGCTCTTGCTTACTGATTCAGATGTTGAAGCACTTTCTGACTTGCTTGCTGATTCTGATTTAGACTTGCTTGTTGATACAGATTCACCTTCAAGGGATGCGCTCTTGCTTACTGAGTCTGACTTAGAAGTACTGTCGCTGGCGCTTACTGATTCTGAAGCTGACTTGCTTGCTGAGTCAGATGCTGAAGCTGATTTAGACAAGCTTTCTGACTTGCTTGCTGAGTCAGATGTTGAAGCACTTGTGCTTGCTGATTCTGAAGCGCTGATTGAAGCTGAGATGCTGTTGCTTACGCTTGTTGAATCTGATACAGATGCGCTGGTTGAAGTTGATTTGGAAGCATCAACTACTGAGTTACTCTTACTTGCTGAATCTGACTTAGAAGTGCTTTCTGACTT
>CAJNCS010000016.1 GCA_905221325.1 bacterium
AAGGTCCATTTACCTACAAACTCTACATCAGCCTTGTTAACAACAGCGCTAGCTGCGTCATAGCCCTTGAAGGTCCATGTGCCGTCATTCTCAGTATCTGTGTAGGTTGCTTGCGCTGGTTGTTGAGCTGAAACAGAGGCACCATTCACATATGTTGCACTGTCGCTTGGGGTCCAACCTTTGATTTCCGCTGGAAGAGCTTTATCTGCTGTCGCGCTCTCGAAGCGGTAAGTAGCTTGGTACTTCTTAGCTTCAAAGGTCCATTTCCCTACAAACTCAACATCAGCCTTGTTCACGACTGCATTGGCTGCGTCGTAGCCCTTGAAGGTCCAGATGCCGTCATTCTCAGTATCTGTGTAGGTTGCTTGCGCTGGTTGTTGAGCTGAAACAGAGGCACCATTCACATATGTTGCACTGTCGCTTGGGGTCCAACCTTTGATTTCCGCTGGAAGAGCTTTATCTGCTGTCGCGCTCTCGAAGCGGTAAGTAGCTTGGTACTTCTTAGCTTCAAAGGTCCATTTCCCTACAAACTCAACATCAGCCTTGTTCACGACTGCATTGGCTGCGTCGTAGCCCTTGAAGGTCCATGTGCCGTCATTCTCAGTATCTGTGTATGTGCTTTCTGCTGGTTGTTGAGCCGAAACAGAGGCACCATTCACATATGTTGCACTGTCGCTTGGAGTCAATGCTGCGATGGCTGCTGGAAGAGCCTTATCTGCTGTCGCGCTCTCGAAGCGGTATGTTGCTTGGTACTTGTTAGCTTCAAAGGACCATTTTCCTACAAACTCAACATCGGACTTATTGACTACAGCGCTATCTGCGTCATAACCCTTGAAGGTCCAAGTGCCGTCGTTCACAGTATCTGTGTAAGTGGTTTGCGATGGTTGTTGAGAGGAAACAGAGGCACCATTCACATAAGTTGCACTGTCACTTGGAGTCAAGGCTGCGATGGCTGCTGGAAGAGCCTTACCTGCTGTTGCACTTGCGAAACTGTAAGTAGCTTGGTACTTCTTAGCTTCAAAGGTCCATTTACCTACAAACTCTACATCGGACTTGTTGACAACGGCGCTAGCTGCATCATAGCCCTTAAAGGTCCATGTGCCGTCGTTCACAGTATCTGTGTATGTAGTTTGGGATGGTTGCTGAGCGGAAACAGAGGCACCATTCACATAAGTTGCACTGTCGCTTGGAAGCAGCGTTGCGATACCTGCTGGAAGTTGCTTACCTGCTGTTGCACTTGTGAAACTGTAAGTAGCTTGGTACTTGTTAGCTTCAAAGGACCATTTTCCTACAAACTCTACATCGGACTTGTTGACAACGGCGCTAGCTGCATCATAGCCCTTAAAGGTCCATGTGCCGTCGTTCACTGCGTCAGTGTAAGTGGTTTGAGATGGTTGTTGAGCGGAAACAGAGGCACCATTCACATAAGTTGCACTGTCGCTTGGAAGCAGCGTTGCGATACCTGC
>CAJNCS010000017.1 GCA_905221325.1 bacterium
AAAAAAAAGTCCCATAAGATCTATAATGAAAAGCGACCAAACCATCATTAGAAAGAATCATATGGAACCATTACATTTTATCACAAAACTACTCGATATCAAAGACCCTAATATCCAAATTATGGATGTTGTTAATAGAGATACCCACAAGGAAATCATCGCTAAATTGGATTACGACGCCCCATCTTGTCCTGATTGCGGAAATCAAATGAAGAAATATGACTTCCAAAAACCGTCTAAGATTCCCTACCTTGAAACGACTGGTATGCCTACTAGAATCCTTCTTAAAAAGCGTCGATTTAAGTGCTATCATTGTTCGAAAATGATGGTCGCTGAGACTTCTATTGTCAAGAAAAATCATCAAATTCCTCGTATTATCAACCAAAAGATTGCTCAAAAGTTGATTGAAAAGACTTCTATGACCGATATTGCTCATCAGCTGACTATTTCAATTTCAACTGTCATTCGCAAGCTTAATGACTTCCGTTTTAAGCATGATTTTTCTCGTCTTCCAGAGATTATGTCTTGGGACGAGTATGCCTTCACTAAAGGAAAGATGAGCTTCATTGCGCAAAATTTTGAAAATCTCAATATCATCACTGTTCTTGAAGGCAGGACACAAGCTATCATCCGAAATCACTTTCTTCGCTACGATAGAGCCGTTCGCTGTCAGGTGAAAATCATTACAATGGATATGTTTAGCCCTTACTATAACTTGGCTAAACAGCTTTTTCCATGTACTAAAATCGTTCTAGATCGTTTTCATATTGTCCAACATCTCAGCCGTGCTATGAGTCGTGTTCGTGTCCAAATTATGAATCAGTTTGAGCGAAAATCTCATGAATATAAGGCCATCAAACGTTACTGGAAGCTCATTCAACAAGATAGTCGTAAACTCAGCGATAAGCGATTGTATCGTCCTACTTTTCGTATGCACTTAACGAATAAAGAGATTCTAGACAAGCTTTTGAGCTATTCAGAAGACTTGAAACACCACTATAAGCTCTATCAGCTCTTACTTTTTCACTTTCAGAACAAGGAACCCAAGAAATTTTTCGGACTCATTGAGGACAATCTAAAGCTGGTTCATCCTCTTTTTCAGACTGTCTTTAAAACCTTCCTAAAGGATAAAGAAAAGATTGTCAACGCCCTTCAGTTACCTTATTCCAACGCAAAATTGGAAGCGACTAATAATCTCATTAAACTCATCAAACGAAATGCCTTTGGTTTTCGGAACTTTGAAAACTTCAAAAAAAGAATTTTCATCGCTCTCAACATCAAAAAAGAAAGGACGAAATTCGTCCTTTCTCGATCTTAGCTGACTTCAACCCACTACAGTTGACAAAGAGCC
>CAJNCS010000018.1 GCA_905221325.1 bacterium
AAATCAACATCAACTAGCCAGTCTAAGTCTGAATCGCTTAGCAAGTCGCAAAGCCTTTCTAAATCAGATTCAGCAAGTAAGAGTAACTCAGTAGTTGATGCCTCTAAATCAACCTCAACTAGCCAGTCTAAGTCTGAATCGCTTAGCAAGTCGCAAAGCCTTTCTAAATCAGATTCAGCAAGTAAGAGTAACTCAGTAGTTGATGCCTCTAAATCAACCTCAACTAGCCAGTCTAAATCTGAATCACTTAGCAAGTCGCAAAGCCTTTCTAAATCAGATTCAGCAAGCAAGAGTACTTCAATCGTTGATGCTTCTAAATCAACATCAACTAGCCAGTCTAAGTCTGAATCGCTTAGCAAGTCGCAAAGCCTTTCTAAATCAGATTCAGCAAGTAAGAGTAACTCAGTAGTTGATGCCTCTAAATCAACCTCAACTAGCCAGTCTAAGTCTGAATCGCTTAGCAAGTCGCAAAGCCTTTCTAAATCAGATTCAGCAAGTAAGAGTAACTCAGTAGTTGATGCCTCTAAATCAACCTCAACTAGCCAGTCTAAGTCTGAATCGCTTAGCAAGTCGCAAAGCCTTTCTAAATCAGATTCAGCAAGTAAGAGTAACTCAGTAGTTGATGCCTCTAAATCAACCTCAACTAGCCAGTCTAAGTCTGAATCGCTTAGCAAGTCGCAAAGCCTTTCTAAATCAGATTCAGCAAGTAAGAGTAACTCAGTAGTTGATGCCTCTAAATCAACCTCAACTAGCCAGTCTAAGTCTGAATCGCTTAGCAAGTCGCAAAGCCTTTCTAAATCAGATTCAGCAAGTAAGAGTAACTCAGTAGTTGATGCCTCTAAATCAACCTCAACTAGCCAGTCTAAATCTGAATCACTTAGCAAGTCAGAAAGCACTTCTAAGTCAGATTCAGCAAGTAAGAGTAACTCAGTAGTTGATGCTTCCAAATCAACTTCAACTAGCCAGTCTAAATCTGAATCACTTAGCAAGTCAGAAAGCACTTCTAAATCAGATTCAGCAAGTAAGAGTAACTCAGTAGTTGATGCCTCTAAATCAACCTCAACTAGCCAGTCTAAATCTGAATCACTTAGCAAGTCAGAAAGCACTTCTAAGTCAGATTCAGCAAGTAAGAGTAACTCAGTAGTTGATGCCTCTAAATCAACCTCAACTAGCCAGTCTAAATCTGAATCACTTAGCAAGTCAGAAAGCACTTCTAAGTCAGATTCAGCAAGTAAGAGTAA
>CAJNCS010000019.1 GCA_905221325.1 bacterium
AAGCAAATCTGCTTCAGAATCAGAAAGCTTGTCTAAATCAGCTTCAGCATCTGACTCAGCAAGCAAGTCCGCTTCAGAATCAGTTAGCGCCAGCGACAGCACATCTAAGTCAGACTCAGTAAGTAAGAGTGGCTCACTTGATGGTGAATCTGTATCAACAAGCAAGTCTAAATCTGAATCAGCAAGCAAGTCAGAAAGTGCTTCAACATCTGACTCAGCAAGCAAGAGCACTTCCCTTGATGATGCTTCTAAGTCAACATCAGAAAGTCAATCCGCTTCAGAATCAGCAAGCAAGTCAGAAAGCTTGTCTAAATCAGCTTCAGAAAGTGCTTCAGCAAGCAAGTCTGCATCAGAATCAGTCAGCGCCAGCGACAGCACATCTAAGTCAGATTCAGTAAGTAAGAGTGGCTCACTTGAAGGTGAATCTGTATCAGCAAGCAAGTCTAAATCTGAATCAGCAAGCAAGTCAGAAAGTGCTTCAACATCTGAATCAGTAAGTAAGAGCACTTCACTTGTAGATGCTTCTAAGTCAACATCAGAAAGTCAATCCGCTTCAGAATCAGCAAGCAAGTCAGAAAGCTTGTCTAAATCAGCCTCAGAAAGTGCTTCAGCAAGCAAGTCTGCATCAGAATCAGTCAGCGCCAGCGACAGCACATCTAAGTCAGATTCAGTAAGTAAGAGTGGCTCACTTGATGGTGAATCTGTATCAGCAAGCAAGTCTAAGTCAGAATCGCTTAGCCAATCAGAAAGCACATCTAAATCTGATTCACTCAGCAAGAGCACTTCACTTGTAGATGCTTCTAAGTCAACATCAGAAAGTCAATCTGCTTCAGAATCAGCAAGCACAAGCGTAAGCAACAGTGCTTCAGCATCTGACTCAGCAAGCAAGTCTGCTTCAATCAGTGCATCTGAATCAGCAAGCACAAGCGTAAGCAACAGTGCATCAACATCTGACTCAGCAAGCAAGTCTGCTTCAGAATCAGCAAGCACAAGCGCAAGCAACAGTG
>CAJNCS010000020.1 GCA_905221325.1 bacterium
GCGTCTGAATCAGCAAGCACAAGCGTAAGCAACAGCATCTCAGCTTCAATCAGTGCGTCTGAATCAGCAAGCACAAGTGCTTCAGCATCTGACTCAGCAAGCAAATTTGCATCAGAATCAGTAAGTACAAGCGCAAGCAACAGTGCCTCAGCATCAACAAGCGCATCTGTATCAGATTCAACAAGCGTAAGCAACAGCATTTCTGCTTCAATCAGCGCATCAGAATCAGTAAGTACAAGCGCAAGCAACAGTGCATCAACATCTGACTCAGCAAGCAAGTCTGCTTCAGAATCAGCAAGCACAAGCGTAAGCAACAGTGCATCAACATCTGACTCAGCAAGCAAGTCTGCTTCAGAATCAACAAGCGCAAGCGTAAGCAACAGCATCTCAGCTTCAATCAGTGCATCTGACTCAGCAAGCACAAGTGCTTCAGCATCTGACTCAGCAAGCAAATCTGCATCAGAATCAGTAAGCACAAGCGCAAGCAACAGTGCATCAACATCTGACTCAGCAAGCAAGTCTGCTTCAGAATCAGCAAGCACAAGTGCAAGCAACAGTGCATCAGCGTCAACAAGCACATCTGTATCAGATTCAACAAGCTTGAGCAACAGTGCATCAACATCTGACTCAGCAAGCAAGTCTGCTTCAGAATCAGCAAGTACAAGTGCAAGCAACAGTGCATCAGCGTCAACAAGCGCATCAGTATCTGATTCAACAAGCTTGAGCAACAGCATCTCTGCTTCAATCAGTGCTTCTAACTCAGCAAGTACAAGCGCAAGCAACAGTGCTTCAGCATCAACCAGCGCATCTGTATCAGATTCAACAAGTTTGAGCAACAGCATCTCTGCTTCAATCAGTGCTTCTAACTCAGCAAGCACAAGCGTAAGCAACAGTGCCTCAGCGTCAACAAGCGCATCTGTATCAGATTCAACAAGCTTGAGCAACAGCATCTCTGCTTCAATCAGTGCTTCTAACTCAGCAAGCACAAG
>CAJNCS010000021.1 GCA_905221325.1 bacterium
AACAGTGCATCAGCATCAACAAGCGCATCAGTATCTGATTCAACAAGCTTGAGCAACAGCATCTCTGCTTCAATCAGTGCATCTGAATCAGCAAGCACAAGCGCAAGCAACAGTGCATCAACATCTGACTCAGCAAGCAAGTCTGCTTCAGAATCAGCAAGCACAAGTGCAAGCAACAGTGCATCAGCATCAACAAGCGCATCTGTATCTGATTCAACAAGCGTAAGCAACAGCATCTCTGCTTCAATCAGTGCATCTGAATCAGCAAGCACAAGCGCAAGCAACAGTGCATCAACGTCTGACTCAGCAAGCAAGTCTGCTTCAGAATCAGCAAGCACAAGTGCAAGCAACAGTGCATCAGCGTCAACAAGCGCATCTGTATCTGATTCAACAAGCGTAAGCAACAGCATCTCTGCTTCAATCAGCGCTTCTAACTCAGCAAGCACAAGCGCAAGCAACAGTGCTTCAACATCTGACTCAGCAAGCAAATCAGCGTCTGAATCAGCAAGCACAAGCGCAAGCAACAGTGCATCAGCGTCAACAAGCGCATCTGTATCTGATTCAACAAGCGTAAGCAACAGCATCTCTGCTTCAATCAGCGCATCAGAATCAGCAAGCACAAGTGCAAGCAACAGTGCATCAGCGTCAACAAGCGCATCTGTATCTGATTCAACAAGCGTAAGCAACAGCATCTCTGCTTCAATCAGTGCATCAGCATCAACAAGCGCATCTGTATCTGATTCAACAAGCGTAAGCAACAGCATCTCTGCTTCAATCAGTGCATCTGAATCAGCAAGCACAAGCGCAAGCAACAGTGCATCAACATCTGA
>CAJNCS010000022.1 GCA_905221325.1 bacterium
TCAACATCTGACTCAGCAAGCAAGTCTGCCTCAGAATCAGCAAGCACAAGCGCAAGCAATAGTGCCTCAGCGTCAACAAGCGCATCAGTATCAGATTCAACAAGCGTAAGCAACAGCATTTCTGCTTCAATCAGCGCTTCAGAATCAGCAAGCACAAGTGCAAGCAACAGTGCTTCAACATCTGACTCAGCAAGCAAGTCTGCCTCAGAATCAGCAAGCACAAGCGCAAGCAACAGTGCCTCAGCGTCAACAAGCGCATCTGTATCTGATTCAACAAGCGTAAGCAACAGCGAGTCTGCATCACGTAGTGCCTCAGCTTCAGCATCAACAAGCTTGAGCAACAGCATTTCTGCTTCAATCAGTGCATCAGAATCAGTTAGCGTAAGCGCAAGCAACAGTGCTTCAACATCTGACTCAGCAAGCAAATCTGCGTCTGAATCAGCAAGCAAGTCAGCCTCAGAATCAGTTAGCGCAAGCGCAAGCAACAGTGCATCAGCATCAACAAGCGCATCTGTATCAGATTCAACAAGCGTAAGCAACAGCATCTCTGCTTCAATCAGTGCTTCTAACTCAGCAAGCACAAGCGCAAGCAACAGTGCCTCAGCATCAACAAGCGCATCTGTATCAGATTCAACAAGCTTGAGCAACAGCATCTCTGCTTCAATCAGTGCTTCTAACTCAGCAAGCACAAG
>CAJNCS010000023.1 GCA_905221325.1 bacterium
GAAGCAGAGATGCTGTTGCTCAAGCTTGTTGAATCAGATACTGATGCGCTTGTTGATGCTGATGCACTGTTGCTTGCGCTTGTACTTGCTGATTCTGAAGCGCTGATTGAAGCAGAGATGCTGTTGCTTACGCTTGTTGAATCAGATACTGATGCGCTTGTTGATGCTGATGCACTGTTGCTTGCACTTGTGCTTACTGAGTCAGATGCAGACTTGCTTGCTGAGGCAGATGTTGATGCACTGTTGCTTGCGCTTGTGCTTGCTGATTCTGAAGCGCTGATTGAAGCAGAGATGCTGTTGCTCAAGCTTGTTGAATCAGATACTGATGCGCTTGTTGATGCTGATGCACTGTTGCTTGCACTTGTGCTTACTGAGTCAGATGCAGACTTGCTTGCTGAGGCAGATGTTGAAGCACTATTGCTTGCACTTGTACTTGCTGATTCTGAAGCGCTGATTGAAGCAGAAATGCTGTTGCTTACGCTTGTTGAATCAGATACTGACGCACTTGTTGATGCTGATGCACTGTTGCTTGCACTTGTACTTGCTGATTCTGAAGCACTGTTGCTTGCGCTTGTGCTTGCTGATTCTGAAGCAGACTTGCTTGCTGAGTCAGATGTTGAAGCACTG
>CAJNCS010000024.1 GCA_905221325.1 bacterium
TTGCCGTCTTTTGCACCGTACACTTTGATGGTAGCTTTATAGCTATGCGTACCATTTTGTTTCAAGAAATCAAGAAGCTCTTTGTCAGATTTGCCTTGGGTGCCTGCTAAATCCACTTCATAGAAGTAAAGACCTTTGCCCAATTTCTCTACTGGTGGGAGAGCGGGATTTTTAGCTGTTCCGTTGTCTGACCATGGAGCCTTATCAGAGGCTTTCAAGATCAGGCGAGTTAACATGCCATCTCCAGCGAAGAATTCGTATGGAATGACTTGGTTGACACCAGCTGTGAATGGTCCTGGGAAATTGGCTTTGTCAAGGTAACTAGCTGGGACATCTACTGTGTCTTTGGTGTTGTCAGCCACACCTTTTTGGACTTCAGCTGGAGTAGTCAAACCATTCAAGTTGACATCCAAATCTTTAGTCGCTACGAGGTTAGTTAAGTCAGGCTTGCCGTCTTTTGCACCGTACACTTTGATGGTAGCTTTATAGCTTTGTGTACCATTTTGTTTCAAGAGATCAAGAAGCTCTTTATCTGATTTTCCTTGGGTGCCTGCTAAATCCACTTC
>CAJNCS010000025.1 GCA_905221325.1 bacterium
ACAGCAAGCAAGGTAGAAGTAGGCAACGATGGTACAGCCACAGTAACCTTCCCAGATGGTTCAGTAGCAGTCTTGACTCCAGATAAGACAGTGAAAGAAGCTGATTCAAATGGCGTTAAGACCCCAGCAATCACTCCAGTAGTGAATCCATCAGCTCTTACAGATGCGGAAAAAGCTAAGGTAGCTGACGAAGTTAAGAAAGCTAACCCAACAGCAAGCAAGGTAGAAGTAGGCAACGATGGTACAGCCACAGTAACCTTCCCAGATGGTTCAGTAGCAGTCTTGACCCCAGCTAAGACAGTGAAAGAAGCTGATTCAAATGGCGTTAAGACCCCAGCAATCACTCCAGTAGTGAATCCATCAGCTCTTACAGATGCGGAAAAAGCTAAGGTAGCTGACGAAGTTAAGAAAGCTAACCCAACAGCAAGCAAGGTAGAAGTAGGTAACGATGGTACAGCCACAGTAACCTTCCCAGATGGTTCAGTAGCAGTCTTGACTCCAGATAAGACAGTGAAAGAAGCTGATTCAAATGGCGTTAAGACCCCAGCAATCAC
>CAJNCS010000026.1 GCA_905221325.1 bacterium
TAAGACAGTGAAAGAAGCTGATTCAAATGGCGTTAAGACCCCAGCAATCACTCCAGTAGTGAATCCATCAGCTCTTACAGATGCGGAAAAAGCTAAGGTAGCTGACGAAGTTAAGAAAGCTAACCCAACAGCAAGCAAGGTAGAAGTAGGTAACGATGGTACAGCCACAGTAACCTTCCCAGATGGTTCAGTAGCAGTCTTGACTCCAGATAAGACAGTGAAAGAAGCTGATTCAAATGGCGTTAAGACCCCAGCAATCACTCCAGTAGTGAATCCATCAGCTCTTACAGATGCGGAAAAAGCTAAGGTAGCTGACGAAGTTAAGAAAGCTAACCCAACAGCAAGCAAGGTAGAAGTAGGCAACGATGGTACAGCCACAGTAACCTTCCCAGATGGTTCAGTAGCAGTCTTGACCCCAGCTAAGACAGTGAAAGAAGCTGATTCAAATGGCGTTAAGACCCCAGCAATCAC
>CAJNCS010000027.1 GCA_905221325.1 bacterium
ATCTGTATCAGATTCAACAAGCTTGAGCAACAGCATCTCTGCTTCAATCAGTGCTTCTAACTCAGCAAGCACAAGCGTAAGCAATAGCGAGTCAGCATCACGTAGTGCTTCAGCTTCAGCGTCAACAAGCTTGAGCAACAGCATTTCTGCTTCAATCAGTGCTTCTAGCTCAGCAAGCACAAGCGCAAGCAACAGTGCTTCAGCGTCAACAAGCGCATCTGTATCTGATTCAACAAGCATGAGCAACAGCATCTCTGCTTCAATCAGCGCATCAGAATCAGCAAGTACAAGTGCAAGCAACAGCATCTCTGCTTCAATCAGCGCATCAGAATCAGCAAGTACAAGTGCAAGCAACAGTGCTTCAACATCTGACTCAGCAAGCAAGTCTGCCTCAGAATCAGCAAGCACAAGCGCAAGCAATAGTGCCTCAGCGTCAACAAGCGCATCTGTATCTGA
>CAJNCS010000028.1 GCA_905221325.1 bacterium
CACTTGTGCTTGCTGATTCTGAAGCAGACTTGCTTGCTGAGTCAGATGTTGATGCACTGTTGCTTGCACTTGTGCTTGCTGATTCAGATGCACTGATTGAAGCAGAGATGCTGTTGCTCAAGCTTGTTGAATCTGATACAGATGCACTGATTGAAGCAGAAATGCTGTTGCTCAAGCTTGTTGAATCTGATACAGATGCGCTTGTTGACGCTGAGGCACTGTTGCTTGCGCTTGTGCTTGCTGATTCTGAAGCAGACTTGCTTGCTGAGTCAGATGTTGATGCACTGTTGCTTACGCTTGTGCTTGCTGATTCAGATGCACTGATTGAAGCAGACTTGCTTGCTGAGTCAGATGCTGAAGCACTGTTGCTTACGCTTGTGCTTGCTGAGTTAGAAGCACTGATTGAAGCAGAGATGCTGTTGCTCAAACTTGTTGAATCTGATACAGAT
>CAJNCS010000029.1 GCA_905221325.1 bacterium
TCAGAATCAGCAAGCACAAGCGCAAGCAATAGTGCCTCAGCGTCAACAAGCGCATCTGTATCTGATTCAACAAGCGTAAGCAACAGCATTTCTGCTTCAATCAGCGCTTCAGAATCAACAAGCACAAGCGCAAGCAATAGTGCCTCAGCTTCAACCAGCGCATCTGTATCAGATTCAACAAGCGTAAGCAACAGCATCTCAGCTTCAATCAGTGCGTCTGAATCAGCAAGCACAAGCGCTTCAACATCTGACTCAGCAAGCAAGTCTGCTTCAGAATCAGCAAGCACAAGTGCAAGCAACAGTGCTTCAACATCTGACTCAGCGAGCAAGTCTGCCTCAGAATCAGCAAGCACAAGCGCAAGCAATAGTGCCTCAGCGTCAACAAGCGCATCTGTATCTGA
>CAJNCS010000030.1 GCA_905221325.1 bacterium
TTCAGCTTCAGCATCAACAAGCTTGAGCAACAGCATCTCTGCTTCAATCAGCGCTTCTAACTCAGCAAGCACAAGCGCAAGCAACAGTGCCTCAGCATCAACAAGCGCATCGGTATCAGATTCAACAAGCTTGAGCAACAGCATCTCTGCTTCAATCAGCGCTTCTAACTCAGCAAGCACAAGCGCAAGCAACAGCGAGTCAGCATCACGTAGTGCTTCAGCTTCAGCATCAACAAGCTTGAGCAACAGCATCTCTGCTTCAATCAGCGCTTCTAACTCAGCAAGCACAAGCGTAAGCAACAGTGCATCAGCATCAACAAGCGCATCTGTATCAGATTCAACAAGCTTGAGCAACAGCATCTCTGCTTCAATCAGTGCTTCTAACTCAGCAAGCACAAG
>CAJNCS010000031.1 GCA_905221325.1 bacterium
CTTGCGCTTGTACTTACTGAGTTAGAAGCACTGATTGAAGCAGAGATGCTGTTGCTCATGCTTGTTGAATCAGATACAGACGCACTTGTTGATGCTGAGGCACTGTTGCTTGCGCTTGTACTTACTGAGTTAGAAGCACTGATTGAAGCAGAGATGCTGTTGCTCATGCTTGTTGAATCAGATACTGATGCGCTTGTTGACGCTGAGGCACTGTTGCTTGCGCTTGTGCTTGCTGATTCTGAAGCAGACTTGCTTGCTGAGTCAGATGTTGAAGCACTGTTGCTTACGCTTGTTGAATCGGATACTGATGCGCTTGTTGACGCTGAAGCACTGTTGCTTGCGCTTGTGCTTGCTGATTCTGAAGCAGACTTGCTTGCTGAGTCAGATGTTGA
>CAJNCS010000032.1 GCA_905221325.1 bacterium
GCTTCAGAATCAGCAAGCAAGTCAGAAAGCTTGTCTAAATCAGCTTCAGCATCTGACTCAGCAAGCAAGTCAGCTTCAGAATCAGTAAGCGCCAGCGACAGTACTTCTAAGTCAGACTCAGTAAGCAAGAGCGCATCTCTTGAAGGTGAATCTGTATCAACAAGCAAGTCTAAATCAGAATCAGCAAGCAAATCAGAAAGTGCTTCAGCATCTGACTCAGCAAGCAAATCTGCTTCAGAATCAGAAAGCTTGTCTAAATCAGCTTCAGCATCTGACTCAGCAAGCAAGTCAGCTTCAGCATCAGTAAGCGCCAGCGACAGTACTTCTAAGTCAGACTCAGTAAGCAAGAGCGCATCTCTTGAAGG
>CAJNCS010000033.1 GCA_905221325.1 bacterium
GCAGGTATCGCAACGCTGCTTCCAAGCGACAGTGCAACTTATGTGAATGGTGCCTCTGTTTCCGCTCAACAACCATCCCAAACCACTTACACCGACGCAGTGAACGACGGCACTTGGACCTTCAAGGGTTATGACGCAGCTAGCGCTGTAGTCAATAAGGCCGATGTTGAGTTTGTAGGTAAATGGTCCTTTGAAGCTAACAAGTACCAAGCTACTTACAGTTTCGCAAGTGCAACAGCAGGTAAGCAACTTCCAGCAGGTATCGCAACGCTGCTTCCAAGCGACAGTGCAACTTATGTGAAT
>CAJNCS010000034.1 GCA_905221325.1 bacterium
TGACTTACCGCTTTCAACTACCTTCGCCAATTCCTTATTACCATCAGTTTGGTCTACGAAGGTGATAATCGCTTTTTGACCATCTTTCACATAACTAATTGGCGTATCTTGAGTTGGATCGCTTGGAATTGGTGGTGGGTTGTAACCCTTGCTTGGATCGTTCGGATCTTTCGGTGTCAATGGGGTTGTGCCATCTGGGCCTACTGGGGTTGTGCCTGGTACATGTGGAATCACTGGAAGATCCGTACCTGGTTTTGTCGGATCTGTTGGATCGTTTGGATATGGAA
>CAJNCS010000035.1 GCA_905221325.1 bacterium
ACTTTATGGGTGTTTTTAGCGATGAACAGGGCTTCTAAAATTTCAGGCTCGTAAGTTTTTCTTATCTCTCTTAAAGTAACAATGTGATCAATATTCAATCCAAAACGCATGGCTATCCTTTATTTTATAATAATGATTTTTGGAATTGTAACATAAAACCCACCTCTTACACCTATAAGATTTTATCATCAAGCTATCTTTTGCTATAATACCCAAAACAAAATGCCAATTAAATCCAATAAAAAGTGTTGTGGGTGCTATATTTTTTAACCAGTTTATTTATTT
>CAJNCS010000036.1 GCA_905221325.1 bacterium
ATCAGTAAGCGCCAGCGACAGTACTTCTAAGTCAGACTCAGTAAGCAAGAGCGCATCTCTTGAAGGTGAATCTGTATCAACAAGCAAGTCTAAATCAGAATCAGCAAGCAAATCAGAAAGTGCTTCAGCATCTGACTCAGCAAGCAAATCAGCTTCAGAATCAGCAAGCAAGTCAGAAAGCTTGTCTAAATCAGCTTCAGCATCTGACTCAGCAAGCAAGTCAGCTTCAGAATCAGTAAGCGCCAGCGACAGTACTTCTAAGTCAGACTCAGTAAGCAAGAGCGC
>CAJNCS010000037.1 GCA_905221325.1 bacterium
AAGCAACAGTGCTTCAACATCTGACTCAGCAAGCAAGTCTGCCTCAGAATCAGCAAGCACAAGCGCAAGCAACAGTGCATCAGCATCAACAAGTGCATCTGTATCAGATTCAACAAGCTTGAGCAACAGCATTTCTGCTTCAATCAGTGCTTCTAACTCAGCAAGCACAAGCGTAAGCAACAGTGCATCAGCATCAACAAGCGCATCTGTATCAGATTCAACAAGCTTGAGCAACAGCATCTCTGCTTCAATCAGTGCTTCTAACTCAGCAAGCACAAG
>CAJNCS010000038.1 GCA_905221325.1 bacterium
ATAATAAGAGCCCACGATATTAATCAGGGTTACCAAGAGTGTTGCCAAAACGATATTAGCAATCAAACCCCGCTGTTTGAGCAAGATTGGCAAGAAGGATAGGAGCCCCTGTTTTTTCTCCTTATGGGGTTTATAGTCTGGAGACGGAGCCATAAAGAGACTGACTCCTGTCCATTCTTGCGCAAATCGCTCACGGGAAATCTTGGTCAGCTTAACACTGGGATCTGGATCAGCGATATGGATTGCCTTCTTATCCTGACCTGTCACCACATAA
>CAJNCS010000039.1 GCA_905221325.1 bacterium
GGAAATAATCATTATGAAAAAAATCATTTTAACGACTACAGCAGTTTTATCACTCCTAGCAACAGGAGCTACAATTTCAAGTGTCAATGCATCAAGTGGGCCAGCACCTCAAACAGTCAGTCAGTCAGATAGTATTATCGTAACAGATGTGACTCTTGTAGAGCAAAAAGAGGCAAAAATTAAAAACAATTTAAATGTTTTGTCTGGTGAAACAGTAGGTATAGATTTGGTTGATGAAAATTATCGTAGTAATTTTAAAAATCAATT
>CAJNCS010000040.1 GCA_905221325.1 bacterium
GATTCAACAAGCTTGAGCAACAGCATCTCTGCTTCAATCAGTGCTTCTGAATCAACAAGCACAAGCGCAAGCAACAGTGCTTCAGCATCTGACTCAGCAAGCAAATCTGCTTCAGAATCAGCAAGCAAGTCAGCCTCAGAATCAGTTAGCGCAAGCGCAAGCAACAGTGCCTCAGCATCAACAAGCGCATCTGTATCGGATTCAACAAGCTTGAGCAACAGCATTTCTGCTTCAATCAGTGCTTCTGAATCAACAAGCACAAG
>CAJNCS010000041.1 GCA_905221325.1 bacterium
AGTTCGCACGGTAGAATTCGAATCTTTCTCTAAGGATAATATAACAGGGACATGGAGTGGTGATGCGCTTGTTAATGATAAGTACTATGTAAGATTCACATTATGGAATCTAGGTGGTGAAATTAGTATGTCCCAACTAACATCTAGAAATTCAGGCGAAATTTTAGAGAAGAAAAAACAGATTGATAGTAAATCAGACTTGGACATAGATGTAAGATATGGTAAATTAAAATGATAACTGAAAAAGATTATAG
>CAJNCS010000042.1 GCA_905221325.1 bacterium
CACTGTTGCTTGCGCTTGTGCTTGCTGATTCTGAAGCAGACTTGCTTGCTGAGTCAGATGTTGATGCACTGTTGCTTGCGCTTGCGCTAACTGATTCTGATGCACTGATTGAAGCAGAGATGCTGTTGCTCAAGCTTGTTGAATCTGATACAGATGCACTTGTTGACGCTGAAGCACTGTTGCTTGCGCTTGTGCTTGTTGATTCAGAAGCACTGATTGAAGCAGAGATGCTGTTGCTCAAGCTTGTTGAATC
>CAJNCS010000043.1 GCA_905221325.1 bacterium
CTGAAGCACTGTTGCTTGCGCTTGTGCTTGCTGATTCTGAAGCAGACTTGCTTGCTGAGTCAGATGTTGAAGCACTGTTGCTTACGCTTGTGCTTGCTGATTCAGATGCACTGATTGAAGCAGAGATGCTGTTGCTCATGCTTGTTGAATCAGATACAGACGCACTTGTTGATGCTGAGGCACTGTTGCTTGCGCTTGTACTTACTGAGTTAGAAGCACTGATTGAAGCAGAGATGCTGTTGCTCATGCT
>CAJNCS010000044.1 GCA_905221325.1 bacterium
GTGCTTGCTGAGTTAGAAGCACTGATTGAAGCAGAGATGCTGTTGCTTACGCTTGTTGAATCTGATACAGATGCGCTGGTTGATGCTGATGCACTGTTGCTTGCGCTTGTGCTTGTCGATTCTGAGGCAGACTTGCTTGCTGAGTCAGATGTTGAAGCACTGTTGCTTACACTTGTGCTTGCTGAGTTAGAAGCACTGATTGAAGCAGAGATGCTGTTGCTCAAGCTTGTTGAATCTGATACAGATGC
>CAJNCS010000045.1 GCA_905221325.1 bacterium
CTTGCACTTGTGCTTGCTGATTCAGATGCACTGATTGAAGCAGAGATGCTGTTGCTCAAGCTTGTTGAATCTGATACCGATGCGCTTGTTGATGCTGATGCACTGTTGCTTGCGCTTGTGCTTGCTGAGTTAGAAGCGCTGATTGAAGCAGAGATGCTGTTGCTTGCGCTTGTGCTTGCTGATTCAGATGCACTGATTGAAGCAGAGATGCTGTTGCTCAAGCTTGTTGATGCTGAAGCTGAAGC
>CAJNCS010000046.1 GCA_905221325.1 bacterium
TCAGATACAGATGCGCTTGTTGACGCTGAGGCACTATTGCTTGCGCTTGTGCTTGCTGATTCTGAGGCAGACTTGCTCGCTGAGTCAGATGTTGAAGCACTGTTGCTTGCACTTGTGCTTGCTGATTCTGAAGCACTGATTGAAGCAGAAATGCTGTTGCTTACGCTTGTTGATGCTGAAGCTGAGGCACTACGTGATGCAGACTCGCTGTTGCTTACGCTTGTTGAATCAGATACAGATG
>CAJNCS010000047.1 GCA_905221325.1 bacterium
CGGAAGCGCGCGGCCGTGGCCATGCCCGCCGGCTCTATCAGGACCTGTTCGACCATGCCTCCCGCGCCGGCCAGGCGATCGTCACCTGCGAGGTGAATGCCGAACCGCCCAATCCGGCGTCGGATGCCTTCCACGCCGCACTTGGCTTCGCCGAGGTTGGCGATGCGGTGATCCATGGCGGCAAGAAAGCGGTGCGCTATTATCTGCGGGAGTTGAAGTCGTAGACGCGCCAGAATTA
>CAJNCS010000048.1 GCA_905221325.1 bacterium
TCAACATCTGACTCAGCAAGCAAGTCTGCTTCAGAATCAGCAAGCACAAGCGCAAGCAACAGTGCTTCAGCGTCAACAAGCGCATCTGTATCAGATTCAACAAGCTTGAGCAACAGCATTTCTGCTTCAATCAGTGCATCAGAATCAGTTAGCGCAAGCGCAAGCAACAGTGCATCAACATCTGACTCAGCAAGCAAGTCTGCTTCAGAATCAGCAAGCACAAGCGCAAGCAACAGTG
>CAJNCS010000049.1 GCA_905221325.1 bacterium
ATCTGTATCAGATTCAACAAGCTTGAGCAACAGCATCTCTGCTTCAATCAGTGCTTCTAACTCAGCAAGCACAAGCGTAAGCAACAGTGCTTCAGCATCTGACTCAGCAAGCAAGTCTGCTTCAATCAGTGCATCTGAATCAGCAAGCACAAGCGTAAGCAACAGTGCATCAACATCTGACTCAGCAAGCAAGTCTGCTTCAGAATCAGCAAGCACAAGCGCAAGCAACAGTG
>CAJNCS010000050.1 GCA_905221325.1 bacterium
AGAGATGCTGTTGCTTACGCTTGTTGAATCTGATACAGATGCGCTGGTTGATGCTGAGGCACTGTTGCTTGCGCTTGCGCTAACTGATTCTGATGCACTGATTGAAGCAGAAATGCTGTTGCTCAAGCTTGTTGAATCTGATACAGATGCGCTTGTTGACGCTGAAGCACTGTTGCTTGCGCTTGTGCTTGCTGATTCTGAAGCAGACTTGCTTGCTGAGTCAGATGTTGA
>CAJNCS010000051.1 GCA_905221325.1 bacterium
AGAGATGCTGTTGCTCATGCTTGTTGAATCAGATACTGATGCGCTTGTTGACGCTGAGGCACTGTTGCTTGCGCTTGCGCTAACTGATTCTGATGCACTGATTGAAGCAGAAATGCTGTTGCTCAAGCTTGTTGAATCTGATACAGATGCGCTTGTTGACGCTGAAGCACTGTTGCTTGCGCTTGTGCTTGCTGATTCTGAAGCAGACTTGCTTGCTGAGTC
>CAJNCS010000052.1 GCA_905221325.1 bacterium
GCGCTCTTGCTTACTGAGTCTGACTTAGAAGTACTGTCGCTGGCGCTTACTGATTCTGAAGCTGACTTGCTTGCTGAGTCAGATGCTGAAGCTGATTTAGACAAGCTTTCTGACTTGCTTGCTGATTCTGAAGCAGATTTGCTTGCTGAGTCAGATGCTGAAGCACTTTCTGATTTGCTTGCTGACTCTGATTTAGACTTGCTTGTTGATAC
>CAJNCS010000053.1 GCA_905221325.1 bacterium
GCCTCAGCTTCAGCATCAACAAGCTTGAGCAACAGCATCTCCGCTTCAATCAGTGCTTCAGAATCAGCAAGCACAAGCGCAAGCAACAGCATCTCTGCTTCAATCAGTGCATCTGAATCAGCAAGCACAAGTGCAAGCAACAGTGCCTCAGCATCAACAAGTGCATCTGTATCAGATTCAACAAGCTTGAGCAACAGCATCTCTGCTTC
>CAJNCS010000054.1 GCA_905221325.1 bacterium
GTATCAACAAGCAAGTCTAAATCAGAATCAGCAAGCAAATCAGAAAGTGCTTCAGCATCTGACTCAGCAAGCAAATCAGCTTCAGAATCAGCAAGCAAGTCAGAAAGCTTGTCTAAATCAGCTTCAGCATCAGTAAGCGCCAGCGACAGTACTTCTAAGTCAGACTCAGTAAGCAAGAGCGCATCTCTTGAAGGTGAATCTGTAT
>CAJNCS010000055.1 GCA_905221325.1 bacterium
GCGCTCTTGCTTACTGAGTCTGACTTAGAAGTACTGTCGCTGGCGCTTACTGATTCTGAAGCTGACTTGCTTGCTGAGTCAGATGCTGAAGCACTTTCTGATTTGCTTGCTGATTCTGATTTAGACTTGCTTGTTGATACAGATTCACCTTCAAGAGATGCGCTCTTGCTTACTGAGTCTGACTTAGAAGT
>CAJNCS010000056.1 GCA_905221325.1 bacterium
ACTTCTAAGTCAGACTCAGTAAGCAAGAGCGCATCTCTTGAAGGTGAATCTGTATCAACAAGCAAGTCTAAATCAGAGTCAGCAAGCAAATCAGAAAGTGCTTCAGCATCTGACTCAGCAAGCAAGTCAGCTTCAGAATCAGTAAGCGCCAGCGACAGTACTTCTAAGTCAGACTCAGTAAGCAAGAGCGC
>CAJNCS010000057.1 GCA_905221325.1 bacterium
TAAGACAGTGAAAGAAGCTGATTCAAATGGCGTTAAGACCCCAGCAATCACTCCAGTAGTGAATCCATCAGCTCTTACAGATGCGGAAAAAGCTAAGGTAGCCGACGAAGTTAAGAAAGCTAACCCAACAGCAAGCAAGGTAGAAGTAGGCAACGATGGTACAGCCACAGTAACCTTCCC
>CAJNCS010000058.1 GCA_905221325.1 bacterium
CTGTTGCTTACGCTTGTGCTTACTGATTCTGATGCAGATTTGCTTGCTGAGTCAGATGTTGATGCACTGTTGCTTGCACTTGTGCTTGCTGATTCTGATGCGCTGATTGAAGCAGAGATGCTGTTGCTTACGCTTGTTGAATCAGATACAGATGCGCTTGTTGACGCTGATGCACTGTT
>CAJNCS010000059.1 GCA_905221325.1 bacterium
GCACTGTTGCTTGCGCTTGTGCTTGCTGATTCTGAAGCAGACTTGCTTGCTGAGTCAGATGTTGAAGCACTGTTGCTTACGCTTGTTGAATCGGATACTGATGCGCTTGTTGACGCTGAAGCACTGTTGCTTGCGCTTGTGCTTGCTGATTCTGAAGCAGACTTGCTTGCTGAGTC
>CAJNCS010000060.1 GCA_905221325.1 bacterium
CTTGCGCTTGTACTTACTGAGTTAGAAGCACTGATTGAAGCAGAGATGCTGTTGCTCATGCTTGTTGAATCAGATACTGATGCGCTTGTTGACGCTGAGGCACTGTTGCTTGCGCTTGTGCTTGCTGATTCTGAAGCAGACTTGCTTGCTGAGTCAGATGTTGATGCACTGTTGCT
>CAJNCS010000061.1 GCA_905221325.1 bacterium
CCTCAGCATCAACCAGCGCATCTGTATCAGATTCAACAAGCGTAAGCAACAGCATCTCTGCTTCAATCAGTGCTTCTGAATCAACAAGCACAAGTGTAAGCAACAGTGCTTCAACATCTGACTCAGCAAGCAAGTCTGCCTCAGAATCAGCAAGCACAAGCGCAAGCAACAGTG
>CAJNCS010000062.1 GCA_905221325.1 bacterium
CTTGTGCTTGCTGATTCTGAAGCACTGATTGAAGCGGAGATGCTGTTGCTCAAGCTTGTTGATGCTGAAGCTGAGGCACTACGTGAAGCTGATTCACTGTTGCTTACGCTTGTGCTTACTGATTCTGATGCAGATTTGCTTGCTGAGTCAGATGTTGATGCACTGTTGCTTGC
>CAJNCS010000063.1 GCA_905221325.1 bacterium
CAAGCACAAGCTTGAGCAACAGCGTGTCTGCCTCAATCAGTGCGAGTCAATCAGCAAGCACAAGCATGAGCAACAGCATTTCTGCTTCAATCAGCGCATCAGAATCAGTAAGTACAAGCGCAAGCAACAGTGCCTCAGCATCAACAAGCGCATCTGTATCAGATTCAACAAG
>CAJNCS010000064.1 GCA_905221325.1 bacterium
TTGTGCTTGCTGAGTTAGAAGCGCTGATTGAAGCAGAGATGCTGTTGCTCAAGCTTGTTGATGCTGAAGCTGAAGCATTACGTGATGCTGACTCGCTGTTGCTTGCGCTTGTGCTTGTTGATTCAGAAGCACTGATTGAAGCAGAGATGCTGTTGCTCAAGCTTGTTGAATC
>CAJNCS010000065.1 GCA_905221325.1 bacterium
CGCTTGTGCTTGCTGAGTTAGAAGCACTGATTGAAGCAGAAATGCTGTTGCTCAAGCTTGTTGAATCTGATACAGATGCACTTGTTGATGCTGATGCACTGTTGCTTGCGCTTGTGCTTGCTGATTCTGAGGCAGACTTGCTTGCTGAGTCAGATGTTGAAGCACTGTTGCT
>CAJNCS010000066.1 GCA_905221325.1 bacterium
GCAGCTAGCGCCGTTGTCAACAAGTCCGATGTAGAGTTTGTAGGAAAATGGTCCTTTGAAGCTAACAAGTACCAAGCTACTTACAGTTTCACAAGTGCAACAGCAGGTAAGCAACTTCCAGCAGGTATCGCAACGCTGCTTCCAAGCGACAGTGCAACTTATGTGAAT
>CAJNCS010000067.1 GCA_905221325.1 bacterium
AGAAGCACTGATTGAAGCAGAGATGCTGTTGCTCAAGCTTGTTGAATCTGATACAGATGCGCTGGTTGATGCTGATGCACTGTTGCTTACGCTTGTGCTTGCTGAGTTAGAAGCACTGATTGAAGCAGAGATGCTGTTGCTTACGCTTGTTGAATCTGATACAGAT
>CAJNCS010000068.1 GCA_905221325.1 bacterium
GCACTGTTGCTTGCGCTTGCGCTAACTGATTCTGATGCACTGATTGAAGCAGAAATGCTGTTGCTCAAGCTTGTTGAATCTGATACAGATGCGCTTGTTGACGCTGAAGCACTGTTGCTTGCGCTTGTGCTTGCTGATTCTGAAGCAGACTTGCTTGCTGAGTC
>CAJNCS010000069.1 GCA_905221325.1 bacterium
AAATAGTCCGTACGGGATTCGAACCCGTGTTACCGCCGTGAAAAGGCGGTGTCTTAACCCCTTGACCAACGGACCATATTCATAAATGGGCACGAGTGGACTCGAACCACCGACCTCACGCTTATCAGGCGTGCGCTCTAACCACCTGAGCTACGCGCCCA
>CAJNCS010000070.1 GCA_905221325.1 bacterium
GTTCAAAGCGGGTGACGAGAATCGAACTCGCGACAACAGCTTGGAAGGCTGTAGTTTTACCACTAAACTACACCCGCTAAAATGGGAGTTAACGGGATCGAACCGCTGACCCTCTGCTTGTAAGGCAGATGCTCTCCCAGCTGAGCTAAACTCCCAAA
>CAJNCS010000071.1 GCA_905221325.1 bacterium
GCCTCAGCTTCAGCATCAACAAGCTTGAGCAACAGCATCTCCGCTTCAATCAGTGCTTCAGAATCAGCAAGCACAAGTGCAAGCAACAGTGCATCAGCGTCAACAAGCGCATCTGTATCTGATTCAACAAGCGTAAGCAACAGCATCTCTGCTTC
>CAJNCS010000072.1 GCA_905221325.1 bacterium
ACTTCTAAGTCAGACTCAGTAAGCAAGAGCGCATCTCTTGAAGGTGAATCTGTATCAACAAGCAAGTCTAAATCAGAATCAGCAAGCAAATCAGAAAGTGCTTCAGCATCTGACTCAGCAAGCAAATCAGCTTCAGAATCAGCAAGCAAGTCAGA
>CAJNCS010000073.1 GCA_905221325.1 bacterium
TGGTCCGTTGGTCAAGGGGTTAAGACACCGCCTTTTCACGGCGGTAACACGGGTTCGAATCCCGTACGGACTATTTTTGGAGGATTACCCAAGTCTGGCTGAAGGGAACGGTCTTGAAAACCGTCAGGCGTGTAAAAGCGTGCGTGGGTTC
>CAJNCS010000074.1 GCA_905221325.1 bacterium
TTAGAAGCACTGATTGAAGCAGAGATGCTGTTGCTCAAGCTTATTGAATAAGATACAGATGCGCTTGTTGACGCTGAAGCACTGTTGCTTGCACTTGTACTTGCTGATTCTGATGCGCTGATTGAAGCAGAGATGCTGTTGCTTGCACTTG
>CAJNCS010000075.1 GCA_905221325.1 bacterium
GATTCAACAAGCTTGAGCAACAGCATCTCTGCTTCAATCAGTGCATCTGAATCAGCAAGCACAAGTGCAAGCAACAGCGAGTCAGCATCACGTAGTGCTTCAGCTTCAGCATCAACAAGCTTGAGCAACAGCATCTCTGCTTCAATCAG
>CAJNCS010000076.1 GCA_905221325.1 bacterium
AAGTCAGAAAGCACTTCTAAGTCAGATTCAGCAAGTAAGAGTAACTCAGTAGTTGATGCTTCCAAATCAACTTCAACTAGCCAGTCTAAATCTGAATCACTTAGCAAGTCAGAAAGCACTTCTAAGTCAGATTCAGCAAGTAAGAGTAA
>CAJNCS010000077.1 GCA_905221325.1 bacterium
TTCTAACTCAGCAAGCACAAGTGCTTCAGCATCTGACTCAGCAAGCAAATCTGCATCAGAATCAGTAAGCACAAGCGTAAGCAACAGCATCTCAGCTTCAATCAGTGCGTCTGAATCAGCAAGCACAAGCGTAAGCAACAGCATCTC
>CAJNCS010000078.1 GCA_905221325.1 bacterium
CTTAGCAAGTCGCAAAGCCTTTCTAAATCAGATTCAGCAAGCAAGAGTACTTCAATCGTTGATGCTTCTAAATCAACATCAACTAGCCAGTCTAAGTCTGAATCGCTTAGCAAGTCGCAAAGCCTTTCTAAATCAGATTCAGCAAG
>CAJNCS010000079.1 GCA_905221325.1 bacterium
CTGAAGCTGACTTGCTTGCTGAGTCAGATGCTGAAGCTGATTTAGACAAGCTTTCTGATTCTGAAGCAGATTTGCTTGCTGAGTCAGATGCTGAAGCACTTTCTGATTTGCTTGCTGACTCTGATTTAGACTTGCTTGTTGATAC
>CAJNCS010000080.1 GCA_905221325.1 bacterium
TGAGCAACAGCATCTCTGCTTCAATCAGTGCATCTGAATCAGCAAGCACAAGTGCAAGCAACAGTGCCTCAGCATCACGTAGTGCTTCAGCTTCAGCATCAACAAGCTTGAGCAACAGCATCTCTGCTTCAATCAGTGCATCTGA
>CAJNCS010000081.1 GCA_905221325.1 bacterium
TTAAATAAAAATAAGCAAAAACTCAACTATTGATAAGCAACAGAAAGCATTGGTAAACATTTGTCACTTATACCATAAATAGTACACAGCTTGCTAATCCTTTGAAACCAGTGGACTTCTAGCGTGTTAAGCAAAAGTGAATAC
>CAJNCS010000082.1 GCA_905221325.1 bacterium
CAACCAGCTCAAACCACTTACACCGACGCAGTGAACGACGGCACTTGGACCTTCAAGGGTTATGACGCAGCTAGCGCCGTTGTCAACAAGTCCGATGTAGAGTTTGTAGGAAAATGGTCCTTTGAAGCTAACAAGTACCAAGC
>CAJNCS010000083.1 GCA_905221325.1 bacterium
GCATCTGACTCAGCAAGCAAATCAGCTTCAGAATCAGCAAGCAAGTCAGAAAGCTTGTCTAAATCAGCTTCAGCATCAGTAAGCGCCAGCGACAGTACTTCTAAGTCAGACTCAGTAAGCAAGAGCGCATCTCTTGAAGG
>CAJNCS010000084.1 GCA_905221325.1 bacterium
GATTCAACAAGCTTGAGCAACAGCATCTCTGCTTCAATCAGTGCTTCTGAATCAACAAGCACAAGCGCAAGCAACAGTGCCTCAGCATCAACCAGCGCATCTGTATCAGATTCAACAAGCGTAAGCAACAGCATCTCT
>CAJNCS010000085.1 GCA_905221325.1 bacterium
GCGTCTGAATCAGCAAGCACAAGCGTAAGCAACAGCATCTCAGCTTCAATCAGTGCGTCTGAATCAGCAAGCACAAGCTTGAGCAACAGCGTGTCTGCCTCAATCAGTGCGAGTCAATCAGCAAGCACAAGCAT
>CAJNCS010000086.1 GCA_905221325.1 bacterium
ACTTACAAAGATGATGTGAACGACGGCACATGGACCTTCAAGGGCTACGACGCAGCTAATGCAGTCGTGAACAAGGCTGATGTTGAGTTTGTAGGGAAATGGACCTTTGAAGCTAAGAAGTACCAAGCTACTTA
>CAJNCS010000087.1 GCA_905221325.1 bacterium
TGAGCAACAGCATCTCTGCTTCAATCAGTGCATCTGAATCAGCAAGCACAAGTGCAAGCAACAGTGCCTCAGCATCAACAAGTGCATCTGTATCAGATTCAACAAGCTTGAGCAACAGCATCTCTGCTTC
>CAJNCS010000088.1 GCA_905221325.1 bacterium
AGAGATGCTGTTGCTCATGCTTGTTGAATCAGATACTGATGCGCTTGTTGACGCTGAGGCACTGTTGCTTGCGCTTGTACTTACTGAGTTAGAAGCACTGATTGAAGCAGAGATGCTGTTGCTCATGCT
>CAJNCS010000089.1 GCA_905221325.1 bacterium
GATTTGCTTGCTGAGTCAGATGCTGAAGCACTTTCTGATTTGCTTGCTGACTCTGATTTAGACTTGCTTGTTGATACAGATTCACCTTCAAGAGATGCGCTCTTGCTTACTGAGTCTGACTTAGAAGT
>CAJNCS010000090.1 GCA_905221325.1 bacterium
AGCAACAGCATCTCTGCTTCAATCAGTGCATCTGAATCAGCAAGCACAAGCGCAAGCAACAGTGCATCAACATCTGACTCAGCAAGCAAATCTGCATCAGAATCAGTAAGCACAAGCGTAAGCAACAG
>CAJNCS010000091.1 GCA_905221325.1 bacterium
CCAGTAGTGAATCCATCAGCTCTTACAGATGCGGAAAAAGCTAAGGTAGCCGACGAAGTTAAGAAAGCTAACCCAACAGCAAGCAAGGTAGAAGTAGGCAACGATGGTACAGCCACAGTAACCTTCCC
>CAJNCS010000092.1 GCA_905221325.1 bacterium
CTGCTGTCGCGCTCTCGAAGCGGTAAGTAGCTTGGTACTTCTTAGCTTCAAAGGTCCATTTCCCTACAAACTCAACATCAGCCTTGTTCACGACTGCATTGGCTGCGTCGTAGCCCTTGAAGGTCCA
>CAJNCS010000093.1 GCA_905221325.1 bacterium
TCAGAAAGCTTGTCTAAATCAGCTTCAGCATCTGACTCAGCAAGCAAGTCAGCTTCAGCATCAGTAAGCGCCAGCGACAGTACTTCTAAGTCAGACTCAGTAAGCAAGAGCGCATCTCTTGAAGG
>CAJNCS010000094.1 GCA_905221325.1 bacterium
ACTTCTAAGTCAGACTCAGTAAGCAAGAGCGCATCTCTTGAAGGTGAATCTGTATCAACAAGCAAGTCTAAATCAGAATCAGCAAGCAAATCAGAAAGTGCTTCAGCATCTGACTCAGCAAGCAA
>CAJNCS010000095.1 GCA_905221325.1 bacterium
GTTGACGCTGAGGCACTATTGCTTGCGCTTGTGCTTGCTGATTCTGAGGCAGACTTGCTTGCTGAGTCAGATGTTGATGCACTGTTGCTTACGCTTGTGCTTGCTGATTCTGAAGCAGACTTGCT
>CAJNCS010000096.1 GCA_905221325.1 bacterium
CTTGCTGATTCTGATGCGCTGATTGAAGCAGAGATGCTGTTGCTCATGCTTGTTGAATCAGATACAGATGCGCTTGTTGACGCTGAGGCACTATTGCTTGCGCTTGTGCTTGCTGATTCTGAGG
>CAJNCS010000097.1 GCA_905221325.1 bacterium
TCAACATCTGACTCAGCAAGCAAGTCTGCTTCAGAATCAGCAAGCACAAGCGCAAGCAACAGTGCCTCAGCGTCAACAAGCGCATCAGTATCTGATTCAACAAGCATGAGCAACAGCATCTCT
>CAJNCS010000098.1 GCA_905221325.1 bacterium
CAAGCGCAAGCAACAGTGCCTCAGCGTCAACAAGCGCATCAGTATCTGATTCAACAAGCATGAGCAACAGCATCTCTGCTTCAATCAGTGCTTCTAACTCAGTAAGTACAAGCGCAAG
>CAJNCS010000099.1 GCA_905221325.1 bacterium
ACAAGCGTAAGCAACAGCATCTCAGCTTCAATCAGTGCGTCTGAATCAGCAAGCACAAGCGTAAGCAACAGCATCTCAGCTTCAATCAGTGCGTCTGAATCAGCAAGCACAAG
>CAJNCS010000100.1 GCA_905221325.1 bacterium
GCACTACGTGATGCAGACTCGCTGTTGCTTACGCTTGTTGAATCAGATACAGATGCGCTTGTTGACGCTGAGGCACTATTGCTTGCGCTTGTGCTTGCTGATTCTGA
>CAJNCS010000101.1 GCA_905221325.1 bacterium
CAAGTGCAACAGCAGGTAAGCAACTTCCAGCAGGTATCGCAACGCTGCTTCCAAGCGACAGTGCAACTTATGTGAATGGTGCCTCTGTTTCCGCTCAACAACCATC
>CAJNCS010000102.1 GCA_905221325.1 bacterium
GTTGGGTTAGCTTTCTTAACTTCGTCGGCTACCTTAGCTTTTTCCGCATCTGTAAGAGCTGATGGATTCACTACTGGTGTGATTGCTGGGGTCTTAACGCCATT
>CAJNCS010000103.1 GCA_905221325.1 bacterium
CTTGCACTTGTGCTTGCTGATTCAGATGCACTGATTGAAGCAGAGATGCTGTTGCTCAAGCTTGTTGAATCTGATACAGATGCACTTGTTGATGCTGAGGCACT
>CAJNCS010000104.1 GCA_905221325.1 bacterium
TCAGCAAGCAAATCAGAAAGTGCTTCAGCATCTGACTCAGCAAGCAAATCAGCTTCAGAATCAGCAAGCAAGTCAGAAAGCTTGTCTAAATCAGCTTCAGCATC
>CAJNCS010000105.1 GCA_905221325.1 bacterium
GGTTCAGTAGCAGTCTTGACCCCAGCTAAGACAGTGAAAGAAGCTGATTCAAATGGCGTTAAGACCCCAGCAATCACACCAGTAGTGAATCCATCAGCTCTTA
>CAJNCS010000106.1 GCA_905221325.1 bacterium
TAAGAGCTGATGGATTCACTACTGGTGTGATTGCTGGGGTCTTAACGCCATTTGAATCAGCTTCTTTCACTGTCTTATCTGGGGTCAAGACTGCTACTGAACC
>CAJNCS010000107.1 GCA_905221325.1 bacterium
GCTACCTTAGCTTTTTCCGCATCTGTAAGAGCTGATGGATTCACTACTGGTGTGATTGCTGGGGTCTTAACGCCATTTGAATCAGCTTCTTTCACTGTCTTA
>CAJNCS010000108.1 GCA_905221325.1 bacterium
GTCAAGACTGCTACTGAACCATCTGGGAAGGTTACTGTGGCTGTACCATCGTTGCCTACTTCTACCTTGCTTGCTGTTGGGTTAGCTTTCTTAACTTCGTC
>CAJNCS010000109.1 GCA_905221325.1 bacterium
TCAGCAAGCAAGTCAGCTTCAGAATCAGTAAGCGCCAGCGACAGTACTTCTAAGTCAGACTCAGTAAGCAAGAGCGCATCTCTTGAAGGTGAATCTGTAT
>CAJNCS010000110.1 GCA_905221325.1 bacterium
ATCAGTAAGCGCCAGCGACAGTACTTCTAAGTCAGACTCAGTAAGCAAGAGCGCATCTCTTGAAGGTGAATCTGTATCAACAAGCAAGTCTAAATCAGA
>CAJNCS010000111.1 GCA_905221325.1 bacterium
GCTTGTTGATGCTGAAGCTGAGGCACTACGTGATGCAGACTCGCTGTTGCTTACGCTTGTTGAATCAGATACAGATGCGCTTGTTGACGCTGAGGCACT
>CAJNCS010000112.1 GCA_905221325.1 bacterium
GCTGATGGATTCACTACTGGAGTGATTGCTGGGGTCTTAACGCCATTTGAATCAGCTTCTTTCACTGTCTTATCTGGGGTCAAGACTGCTACTGAACC
>CAJNCS010000113.1 GCA_905221325.1 bacterium
CTTGTGCTTGTTGATTCAGAAGCACTGATTGAAGCAGAGATGCTGTTGCTCAAGCTTGTTGAATCTGATACAGATGCACTTGTTGATGCTGAGGCACT
>CAJNCS010000114.1 GCA_905221325.1 bacterium
GCTTCTTTCACTGTCTTATCTGGGGTCAAGACTGCTACTGAACCATCTGGGAAGGTTACTGTGGCTGTACCATCGTTGCCTACTTCTACCTTGCTT
>CAJNCS010000115.1 GCA_905221325.1 bacterium
CAAGCGCAAGCAACAGTGCCTCAGCATCAACCAGCGCATCTGTATCAGATTCAACAAGCGTAAGCAACAGCATCTCTGCTTCAATCAGTGCTTCT
>CAJNCS010000116.1 GCA_905221325.1 bacterium
GTTGAAGTTGATTTGGAAGCATCAACTACTGAGTTACTCTTACTTGCTGAATCTGACTTAGAAGTGCTTTCTGACTTGCTAAGTGATTCAGATTT
>CAJNCS010000117.1 GCA_905221325.1 bacterium
CTTGTGCTTGCTGATTCAGATGCACTGATTGAAGCAGAGATGCTGTTGCTCAAGCTTGTTGATGCTGAAGCTGAAGCACTACGTGATGCTGA
>CAJNCS010000118.1 GCA_905221325.1 bacterium
AATGGCGTTAAGACCCCAGCAATCACACCAGTAGTGAATCCATCAGCTCTTACAGATGCGGAAAAAGCTAAGGTAGCTGACGAAGTTAAGAA
>CAJNCS010000119.1 GCA_905221325.1 bacterium
GCATCAACTACTGAGTTACTCTTACTTGCTGAATCTGACTTAGAAGTGCTTTCTGACTTGCTAAGTGATTCAGATTTAGACTGGCTAGTTGA
>CAJNCS010000120.1 GCA_905221325.1 bacterium
GCTTCAGCTTCAGCATCAACAAGCTTGAGCAACAGCATCTCTGCTTCAATCAGTGCATCTGAATCAGCAAGCACAAGTGCAAGCAACAGTGC
>CAJNCS010000121.1 GCA_905221325.1 bacterium
GCTGAGGCACTGTTGCTTGCGCTTGTACTTACTGAGTTAGAAGCACTGATTGAAGCAGAGATGCTGTTGCTCATGCTTGTTGAATCAGATAC
>CAJNCS010000122.1 GCA_905221325.1 bacterium
CATCAGCATCAACCAGCGCATCTGTATCAGATTCAACAAGCTTGAGCAACAGCATCTCTGCTTCAATCAGTGCTTCTGAATCAACAAGCAC
>CAJNCS010000123.1 GCA_905221325.1 bacterium
TTTCTAGGACTTTACCTTGCGTTTCTAGGACTTTACCTTGCGTTTCTAGGACTTTACCTTGCGTTTCTAGGACTTTACCTTGCGTTTCTA
>CAJNCS010000124.1 GCA_905221325.1 bacterium
AATCAAAAAAATAATCAAAAAAATAATCAAAAAAATAATCAAAAAAATAATCAAAAAAATAATCAAAAAAATAATCAAAAAAATAATCA
>CAJNCS010000125.1 GCA_905221325.1 bacterium
GTTGACGCTGAAGCACTGTTGCTTGCGCTTGTGCTTGCTGATTCTGAAGCAGACTTGCTTGCTGAGTCAGATGTTGATGCACTGTTGCT
>CAJNCS010000126.1 GCA_905221325.1 bacterium
CTGTTGCTTGCGCTTGTGCTTGTTGATTCAGAAGCACTGATTGAAGCAGAGATGCTGTTGCTCAAGCTTGTTGAATCTGATACAGATGC
>CAJNCS010000127.1 GCA_905221325.1 bacterium
TCAGCTTCAGCATCAGTAAGCGCCAGCGACAGTACTTCTAAGTCAGACTCAGTAAGCAAGAGCGCATCTCTTGAAGGTGAATCTGTAT
>CAJNCS010000128.1 GCA_905221325.1 bacterium
AGCAAGTCTGCCTCAGAATCAGCAAGCACAAGCGCAAGCAATAGTGCCTCAGCGTCAACAAGCGCATCTGTATCTGATTCAACAAGC
>CAJNCS010000129.1 GCA_905221325.1 bacterium
TGATGCTGAGGCACTGTTGCTTGCACTTGTGCTTGCTGATTCAGATGCACTGATTGAAGCAGAGATGCTGTTGCTCAAGCTTGTTGA
>CAJNCS010000130.1 GCA_905221325.1 bacterium
GGCAACTTTGGCAACTTTGGCAACTTTGGCAACTTTGGCAACTTTGGCAACTTTGGCAACTTTGGCAACTTTGGCAACTTTGGCAA
>CAJNCS010000131.1 GCA_905221325.1 bacterium
GATGCGCTTGTTGACGCTGAAGCACTGTTGCTTGCGCTTGTGCTTGCTGATTCTGAAGCAGACTTGCTTGCTGAGTCAGATGTTGA
>CAJNCS010000132.1 GCA_905221325.1 bacterium
AACAGCGAGTCAGCATCACGTAGTGCTTCAGCTTCAGCATCAACAAGCTTGAGCAACAGCATCTCTGCTTCAATCAGTGCATCTGA
>CAJNCS010000133.1 GCA_905221325.1 bacterium
GCAAGCAACAGTGCCTCAGCATCAACAAGTGCATCTGTATCAGATTCAACAAGCTTGAGCAACAGCATCTCTGCTTCAATCAGTGC
>CAJNCS010000134.1 GCA_905221325.1 bacterium
CAGTGCTTCAACATCTGACTCAGCAAGCAAGTCTGCTTCAGAATCAGCAAGCACAAGCGCAAGCAACAGTGCTTCAGCGTCAAC
>CAJNCS010000135.1 GCA_905221325.1 bacterium
GCAAGCAACAGTGCATCAGCGTCAACAAGCGCATCTGTATCTGATTCAACAAGCGTAAGCAACAGCATCTCTGCTTCAATCAG
>CAJNCS010000136.1 GCA_905221325.1 bacterium
GTATCAGATTCAACAAGCTTGAGCAACAGCATCTCTGCTCCAATCAGTGCATCTGAATCAGCAAGCACAAGTGCAAGCAACAG
>CAJNCS010000137.1 GCA_905221325.1 bacterium
CTGATTGAAGCAGAGATGCTGTTGCTCAAGCTTGTTGAATCAGATACTGATGCGCTTGTTGATGCTGATGCACTGTTGCTTGC
>CAJNCS010000138.1 GCA_905221325.1 bacterium
AGCGCATCTGTATCAGATTCAACAAGCGTAAGCAACAGCATCTCTGCTTCAATCAGTGCTTCTAACTCAGCAAGCACAAGCG
>CAJNCS010000139.1 GCA_905221325.1 bacterium
CGCTTGTGCTTGCTGAGTTAGAAGCGCTGATTGAAGCAGAGATGCTGTTGCTCAAGCTTGTTGATGCTGAAGCTGAAGCA
>CAJNCS010000140.1 GCA_905221325.1 bacterium
GATTCAACAAGCTTGAGCAACAGCATCTCTGCTTCAATCAGTGCATCTGAATCAGCAAGCACAAGTGCAAGCAACAGTGC
>CAJNCS010000141.1 GCA_905221325.1 bacterium
ACGCTTGTTGAATCAGATACAGATGCGCTTGTTGACGCTGAGGCACTATTGCTTGCGCTTGTGCTTGCTGATTCTGAGG
>CAJNCS010000142.1 GCA_905221325.1 bacterium
TTAGAAGCACTGATTGAAGCAGAGATGCTGTTGCTTACGCTTGTTGAATCTGATACAGATGCGCTGGTTGATGCTGAGG
>CAJNCS010000143.1 GCA_905221325.1 bacterium
GCATCTGTATCAGATTCAACAAGCTTGAGCAACAGCATCTCTGCTTCAATCAGTGCTTCTAACTCAGCAAGCACAAGCG
>CAJNCS010000144.1 GCA_905221325.1 bacterium
CCCCCCCCCCCCCCCCCCCCCCCCCCCCCCCCCCCCCCCCCCCCCCCCCCCCCCCCCCCCCCCCCCCCCCCCCCCCCC
>CAJNCS010000145.1 GCA_905221325.1 bacterium
AAGCAACAGTGCATCAACATCTGACTCAGCAAGCAAGTCTGCTTCAGAATCAGCAAGCACAAGCGCAAGCAACAGTGC
>CAJNCS010000146.1 GCA_905221325.1 bacterium
AAGCAACAGTGCTTCAACATCTGACTCAGCAAGCAAGTCTGCCTCAGAATCAGCAAGCACAAGCGCAAGCAACAGTGC